>CAUJHF010000001.1 GCA_963204745.1 Pseudomonadota bacterium
ATCCCCGACCAGATCGGTGATGCTGGCGCCGAGCCGCGTCAATAGCAGGCGCGGCGCCGCAACCGCGCCGGTCAGTGCCACTACACGGCTGAAATCGAGAATGCCGGTCGTGAGCAGTCGGCCGATGGCCTGAACATCCTGGCAGTCGAGGTACCAGACCGTGCGTGCCGCGCCGACGGGATGCAGATGATGGATGTGCGTGCCTGGCAGGCCCGCCGGATGGGGGCCGCTGAACACGGCATCGACAAGCTGGTGGCTGTCGGGCAGCGGCAAGGATTCACCGGGTGACCGGCATACGTAGATGGTGCCGGAAATGAGCCGTGTCAGTGCAAGGATGCCGGCCCGGAATGCAGCCGGATCGCGGGAGATCGCGGCACGCGGGTCACCTGCCAGTGGCGCCGTGTCGATCGCGGTGACGAAGATGGCGTCCGGCGTGTCGGCGGAGCCCGGCACGCGACGGAAGGGTCGCGTGCGAAAGGCTGTCCAGAGGCCTGACGCCAGGAGCCGCTCGCGGATCACGGCCGCAGTTGCCGTGGCGGGATCGAGCGGATCGGTAAAAGTTTCCCGGGGTTCCGTACCATCGAGGTCGATCACGATTGATCGCAGTTCGCGGCGCTCGCCGTGCGTGATGCTGCTGACGGTGCCGGTGCCAGGCGAGGTAAACAGCAGTGCCGGATCGTGCCGGTCACACATCACCGCCTGCCCAAGCCCTAGCCGGTCGCCGACGGCAACGCGCGCTGCCATGCGTGTACCGGGATAGTCCGCACCCAGCAGCGCGACGCGACGAACCGCCGGCGAAGTCCCAGGCGTTGCGCCGGGGCCACCGGCAAGCACCAGGCTCATGCCGCGCCGCAAGCGGAACTCACGTGGGGCCGGGACATTGTCCGCGATCATCGCCATGGCTCATCTTGCTCGGAACGGCCATGTTACACATCGATACAAAGTGTTACCCCCCTGAAAGGAATCCCTTGTCGCCGGCATCTAGAGTACGTCCCATAGAGAAGCCAACCGGCTTGAGGAGACGAAGATGACAAACGAAGAAATTCTTGGCGGTTACGAGTTTGGCGACCTGCTGCTGTCCGTGACGGCGCTGCTGGTTACCCTGGTCGTTACCTGGCAGTTCCTGCTCTAGGCAGCAACCACACCGATCACCCGGGAGACCGCCGCGGCCCTTCCCCTTCCTCCGCCCCCCCTGGAGGTTATTGCCCGCGGTCCCCACGTGAAGCCCACCGCTCCACCCCCCTGGAGCCGGTGGGCACTTTTTTTAGAAGCGCCACAACATGCCGATATTCGGCGCAAACCTGATCCAGTTGTCCACATCGCGGTTCAGCGTATAGACCCCGCCGCCCGTGTCGCGCACTGAATATTCGACACAGCAGGGGTTTTTCTGCAACAGCAGGTTGGTGAATTCGACGAAGGTCAGCAGTTCACTCTTGTCCAGGGCAAATGTGTAGGCAACACGCAGGTCTGCCGACTTGAAGGCGTCGAAACGCGTGGCGTTTCGTTCGCCGATCAGGACCGGCGGCACTTCGCCGGGCGGTGCCTCGCCCAGCATCACCGGCGTCGTCGGCCAGCCGGTGTGCCAGGTACCGGCCAGCGTCACTTCCAGCGGACCGCTGATCCAGTTGAGGCCGGCATTGAATGAATGGGTCTGATCCCAGCTGCGCGGCACGTCCACGCCGTCGATGTTGTCGTCCGCCTGCGACCAGGTGTAGCTCAGCCACCAGCCCCAGGGTCCGACGCCGCGCCGGTTGAGCAGCAGCTCCAGACCGCGCACGGTCCCCGAGGTCGCGGCCACTTCGATGCGGTCGGTCTGCAGTTCGGGTATCAGCACCACCGGATCAAACCGGTTCTCGAAGCGCGGCTTCAGTTCGTCGTAGTCCTTGTAATAGGCCTCCAGCCGGATACGCATCCGGTTGGCCAGCTCATGCTCGGCGCTCAGGATCAGGTGATCGGCACGTTGTGCCGGGAAGAAGGTCTCCACGCCATCTTCGACCTGCAGCTCGTTGATGGCCTGCGCCTGATGGAAGCGGCCCCAGCTGGCCCGCAGCTGGGTACGTGCGTCGGGGTCGTAACGCAGATTCACGCGTGGACTGAGCTGCGTGCCGCCATCAACCTTGTCCCAGGTCTGATTGTCCCAGCGCATGCCGATTTCGCCGGTCAGCCGCTCGGTCAACCGCCACCGGCCGCTCAAGAATGCACCCATCTGAGTGCCGCCAGGTTGCAGGATTGACTGCCGCACCGTCAGGCCCGGTGGTGAATCCGGAAACGGGTTGCCTGCAGATACATCCAGGCTGCTGGCATACGAGTAGTGCGCGTCGAGCTGCCCCAGCTCCAGACCGTAACGAAACAGCAGCTGCTCATCGCCCTGCTGCAACTCCAGATTGAGGTTCGTCGCGGTAAAGCTGCGGTGATCGTGCACGAACCCGGAACGCTCACCGGGATCATCAACGGTTCCGTCACGATCATTGTCTACATTCGCGTATGACAGTATTGCCTGGCCGGACAACCGTTCGGACCAGCGATGCCCGACCGTAGCCCAGATCCATGCGCTCCGGTCGCCAACACTGGAATACTCGGTCTTCTCCGAGTTGTTCAACCTGATGTGGTCATCGACGACCAGCAAATGCAGCGCACCGGTCGTGGCATCCGAAAAGTCGTATTCGACCTTCGAGAAAGAATCCAGATACCTCGGTTCGCCGAGATCACTGTTGGCGAGCTTGATCACGTCGGCAAGATTGCTGCGCCGCCCGGACAGCAGCCAGCGCCCGCGGGCATCGTCGAAGCTTCCACCGACCAGACCGTTGGTGTGATAAAGCGATGCGCCGATCGCGCGTATGCCCTCGGCCGGCGGCACGATCGAGCGCACGTCGATCACCGCACTCATGCGGTCACCGTAGTCCACCGGGAAGCCGCCGGCATAGACATCCATGGCGCCGACGATTTCCGCATCGAGCACGCTGACGGGACTGAAGAAGCTCTTCAGGTGGAAGGGCTCGGACAACGGCAGGCCGTCGAGCACAATGCGGGTTTCGTCTTCCTCGCCGCCACGGATATGCGCCAGGCCGGAAATTCCGTTGCTGGCTGCACCGGGCAGACGGTGTACCGCGCGCAGACTGTCGTCGGCGAGTTTGGGAAGGGTGCGCAACTCGTCCTGCACCAGCAGGGTACTGACACCGACATCTTCACGGGCCAGCACATAGCGGCTCGCCGTGACCACGATCGTGTCGAGCCGCGCCGCAGGTACACCCGCCGCTGCATCCCGCACGGGAAGGTCGTGATCCGCAGCCACCACGATCGACCAGACACCGGCGCCGACAGCCTGCAGCTTCAAACCGTGTGGTGCGAGGATTTCAGCGAGCAGGGCGATGCCCGTGGCCGCGGCAGGTTCCTGCTGCACACGCATCGCCGGCGACACGAGCTGATCGTTGTAGATCAGCGTCAGGCCTCGACCCTGCCATTCCTGCAACACCTCGCTGACTGGCCGGCCCGCGTAAGCCTCCGCGGCAGATGCTGGCGATGCAGACAGGAGAGCGAGGCCAGGACCGGCCACGACAAACAGGACAGAAAAGACTCGCAACAGGTGACGCAGAAACGGTTGCGACCGGAAATATCCAGACATGCTTGAGAGTGCCGCAGCCCCGGGGAAGGCGCGGTGATGTTAACACGATGAATATGCACTGCCCGGCGCGGACAACCAGGCAGTGCGCAGCGGAATATTTACCGGGGCGTGCGCGCCTTGATGGTGATCAGGCTTCGATCGGCCGTGTAGTCGAGTGGCGTGGTGGCCATCACCGCGGCCAGCGCGGCATCCGGTCGCAGGCCAGCGACCGACCCACGCAACACGATCCCTGCCGCCGAAATCTGCAGCTGTGGCGATGCGTACACCAGGTGGCGGCCGGTCTCCCGCGAGACCCAGGCCAGAAAGTCCGGCAGCGTACGCTGCTCGATCGCAAAGGGTGGCGTCACTTCCTGCGTCCAGTCCCACAGGGCGGCGGTCCGCTCTATGGTTTCGCGCTGCATGCTGCCATTGGCCTTCAACAGGAGCTGTTCACCGGCCTCTGCCTGTGTGGCAAGGCCGGTGCCCGATACTTCAACAAGCCCCTCACGGACACTGACCAGCATCGCTTCCGGAGCGATCCGTACTTCATATTGCGTCCCCAGATGCCGGGTCGTGCCGTAGCGCGACTCGATGACCAGCGGATCAGCCGCAGTACTGCGCGGGCCCGCATCCAGATATACAGCGCCACGCCTGACGACGATCCGCTCGGGCGACAGCAACGCGATACGGGTATCGGTATCCAGCCGCAGAGTGATGCCATCACGCAATTTCACCGCCGCCCGTCCCTGCGGACCGGTGACGATTCCCTGCCCGGCTGTCAGCGTCTGCCGGACCGTAACCGGCTGCCAGTCGCTGCCGGAACCCGCCTCCACCGCACCGTCGACACGGCTCAGCGTGGCCAGTGGGGTTGCCGGATGGTTGAGCAGCGGCAAGGCAACCCAGGCGCCGATCGCAGCCATCGCGACACTCGCTGCCAGAGCCAGCGCCGGCCAGCGTCGGCGGACGGCTGGGTAAACCGTCGGGCGCAGCATCTGTTGCCGGGCGGCAACCACCGCCCGCCATTCGGCCTCAACCACCGCGCGCACCTGCCGCGCCACGTCCGGCGGCGGCTCGGCCCGTGGGCCTGCATCGCGCAACAGCGCCGCCAGCGAGGCTTCCTCGCCGGGCCGCATCTCCTCATCGCTTTTTTGCATCATGTTCATGGTCCCCCAAAACGGGCCTGTTCAGGACAAGCTCGCCAGTACATCCTGTGCCGCTGCACCAAATACCGACTCCAGTGCATCGCGAAAGGCCACCCGCGCGCGCGCCAGCAGCGACTGCGTTGCGGTCGTGCCGATGCCGAGCTCGACACCTATCTCGTCTACCGACAGACCCTCGACATACTTCATCTCCAGCGCATCGCCATAGCGTGGCGGCAGGCGATCGAGTACCGAGCGAATCAGGCGTCGCGCTTCGGCCTGGCTGTAGCGGGCGCCCGGTTCTTCCATCTCCGGCGCGGCGATCGACTCGACCGCAGCCTTGAGTTCCGGGCTGTCCTCCATGAGCACAACCTTGTCGGAATGGCGGCGCTGGACCCGCAGCCAGTCCACCACCTCATGCCGGCAGATCGTGCAAACCCAGGTGAACAACGAAGCATCGCCGCGATAATCAGCCAGCTTGCGCATGGCCTTCACCAGTGTCGCCTGGACGACTTCTGCTGCCGCATCCGCATCGCCGCCCAGACGCGGCAGCGCGAAACGATAGACACGCGGGAAATAGCTGTCGAAAAAAGCGGTGAACGCACGTTCATCGCCCTTCAGCATTGCCGCTACGAGTTCTGTGGTTTCCATCACACTATCTGTCACGCTTGCGTGGTCCCGTTGCAACATTGGACGTCGTCGCCGCCAGAAATCAATCGGGATGCGCTTTTCTGCGGCGATTGATTTTCATCGCCCCCCACGTCCAAAGCTCCAGATAGCCGATATGCTGACAGCAGAGTCATCATAAAGCTGTTTTCAAACAAGGATGTAAGGCTTGTTAATGGAATGCGCATCAACTCCGTTTATTCTCCAGCCGGTGCCCCGCGGCGCACCGGTACGTGAGGAACTTGAAAACTTCGTCACCACCGCCTTCAGGGACAAGCATGGCGCACAGATCGGCTCCTTCATGCCCGATCTGCTCGGCCTGCGCAATGTCGCCGGCGAACTTCGGGCCGTGGCGGGCTACAGAACGGCAAAGCAGGAGCGGCTGTTCCTGGAGCAGTATCTGGACCAGCCAGTGGAAGCCGTGCTGACGGCAACGCTGGCCCGACCGGTAGAGCGCGCGCAGATCATCGAGATCGGCAACCTGGCCAGCAACGGCTGCCGGCAGGCACGGCATCTGGTCAGTCTGCTGCCGCATTACTTGCTCGATCGTGGCTACACGTGGGTGGTCTTCACAGCCACCAGCCTGGTCCGGAATGTGCTGGAGAGCGTTGGCGCCGAACTGCTCGAACTGGCGGTTGCGGACAGCTCCAGAGCAGCCATCGGCAACGATACATGGGGCACCTATTACCGCAATGATCCGCGTGTGATGGCCGGCTATCTGCCGGACGGACTGCAGCTCTCGCCGCGGCACCGCGTGCGTCATTGATCATGGATCCGGTACCTGCACCGGATCGGACAGCTCTGGCTGACGGGCAGCGCGTCATTTGCCACGCTGAACTCGAAGCCCTGCTGGGCGCGGAGCAGGCGTGGCTGAAACAATCCGGGGGCAGGCGTTTTGCGCTGCTGGCGGACAATGGCTGCGGCTGGGCAGTGGCTGACCTCGCCCTGCACCGGAGCGCCCTGCTCAATGTACCCTTGCCGGGCTACTTCACTGTCGAACAACTGCAGCATGTGATCGGCGATGCCGGCATCGACACGCTGCTTACCGACCAGCCTGAACGGGCCGCCCGGCTCGCTGCAGAATTCCTGCCGGGTGGTATTTCGCCGCAGACCGGCCTGCATCTCTTCAGACGCAACATCGCAACGGCAGCACAACCGGTACCGCCAGACACCATCAAGATCACCTACACCTCCGGCAGCACTGCAGCGCCGAAGGGCGTGTGCCTGTCAGCGCAGAGCATCGAAGCAGTCGCCAGTTCGCTCGCCGCCGCTACCGCCGATTTTGACCTGGAGCGACATCTGTGTCTGTTGCCGCTGGCGACACTGCTGGAGAACGTCGGCGGAATCCATGCGGCGCTGCGCAGTGCTGCGACCTGCATCATTCCCTCTCTGCACGCCACCGGCATGAGTTATGGCGGCCTTGATCCTCGCAAGCTGATTGCCGCGATCACAGCCCATGAGCCTTCCAGCCTGATTCTGGTTCCGGAACTGCTGCGCGTCCTGGTGATGGCCGCACAGCAGGGCTGGCAACCGCCCGTGAGCCTGCGCTTCATCGCCGTCGGCGGCGCGAGCGTGGCACCGGAACTGCTGGCCAGCGCCGCACAGCTTGGTCTGCCAGTCTACGAAGGCTACGGACTCAGCGAGTGCGGATCCGTAGTGTGCGTGAATACGGCAACGGCGCAGCGACGTGGCAGTGTCGGCCGTCCACTGCCCCATGTGCGCGTGCGCCTCGACAGCCAGCAGCAGATCATGGTCAGCGGACCGCTGATGTCGGGTTATCTGGGCGATACCGAATCGCCAGAGGCCGTGACGAGAGAAATCGCCACCGGCGATCTGGGCGAGATCGATGCGGATGGCTTCGTCTATGTGCGCGGCCGGTTGAAGAACCTGATCATCACCAGCCTGGGCCGCAACATCTCGCCTGAATGGGTGGAACGCGAATTGCAGATGGAGCCCGCCATCGGCATGGCCGTCGTGTTTGGCGAAGCGAAGCCGTACCTGAGTGCCCTGATCTGTCCGGCTGGTTCCGCCACGAGCACGCAGATCGATGCGGCTGTGGCGCGAGCGAATTCCCGCCTGCCCGACTACGCACAGCTGCGTCGGTGGGCAGTGGTCACCACGCCTTTCAGCTTTGCAAACGGCTTGCTGACCGCCAACGGCCGTCCACGACGGGCGCGCATCCTGAAACTTCATGCGGAAGCGTTACACTCCCTTTATCCGCAGACCAGTGAAACAGAGGCCACTGCCTGATGAACAACACCAGTCCGCGCGTCGCGCACCCCGCTTTCTACGATGAACTGCACAGCGCCACGGCTGCCGACCGGGATTTTCTGCTCTCGGCACCGCTCATCCACACGGCGTTCGCCGGTGAGATCAGTCGCGCGCAGTACCTCGGCTTTCTGGAGCAGGCCTGGCATCACGTACGGCATACGGTTCCACTGCTGATGGCGCTCGGCGCCCGGCTACCCGACCGGCACGCTGGCCTGCGCAACAAGGTTCTGCACTATCTGGAAGAGGAAACCGGTCACGACGACTGGATACTCAATGACATTGAAGCTGCCGGCGGCGACCGGCTTGCAACAGCACGCTCTGCACCCAATATAGAGACCGAAGCGATGGTGGCCTATGCCTGGGACACAATCATGCGTGGCAACCCGATCAGCTTCTTCGGCATGGTGTTTGTCCTGGAAGGCAGCAGCGCGGCACTGGCGCTGCGCGGTGCGGATGCCATCCAGAACGCACTGGGCCTGCCCGACTCTGCATTCAGCTATCTGCGCAGCCACGGCACGCTCGACCAGGAGCACGTGCAGGACCTCGCCAATATTCTCAACAGTCTCGACGATCCGGAAGACCGGGCCGCAGTGACACGTTGTGCAAAAGCGATGTACTGGCTCTACGGTCACATGTTCCGCGGCATCAACCGGAATGCCGGCTAGAGCACAACGAAAGAAACACACGGGAGACAGCAGATGGACCTCAAATCAGCACGCGTTCTGCTCACCGGAGGCGCCGGCGGAATCGGCGGCGCGATAGCCGAAGCGCTGCTGGCCAGGGGCGCTGCGGTGCTGCTGGTCGACATGAATGAAACGGCACTGCAGCGCTTCGTCGATGAACAAGCCAGTCGGTACGGAGACCGGGTTGCCATGCTGGCCGCCAACCTGACGCGCGGCGACGACCGGGCCCTGGTCAGCGTGGAGGCGCAGCGCTTTCGCGGCGGCATCAATGTACTGATCAACAACGCCGGCGTAAGTCACTTCCGGCTGCTCGACGAGCAATCAGCGGAAGCCATCGATCTGGCACTGGCCGTGAACCTGCAGGCGCCAATTCATCTCTGCCAGCTCCTGTTGCCACATCTGCGCCGGCAGAGTTCGGCACAGATACTAAACACCGGCTCGGTCTTCGGCAGCATCGGTTATCCGGGCTATGCCGTGTATTCAGCGACCAAGTTCGGCATGCGCGGTTTCAGTGAAGCACTGCGCCGGGAACTCGGTGACAGCACGGTGAGCGTGCACTACCTCGCACCGCGCGCCACGCGCACCGGCATCAACACCGCCGAGGTGGAACAGATGAATGCAGAACTTGGCGTTGCCATGGACGCGGTTTCGACCGTAGCGACAGCTGCCTGCCGCATTCTCGAAAATGAAGCGGATGAAACAGTGCTGGGCTGGCCGGAAAAGCTGTTCACCCGCATCAACGGTGTGCTGCCCGGACTGGTCGACAGGGCCATCGCAAAACAACTGGGCGTGATCCGGCGCTATGCGGGCATCAGACCAGCCACCACGCCATCAGCCTGAGGAAGGAAGGAAGGAAGCATGATGCAGAAAACAAACCGCCCGTTTCTGATTTGCCTGGCTACGCTGCTGGCCGGCGTCA
>CAUJHF010000002.1 GCA_963204745.1 Pseudomonadota bacterium
CAGCTATGGAGCGCTCCTCAATCTCGGCAACAGCAGTCTGCAGGGCCAGCTCAATGCCGGACATACCGAAAGTGGCGACCGCGGTGATGACGCGACCTTCGATCTCGACACTGTTTCAGCTTCGCTGCGGCTGGTGGACAAGGGCTGGTTCACCGGCGGAATCTTTGCCGCCCAGGTCGAGCGCGACAGCACGGGATTTCCGGACGACAGTGGTGGCCCGCGTCTCGCTGTCAATCGTGCGCTGACTTCCAGAACATCGACAGACAAGCGTTACGGGGCGGATGCAAGCGTCGGAGACATCAGCCGGCTCCAGTTGACGCTCAAGGCCTCGGAGTTCAAGCGGCAGGCCAGCGACGACAACGCGGCCATCGACGCGGGTGTGCGTTTCCCGGTTCCGGCATTCGTCACCGACACCGATTTCCGTCGGCGGGATGTGGCAGTGGCAGCAAGCAGAAGTTACGGAACCGGTGGCACTTTTGTCGCCGGTGCCGAACTTGCCGATGAGGATGGCCAGCTCGACAGCGTCGGCGACTTCTTCTTCGATGGCGGCCTCCAGGCGCTGAACTTCAGCCTCGATCGCAAGACCACCGCTGTGTTCATGGAGGGACGCTTCCCGATACTGTCTGGTCTTGCCGCACAGATCGGTATACGCCACGACCGCATCGACGAGGGCGAGAGCAGCGACAGCCAGACCACGCCGCACCTCGGCCTGGTCTGGGACTTGCCGGACGGGTCCACCACGCTCAAGGCCAACTTCAACAAGGGCTTCAAGCCACCGAGCTTCTTTGCGCTGGGCTTCCCGCTGGGCGGCAACCCTGACCTGAACCCGGAGCGCAGCAGGAATGCGGATCTGACGCTCGCTCGCCGTATCGACAGCGCCGGATCGCTGGTTCAGCTCGGTCTGTTTCGCACACGCTATGAAGATCTGGTGGATTTCGACAGCGACACATTCACGAATATCAATCGCGGCACCATCGTCGTGCAGGGCATTGAACCCGAACTCAAGCTGCAGGCGGGTCAGCACTGGCGTGTGCATGCCAACGCTTCATTGCTGAATATCGATGAGCGTGATGGCCTGCAGCCGCTGCGCAACCGCCCGGAGCGCAGGGCCGCCGCCAGCGTCGCCTACGATTTTGAAGGTGGACACACGGCTTTTGTCGGTTTGCGTTACAGCGGCGATTTCCTCGACCGCTCCAACCCGACCGGCGACATCCGCATGCCTTCATTCACGGTGGTGGATGCCGCCGGCTCCTTGCGCTTCGGCGTGCTCCGCGTATCGCTGGCGGTCGATAACCTGTTCGACAGGGATTACGAGCAGTTCGTCGGCTTTCCCGCCCAGGACCGGCGGCTCCGTGTCGAGCTGCGCGGTGACTTCTGACCGGGTCAGGAAACCCGGACTATACTTGCGACCCCATGAACCAGTCGTGCGGGAGATTCAGCTCATGACGCCGGATATGCAGAATGCGAACCTGAAACTGTTCACCCTGTCTGCCGTGTTGCTTGCCGGCAGTCTGCTCAGTGGCTGTGACCGGCCGCAGCCGGATGCGACGCAAGCTGAGGTGAAAAGTGCTGCAGCCGCTGCTCCCGATGCTCCCGATGCCGAGCTGAGTGGCAAGGAACTGGTGGACCAGCGTTGTGTACGGTGCCATCTGGCGCCGGATCCGGCTGATCTCGCCAAGGAATACTGGCCCTATGCGCTGCACTACATGGGCAACTATGTGGGCATGAAGGGGGATGAGTTTGATGACATGCGCGTGGAATCATTCCCGCCCGAGCTGGAGCCCGTCCAGGACTATACGAAGCGCTATTTTCTCTACGACAGCAATGGTTATTTCCGCGATTTCTACCCGTTCAAGGAACACATTCCTCCGGCACCGGAGATGAGCAAGGAAGAGTTCCTGCGCATGCGGGACTACTTCGTCAGCAATGCGCGGCCCTGGAAAGAAATGGAAATGCAGGCGCCAAAAGCGCCGCTGACCAGGGTGTTCAAGCCGGTGAAGCCGAAGCTTGAGCTGGAGCCCGATGCACTGATCCTTTCCACGCTGGTCGATCCGCGGCGTCAGCGCCTGTATGTCGGGCGTACGGTCATCGACGACTGGGTCGGCGGCGGCGAGCGCCGCGAGGGCTTCGACAAGTGGGACGACGTCGTGGTTCTGGATCTTGCGACGGGCAAGCGCATTGCGGATCAGCGCGTGGCCAGCGATCCGATCGACATGAAGCTGACCGAAACCGGCATGCGACTCGTGACTCACGGACGTTTCCCCATGACCAAGGTCGGCATCGGGCGGATCACCGACTGGGAGTTTGATGGCAAGACGCCGCGCGCCCGCATGCTGATCAACGGCGAACAGCGGCTGGTCGAGCACCATACGGTGGACATGAACGGCGATGGGCTGCCCGATATCGTCGCCAATGCCTTTGGCGACGGGTACGCAGCCGGGGCCAAGAGCGTGCTGACAATTTTTTACCAGACGCCCGGGTATACGAAGCTGTGGCAGGATGCCCCGGCTGACAGTCCGCCCGGGCCGCTGGCCGGCGCGCTGCGCGAGAATGTGCTGGATCGCACGGCCGGTCTGATCGGCAACACCATCGCCGATTTCAACAACGACGGCCGGCCGGATATCGCGGCACTGGTTGCCCAGGGCCGGCAGGAACTGTTGCTGTTCATCAACAACGGCGACGAGACCTTCACGCGCCATGTCCTTGACCGCAACACGCCCTCATATGGTGGCAACAGCCTGAGGGCCGCCGACTTCGACGGCGACGGGAAGATGGATCTGGTGGTGCTGAACGGCGACAACGTGGCCGGCAATCACATCATCAACATTGTTCCGGCACCGCGTCCCCAGCACGGCATCCGGGTATTCAGGAACAATGGCGACCTGACTTTCACGAAGAGCTACTACTACCGCATGCACGGTGCAATCCGCTCTGTCGTTGAGGACTTTGACGGCGACGGCGACATGGATATCGCTGCGATTTCGCTGTTTCCGCAGTGGGACCAGGACGAACCGGAAACTTTCGTGTACCTCGAGAACAAGGGCGGATTCCGGTTCGAGCCCCAGTCGATCAGCCGCGAGTTCTTCGGTGTCTGGTGTTCGATAGAAGCTGTCGATTTAAATGGCGACGGGAAGAAGGACATCGTGCTCGGACTCGGTAACTTCCCCGAGCTGGTGCCACCGGACTGGATCACGAATCACAAGGCAATGCAGGGGCGCAAGGGCAAGGCTGAAAGCATCATTTACCTGCTGAACCAGAGCTGAGGGCGGGGCAGGAGATGGAGCCGCTCATTCACGTCAGGAACAAGGTCGCACTGGTCAGCGGTGCGGCGAAGGGCATCGGTGCGGCCTGCGCCGCGACGCTGGCCCGCCACGGGGCCAGCGTGATCGTTGCCGATATCGACGAACCGGCTGGTTGTGCGGTCGTCGATGCGATCGTCAAGGAAGGTGGTGTTGCCGCGTTCATGTCGCTCGATGTCACCGATGAGACGCAGTGGCAGGCAACGGTAGATACCATCGTCGACCGTTATGGCGGTCTGGATGTGCTGGTCAACAACGCCGGAATTGCGATCGTGCACACCCTGCTGGAAACGTCTCTTGAGGAATGGCGGCGCGTGCACGCTGTCAACCTCGACAGCGTGTTCATGGGCAGCAAATGCGCGGTCAAGGTGATGCGACCGGGTGGCCGCAGCGGTCGCGGTGGTTCCATCATCAACCTGTCGTCGGTGGGTGGCATCATCGGCGCGGAAGGCCTGGCGTCCTATTGTTCCACCAAGGGCGGTGTGCGCCTGTTCACCAAGAGCGTGGCCATCGAGTGCGGCCGGGCCGGTTACGGTATCCGCGTAAATTCGGTTCATCCGGGTAACACTGATACACCGATGTTCCGCCAGGAACTTGAGGACATGCGCCGCAAGGGCGTGGTGGCAAGTACCGAAGAAGCCCGCAAGTTCTATATGGACATGCAGGTGCTGCCGGAAATCGGTCAGCCGGAGGACATCGCTGCGATGGTGCTGTTTCTTGCGTCTGATGCGGCACGCTTCATCACCGGTGCCGAGTTTGTCGTCGATGGCGGCCTGACCGCGCAATAGGAACACCCCATGCCTGCAAGTCACGCTCCCGACGCGAGATCTTCCGGCATGCTGCTGTCCTGCCTGCTCTATCCGGTCGGTCCGGCAGCCCTCATCCTGATGCCGATGATCGTCGGTGGCCTGATCGACAGCTATGGCTTCAGCGAACAGCAGGCTGGCAATATCGCTGCGCTTGAAGGCCTGGGCCTGGTGTTCGCCTCGATACTCGCTGCCGCCTGGATTCGCCGCGCTTCCTGGGTAAAGGCGCTGGCTGTTTCTTTCGCAGCCTATGCCGCACTCAACATCCTCAGCGCAAACATCCAGGATTACCTCCCGCTGCTGGTTCTGCGTTGCCTGACGGGGCTCGCCGGCGGCAGCGTGTTTGCTGTAACTGTTGCGGCGCTCGGTGATGACCGCGAACCGGACCGCGCCTTTGGCCTGGCGCAGGCCGTGCAGGGCGTGATGATGCTCGGAGGATTTCTGGCCGCCCCCTGGCTGGTGCAGAGATGGGGCGTCAGTGCCATGTACTACATGCTGGCTGGCGCATCCCTGCTGATGATGCCGACCCTGTCGCGATTCCCTTCCGCCGGGCGGGTTCGCGCGGCTGCTGCAGCCGGGGATGCACAGCCGACAAGCCATACCGGGCTGATCTGGATGGGTCTCATCGCAAGCGTGGTGTTTTTCGTCAACGTGTTCGGTTTCTGGGCATTTGTCGAGCGGGTCGGGCAAGCGGGCGGCCTGCCAGCGCAGACCATTGCGCTGGCGCTTGGCGCCTCGCAGGTGATGGCCATCGTGGGTGCGCTCGCGGCTGCCTGGGCCAGCGACAGGTACGGTCGCTATCTGCCCCTGCTGATCGTGTTCGTCGGTCAGGCCGCCGCGTTGTTCGCAGTGCTCGGCGATTTCGGCGCAGCAGCTTTCTTTGTCAGCACGGGGCTCTTCCAGGCGCTGTTCATCGTCGGCGTGTCTTACCAGATGGGTGCCATCGCCAAGCTCGACATCCATGGCCGCTATCTGGTCACGATGACCGCGGCACAGGGGCTCGGAGGCGCGCTCGGCCCGGCGCTTGCTGCGACGCTGATTCTTGAGGGCGGCGATTACAGCCGGATCATGCCGATGGCAGCGCTGCTTTGCCTGTTTAGCACGTTGATGTTCCTGTTTATCGTCTGGCGCAGCGCTAAGATTGATGCTCGCGCCATGGGCTGATGGCCTGTGGTCCGGCTGTCCTGATACAGCGATGAGGCTGTTTGCCAGTGCCTGAAGCGAAAGCGTCCCGATCTGTCGCCCCGTATCTCGCCGTCGGTCTGTCGACGGTCATCTACGGCATCTCGGAACGGAAGCAGATCCGGCACAACCTTGAGAACATCGAGGAGGTCATCCACGCGGCCGTCTCGATGGTCAACATCAACATGCCGGTAAAGATCATCGCCCTCGCTGAAGGTGCGCTCACCGGATTTACCGACGAGATCTTCGACCTGCCGCACGTGATGGCGGCCCGCGACCTGTTCATCGACATCCCCGGTGAGGAGACCGAACACCTGGGCCGGCTGGCGAAGCTCTATAACACCTACATCATCGGCCAGTGCAAGGCGCGTTGGCCGGAAGTGATGGCCGACCGCTACTTCAACACGCTGTTCGTCATCGGCCCGAATGGCAAGGTGGTGCATAAGGCCGCCAAGAATCACGTCTGGTGCCGGGAGCGCTCCTGCGTGCCGCACGATGTCTATGACCGCTGGGTCGAGTTGTACGGTGACGGCATCGAAGCCTTTTACCCGGTGCTCAAAACCGACGACATCGGCAATATCGGCACCATTTGCTGCAGCGACGGCGAATACCCTGAAGCGGTCCGCGCGCTGACTTTCAACGGTGCCGAAGTGGTGTACCGGCCCAGCGAAGCCACGCCGATGACCACCGCGGGTTATCCGGGTGGCGGCACCTGGATGATCCAGAATCAGGGGCATGCGGAATTCAATTCCGTATACATGCTCTGCCCGAATGCGGGTCCGGTCTATCTGGCTGCGACCTCGAAGCATCCGGTGGACATCGCCGGGGGCAGCGCGCATATCGTTGATTACCGCGGGCAGGTCGTGTCCTACAGCGCCTCCACCAACAACAGCGTGGTTGCAGCGACGGTGGATATCGAAGCGCTGCGCCAATTCCGCGCGATGAGCCTCAACAACAACTGGCTGAAGGATCTGCGCGTGGAGCTTTTCAGTCGCATGTATGAAAAGCCCATCCATCCGAAAAATCTCTGGCTGAAAGAAGAGCCGAAGTCGCATGCCGAAGTGGATGAGATTTATCGCGCCAATATCCGGCGTCTGGTCGATCGCGGCACATGGACAAAGCCGGCCATTGAGCATCCGGGTTGCCGCTATCAGCCGGCCGGTGATGATGAGGCGTCGTGGGACGAGACGAAGCAGCGGCTCTGGGGGCCGTGGCTGGACGAATAGACAATTGAGTGCCGATTACCTAGTGTTAGCGTCATTCTGAAGACTTGCAGGGGGAGAAGTGCCATGTCGACAAAACGATCCGCAGCGCCGTCGCTCGCCACCGCACTCGGTGTGCTGGCCGCTTTCACCGGGGGTGTTGCCCAGGCAGCGCTCGAGGAGGTGGTGGTAACCGCCCAGCGGCGTGAACAGAACCTGCAGGAAGTCGGTATCTCGGTAACCGCCTTCAGCGATGAGCAGGTTCGCGATATGGGTTTCGCCAACACTGTCGACGTGGCGCAGATGACGCCGAATCTCAACTACACGGTGCCGCAGGCCGAGTCCAGCCAGATCAACTTCTTCCTGCGCGGCGTCGGCCTCAATGACTTTGCCGATGCGCAGGAAAATCCGGTAGCTGTCTATGTGGACGATGTCTACAAGCCGGCCATGGGTGGTCTGGCCCTGCAGTTGTTTGACATCGAGCGCATCGAAGTGCTGCGCGGTCCGCAGGGCGCGCTGTTCGGGCGCAATTCCACCGGTGGCGTCATTCACTATGTCACCAAGCGGCCGAGCCAGGAGTTCGATGCCTATGCCGATGTGATGTATGGCGACTACGATCAGCTCAAGGCCGAAGCAGCCATTGGCGGCGGCCTGACCGATAGCGTGATGGGTCGTTTGTCTGTGGCCTACAACGAGAACGACGGCTGGACAAAGAATCGGGTTCCGAACGTACAGGACTACAACAGTTCCGATTCTATCGCCGGCCGGGCCCAGCTCTTGTTCCAGCCCTCGGAAGACCTCGACATCCTGCTGAGCGGAAACTACTCGCGAAATACCGGAGCGGTCGGCGCCTGGCAGCATGAGTCCACCAAGCCCAGCGCGGACGGCAACACCAGCCTGCCTCTGCCGGCAGACGAGGATTTCTGGGGCTCGTGCCCGGGTTGTGATGCCTTCGGTTATGCCGACACCGACGGCGATCCCTGGTCCGGTGACTACGATCGCCCCGGTTCGGTGCGGGTGAAGAACCAGGGTCTGCAGGCCAACATCGAGTGGAAGCTTGGCGAACTGACACTGACTTCGATCACTGCCTACACGAACGTCAAGCGCCTGCAGCAGGAAGACGCCGACATGAACCCCTTCCTGATGCCGCCCTACAATCCGGATCCGCCGCCGCCGGCGTCGGTCCGGTCCTTCATTGCGCCGACCTTCGAGGCCGAGACAGACACCTACACTCAGGAGTTCCGTATCGCCGGTGAGCGCGAGCGCATGCGCTGGCTGGCCGGCGTCTACTACTTTGACAACGAGGTGGACGGCCACTATCAGCTGAACACCGACGCCATCGGTTTTGTGCAGATGGATGCCAGCTATACGCAGGACACCGAGTCATGGGATCTGTTCGGACAGGTTGAATATGATCTTGCCGATGACTGGACGGTGATCGCCGGGCTGCGCTGGACCGACGAAGAAAAGGAGCTGGACTTCGTAAATATCGACAATTCCGGTATCACCGCATTCTGCAGCACAGAGCCTGATCCGATGGCGGAGGGCTGCTTCAATCCGGCCCCCACGCCCATCAGTGCATGGCGACCAACCGCCGATCACATGATCCTGTTCAACACCGGGTCGGTCGGCAGCCTGGCCAAGCAGAGCGATGACTACATCACTGGCCGTCTGCAGCTGAACTGGCAGGCCATGGACGAGCTGATGCTCTATGGTTCCTATTCCAGGGGCAAGAAGTCGGCCGGCTTCAACAACGGCTTCCTCGATACCACGCAGGTCTTCGGCAATAATCCGATCGATACCGTCCCTTTCGATTCGGAAACCCTGGATGCCTATGAACTGGGCCTGAAGTCCACCGTTCTCGGCGGCACCACGCGCCTGAATGCCTCGGTCTTCTACTACGACTACCGGGATTTCCAGACCTTCCAGTGGCTGATCCTGAACCAGGTCATCTTCAATGCCGACGCCGAAGTCTATGGTGCCGAGCTTGAAATCGAGAGCAAGCCCATGGACGGCCTGACCCTGCAGCTGGGCATGGGCGTGATGGATGCGACTGCCAAGGACATCCCCAATATCGCCGGTGATGCGGTCCGAGACCGTGACATGGTCGGTGCGCCTGACTTCAACGTGAGTGCGCTGGCGCGCTATGAATGGCCGGCATTGGGCGGGACGCTCGCGGTGCAGACCTCGGGCAGCTACCAGCAGGAGATCTGGTACGACATCCAGAATCACCCGATCTCCAAGGAAGACGGCTACACGATCGTCAACTTCCGCACGTCCTATACCTCTGGCGACGAAGCATGGGAAGTCTATGCCTTCCTCAACAATGCCTTCGAAGAGGAATACAAGAGCTATACCTTCGATTTCACCGGCCTGTTCGGCTTCAACCAGCAGGCTGCCGGTGCGCCGCGCTGGTGGGGCCTGGGCGCGCGCTTCAACTTCTAGGTCAGATACTGCTGGCGCACGATGCTCATCAACCGCATCGTGCGCCAGCTTTTCCTCTGTTTTGCCATCAACGCCGCGCTGCTGGGCTATCAGGTTTCAGCGGCCCCGGTGTTCACCGCCCGGTCTGAGGCGGCCGACCCGTATCAGACGCTCCTGCATGACGGAATCAAGCGGCGCTACCTGCTGCGCACTCCCGGGGAATCCAGACCGAGCGCTGGTGCGGTGCCGCTGGTGCTGGTCCTGCACGGCGGCGGCGGTAACGCAGAGAATGCCGAGCGCATGACGGGCTTCAGTGACAAGGCTCGTCGCGAGGGCTTCATCGTCGTCTATCCTGAAGGCAGCAGCCGTTTCAGGCAGAAGCTGCTCACCTGGAATGCCGGCCATTGCTGCGGCTATGCGATGGAGCATCAGGTTGATGATGTGGGTTTCATACGGGCGTTGATCACGCGGCTCATCAAAGAGCATCCAATCGATCGGAAGCGGATTTATGTAACCGGCATGTCCAACGGCGGCATGATGACGCACCGGCTGGGACGGGAACTCTCGGACCAGATTGCAGCGATTGCACCGGTGGTGGCTACTGTGTTCGGCGACGAGAGCAAGGCTGCCCACCCGGTATCGGCCCTGATGCTGAACGGCATGCTCGACAAGTCAGTGCCGTACCTTGGCGGCCCACCCGGCGGGCGCTTCAACGATTCCTGGGATGGCACACCTGCGAAGCCCGCTCCGGATCAGGGAAGTTACTGGGCCAGTACAGATGGCTGTACCGGAAAGCCGATCAGTCGGGATCAAGGCGCCTTTATCCACTGGCAGTATTCCTGTCCGGCCGGCAAGGCCGTCGAACTCTATCTGCTAAAGGACAACGGCCATGCCTGGCCCGGTGGGCAGAAAGGTTCCCGCCGTGGTGACACGCCCAGTACTTCACTGAATGCGACTGAGCTGATCTGGAGGTTTTTTGCTGCCCACGGCAAATAGCCGGGCACGGTTCCAGACTTATGCGATCACCGCACTCGGCCGGCGCGGATTGGCAAGCGCCTGATCCGTCATCGCAATCACCGCATCCACCTTGATGAGATCCATCGCGGCCGGATCGCGCACCCGTTCGCCCCAGCGCAGTTCAGACAGCGGTTTGCCGAACTCGTGTTGCACGGCTTCGGGATAAGCGTCCACCACCAGATCCTGGCTGAAATAGGGGCCCGTGCGATGGCAGTTGGAGGTGGCATACAGGCCGACCACCGGCGTGCCGGCCGCTGTGGCCATGTGTGCCGGCCCGGAATCCGGGCAGATGAGCAGATCAGCGATCTGCAGCACGGCAAACAGCTGCTTGAGATTGGTCTTGCCGACCAGATTGCTGACATGTCCCGCCGGCTGGTCGCCGAGCCCTGCACTGATGGCCGAGCCGTAGCTCTGCTCGGTTTCAGTCGGCCCGCCTGTCAGCACGATCTGTGCGCCCTGCCTGGCGATGAGATGTCTGGCGACAGCGACGTAGTTCTCCACCCGCCAGTTACGGTAATTGCGAAAACGCTGGCTGGTGCAGGGGCTGATGACGACGATCGGGCGCGAAGCCGCGCGCAGGGTGTCAGCAACTTCGCGGTCTGCATCGCTGAGTGCGAAATCCCAGCGCAGCACCCGTTCGTGGATACCGAGGTGTTCGGCAAAACCGAACAAACCGTCCATCACATGCTGCTGCGGACGGGCCGCAATTTTCTCGTTGCTGAACAGCCACTGCCAGTCGCGTGCCCGCGCCCGGTCAAAGCCCAGACGAATGTCGGCGCGGACCATCCGGCTGACCAGATTGGCGCGCATCGAGGCGTGCATGTGCAGGAGCAGGGGGAAGTGCCGCCCGGCGAGTTGCCGGCGGATATCCCGCATACTGGCCCGCGGGTCACGCTTGTCGAAGGTGATAAACTCGATGCCGCTTGTGCCCTTCAGCAGACCGTATTCAGTGCGTCCGATGATCCAGGTGATGCGTGTTGCCGGCCAATGCGCCTGCAGCGTACGAACCACTGGCAGCGTGTGGCAGCAGTCACCGATGGCAGACAGGCGCAGGATGCATACGCTCTCTGGTGTTGAAATTGTTTTCTGAGCGGACGGCATCAACAGTGTCCAGAAAAATCGCGCGACACGGTGGGGAGGCCATCCTATACGATGATTCTCTCCTCAGCCACGCAGAACCGGCCCTGTTTGAGCCGGCATCGTGGGCACAGGCATCTCG
Source organism: Pseudomonadota bacterium (assembly GCA_963204745.1). Classification (GTDB taxonomy): domain Bacteria; phylum Pseudomonadota; class Gammaproteobacteria; order Steroidobacterales; genus SHZI01. The sequence continues at coordinate 11,150 of CAUJHF010000002.1, forward strand.
CACAACCGCTGCTTCCGGTGGCCGCGGCACAACGCTGTACATCGAATGTGCGGGTCAGCCCTGCGTGCTGCGTCACTATTACCGCGGCGGGGCCATCGGCCGGCTGATCAGCGACCAGTTCTTGTGGCTGGGCGAGTCCATGACACGGTGTTTCCGCGAATGGCAGCTGCTCGAGCAACTGGTGCAGATGGGCTTGCCGGTGCCGCGTCCGGTGGCGGCGCGCTATGTACGCTCGGGCCTGATCTACCGGGCTGACCTGATCACCGCGCGTCTTGCCGATGTGGAGTCCTTTACTGCGCGACTTGCACATGGCGGCGTGTCAGCTGAAGTATGGAGCCGGGTGGGCGAGTGTATCGCGCGCTTTCATCGCGCCGGGGTCTGGCATGCGGATCTCAACGCCCACAATGTGCAGATCGATACCGCTGAGCGGATATTCCTGCTGGATTTTGACCGTGGCCGGATTCGCCCGACAGCGCGCGGCTGGCAGCAGTCGAACCTGGCGCGTTTGCATCGTTCGCTGATGAAGATCAGCGTGGGCGCATCGTGGTTTTCGGCTCGGGAATGGCGCTGGCTGGTCGAGGCTTACGATGCTGCCATGTCGGCTGTTCAGCGGTAGGGATCCGGCAAAGGTGGTGGTCGGTCCTTGAAGCGGCGGTGTATCCAGTAGTACTGCTCGGGGATCTCGCGGATCTGCGCTTCGATCAGCGCATTCACCCGCAGGGCATCAGCCTCGGGGCTCTCTCCCGGAAAATCATCGAGTGCCGGGAAAATCTCCAGTACATAGCCCTGCCCATCGGGCAGGCGGCGGGGTACCAGTGGCACCACGGCGGCCTTGCCGAGCCGCACAATCTCGCTGAGCGCAGTATTGGTCATGGCCGGCTCGCCACAGAAGGGCAGCAGTGCACTCATTTCGCCGCGGTAACTCTGGTCGGGCGCGTACCAGACAGGTATGCCCTTGCGCAGGGCGCGCACCATGCCGCGCATGTTCTGCTTGGGGATCAGCAGCGGCACGGATTTCTGCCGCAGGCGCCTGAGTATCTCGTCGACAAAAGGATTGCGACTGCTGCGGTAGAGCGCGGCCACCGAAGGAAAGAGCGTGCTGAAGCCGCGGCCGGTGATTTCCAGACTGGCGAAGTGGCCGGCAACCAGCACCACGCCGCGCCCGCCGGCCATGGCCTGGCGCAGATGCTCGGCACCATGCACCTCAACCAGCCGATCGACCATAGCGGCGCTGGCCCACCAGCCCAGCCCGTGCTCGATCAGCGTCATGCCCAGCGATTCGAAATGGCGGCGCAGCAGTGCGTCCCGTTCGCGGCGGCCGAGCGCCGGAAAACACAGCGACAGGTTCACCGCGGCGATATGCCGCCGCTTGCGGAGCAGCAGGCCGGCGAGACGACCCAGCGCGCGCCCGGCCGCAAGCTGGATCCGGTAAGGCAGGAAAGCGAGCAGGCGCATGCCGGCAAGCGCCAGCCAGATCAGCCAATAGCGCGGTTGCCAGAAGCCCCTCAGGGGCCGGGGTTTATCGCCGGATGAGTTGCTGCTCATGCTGTAGTTTCTGCCACGTTGCCGCACATTCCGGCAAGCGCCAATGTACACGACCGGAGGCTCTTGAAAGTTGGCGCCGGCGCGCCCATACAATGGGCACAGTTTTCTGTGGAGGCCTTACGTGAAACGCATCATCCTGTTCCTCGCTACCAATATGGCGATCCTTGCGGTGCTGACCGTATCGATGCGGCTGCTCGGCATCGACACCTATATGGCGGCTTCGGGGCAGGATCCGGGTGCTCTGCTGGTGTTCGCGGCGATTCTGGGCTTTGGCGGCTCGCTGATCTCGCTGGCGATGTCGAAATTCATAGCGAAGCGCAGCGTGGGCGCAAGAGTCATCGAAGAGCCGCGCAACGCCGAAGAAGCCTGGTTGGTGGCAACCGTTCGTCAGCTGGCGCAGAAAGCCGGTATCGGCATGCCTGAGGTGGCGATCTTCGATTCCCCGCAGCCCAATGCCTTTGCCACCGGCGCGCGCCGGGATGCGGCGCTCGTCGCAGTCAGTACCGGCCTCCTGCAGCGTATGCAGCGCAACGAGGTGGAAGCTGTACTCGGTCACGAAATTTCGCACGTGGCCAATGGTGACATGGTGACGCTTACCCTGATCCAGGGGGTGGTGAACACCTTTGTGATTTTCCTGTCCCGGCTGATCGGACGCTTCGTCGATCAGGTGTTGTTCCGCAGTGAGCGCGGTAACGGCCCCGGCTTTTTCATTACCGTCATCGTTGCGCAGCTGGTGCTGGGTCTGGTGGCCAGTATCATCGTTGCCTGGTTTTCGCGTCAGCGCGAATTTCGCGCCGATACGGGCGGCGCCCGTCTCGCCGGTCGCGGCAACATGGTTGCAGCGCTGGAGCGATTACGGCAAGCGAGTTCGCCGGCTTCATTGCCTGAGGGCATGCAGGCCTTTGGCATCTCCGGTGGCGCGGCCCGTTTTGGCGCGCTGTTCATGACCCATCCGCCGCTGCCGGAACGTATCGCGGCGCTGAAGTCTGCCGCGCTATAGGCGCTGCCGCGCGAAGTGTGCGCAGGTGACGATGTAAGCGAGCGTAAAGCAGATTTCGCCGAAGTTGGCGATCGGCAGTGACCAGACCGAAGTCGCAAACGCGCCAGCGGCGATGAACATCAGGCCAGCGCCCACGGTCAGCCACGGCCAGCCGCGTTGAGCCCAGAGCGCGATGCCGACCGCGAGGACCACGACGTTGGTGATGATCGCGACCAGCGGTCCCGGCCCCGAGCTGATGACCAGGTCTGAACCGGCGCAGAGCTGGGCGGCACTGACGCGCGTGGAATAGCGCAGCGTATCGGCCAGGCAGGCCGGGTAGAGCTGCATGCTGAAGATGCTCGGAATATCCAGTGCGCTGAGCAACACTGCGGCCACACAGAAGGCGCCCATCACCAGCCGGTTCTGCGCCCAGCGCAAGCCCGCCAGCCGGGCCAGTGCACCGGCTGCGATAATCAGCAGCGGCAGCAGCGACCAGTGCCATGCGAAGGCCGGCACGCTCAGCGCGTAGAGCAGGTCGCCCTGGCCGATGAATCGGCCGATACCGATGCGGAAGTTGTCGTAGAAAAGCAGCGTCGAAGCGACCAGTACGATCAGCAGCACGCGTGGCCGACCGGTCTGCGACCAGAGCTGCCAGCCCCACAGCCAGATAATCAGGTGAATGACGGCAAAGCAGAGAAAGAGGCCGGACAGCATGTCGGGGTCCTGATGGTGGTTTGTCGCAGCCTACCTGATCGCCGGACGGGAGTCCGTCAATTCAGGCCAGCGTGTTGCGGGGTTCACCAGCCAGGAATGCACGGATATTTGCCACCACTTCATCCAGCGCCCGTTGCCTCGCCTCGCGCGCGGCCCAGGCGATGTGCGGTGTCACGAGCAGATTCGGCAGCCGGGCATCGAGCAGCGGGTTTCCGCTGGCCGGCGGTTCTTCCGGCAGTACATCGATACCCGCGCCACCCAGGCGCCCGTCGCGCAGTGCAGCCAGCAGCGCGAATTCATCGACGAGCGCGCCGCGCGCGGTATTGATGAGCACTGCGTCTGCGCGCATCAGCTGCAGTGTCTCTGCGTTGATCAGGTGCCGGGTGGCTGGTGTCAGCGGACAGTGCAGTGAAAGGACATCACTGCTGGCCAATAACCGGAACAGGTCCATACGCTCTGCCGGGACATCATCGGCTGTCTGGTCGCGAGGATCCGCACCCGGCCGCAATGAGTGGCTGACCAGAACGCGCATGCCGAAAGCCTGCGCCACACGCGCTACAGCACGCCCCAGCTGCCCGTAACCGATGATTCCGAAGCTCAACCCGGCCAGCTCCCGGGACGGATAATCGAGCAGACAGAAGTGCCGGCTACCCTGCCAGGCTCCCGTTGCCAACAGCCGCCGGTATTCGTCGAGGCGCAGATTCAGGCTGAGCAGCATGCCAAAGACATGCTGCACGACCGACCCGGTGCAGTAGCTGCGGATGTTGCATACCGTGATACCAAGTTCCCGGGCCGCGTCCAGGTCAATATTGTCGCTGCCGGTCGCGGCCAGACAGACCAGCCGCAAAGCGGGATTCGCGGTCAGCAGTTCGCGATCGAGATCGACCTTGTTGACGATCAGGATTTCGCAACCGGCAATTCTTCCGGCCACTTCGTCGGGCATGCTGCTGGCGTACAGTTTGATCTCCGGCAGCGCGGCTCGCAGCGCCGACGTGTCCAGGTCAGCCGGGCCGAGGGAGTCAAAATCCGGAAAGACCGCTTTCACCCGGAGTCCTGCAGGCCCCGCGCGATGCCGTTTACGCTCGCCGTCAGTGCGTTGAAGAGCACATCATCGTTGGTCTGCCGCCAGCGCCGCAGCAGATCGATCTGCAGCAGGCTCATGGGATCAACGTAGGGGTTTCGAAGCCGTATCGAGCGGCGCAGCGTATTGTCTTTTTCCAGCAGGACCTGCTGCTGCTTGACGCGCAGGACTGTCGCGGTGCTGCGCAGGAACTCGCTCTGGATGCGCGGGAAAAAGCGCTCATGGAGTTCGCCACCGAGCGACGAGTAATGACTCGCGATGCTGAGATCGCTCTTGGCCAGGGCAGTTTCCACATCCGATACCAGTGTGCGGAAGAAGTACCAGCCGGCGAGCATCTCTTGCAGGGGCGCTTCGCCAAACTGTTCCAGCGCGCGCTCAAGCCCGTAGCCAAAGCCGTACCAGCCGGGAAGTATGTTGCGGCTCTGTGTCCAGGCAAATACCCAGGGTGCAGTGCCGGCCGCAGCCAGCAAGCCGTCGGAGAGACCCGATTCAGGCCCGCTGCCGTGACGCATGCGTTCAATGACATCCGCCGGAGTTGCCAGGCGGTAGTAATCCGAAAACCCCGGCGACTCCAGAACCAGCGCCTGATAGTGACTTCGCGCTCCCGCAACGATGACCTCGAGTACGGCTTCCCATACCGGCTTTTCGCCGGCGCGCGGCTCGGTCGGCCGGAGCTTGCTGCGGGTGACTGCGGCGAGTGCCTGGTCCAGCGTGCGCAGCGCGATGGCGCGCACGCCGTACTTGGTGGCCACCAGCTCGCCCTGCTCGATGGCGCGCACGCCGCCCTGTACCGTACCCGGTGGTGCGCTCAGGATGTCGACATGCGCCTTGCCGCCACCGGCGCCGAGCGCGCCGCCGCGACCGTGGAACATGGTGAGTTCGATGTCCTTGGCTTCGGCGGCTGTCAGCAGTTCCCGCTGCGCCTTGAGCAAGGCCCAGCGTGCTGACACGAGGTCCGCGTCCACGTTGCTGTCAGATACGCCGAGCATGACGATCTGGTGACGGCCGCGGGCGGCCAGGTGTTCGCGGTAGCCAGGCTCCGCATAGAGCTGGTTCATCAGTGTGGCGACGTTGCCCAGTCCGCTGATGGTCTCAAAGGCCGGTGCGATATCCAGGGCGATCGAATCACTGCGCCTCAGGCTCTCGCTCCATTGGGCCAGCAGCAGCACCGACAGCACATCGTCGACGCCTTCTGCCATGCTGACGATGTACGGGCCGATCGATTTCTCGCCGAAGCGCCGCCGACAGAAGGCGATAGCCTGGAAGACGCCGATGGCGCGCTTGCCTTCGTTGTCGAACTCAACGAGCGGAGACTCGTTTTCAGCCAGCGCCTGACGCAGCCGTTCTGTCCGGTATTCCGCCGTCTGTTCCAGCCAGCCAGCTTCGTCGAGGCAACGGCCGATGATCCTGCGGTTGACGCTGGCTTCCTGACGGATATCCAGCGTCATGAAATGAAATCCGAAGGTCTCTACCCGCCGCAGCAGGCGCCGCACGGCGAACAGGCCGGCATGCTGTCCACCGTGTTGAGTCAGGCTGTCGATGATCAGGCGCAGGTCGCTGGCAAGTTCTTCAGGAGAGTCATAGGGGAAAAGCCCGTCTGAAAAAGTCGACTGCAGTCGCGCCATCATGAGGCGCAGCATGACCCGGTAGCGCATATCCCGGTGGCGTACCGGCGTCATGCTCAGGGCATTCGGGAAATGTCCCGAGTACAGGTGGATACGTTCTTCGATTTCGGCAGATACGCCGATGCGGGTCCTGCTCTGGCTGAGTTTTTCGGTCAGATCCCGGCACTCGCGATGATAGAGGTCGAGTATCAGCGAGCGCTGCCGGCCGATCAGTTCGCGGATGGTCCGGGCGGTGATCTCATTGCGGCCGACCATGTCGCCGCCAATCCACGAGGCCAGCCGCACCATTACCGGCAGCCTGATCGACAGTGCTTCCGGGCCCCAGACGGTTTCGAGCGCCGTCTCGATGTTTTCATAGAGTACCGGGATGACGCGATAGATCGTCTCGGTGAGAAAAAACAGCACGTGTTCAAGTTCGTCGGCGACAGTGCGCACGCCTGGCGGATGTTCGTCGGTTTGCCAGATGACAGTGACATCGTTGCGGATGTTTTCCAGGTCGGCGGCGATCTCGCGCGGTGAAAGCGACGGATTCTGCATGTCGATGAGCCGCCGCACGATGTCCTTCTGCCGGCGCAGGATGGTGCGACGGGTCGGTTCGGTCGGGTGAGCGGTGAGTACCGGCTCAAATTTCAGATCAGCGAGGACCGCGCCGATTTCGGCGAGGGTGACGCCGATGTCGCGCAGTTCGAAGAGTGTGTCTTCGAAGCCCCCCGGCTGGCGGTGCTTGCCTTCGCGGAGATAGGCGCGCCGGCGCCGTATCCGGTGCACCAGTTCAGCGCCGTTGACAGCCTGGAAGTAGGTTGAAAAGGCGCGGATGAAAGTTTCAGCCTCGGTTGCCGACAGTGCGCCGAGCAGACTGGCAAGCCGCTGGCCGGCTTCCGGGTCGCCTTCGCGGGCATCAATCGCCGCCCGGCGCGTCTGTTCGAGGCGGGCCAGCAGCGCGCTGCCCCCTTGCTCCTCCAGCAGCTGGCCGACGATTACGCCGAGATCATGGACGTCCTGGCGCAGGCCCGCGTCCTTGGCGAGGAACAGGATGTCCTCGCGCTTCTCGGTAGCAGTCGGGGCTGGCTGCGGTATTTCAGCGGTCACTTGGGCACCCTTGTCGGCCGGTCCGGCTGCGGCATTTTCGCAGATACTCGGCTCTGAAAGCGCTATGCCCGCACTTATTCCCGGGGGTGCGGCGCATATGCACAGCCTGAATTGCCGGTCTGCAAGACCCCGTGCTATACGATCTGGCCGCGAATCAGGCGGGATATGCGAGAACAGGGGGCCAGCCCTTGCCGAATTTGCCGGATCTGCATGCCTTTGTCGTCATGGGCCTGACCTGCGCAGCGCTGTACCTCTTCTCGCGTGAGCATATCCGCGCCGAAGCGACCAGTTTATGGGTACTGCTGACGCTCGCCCTGCTCTTCTATGTCTTTCCGTACCATGATTTCAGACCGGCAAATATTTTCGCCAACTTTGGTCATGAGGGCCTGGTTACGGTTTGTGCGCTGATGGTGCTGGGGCGGGGGCTCGACCGCACGGGTGCGATGCAGCCGGTTGTCACCGTACTCGCGCGTACCTGGATACAGCGGCCGCGTTTCGCCCTTTTCGTCACGCTGGTCACCGCCTGGGCAACCAGTGGCTTCATCAACGACACTCCGCAAATCGTCATGCTGGTTCCGGTGCTGGTGGCCTGCTCGCTGCGCGCAGGCAAGGCGCCGTCGAATGTGCTGCTGCCGATGGGTATGGCGGTCCTGCTCGGCGGCATGACGACCACCATCGGTTCCGGCACGAATATTCTCGCCGTCGGTATTGCGAGCGAGGCCGGCTTGTCGATCGGCATGTTTGATTTTTTCGTGCCGGCGGCTGTCGGCGGACTGGTTGGTCTCTTGTACCTGTGGCTGATCGCCCCTCGTCTGCTGCCAGTGCGCAAGCCGCTGTTGTCCGAAAGTTCGCCACGCTCGTTCAACGCCGTGCTGCATGTCCGGGCCGGCGGCTTTGCGGCAGGCCGTACCGTCGCCGAGGTGCGCAAGCGCACCGAAAACAGCATGCGGATCGACCGCATCAGCCGCGGCGAAGGCCTGCTGCCGGTCAGGCAGCCATCCGTACAACTGCAGGCGGGTGACAGGCTGTATGTGCGTGATACGGCGGACAAGCTGAAGGAATACGAGCGGCTGCTCGGCGCCACTCTGTACAACGCCAGCGATGTCGACAGGCCGGTGAGTGACAGCGTGCCGCTCGACGAAGAAGGGCAGCAGCTGGCGGAGGCGGTGATTTCGCGCAGCTCCCCGCTGCATAACCGGACGCTGAACGCGGCGCATTTCAGCAAACTTTACAATCTGGTGCCGCTGGCCATACATCGTTCGATGTCAGGCGCAGATCTCAGCGAGGACCTCAGCAATATCCGTCTGCAGGCCGGCGATGTGCTGCTGGTGCAGGGTGCGCGCGATGCGATTACCGAACTGCGCCGCAGCGGCTCCATCCTCGTGCTCGATGGCACCATCGATCTGCCGCATACCGACCGGGCACCATGGGCGCTCGTGATTCTGCTGTTGGTGGTGCTGGTTGCTGCCGGCGGTCTGCTGCCAATGTCCCTGTCGGCACTGGTCGGTGTGGCAGCGATGCTGGTGACCCGCTGCCTGCGCTGGCGCGACCTCGGGCCTGCGCTCAGCATGCCGCTGATCCTGCTGGTTACCGCCAGCCTGTCGCTCGGTGATGCGCTGACCGTGACCGGTGGCATCGATTACATCGCACAGCTCTTCGTGGCCGGCTTCGGCGGAATGCCGGTGCCAGTCATCCTGAGCGGCCTGATGCTGTTGCTGATCGTGGCCACCAACGTCGTGACCAACAATACTGTGGCTGTCATTGGTGTGCCCATCGCCATGAGCATGGCCGGGCAGCTCGGCGCGCCGGCTGAGCCCTTCGTGGTGGCGGCGATCTTTGCCGCCAACATGAGTTATGCCACGCCGATCGGTTATCAGGGTAACCTGCTGATCATGAGCGCCGGCGGCTACAAGTTTGCCGACTTCGTGCGGGTGGGGGCGCCGCTGACGGTCCTGATGTGGCTGACCTTCAGCTTCTTGCTGCCGGCCTGGTATGGTCTGTAGGGAAGACAGCCGTCGTTCACCCTTGACGGCTGCCAAAGCCCGCATGGATACTCGCACCCATGAGCAGGATTGATCAGATTCCGGGCTGGTGGTGGCGTCGCGTCCATCTCTCCGCGAGGAGGGGCATGGCCTAGCCCGTTATTACCCGAGCTGCCTGTGACCCACCATCGCGGAAGCGGGGGTGGGTTTTTTGTTTTCTGCGACCTGAAGATGTCTCATGCAAGCACCTTTTGACATAGCTGCTGACCTGGATACGCCGGTATCCACCTGGCTCAAGCTGGCGCCGCTCAAACCGCGCTACCTGCTGGAGAGTGTCGAGGGCGGCGTGCATCTGGCGCGGTATTCCTTCCTCGGTTTCGGCGCTGCGCTTGAGTTCCGGCTCGATGCCGACGGGCTGCGGGTTGGAGCAGAGCGTCGCGACCGGCCTGCCAGCCGTGATGAACTGCTGGATGCCTTGCGGACCACGCTGGCCCGTACGCCGCGGCTGAATCCCGTGCTGCCCGACCTGCCGTTCAGCGGCGGCCTGGTAGGCGTCGGCGCCTATGACCTCGTGCGCTATTTCGAACGCCTGCCCAATGCTCCGGGGCATCCGGACAATCCACAGGGGCCGGAAGCTGCCTATCTCGCCGCGGACTCATTGCTTGTTTTTGATCACCTGACGCGCCGGATCGCCTTGCTCCATGCGGGCAGCGAGGCCGAGCGGCTGGCGTTGCGTGCGGAGGTCATCCGGCTGCTCCGTGGTGCACTGCCGGTGGTACCTGCTGCTGGCAGGCAGAGCGCATCCGGGCAGAGTTTCTCGCGCGAGCAGTTCATTCAGGCAGTTGAGGCCAGCAAGGATTCGATTACCCGGGGTGATGTTTATCAGCTGGTGCTGTCCGTGCAGTTCACCGGAACGCACAGTCTCTCGCCCTTTGAGGCTTATCGCGCACTGCGGTTGCTGAATCCCTCGCCATACATGTTCTTTATCGACCTGGGTGATATCCAGGTAGCCGGTTCTTCACCCGAGGCGCTGGTCAAATTGCGTCGCGGGCATGCATCGCTGCGCCCGATCGCGGGTACGCGCCCGCGCGGTGCGACGCCGGAGCAGGATGTCGCGCACGAACAGTCATTGCTCGCGGATGAAAAGGAGAACGCCGAGCATGTGATGCTCGTCGATCTCGCGCGCAATGATCTGGGCCGGGTGGCGGCGGCGGGCACTGTGCACGTGGAGCCTTATCGCAGCATCGAGCGTTACAGCCACGTGATGCATATCGTCAGCGGCGTGCAGGGAGAGATCGCAAAAGGGCGCGATGCTTTCGACCTTTTTGCCGCCGCGTTTCCGGCCGGCACGCTGGTCGGTGCGCCGAAGGT
>CAUJHF010000003.1 GCA_963204745.1 Pseudomonadota bacterium
TGATCGAAGCCCCGGTAAACGGCGGCCGTAACTATAACGGTCCTAAGGTAGCGAAATTCCTTGTCGGGTAAGTTCCGACCTGCACGAATGGCGTAACGATAGCCACGCTGTCTCCACCCGAGACTCAGTGAAGTTGAAATCGCTGTGAAGATGCAGTGTACCCGCGGCAAGACGGAAAGACCCCGTGCACCTTTACTACAGCTTTGCACTGAACTCTGAACCTGTCTGTGTAGGATAGGTGGGAGGCTATGAAGTGGGGACGCCAGTTCTCATGGAGCCAATCTTGAAATACCACCCTGGTATGTTTGGGGTTCTAACCTAGGCCCGTAATCCGGGCTGGGGACAGTGTATGGTGGGTAGTTTGACTGGGGCGGTCTCCTCCTAAAGAGTAACGGAGGAGCACAAAGGTTACCTCAGCGCGGTCGGACATCGCGTGTTGTGTGCAAAGGCATAAGGTAGCTTGACTGCGAGACAGACAAGTCGAGCAGGTACGAAAGTAGGTCTTAGTGATCCGGTGGTTCTGTATGGAAGGGCCATCGCTCAACGGATAAAAGGTACGCCGGGGATAACAGGCTGATCTCCCCCAAGAGTCCACATCGACGGGGAGGTTTGGCACCTCGATGTCGGCTCATCACATCCTGGGGCTGTAGCAGGTCCCAAGGGTATGGCTGTTCGCCATTTAAAGTGGTACGCGAGCTGGGTTCAGAACGTCGTGAGACAGTTCGGTCCCTATCTGCCGTGGGCGTTAGAAACTTGAGGGTGAGTTGCTCCTAGTACGAGAGGACCGGAGTGAACGTACCTCTGGTGTTCCGGTTGTCACGCCAGTGGCATTGCCGGGTAGCTATGTACGGACGGGATAACCGCTGAAAGCATCTAAGCGGGAAGCCCCCCCCAAGATAAGGTTTCTCTGGGAACTTGATTCCCCTGAAGGGCCGTCGAAGACTACGACGTTGATAGGCTGGGTGTGGAAGCGCTGTAAGGCGTGTAGCTAACCAGTACTAATTGCCCGTGAGGCTTGACCATATAACACTCAAGAGACTTGAGTGATTCAGTGGTGTTGCCTTGAAACTTGCGTGACTGCAGTTCTTCGTTAAACACATTCATTTTGTTACGCATGGTCCGGTTGGGGCATGCGTTAAATTTAGAGTTTGCCTGGCGGCCATAGCGGGCGGGAACCACCCGATACCATTCCGAACTCGGAAGTGAAACCGCCCAGCGCCGATGGTAGTGTGGGGTTTCCCCATGTGAGAGTAGGTCACTGCCAGGCACCTAACACCAAGCCCCCGTCGCATCAGCGACGGGGGCTTTTTCTTTTTCAGCGGGTAATGAGCAGCTTTACGTACACGATCTTGCCATCGCCCGGGGCGTAAAAGTCGGGGAGCATGGCTGCCTGATCGAACCCGGACCTGTTGTAAAAACCGCGGGTCGGTTCATATTGCTTGCGTGAGGAAGTCTCTGCGTACAGCCTGTCGCCGGCGGCAGATTCAATATGGGCTTCGACCTGATCCAGGATCGCTTTTCCAAGTCCCTGCGACTGGAAATCCGGCGCCACTACGATCCAGTAGAGATCCCATGCCGAGCGGGTTCCCGGGATCCTTCCGAAACAGGCGTAGCCACCCAGCTGGCGGTCCTTCTCCACAAGGATGAATCGATAGTGTCCGGCATCGCTCTGTGTCAGGGCGTCGTCTGCCAGTTCACGTGCAATCGCGATTTCCTCAGTGCTGAAGAAATCTGTCGAGCGAACCAGTGCCTCAATTTGAGCCGGGTCTGTCTCGGTCAGATAGTCCCTGAAAACCGGCGGCTTCATCTGGTGACAATCAGGATGGTTTTGCTGCAGTAACAATTCGCCGGATCGCTTCGGAATAGCCAATGTCCTGTTCGGCGAGCGCGGCAGCAAATCCGGCATCGGGTGAGATGCAAGGGTTGGCATTGACTTCGAGAACCCAGGGCTGCCCATCGGCATCTACCCGAAAGTCCACTCGCGCATAGCCGCGGAGCTGAAAGATCTGCCAGCAGCGCAGCGCCACCTGCGCCAGTTGCTCGCAGAGAGGAGCCTCACGGCGCGGGTCGATAAACCGCCGTACCGTGTGCCGGCACTCAAAGGAATCTTCTGCCCATTTCGCTGCGTAACCGACAATCCGGGGCTTGTCGGCTGGAAAATCGACGAACTGGATTTCAGGAATGGGCAGAATCTGCGGGCCGTCCGGTCCGCCGAGCAGCGCGACGTTGATCTCCCGTCCCTCAATAAACTGCTCGGCAAACCAGCGACAAGGATGCATCTGCTGCTTCTGGGCAATGCGTTCCGCCACCTCACTGAAACCTGCCACTACCGATGCATCATCCATACCAATGGAGGCGTCCTCATACAGGGGCTTTGTGATCCAGCGGCCCCCGGCCGGGCTGACTGGCGGCCTGGTACCAGGATCCCACCAGTCGGCAGTAGCGATGTCGTGAAGCCGAAGCCATTGCTTTGTGAGTATCTTGTTTGAGGTAAGCATTAACGCCTCGGTACTTGCGCCCGTGTAGGGAATGCGCAGGTGATCCAGAAGTGAGGTGGCAACCGGAATAAGCTGCCCGCTCTCGTCTATGGCTTCTACGAGATTGAACACGACATCGGGCCGCCCGGTCAGCAATTGCCCTTTTATGTCTTCAAGTTGCAGACTGACCGCCAGCGTACCGACTTCGTATCCCTCGGACTTCAAAGCTTGAGATACACATCGAATCTGATCGAGGATGTCGCGTGCATCTGCCGCGGATTCATCCGTTACCTCGTTATGAATGATGAGAACCTTGCCTCCTCGTTTCACTGGCAAGGCACCCCTGGCTTGTCTGTCGGCGGCTGCGTGCTGCGGCTCAATGCCGAAGCAACGATACGGCGAATCAGCTCGTCATATGGGATGCCCTTGAACTTGCAGATAAACGGCAGGTCCGAGTGCCCGGGGTGCAGGCCAGCCAGCGGATTTGCTTCGATGAAGTTGGCTATACCATGGGCATCCAGCCGGATATCGAGCCGGCCGCCATCCCGACAGCCAAGAGCGCGCCAGGCGCCTATAGCCAGGGTCTCAATCTCCTGCAACAGAGGTTCTTCGGCCAGCAGCGAATAGTTGACCCTGCCTTCCCAATGCTCCTTGTTGTCGAAGGTGTAAATCCCCTGGTCTCCTCTTGGTCCGAGCTGTACTTCCATCGTGCCGATGGCCTCGGCTGCTGCGCCAGTCCCGAGGACCCCGACCGTAAATTCCCGGCCGGGCAGGAATTCCTCCACCAGGACGGGTTGGCGGTATTGATCCAGCAGGGCACGGCAAACGGCCTTGAGTGCTGCGGGCGATTCCACGCGAGATGCTGCTGAAACCCCCTTGCCGGTGCCTTCTGCAACCGGTTTTACAAAGAGCGGATAGCGAAGCCCGATTTTGGCGATGTCGCCAGGTGTTTCAATGACGGCAAAGTCGGGGGTCGCCAGGCCATGACCACGGACCACATGCTTGGCAACACCCTTGTGCAGCGTTATCGCACAAGCCAGCGGATCCGAGAACACATAGGGGATCAGCCATGCGTCCAGCAGCGCCGGTACCAGCGCCTCACGGCCAAACCCGTGCAGTCCCTCACAAAAGTTGAAGACCAGATCCCAGCGGTCGCCGGTCACCAGTCGCCCGCTCAGCTGCCGGGCATTGCCGATCCGGTCGACGACCATACCTTGCCGCTGCAGCGCGTCAGCGATCGCGTCGATGGTTTCCGGCTGGTCGAACTCGGCAGTGTCGACTTCGCTGTAGCCTGCGGCGAGATATTCGTCGCGTAGGTCGTAGGTCAGGCCGACGCGCATCCGGAGCTTTCTGGGCGGGGATCCGGATAACGGTATATGCCGTTGGCGTAATTGCTGAGCAGCAGGTCATCCTCGTCACGGCCGACGACATAGTCCGGGGCCAACGGAATCTTGCCGCCGCCTTCCGGCGCATCGATCACGTAGGTCGGGATTGCGTACCCGGTGGTATGGCCACGCAGACCACGAATGATCTCGAGTCCCTTCGCAACCGGCGTACGGAAGTGTGACGACCCGGAAATCGGGTCGCACTGATACAGGTAGTACGGCCGCACCCGTATGCGCAGCAGCCCCTGTACCAGTTCCCGCATGGTCGCGACGCTGTCGTTGACGCCTTTCAGCAGCACCGTCTGACTGCCGAGCGGGATACCGGCGTCCGCCAACCGCGCACAGGCCTCTGCCACCTCGGGTGTCAGTTCATCCGGATGGGTGAAGTGCAGGCTCATCCACAGCGGATGGTAGCGCTTGAGGATGCGGGTGAGCGCCGGAGTAATGCGCTGGGGCTGTACGATCGGCTGTTTGGAGCCGATGCGAATGAACTCTACATGGGGGATTTGCCGTAACCGCTTCAGGATCCACTCCAGTCGCTCGTCGTCGAGGCTCAACGGGTCGCCACCGGATAAAAGCACGTCACGAATTACCGGCGTTGCGGCGATGTAGTCGATGGCTCGCTCCAGGTCGTGCTTGCGGATACTGCGTTCGCCGACCGAGCCGACCATCCGGGCCCGTGTGCAGTAGCGGCAATATACCGAGCAGAAATTTGTAACCAGCAGCAGCACCCGGTCCGGATACCGGTGTACCAGTCCGGGTAAGGGGCTGCTCGCATCCTCACCGAGCGGGTCATCCGACTCGCCTTTGGACTTGAGGTATTCGCCCAGCACGGGGATTACGGTTCTGCGCAACGCCTGTGTGGGGTCGTCAGCATCAATAAGGCTTGCGTAATACGGTGTGATGCCGAGGGGCAGGGCACCGTGGTGTGCCTCAATAGCCTGCCGCTCGTCATCGGTCAGCCGAAACATTCGATCCAGGTCAGCCAGGCTACGCACCCGATGTCGGTTTTGCCATCGCCAGTCGTTCCAGTCACGCAGGCCTGCCTGCGGGTAGAAGCGGCGACGAAATGCGTCGCTCCGGGCGCTGACCGCGAGTCTCGGAACGGTATGTTTTGACGATGGAACCGCGCTAAGGTTGACCGGTGGGGAAGTGAGCGGTGATGGAATGCCTGGAATCACGATTCCAGGCGCAGCGTTCGGTGGTTCCTCGCTATCAGTCAGGCCCGTAACGGAATCCGGAACAGGCCTGTCCACAACGGACAATACTCTCGGCATCGAGCTCACCTCGTCTGGGCGGAAGAACCGTGGAAGAGTTTTCGAGACAGTAGCAACTGGAGTCCCTGCAGGGGCAACGTCTTACTGTGATATGTCGTGATGTGTGACTGACGTTTCTGTCTCGGTCGGCCGGTAATATACGCGCCGGTTTTCGAAATGCAACACAAGTCAAACATCGATGGTTTCGCCAGGCTGCCTGTTCCATTTACCTTCCTGCGCATGGATGGCAATGCCGGTCTGCTGGCATAGTCGGCACCACGGATAAATACTTTAGCCTGTGTCAGTCCGGTTGGCTGTGAGGTCCCTGAGGGTGATCCTGAATGAGTCCCGCAGATCTGCTTTGCGACAAACGCCAGACGACCCGGCATCTGCTCATGATTCGTCCGAGCCACTTTGGGCCAAATCACCAGACGGCTGCGTCAAACCAGTTCCAGCAGGCCACGACGCATGCCCCTGCAGATTTGTCGGCGCAAGCCATGAGGGAGTTCGATGGCGTGGTAACTGCACTGGACCGGGCAGGTATACAGACGTTCGTTGTCGCGGATGTTCCGGGTGCCGGGACGCCCGACGCGGTGTTCGCCAATAACTGGATGTCCACGCATTGCGACGGCACGGTGGTGCTATACCCGATGTCAGCGGCCAACCGGCGTGCAGAGCGCCGCCCCGATATCCTGGGCAGGCTTGCGGCTGGAAGCGGGTTCCATGTGCGCCGGGTGATCGACTTGTCGGCGTTGGAGCAGCCCGGCAGCTATCTCGAGGGCACCGGCAGCCTCGTTCTCGACCGGCCTCGTCGTACGGCTTTTGCGGCCCGCTCAAGCCGTACCCACAAATTGGCCCTCGCCGAATTTTCCCGTCTTACCGGCTACCGGGTCGTGGCGTTCAGCGCCAGTGTCGGTGCGGGGCGGGCGGTTTATCACACCAATGTGCTGATGAGTCTCGGGCGACATGTCGCAGTGCTTTGCAGCGACGCGATCAGTGATCCGGCCGAGCGCCAGACCGTATGCGCGGAGCTGGCTGCATCAAACCGTCGTTTGCTGCCCGTATCCGCTGGCCAGGTCCTGCAGTTCGCTGCAAACTGCCTGGAGGTGGATTCCCCGGGCGGTCCCGCGCTGGTGCTCTCCGAAACCGCCCTGCGGAGTCTCCAGCCGGAGCAACGGCGGGTACTTGAGCGGTACACAGCACTGTTGCCGGTGGATGTTGCGACCATCGAGCACGTGGGGGGCGGGAGCGTACGTTGCATGCTGGCGGAGATCTACCTGCCGCGTCAGGCTCAGCTAGACTTCCTGCCCGTGTGAGTCTACAGACCCGTCGCAGCACCGGATCCATGAACAGTTCAGTCAGCCAGACCACCGTCGTCTACCACGTTCGCCCCCGCAGCCTCGGCGCGCACCTGTATGAGGTAACTTGCCACATCGAACATCCTGATCCGGAGGGCCAGGTGCTCAGACTGCCTGCATGGATACCGGGCAGTTACCTGATTCGTGATTACGCGCGCCACATCGTACGAATTGATGCGACAAGCGACGGTGAGCGGGTCGGGCTGCGCAAACTGGACAAGCATAGCTGGCATGCAGCGCCGGTAGCGGGGGCATTGCTGGTGACAGCGGTGATTTACGCTGCCGACTCCTCGGTGCGAGGCGCCTGGCTGGACGGCAACTCCGGGTTCTTCAACGGGGTCTGTCTTTTTCTGCAGGTGAGCGGCCAGGAGCAGGACAGCTACGTCGTGCACATCGATCCACCGGAGCTGCCCCCCGATACCGTCTGGCAGCTGGCAACCAGTCTGCCGCGTCTGACCGGCGCTGCCGGCGAGTTTGGTGCTTTCCATGCGACCGGTTATGCAGATCTGATCGATCACCCTGTGCTTATGGGTAGGCTGACGGTGATCGACTTCGAGGCGGCCGGTACGCCTCACGCTCTGGCCATGATTGGGCGCGAGGATGCCGATCTGTCGAGGCTGCAGATGGATCTGGCCCGTTTGTGTACCTGGCAGATTGATTTTTTTGGCCAGCCCGCACCTATGCGCAGCTACCTGTTTCTCCTGCGCGCAGTTGCCGAAGGTTACGGTGGGCTGGAGCATCGCGCGTCGTCGGCGCTGATATGCCGGCGAGATGACCTGCCATGGCAGGGTGCCGACGATACGGATGCCGGGTACCGCCGGTTTCTGGGGCTGGCCAGTCATGAATACTTTCATGCATGGCTAGTCAAACGCATACGGCCGGCGGAGTTTGTTGGTGCGGATCTGTCACGGGAGGCATACACGCGCCAACTCTGGATATTCGAGGGAATCACCTCGTATTACGATGAGATCGCGCTGTTGCGTGCCGGGTTGATCACGCAGGAGCAATACCTGGAATTGCTCGGGCGCAGCCTGACAAAGCTCTACCGCACCAGTGGTCGCCGTCATCAAACTCTGGAAGACGCGAGTTTTGATGCCTGGATCAAGTTCTACCGGCCGGATGAGAATTCACCGAACACTACTGTCAGCTATTACCTGAAAGGCTCACTTGTAGCGCTGGCGCTGGATCTGGAAATCCGCTTGCGCTCCGATGGAACCTGCTCTTTGGACGCTGTGATGCGGGCGCTGTGGCGCGAATTTGGCGGCGAGGACAGTCGTGGCCTGACCGAAGGAGACTTCGAGCGTCTGGCGGAACAGGTCTGTGGTCTCGATCTCAAGGCATTTTTTCATCAGAACCTGCGGACGACCGTTGATCCGCCGCTCGGTATTCTTCTCGCCCAGTTCGGTGTTCTCCTGCATATGCGGGGCCAGGAGAGCGAAAGCGATGCCGGTGGCGTATCTGGACGGCGGCAAGGTAAGCCTCTTCCCTGGCTGGGTATGAAGCTCAAGAATATGAATGGTCGGACGAGAGTCACTCAAGTGGTTGACGGTGGTCCCGCGCAACTTGCCGGAATCTCTGCCGGGGACGAACTGGTAGCGCTCAACGGGCATCCGGCCAGTACCGACAATTTCGAAGCGCTGGTTAACCGATTGCCGGTGGATGGCAAATGCAGCTGTTATATATTTCGCGATCAGCAGCTGATGAGCATCACTCTGCGCGCCATGCCTGCACCCCGCGATACCTGCTACCTGAGCCTTGACCCGCAAGCGGATGCCGATGCCATCGTGCGCCGAGACAGCTGGCTTGGATCGAATGCTTGAACTTGGTCTGAAGGTGTTGATCAGTTACCTGATCGGCTCGCTGACCGGCGCGCTTATCGTCGGCAAGCTGGCCGGCGGTATCGATATTCGTACGCAGGGGAGCGGCAATGCCGGCGGAACCAATGCCTTGCGTACCCAGGGAAAGTGGTTTGCGCTGCGTGTCATACTCATCGATATAGCCAAGGGTTTTTTGCCGCCGTGGCTGCTTCCCACGCTTGCCTTGCCAGGTGTTTTTCTCGATCCCGAGGTTTCCCGTACCTGGTTGATGCTGGCCTGTGCCGGCGCATCAGTAGTCGGGCATTGCTACCCTGTCTGGTTCGGGTTCGCGGGTGGCAAGGGAGCGGCAACCGCAATCGGCGCGCTGCTGGGCATTGCTCCGTCGCTCGCCTTGCCCGGCGTGCTCGTCTGGGTGATCGTCCTGGTCACGACCGGCTTCGTCGGTCTGGCCACCATGCTGACGGCGGTGGCTCTGCCAATCTGGCTGTTGATTAGCGGTCTGGACGGGCGGCTGCCGTTGCTCGTGTTTCTGACCGGCCTTGCCCTGTTTATTGTGTTTACGCATCGCGCCAACATTCGTCGCTTGCGGGCCGGCAATGAAAACCGTATCGAAAGAGCGATGCTGTTGCGGCGCCGTCCGCGCTAGTTGTGGACGATTCACGACAGGCCTTGCTCACCTTGCTGGCTGACGGCGCATGGCACACGGGTGTCCATCTGGGCGCTGCTCTGGGCCTCTCCCGGGCTGCGATCTGGAAGCAGATTCGGGCACTCAGGAGCACAGGACTGACAGTGCTTGCTGATCGGCGCCGGGGTTACCGGCTGGGTGCTCCGCTCGAATGGCTGGCCGAAGACGCGATCCGGACATTTCTGAGCCCTGCGACTCAGGCCGCACTGGCCCGTCTCGATGTGCTGCTGACAACCGCATCGACGAGTGAGCTGTTGGCGGCAATGCCAGCGCCGACGCCCGGCGCGATGTTTGTTTGTGTCGCGGAGTATCAATCCGGCGGGCGCGGTCGCCGCGGCCGGCGCTGGTTTTCTCCGCTGGGGCATGGCTTATGCCTTTCGGTATCCTGGTGCTATGAGGTCGCGCCGCGGGATCTGGCGGCATTGGGGCTCGTAATAGGGGTTGCGGTTGCCGAGGCGTTGGCCGGCGGTGTCCCGCCTGCAGTCGTCCAGCTGAAGTGGCCCAATGACATCGTCGCGGACGGCGGCAAACTGGGCGGTATTCTGGTAGATGTGGCTGGCGAGGCCGGCGGGCCGCTGCGTGTTGTCATCGGTATCGGCCTGAATGTGCATGTATCGCCTGATCTGGGTGCTGAGGTGGATGCGGATGGCGGCAACCTGCCGCCGGCGACGCTTGATTCCCTTGTTCAAGGTAAGCAGGTGTCCCGCAATCTGCTGGCTGGATCTTTGCTCAACGCGCTGCATCGAAACCTGAGCGAATTTGCCGGTTCCGGGTTTGCGGCTTTTGCGCCGCGTTGGCGTAGCAGGGATTATTTGCTGGGCCAGTCCGTTTCTGTGTCGAGCGGATCGCAGATTTTGAGGGGAGTTGCACGAGGAATCGCCGATGATGGTGCCTTGTTGGTCGAAGTCGGGAATATGTTAAAGCCTGTCTTCGCAGGGGATGTTACGTTGCGGCGGCAGCCATGAAGCTGTTGCTGGATCTCGGCAACAGCCGGTTGAAATGGGCTTGGACGTCGGGGGAAGGGTTGGTCGGGGCTGGCTACGCGACGCATCGGAACTGTGGACTTTCAGCAGCGTTGGCTGAGCTGCTGCGCAATCCCGCCGTTCCCGACGAAGTGCGAGTTGCCAATGTGGCTGGTCCTGCGGCCGGGAAGCTGGTTGCCGACGCCATCCTTGCGCGCTTCGGGTTCAGTCCGGTTTTTGCTCGTTCGCGCGATACGGCATACGGCCTGAGCAATGGCTATCGCGAACCGGCTCAGCTGGGCGTCGACCGCTGGCTTGCTATGTGTGCAGCATGGCGGAAGTGTCCTGGCCCCCTATGCCTGGTTGATGCTGGTACAGCTGTAACCATCGATGTCATTGCTGCGGACGGTGCTCACTCGGGTGGGCTGATCTTCCCGGGCGCCAATTTGATGGTGGCCGCGCTGCGCCGGGAAACAGGCGATCTGGACCAGTTTGCCGGCCCCGGATCTTCTTCGGACATGCGGGCAGGCTGCGCGGCAGACAGATATGCGCTCGGTACCGATACCGCTGACGCGATCCGGTTGGGGGTGGTGCGCGCCAGCGCAGCGCTGGTTGCCGATTGCCTTGCAAAGCCGAACAGTACAGCCGGGGCGCCGCAGTTGATGATTACAGGGGGCGACGGTGCGCAACTTGCCCGGTTGCTTGATGCGCCGGCGGCTTATGATCCTGAGCTGGTTCTCGAAGGCTTGGCCCTTGATCCGGCCTGCTATTCAGTTGCCTGAGTACAGGGGCGCCTGTGCGTAATATCTTCCTGATGTTATTGCTCGCCAACCTGCTCCTGCTTGGGTGGGTGCTCTGGGTTGATCCTGTGCCACCGGTTGTCTTGCAGGCCCCCGACGCCAATGAACTGTCGATATTTGGACCGTCGAGCCCCCGTACCGCCACGGGGGCAGATGCCGTAGATCCCTCATCGCAGTGTGTCTATGTCGGGCCAGTACCCGATGCCAGCGCCGCGCAGCAACTCTCGGCTGCCCTGGCCAAGCGGGGCATCGAGGCCAGAGCCGTGCTACGGGAAGCGCGTGTGTGGCTTGGTCATTGGGTTCAGGTTCAGGGCTTTGTCGACAAGGAGCAAGCGGAAATCGCCCGGCAGCGATTGCTGGGGTCCGGGCTTCCGGATGCCTATGTGATGCAGGACGGGCCTGTGGCTGTCATCAGTCTCGGGGTATTTCGTGAACTGGACGGCGCCGAGGATGTTATCGAGGCCGCTCGCCGGGCCGGTGTCCAGGCCGTTATGCGGGAACGGTATAAAACCGCTGCCGAATACTGGCTGGTCTCGGATCCCGGGAGCGATCAGCAAGCTCTGCTCAGGGATCTCGCCGTCGGCTACGATCGGATTCTCCGTGCTGAGAGCCTGCCCTGCCCTGCTGCAACGGATTTGATGCCCGGGCCGGTAGCGCCGCAGTAAGCCGTATATATAATGCCCGCGCAGCAAGATGACGGGCCGGAATAGCTCAATGGCAGAGCAACCGCTTTGTAAGCGGTAGGTTGGGGGTTCAAGTCCCTCTTCCGGCATAGCACTTGAGGTTGACAGCGGAAGCCGGTCGCCAGACAATGCTCTGCTTGACTTAGCGGAGGGGTACCCAAGCGGCCAACGGGGGCAGACTGTAAATCTGCTGGCTTACGCCTTCGTAGGTTCGAATCCTACCCCCTCCACCAAGAGCTTCAGGAGGGCGTTTGTAGGCGGGCCTTCTGTCCTTGTGGCTGAAGTTGTACGCCTGCTGCCCCTTCGCTGCCGTCCGGAGCTGAGACGCTTGGAGGGTGGCGGGTGTAGTTCAATGGTAGAACCTCAGTTTTCCAAACTGATGACGTGGGTTCGATTCCCATCACCCGCTCCAGTATTGGGAGATGTGATTTGCCCACATAGCTCAGTTGGTAGAGCACTTCCTTGGTAAGGAAGAGGTCACCGGTTCAACTCCGGTTGTGGGCTCCAAAGAGTCGTGCATAAGAGTATTGGGCAGGAGCGGCCATTGCCGTGACTGCGGATGTAACAGAAGCACAAACAGATCGAAGAGAGAGCTGGTCATGTCGAAAGCCAAATTTGAGCGTACGAAGCCCCACGTCAATGTCGGAACGATCGGTCACGTGGATCACGGGAAGACGACGCTGACTGCGGCGCTGACCAAGGTGATGGCGGCGAAGTTTGGCGGTGAGGTGAGCGCATACGACCAGATTGACAAGGCGCCGGAAGAGAAGGCGCGTGGCATCACGATCGCAACAGCGCACGTTGAGTACGAGAGCGATGCGCGTCACTACGCGCACGTGGACTGCCCTGGGCACGCTGACTACGTGAAGAACATGATCACGGGTGCGGCGCAGATGGACGGTGCGATTCTGGTGGTATCGGCAGCCGATGGTCCGATGCCGCAGACGCGGGAGCACATTCTGCTGGCTCGGCAGGTCGGTGTGCCGTACATCGTGGTGTACCTGAACAAGGCGGACATGGTTGACGACGCGGAGCTCCTGGAGCTGGTCGAGATGGAAGTGCGCGAGCTGCTCTCGATGTACAAGTTTCCTGGTGACACGACACCGGTGATCACCGGTTCGGCGCTGAAGGCCTGGGAAGGAGATACCAGCGAGATGGGCGCGCAGAGCGTCGAGAAGCTGGTTGCCGCGATGGACAGCTTTATACCGGTTCCGGAGCGTGCGGTTGACGGTGCTTTCCTGATGCCGATTGAGGACGTGTTCTCGATTTCGGGTCGCGGCACGGTGGTGACGGGTCGCATTGAGCGCGGCCGGATCAAGGTTGGCGAGGAAGTCGAGATCGTCGGTATCAAGGACACGACGAAGACGACCTGCACGGGCGTTGAGATGTTCCGCAAGCTGCTGGATGACGGTCAGGCGGGCGACAACGTGGGTGTATTGCTGCGCGGTACGAAGCGTGAAGACGTGGAGCGCGGTCAGGTTCTGGCGAAGCCGGGCTCGATCAATCCGCACACGCAGTTTGAGGCTGAGGTGTACGTTCTGACGAAGGAAGAGGGCGGTCGTCACACCCCGTTCTTCAAGGGATACCGGCCGCAGTTTTATTTCCGGACGACCGACGTCACGGGCGCGTGCGAATTGCCTGAGGGCGTGGAGATGGTCATGCCGGGCGATAACAT
>CAUJHF010000004.1 GCA_963204745.1 Pseudomonadota bacterium
GGTGGGTATTCCACTGCCGCGGATGATCCGCGAGTCACCAGGGTCGGTCGGTTTTTGCGCAAGCACAAGCTTGACGAGTTGCCTCAGTTCTTCAATGTGCTGTGGGGTGATATGTCGCTGGTCGGGCCTCGTCCACAGGTGCTGTTTTATACAGACCAGTACCGGGGCGAGGAGCGGCTGATTCTTTCCATCAAGCCGGGGATCACTGATCTCGCCTCCCTGTATTTTGTGGATATGGATGCTGTACTGGGCAGTGGTGATGTCGATACCCGGTACCAGACGGAAATTGAACCAGTCAAGAACCGGTTGCGACTCCGGTATGTCAAAGAACGCTCGTTCCTGCTTGACCTCAGGATCCTTCTGGAGACCGCGGGCAGGATGGTCGGTATCGATAACCTGACCGGATTGAATGTTTCTTCCGAATGAAACCGAAAGTGGCTGGTGAGGATCAATTGCCGTCAAGGATGTGTTTCGGGTGCGAGGCGCTCGGAGGTACGGATTGGGGGGCTGTTGATATCCCGGAGATTGGTCTGGCGATTGGCCGGGCGCTGGAACTTGGTATCAACTTTTTTGATACAGCGGCAGTCTATGGTCTCGGACTGTCCGAGCAGAGATTGGCGGAGATCCTCGGTAGCAAAAGGCATGATCTGTTCATCGCAACCAAGGGCGGGCTGTCGTGGAAGGAGTCTCCGTCTACTGGCCGGGCAGTCATCCTGCGGGACAGCTCCAGGGCATACCTCCGCCAGTCCGTAGAGGACAGTCTGCGCCGCCTGCGCCTGGAGCGTATTCCGCTGTACTACATCCACTGGCCCGATCCGGCGACGGATATCAGGGCCACATTCGAGTGTCTGATGGACTTGCGTGAGGAGGGGAAGATTCTCCACATCGGGTGCTCCAACTTTGAGGCCGGTCAGGTCCGCGCAGCATGTGAAGTCGCGAAAGTGTCATTTGCACAATTGCCGCTGAATATTCTGGGTGAGGGCCCGACCACGGAGATGCAAGCCACACTCGAAAGCCATGGAGTGGGTATTGTTGCCTACAATGTCCTTGCGAGTGGTTTGCTCACCGGGAAATACAACGCCCATTCGACGTTCTCTGCTGACGACCGGCGTTCCAGGCTGCCGGTATTCCAGGGTGATCGCTATCGGCATGCGCTGGCCCGGGTCGAGGAGATACGATCCGAAGCAGCGCAGGCCGGGCTTTCTGTCGCACAATACAGTGTCACCTGGGCGCTTGATCGCCGGGCGGTAATTGCAACGATTCTTGGTATCAAGAGTACCGGGCAGCTGGAAGAGAATTGGGCAGCATTTTGCGGAAAACAGTAATGACAGCGGGAAGTAGTCGTGCCGGATCCGGAGTTGACGTGGGGGGCCTTGCGGACCCATCCCGATTCCATCAGCCGATTGACATTGCGGGCCAGGATCCAGCGGTCCTGCAGGGCCAGCTTCGCGCAATTCTTGCCATTCGCATGGCTGAGCAGCATCTCGCGGACATGCGTCGGAACGGATTGATCGGGGGGCCGGTGCATCTGGGCGTGGGGCAAGAAGCAGTTGCTGTCGGTGTTTCCGCCAATCTGCGTGCTTCGGACCGGGTCTTTGGCGCACATCGTTCGCACTCCCATGTACTGGCACTTGGTGCCAGTCTGCACGGCCTGTTTGCTGAAGTGCTCGGCAAAGATACGGGTTTGTCCCGCGGCATGGGGGGGTCGATGCACCTGTGGGACGGCCCGCGCGGGTTCTACGGATCAGTGCCCATCGTATCGGGGACCGTACCGCTCGCGGTTGGGGCTGGGCTTGCTGCGAAGTTGTCTGGTACCGATGATGTTGCTGTCAGTTACCTCGGTGATGGTGCAGTCGAAGAGGGTGCGGTCCATGAATCGATGAATCTTGCCCGGGTGCTGCAGGCACCGGTGCTGTTCGTGGTCGAGAACAATTTCTTTGCCAGCCACATGCACATTCGCCTGCGCCAGCCGTTGGAATATACCGCACGTTTTGCCAGTGCACATGACATGCCCTGTGAGGTCGTTGACGGTAATGATGTCGTGGCGGTCAACAAGGCGGCTTCCCGCCTGGTTGATCACATCCGTAGCGGGCGAGGGCCGGCATTTCTCGAAGCCATCACGTTTCGCTGGTACGGCCATGTGGACTGGCGTGAGGATATCGATGTTGGTGTCAACCGTTCGACAGAGGACCTGTCGAACTGGCGAGCCCGTGATCCGTTGTCGCGTCTCACTGTCGCGATGGAAGCGGCTGGATGCTGGTCAGCGGGACAACATGCTGATTTGGTCGAGGCCATCCGGAAAGACGTGGTGGATGCATGGGAAAAGGCGATGAATGATCCCTATCCTCAACCTGCAGCTCTGCTTGATCGGGTGTATGCGCGATGAAGTACAACTATGGAACGGCCATCTGCGCCGCTTTCGAATATATCCTCGAGACTTATCCAGAGGCGTTCATCCTCGGCCAGGGACTATGGAGCCCTTGGTATGTCGGCAATTCCATGACTGATCTCGACAAGAAGTTCGGGACCCACCGCGTTATTGATACGCCGGTTTCGGAGCTTGCCTGTACCGGTGCGGGCGTTGGTGCGGCGCTGGCCGGGATGAAGCCCATCGTCGTCCACCCGCGCATGGATTTCATGCTGTATGCCATGGATGCCATCGTAAACCAGGCGGCCAAGTGGTCGCATATGGTCGGGGGGCAGGCACACCCGGGCGTCACCATTCGCGCCATCATCAATCGTGGTGGCGAGCAGGGCGCGCAACACTCGCAGGCTCTGCACGCCTGGTTTGCCCATGTTCCGGGTCTGCGTGTCGTCATGCCGGCGACTGTGGCAGATGCCCGCGACCTGCTGATCGCTTCGGTCGTGAGCCGTGACCCGGTCATGTACATCGATGACCGCTGGCTCTATGACCTGGAGGACGACCTGGCACCGGTTGAGGAACTCGATCTGGCGGTACAGGGGCCGAGGTGTCTGCGCGAAGGCCGTGATTTAAGCCTTGTTGCCGCCGGTTACTCGGTACGCCTTGCGTTGGATGCAGCCGATCGGCTGTCTGACAAGGGAATCTCGGCCGAGGTTATCGACCTCCGGGTGCTCAATCCGTTTGCTCCGGAGGCGGTTGTCGAGTCTGTTCGCAAGACCGGACATCTGCTGGCGATTGACGGAGGCTGGCGGACCTGCGGCATTGCGGGTGAGGTAATGGCCTCAGTCGCCGAGCGTGGGGTTTCGGCGCGCATGGGGCGTATTGCTCTTCCGGATGCACCTGCACCGAGTTCGCGGGTGTTGGAGAAGGCGTATTACCCCACGGTCGACACGATAGTAGCCACTGCATCGCGGCTTCTGAGCTGAATACGGCATAGCATCTATCAGCCTCGCCGCTATAATGCGGCCCAGTGTTGCATCTTGCTGCGTGGGGCAGGCAGATGTGGACGCATATGAACTAGACAAAATCAGGAAGACCAGATGACTGTCGGCGGATTCCAGTCCCGACTGATCCAGCTCCCCCCGCTTGCCAAGCGCCTGATCATCGCTGTCATCGATGCCGTTGTGCTGGCCAGCGTTCTCGCCCTGACGATCTTCATTCTCCATCAGGGCGTGTTGCCCGCCAATCCGCAGTTCACCTGGCTGTTCCTCGCCGTCGTGATCCTCGGTATTCCTATTCTCTCCAGCCAGGGGCTCTACCGGGCCATCATCCGCTTCGTCAATGCCCGGATGGTGGTCGGCGTGCTGCGTGCCATGGTGATTCTCACCGCTGTGCTCACCGGCATGGTCGGGATATCGGGTCTCGAAACCGGGACTCAGCTGGCGTCTTTTGTCCTGCTGTTCTACGTATTCAGCGTTTTTGCGCTGGTCAGCAGCCGTTTTGCCATGCGCGCGGTCGTCGCCGATCGGTGCGCTGGCGGTGAGCGCGTGGCGATCTACGGGGCGGGCCGCGCCGGTCTGCGTCTGGTGGCGGCGGCTTCAAACCACCGTGATTTCATGCCGGTGCTGTTCATTGATGACAATCGCGAACTGCAGGGACGCACCATCGCCGGCCTGCCGGTGATCAACTCGGCCAGGGCGGCTGAAATGCTGGCCCTGCTGCGAGTCGACCGCGTATTGCTGGCCATGCCATCGGCCGGCCGTCGCCGGCGCAAGCAGATCATCGACAGCTTCAGCAACCAGTCGGTGCGTCTGCAGACGGTGCCGGATATCGGTGATCTGCTGACGGGCAAGGCCCGCCTCGAGGACATCCGCGATGTCGATGTGGCGGATCTGCTGGGCCGCGAAACCGTGCCCCCGCACCTCAATCTGCTCGACGCCTGCATCCGCGGCAAGTCGGTGATGGTCACCGGTGCCGGTGGCTCGATCGGTAGTGAGCTGTGCCGGCAGATCATCGAACTGGGTCCGCGCCGGCTGGTGCTGTTCGATCTCGGCGAGCACAACCTCTATCAGATCGATCAGGAACTGAAGAGCCTGCGGCAGGCACGCAAGCTGGATGTCGAGGTCGTGGCGCTGCTCGGCTCCGTGCATCACCGTGACCGGGTGCGCGGTGCGATCGCGGCCTTTGGCGTGCAGACGCTCTACCACGCGGCGGCCTACAAGCATGTGCCGATCGTCGAATACAACATGATCGAGGGCATCCACAACAACATCATCGGCACCTGGCATACCGCCGAAGCGGCCGAGGAGGCCGGTGTCGAGACCTTCGTGCTGATCTCCACCGACAAGGCCGTGCTGCCCGTCAACGTGATGGGCGCCACCAAGCGCTTTGCCGAGCTGGTGCTGCAGGCCATGGCCGAGCGTGGCAGCAAGACCCGTTTCTGCATGGTGCGTTTCGGCAATGTGCTCGAGTCCTCCGGCTCGGTGGTGCCACTGTTCCGCAAGCAGATCCGCGACGGCGGGCCGGTGACCGTCACCCACCGGGACGTGATCCGCTATTTCATGACCATCCCCGAGGCCGCCCAGCTGGTGATCCAGGCTGGGTCGATGGGGCAGGGTGGGGATGTCTTCGTGCTCGACATGGGTGAGCCGGTGCGCATCGCCGATCTGGCCGAACGCATGATCAACCTGATGGGCTTCACGGTGCGCGATGAGGCCAATCCAGAGGGCGACATCGCCATCCGCTACACCGGCCTGCGCCAGGGCGAAAAGCTCTACGAGGAGCTGTTGATCGGCACCGATGTGGCGCGTACCGAACACCCGATGATCATGCGAGCCATGGAGGAGTCGCTGCCCTGGCCGAAGGTGCGGCATTTCCTGGCCCAGTTCCAGCTGGCCGGCAATGCCTTTGACTGCGAGCAGACCCTGAACCTGCTGCTGGAAAGCGTGAACGGTTTCGTGCCAGTCAGCGAGGGTATCGACGATCTGGTCTGGCAGGCTCGCCAAACCGATCTGAACAGCGCCGCGACGATGACCGGCAAGGCGGCGATGAGCCCCCCGGTATCAAACGGGTCGCCGGTCGACGTGGAATCCGGCCGTCGGGCGTGACGGGGTTGGTTGCCTTCACCGTCTGAGCGGCTAATCTAGCTGCTGTTTTCCCGCTGGGTCCCGAGAAATAACGATGAAAATCACCGTACACGGCACTGGTTACGTGGGTCTGGTCACGGGCGCCTGCATCGCACAGGCCGGTAACCAGGTGTTGTGTGTCGATATCGACGCCACCAAGATCGCAGCGCTCGGGCGTGGCGAGATTCCCATCTATGAGCCGGGCCTGGCGGATGTCGTAAAGCGCAGCCACGCGGCGGGACGACTGCAGTTCACCAACGACGTGGCAGCGGGCGTCGCGCACGGTGACATCCAGTTCATCGCGGTGGGTACGCCGAAGAATGAAGACGGCTCGGCCGACCTGCGCCACGTGCTGACCGTGGCCGAAACCATCGGCCGGCACATGAGCGGCTACAAGGTGATCGTCGACAAGTCCACGGTTCCCGTCGGTACCGGCGACCGGGTTCGGGAGACCGTCGCCGCGACGCTGGCTGTGCGCGGTGCAAAGGCTGAATTCGACGTGGTCTCGAATCCGGAGTTTCTCAAGGAAGGCGCGGCGGTTGCGGATTTCATGAAGCCCGACCGCATTATCATCGGCACCGACAGTACGCGCGCTGTCGACCTGCTGCGCCAGCTCTATGAGCCCTTCAGTCGCAGCTACGACAAGCTGATCGTCATGGATATGCGCTCGGCGGAACTCACCAAGTATGCGGCCAACGTCATGCTGGCCACCAGGATCAGCCTGATGAATGAGCTGGCCAATATCGCTGAACGCTACGGTGCAGACATTGAACAGGTGCGCATCGGTATCGGCTCGGACCCGCGTATCGGCTATTCATTTATATATCCCGGCTGCGGTTATGGTGGCTCCTGCTTCCCGAAGGACGTGCACGCGCTGATCCGCTCGGGCGAGGAAATCGGCTATGAAGCCGAGCTGGTGCGTGCGGTAAATAACGTCAATGACCGGCAGAAAGAAGTCCTGTTTCGCAAGATCAGCAGCCATTTTGGCGGTCAGCTCAAGGGCAAGACCATCGCGTTGTGGGGACTGGCCTTCAAGCCCAATACCGACGACATGCGTGAGGCAGCCAGCCTGGTGCTGATGCAGGCGCTGTGGGCGGCTGGCGCAAAGGTGCGCGCCTATGATCCGCAGGCGATGGCCGAAACCCGTCGCCTCTGTGGAGAACGCGCCGACCTCACGCTGTGCAGCTCTGCCGATGAGGCACTGACCGGTGCCGATGCGCTGGCGGTAGTGACCGAGTGGCAGGAATTCCGCAGCCCCGACTTCGATCGCATCCGCGCCGCACTGTCTGGCCCGGTGATCTTCGACGGTCGCAATATCTATGATCCCCGGCAGCTCGACCGGCTCGGCTTTGCCTGCTACGGGATCGGACGGGGTAAGAGCGGCGCGTAGGAGCCGCTCCTACGCCGGATACGAGTACGGGTAATAAGAACCAAGCTCGCCGCTGCTGAGCGCCTTGTTGAGCACCAGGCCGACCGGCTTTTTCATATCGAGTATTTCCAGTGAGCGCGTCACGCTGCTTTTCGGTGTCACGCCGGCTTCAACGACCAGCAGGAACTGACCGGCCAGTGCGGTGACCGCTGGCGCCTCGTTGGTGATCAGCAGTGGCGGTGCGTCGAGGATGACGATCCCGTTGGGGTCACGGTCCGCCAGCTGATGGAAGATTTCCCGGCAACGATGACTGTTCAGCAACTCGAGTGCGTCCGTCGCCGTCTTGCCTGCCGGCAGCACCCAGAGCCCCGGAATATCCGTCCGGCAGACCACCGCTTCAGGCGTTAGCCCGGTATTGCCGATCAGGTCGTAAAGGCCCGGGTGTCCGGTCAGGCCCATCTGGCGCGTGAGGGTGGGGTTGGCATTGTCCGTATCGATCAGCAGCACATTGCGGTCTTTCTCCAGCGCCAGTGCATAGGCGAGGTTGCTGGAGATGAAGGTCTTGCCGGCACCCTGCAAAGGGCTGGTGACCATGATCGTCTGGGTGCCGGGCGTGGCCAACGGCCCAAAAGCACACTGCAGGAGAGGACGCTTGAGGCGGCGAAACTGCTCGTAAACCTTTGCGTCGGCGATTTCGGTGACCAGGCTTCCACCGCTGTCCAGCCGGGGGAATGCAACGACATGGTCAGGTGCTTCATGCGTCGGCCGTGGCAAAGGCATGACCCGACCGGTGCCCGGGGACGTCGTTGCCGGTTCCGTGGCCGTGGCCGCACTTTTTGCGGCTTTCGCCCGGGCGGCGAGAATGGCGCGTTCGATGATGGTCATGCGCTGAAGAACCTGTTGATGAGCAGCACCGCAATATAGGCTGCCAGCAGCGCACCTGCTGTTAGCTGGAAGCGCCAGTTCTGCAGCTGAGCTGCCGGATTGCCGACGATGCTGACCATGCCGTAGACGGGCACGCCCGCAGCCTCATTGAGCGGGGCAGTGGAGTAGAACTTCGGGTCCCGCTGGCCGAGCAGAAAGGCCACGACCAGTCCGCCGCCCAGTGCGGCAGCAAGCACCAGGGTATTCAGGAGAAGCCGGTTCGGGCTGTTTGGTCGCAGGGGGGTGCGCGGCGGGTCCAGAACCTTGAAGGTAACGTCCTTGTTGTCGGCCTGGACCTCCTGGTTCATCCGTGCAGACTCGAGTCGCTTCAACAGCGTTTCGTATTCGGTTTTTACCACGGTGTAATCGCGGTTCAGGCGCGCCAGCTGCGCCTCCACCTCCGGAATCGTGTTGGCCATGCCGCGCAGATAGGTGACCTCGGCACTCTTCTGCGACAACTGGGAGCGCAGGGCAGCCAGGTCGGCATCAGTGGTGCTGAGGGCGATCTTGATGCGTTGCGAGACCAGATCCACACTGCGCCTGGCGGTGTCCGGCCCGCCGGCAGCCCGTGCGCGCAGCTCCTCTTCGCGGATCTTGTACAGATCATCCAGCGTCTGCTTGGCGCGCAGCACGTCCGGGTGCTGGTCCGTGAAGCGCAGCCTTAGCTGGGCGATTTCGGCCTCCAGATTGCTGATGGGGCCATCCACTGAACTGGAGCGCAGCGGGTCGATACCGTCTGTGCTGGTGGACTCGCCGGCCAGCTGGCGGGCGAGTTCATTGCGCTTGTTGGTCAGGCTGCTGACCTGTGACTGCAGGACACTGACATCGGCCCGGGCTGCCTCAAAGCGCGCATAAAAATCGGTTTCGCCCTGCAGCAGGCCGATGTTTTTCCGCTTGAACTCGGCCAGCCGGTTCTCGGCTTCGGTCAGTCGGTCCTCGTACTGCTTGATCTGTGT
Source organism: Pseudomonadota bacterium (assembly GCA_963204745.1). Classification (GTDB taxonomy): domain Bacteria; phylum Pseudomonadota; class Gammaproteobacteria; order Steroidobacterales; genus SHZI01. Next base: position 8,737 of record CAUJHF010000004.1, read on the forward strand.
GCGGAGAAAGTCGCCGGCCTCGGCTGAGTCGGCAATATCGCTGGTCATGGACTCGGAGATGAGGTCATCGAGCAGGGTCTGCACCACGGCCCTGGCCATGTTCGGATCGCGGTCACTGTAGGCAATCGTGTAGACCTGCTCATCATCCGCCAGGATTGGTCGCAACACGAAGATGGAATCCTCCAGTTTCAGCAGCAGCCATTCGCGTTCTGCCGGCGTTCGCGCCCGGGCAGAAAGCCCCGTAGTGTCGGCGACCTTCTCGAGATGCGGCCGGCTGAGCAGGGCGCGAGTCATCAACTTGACCTGCTCGAGCGGATCCGTGGGCACTGTCAGCCCTTGCAGCAGGGGTTTCAGCACGCCCTCCGCGTTGACGTAGACGCGGGCAGCGGCTTCGTACTTGTCGGGGATCATTCGCACCGTGAACCAGCCGCCGGCGGCAATCAGCCATGCACAGAGAAGCCCCAGCCAGCGGAACTCCCACATGCGGTGAGCATCTTCGATCAGCCGGGCAAGTGTCTTCTGGAAGTCCATTCGCTGTAGCGCTCCATCTGTGCTGCCTAGCCTATCATCTGGACACCGCGATTGGATGCGGTGTACTGCTCGCCGGCCGCGTCCGGGTTGCTGCAACCGGCGTGATGCAGTTCACACCGCACTCCATTGGGGCGTGGCAGCGGGGGCATAAGCGGCTACAGTATCGGGCCAGGCCCCGGAAGAGGGTTCGCCGTTTCAATTGAGCAGGTCTGCATGACTTCACCACCCTGTGCATTTACCGTCGATGTCGAGGACTATTTCCAGGTCGATGCGTTCTCGAGGGTGATCGCCCCGTCGGACTGGGACAGCTTTGGTTCACGTGTGGTGGCCAATACCGGCCGGCTGCTGGATCTGCTCGACCGTCATCAGGTACACGGCACTTTTTTTGTCCTCGGCTGGATCGCGGTGCGTCATCCGGCACTCGTGCGTTCGATCGTGGCCCGCGGCCACGAGCTGGCATCCCACGGCATGAGCCATCAGCGGATCGTGACGCAGACACCGGCCGTGTTCCGCCAGGAAACCCGCGACAGCAAGCGACTGCTGGAGGATCTGGGGCAGGTGGCGGTCACCGGCTATCGGGCCGCAACCTATTCGATCACCCGCGATTCGCTGTGGGCCCTCGACATCCTGAAGGAGGAGGGCTTTGAATATGATTCGAGTATTTTCCCGGTGCGCCATGATCGCTATGGCATACCGGATGCACAGACCGTACCGCACCGGCTGACGACGCCCGAAGGCAGAACGCTGGTCGAGTATCCGCTCACGGCAGTCGAAGTATTTGGCCAGAACATCCCGATGGCCGGCGGCGGGTATTTCCGCCTGTTCCCCTATGGCCTGACGCGCTGGGGCCTGAGTCGGGTCCGGGCACAGGGGCGCCCCGTGGTGTTTTATCTGCACCCCTGGGAGGTTGATCCGGAGCAGCCACGGATCGCCAACGCGGGATGGCGCTCCCGGTTCCGGCATTACCTCAATCTGCACCGCACACTGCCACGTCTGGAGCAGCTGCTGGCTGATTTTCGCTTCGGTACCATGCGTGAATGCCTGGTGGCAGAAGGCCTGCTCTCCGCCCCGGAGTAGTATGCTGCACCTCTCCGTGTTCAGTCCCATGAAGGAGTTTTCCATGTCGCTGTTCAAGTCATTTTGTGCCTTGCTGATGACGAGCTTCCTCGCACAGGCGGCGCTGGCCCAGACTCCGGCGGAAGCGCCTGCCCCGGCAGCTTCCGTGGTCAGTGCGGACTATCTGATCGGCCCGGGCGATACCCTGCAGATCTTCGTCTGGCAGAATCCGGAGCTGTCGGTGACGGCGCCGGTGCGGCCGGATGGCCGGATCTCCACACCGCTGGTCGGGGATACCGTGACGGTTGGCAAGACGCCGGCGCAGCTGGCGGCTGACCTCGAGACCGCGCTGGCGGTTTACATCCGTACGCCGAAGGTCAGCGTGATTGTCAGTCAGGCGATCGGTGCGCTCAGCCAGGTGCAGGTGATCGGCCAGGTCACACGGCCAAGCGGGGTGCCCTACCATGCCGGGCTGCGTGTGCTCGATGCGCTGCTCGCCGTCGGCGGACTCACTGAGTTTGCGGCACCCAATCGTGCCGTCCTGATCCGCACGGAGAACGGCAAGGAGTCAAAGACAAAGATCCGGGTCGGCGATCTGCTCGATTCAGGTGACCTGGACCAGAACCTGATGCTCAAGCCGGGCGATGTGATCGTTATCCCCCAGACCTGGTTCTAGGCACGGCGCGTTGCGCACGCTGTTCTGGCTGGCAGTTTTTGGCTGCGTGTACAGCTATGCGCTTTATCCGCTGTTGTTGCGGCTGGTTCCGGCACGTCAGCCGGTACGCGGATCGCCGGCATTCATGCCGCCGGTTTCGCTGATCATCGCTTGCCGGAATGAAGCCCGGCGTCTGCGTCACAAGCTCGACAATGCGCTCGACCTCGACTACCCGGATCTCGAGATCATCGTCTGTTCAGATGCCTCCGATGACGATTCTGATGCCATCGTTGCCGAATATGCGGGACGCGGCGTGAAGCTGGTGCGCGCCGATGAGCGCCGTGGCAAGGAGTTTGCGCAGGGCCTGGCAATTGCGGCGGCCAGAGGTGAGATCCTGGTCTTCTCGGATGCCGGTACGGATCTGCCGGCCGGGAGCATTCGCGTGCTGGTCGAGGATCTGTCGGATCCGTCAGTTGGCGCGGTATCCAGTGAAGACCGGTTTATCAGCGCCGACGGCAGCGTGGTCGGTGAAGGCGCCTATGTGAAATACGAAATGTGGTTGCGCCGGCTCGAATCCGCGCGGGCGGGGCTGGTTGGCCTGAGCGGGTCTTTTTTTGCCATTCGGCGTTCGATCCTTGGCAGCTGGGACGCAAGCATTCCCAGCGACTTTGCCTGTGCGCTGTATGCAGTGCGCGCGGGGACCCGCGCGATCTCGGACCCGCGGATGGTCGGGATCTATCGCGACATCAAGGATCCTGGCAAGGAGTACGCGCGCAAGATTCGTACCGCAGTGCGCGGCATGACCGCCATGGCTCGCCTGAGCGAGGTGCTCAATCCGTTTCGCTATGGCTGGTTTTCATTCCAGGTCTGGGGGCACAAGCTCATGCGCTGGCTGGTGCCGTGGTGCATGTTGCTGCTGCTGCTCTGCTCAGCCTGGCTCGCGCCGCAGAGCCGGTTCTTTGCCACCGCACTTGGCGTGCAGCTGCTTGGCTATGCCCTGGTCGCTACCTGTCACTGGATACCTTTACTGCAGCGTTTCGTGTTGCTGCGCCTCGCTTGTTTTTTTGTACAGGTGAATCTTGCGCTGGCCGCAGCCGGCATTGCCTTTGTGCGTGGTCGCCGGATCGTCACCTGGGAGCCTTCGGCACGGTGAGTTCCGGCACGCTGACCGTTGACACGACGCAGACGCCGCCTGGCGACTGGGATGCCTATGTGATGGGCCATTCGGATGCCAGTGCCTGGCAGCTCGCAGCAGCCGTAGGCATCGGCACAGCCAGTTTTGGTTTGCGCAGCTTCTTTCTCGGCGCGCGTGATGCAGACGGCCGACTATGCGGTGTGCTGCCGGTCGTAGAACAGCGGATCGTGCCGTGGACCCGTTGTCTGGGATCGCTGCCGTTTTGCACCTACGGCGGTGTGCTGGCTGATGACGATGCGGTCGTTGGGGCGCTCCTGCAGGGCGTTGAGCGACTTGCCGCCGAGCGTCGCGCGACACGGATCCTGTTGCGTCATGCGCGGCACATGCCGGCGATCAGCTGGGCGCAAAGCCTCGACAAGGTGTCGATGGTTCTGCAGTTGCCGGACACTATCGCGGAACTGCAGAAGAGCCTCGGTTCCAAGCTGCGCTCGCAGATCCGGCGTGCGGAACGGGAAAATCCGCAAGTGCGTATTGGTGGTGCGGAGTTGCTGGCGGATTTTTACCCGGTGTTCTGCAGCGTGATGCGCGATCTCGGTACGCCGGTCTATCCGCTGCGTTTCTTCGCCGCCGTCTGCGCGGCCCTGCAATCACGTGTTTCGGTCGTCGTGATCTACCTGGGTGGCAAGCCAGTCGCCGGCGCAATCCTCGTGCAGTGGCGTGATGGCATGGAAGTGCCGTGGGCTGCGACGCTGGGCCGGGTGAAAGGCATGGCCATCAATATGCGCCTGTACTGGGAGTTGTTGCAGCTTGCGCTCTCGCGGGGCTGCACATCCTTCGATTTTGGCCGCAGCAGCGTGGATGCGGGAACCTACCGCTTCAAGAGCCAGTGGGGTGCAAAGCCTGAGCAGCTGCACTGGCATTGCTGGTCACCGGCTGGTGCCGATGCGGTCGCGGATCAGCAGGGCGGGCGTTCCCGTCTCGAGCTGGCGGTCAGGCTGTGGAGCCGGATGCCGTTGCCGATCGCCAACTGGCTTGGCCCCCTGATCAGTCCGAACCTGCCCTGGTAGTCGTGATGCCCGGAACACGCATCAAGCAGCTTCTGCGTCGCGCGCTCGGTCTGGCCGCCCCCGTGGTTTGGCGAACGCGGCCGCGCCCGTCGCTCACCATACTGACCTACCACCGCATCCTGCCGGCTGATCATCCCGCACGGGCGACCGAGCAACCCGGCATGTATGTCAGTCCGGACGCGCTGGCCATGCAGCTGCGCGTGCTGAAGCAGCACTTCACGCTCATCGGTCTCGGTGACTGGCTCGGTCTGCGCGCCTCAGGTGCTGAGCTGCCGGATCGCGCCTGCTGCATCACTTTCGACGATGGCTGGCGTGACAACTACGACTATGGTCTGCCGGTCCTTGTCGCGGCGGGGGTGCCAGCGACGGTGTTTCTGGTCACCGACTTCATTGGCAGCAGTTACCGGTTCTGGCCCAACCGGCTGGCGCAGCTGCTGGGCAGGCTTGTGGTCAGCGATATGCGTGTGCTGCCTGCCGAGTTGTGCGGATTGCTGGTGCGTGCCGGCTTTGTACCGACTGGTGCGCCCGATATTGCGCAGATCGATCGTGTCATCGCTGCCTGCAAGAGTCTGTCTGATGCGGCGATGATCAGCCTGCTCGATGCGGCCGAGTCCCTTGTTCCGGTCGTCGCCGGGGGCGGGAGTCGCGATCTGCTCGATGAGACCGAGATCCTTGCGATGCGGGACTCCGGGTTGGTGCAGTTTGGTTCGCACAGCCGACGGCATACGCGGCTATTGCCCGGGCTGACACCAGTACAGCTGGAAGACGAGTTGCGGGGATCGCGTAGCCGCCTGGAGCAGATGGTCGGGCAGCCAGCCGATATTTTCTGCTACCCGAACGGCGACTGTTCGCCGGCGGCGCTTGCACTGGTCCGCACTGTCTATCGCGCTGCGGTGACGACGGTGCCCGGCTGGAACGGGCCCCAAAGCGACCTTCATCTGCTGCGGCGTATGTCGGTTCACGAGGATATTGCCGCCGACAAGGCGAGCTTCCTGGCGCGCGTGGCCGGCCTGCGTTAGTGGCGTTCGGGCGTCCCGGCGAGCAGCTCGCGATACAGGGCAAGATGGGCGGCGACAGAGTTTTCTATCCGGTATTCCGCAGGCAGCAGGTTGTTGCGCTCTGCCGGTGTCGGCCGGTCAGGTGGCGCGGTTGCGATGATGCCCCTGGCGATCCCGGCAGGATCCTGACTCCCCACAAGTAGTCCCTGTGCCGCTGAACCGATTAGCGGCACCAGCCCCCCCACCGCGTGAGCAACCACCGGCACACCAAGGGCAAGCGCTTCAAGTGCGACCATGGGCGTGCCTTCATGGTCGGAAGTCAGTACCAGCGCCCCCATGCTGTTCAACAGGGGCAGGGCATTGGGCAGAAAGCCGCTGAACACGCAGCAGTGGCCCAATTGCAGGTCCCGGGCCTGCGCTTCAAGTTGCGCGCGCAGCGGGCCGTCGCCAATGACGTGAAAAACATAGCGTCCCGGATGCGCGTCGAGCACGATTCGTGCGGCCGCCAGGAATATATCCACGCGTTTGACCGCGACGAGCCGTCCGGAAAAGCAGATACCGATGCGGTCTGGAGCGATCGGCCCGCCGGGCTGTGCTGCCGCTGCCTGGATTGTCTTCCGGTCGATGCCGTTGACGATGGTGCGGATCGGCATCCCCGGCAGACTTTTGCCGAGCTCTGCCGCCAGTGGTGCAGAAACCGCGATCGCACAACGCTGAAACCCGGCGACGAACCGGTCAAGTTTATGCCTGGCGACGTCGCGCAACCCGGGATGTCGTCCGGCAATGGTCTCTGCGCTGCCATGTACGGTACGCAGCGAGACCCGTCCCGGAACCAGTGCGGCAGCCAGTGCGCCAAGCAGGTGTTCCTTGCCGCGATGGGTATGGACGATGTGTGGTTGCAACTGCCGGATCAGCGCGCGGACCTTGAGGAGCAGGCTGAAGATCCCATGTTGCCGCTCATCGAAGACATGTACGGGGATGCTGGCGCTGCGCAGACGAGCCGCGAGTTCGCCATCGTTCAGCAGTGCGATCTCGATTTTCACATCGGGATTGGCGCTCAATGCGCAGGCCAGATGAAAAATCGCAACCTCGGCGCCGGCCCACAGATCGCCGGATGCGACATGCAATATCCGCAATGGCCCTTTCACTTTTGTGGCTCGTCCGGGGCCGGATCGCCTGGCAGGTGCAGAACGATGGCAAGGCCTACAAGCAGCCACAACATCGGATACCAGAGTACCGATATGAATACGCCGGCGACCGAGTAGCCGACGATTGCCGGTCCGACAAACAGGGCGATCATGCGCATCGAGCCGTCTTCCGGGGCCGGGGCCGGATCGCGCAGCGTGTTGCGGGCACGCCGCGCCGACTTAATCATGATCACCAGATATGCAAAGGTACCTGCCAGGCCCAGTTCCGGAAGCAGGGTGAAGTAAATCGAGTGCGCAGCACGGCCGGCGATCTGGCGTCGCGCTCCACGTTGCAGGCGCGCCTTGTAGGTTGTTTCGTAATTGCTGATCGCCCAGGAGAAGTTGCCGGCACCTACGCCGATCACCGGATTCTCGAGAAACATTTCCCAGCTGCGCCGCCAGGTATAGATACGTTCCATCTCCTGTCCCTCGGTCTTGCCGTATGACTCGGCGCCATCCTCAATGGAACTTACTTCTCCAATGTAGGAGGCGGGTACAAAGGGCAAAGCGGCCAGACCAATCAGGACGATGACAATGCTGGTGCGGATAAATTTCCCCGAAAACAGGGCGATGGTCGCTACCGTGACCACCAGTGCGACAAAGCCGCCACGCGAAGCGGTAGCAACCAGTGCGGCGAGGCAGGTGCCGCCGCTCAGAATGGCGAGCCAGCGCCATTTTCGCGAGGGTGATTCTGTGCGCATGGCATAGGCGAGGCAGGCGCCGACGATGAACACACCGGCAATATCATTTTCGTCCTCCAGCCAGCAGTCTCGCGGACCAGCTCCGTTGTGAGTCAGTGCCCATATGGCCAGGAACAGGAATGCGATGAGCAGAAGGCGCAGGATCTTCTGTCGATAAACGGTGTACCGGCAAACGGCGACGAGGCCGACGGAGAACACCACCAGATACATGACGAAGTCCGCGATCGTGTTCAGCCACCAGAAGTGATTCACCACGGCGGGCAGGCCAATCAGCATGGTACCGAGAAAGATCAGTTGCCAGCGAATGAGTGGTTCGTTTTTTGGCATCGGTGGCCGGTGCTTGAGCCACAGCACGATCACCACCAGTGTCAGAAACTGCAGTGGCCGGATGATTTTCAGGGCTGGAACAAATTCATGGAGGCGGGAAAACGTCAGCAACAGGTAACCGAAAACGGCGAGATACATGCCTTTCAGTGCTGCTTCGTCCGGTACGGTGCCTGGCGCCCGCTTGTCGCCACGGGTTCTATTGCGCGTCACGGAGCAGTTCCTGAAGGCTCTGGCGTGTTCGTGGACCGCAGCGTGCGTGTGTTGGCAGCGTCACCAGGGTCCGTGAAAAGCGATAGGCAACCGGGAATGCCAGGGCCGCATCCGTCGCGCTCATGCCCATGAACTCGGGCAGGGTTTTGCCGTACATGGGCGAGATGCCCAGTGATGTGCCCCGGCTGATCAGCCACCGGGCCTGCTCCGTATCGCTGCACATGACGGGCAGCCTGTTCAGGCCCTCACTGGCCGCAGTCTGCAGTGCATCGGACGGGATGCGGAAATTGTTGGCAGGGATCAGCTCGGCCATCGCGAGGGTGCGTGCCCGGCGCGCAGCACATTCGGATCGCCAGGCTCGTAGCTGTCGGGCGGCGTGCACGAGCCATGACTGGGGCAGGCGGGTAATCGCAGGCAGCGTTCTGAGCTTTGTTTCGCCAATGTGCAGAAAGGGCAGTTGTGCCACCGCTCCAAAAGCCAGGGGTTGCGTGGCGAGATTGTACAGGGCGGCCCGCAGGGCTGTACTCGCTGCGCTCCAGTTGCCGACCGGGAAGCGCGCGGCGGCGAATGCGGAAAACTCGTCAGCCTGCCTCGCCCAGGTGGCACCGCCACCCAGCAATGTGGCCGGTTTGCCCCGGCCACGACTGACGACGACCAGGTCAGCTGCGGAGTCCACTTCCTGGCCTGGTCCGGCCAGACTTTGCGCGCGGTCGTGAACCAGGGTGACCCGTGACGTTGCTGCTGTTTCCCCGTGCACCGGCATTTCATGTCGCGTGCCGAAGAGGTCCACGAGTACGGCGATGGAGGATCCGGCATTCAGCGGGCTACGCAGCGCAGCGAGATTCATTCCTGTCTGATCGACCACGAGATCTGCAAATGCAGGTTCCAGACCGACAGCCAGCGCAGCTGCAACGATATCCGGGCAGGAGTAGGCCGGGAGGATCACCGACTTGCCGGGTTGATGTCGGCTGGCCGCAAAAAAGAGCGCTGCAGCAAGCGCCATGGTTCCCGAGCCGAATGCGCTCCAGCCCTCGGGCATGGGAGTTGTCAACTCATCGGCGCGAGCAGTTACCAGCAACTGCCGGAGCAGCACACTTTCCCCGGCCGGGGTTTGGCGAGAAAATACCGTCACCGGGCGCATAATAGACTCCGGAACCGATCTGGTCACAGCCAGTCGGTGCTCCATAACGATCCGACAGTCGTGAAGTGTGCGATAGTTCACATCATTGGATCCCGGGGGGCGGGGGATACTGCCCGCACCGCGACACAGGCCGCTGGGTGCGCTGTCTAAGCGGCTGGGTTCGGCTGATCAGCAAAAGGAGTTCCCTCTTGAGCAAGAGAAATCGTTTCTCGATGCCGGGTGCCGCATTTTCCGGCGTTTCCCGGCGCAGTGTCGTGAAGGCCGGTATCGCTATCCCTTTCGCCGCGCTGCTCGCCCGGCCGGCTGGTGTTTTTGCCCAGCAGGCAGGGTTTGATTACTACATTTCGACGACCGGTTCGAACAGCAATTCCGGTACCGAAGGCAGTCCCTGGGCGCTGAGCGCGCTGCAATCAAAAGGCTCGACGATTGCCGGCAAGCGGATTGGCTTGTTGCCCGGAACCTATGTTGCCCCGACCGGTGCCAGCGAAGGCGACTATCTCCGTCCGGTGGTCAATATTGTCGGTGGCAGTGCAGCCGCTCATACCATCGTTGAGTCTGTCGTACCGCGCGCGGCGATCATTACTGCCTGGAACGGCAGTGGTTACAATACCTATGTTCCGGCACCCATCGGTACCCTTAATCAGTACGTCACGATACGTGGTCTGACGATCACGCGGGTGGTGCGAAAGGCCATCATCATTGGTAACAGCAATGTCGTGGTTGAAGACTGCGAGATATACGATATCGATCAGCGGCGCGAGCCAAATTACGGTGGTATCGACAACACTGAGGGTATACGCATCGAAGACTACAGTGGTGGCAGCTCGCCATCGTTGAGTGGCATCGTTGTCCGGAATTGCGAAATCCACGATATCTACAATGCACAGGGAACGGGTACCTACGTATCGCACGCCGACTACAATGCGAGCGGTATCAAGATCTACCGTACGCGTGGCCTGCTGGTCGAGTACTGCACCATATACAACACCAACGAAGGTGTGTTTGCGAAGACGTATACGGGTGGAACGACCGTTCGCTACTGCCATTTCCACAATCTGGTATCGGCTACGCGCCGGCTCGGCGGCAATGCAAATACAACCGGACTTTCGACGTATGTGCACAACAACTTCTTCTACAACGTGACACAGTACTACGATGCCGAAGTTGATCAGGCCACGACGCACAACCTGTATATCTACAACAATACGGCCTATGCAAACCGTTCGCTGGATGATGCGGGCGGGTTCTATCTGCGATCAGCAAGTAACGGGCTGGTACGCCTGTACAACAACATCGTCTATGTCGATACGAATGCAAGCACTGGCTGGCTCGGTATCGGTATCACTGACCGGAACAACAATCCGGCACAGTTTGGTGTGCTGGATTACAACCGCTACGGTGGCCAGTTCCGGAACTGGGCGTCGAACATGTACACGAGTATTGCAACCTGGCGTACTGCGATGGCTGCAGCCGGAGGTGCCGAGGGGCACAGCGCTGCAGGCGACCCGCTGTTTGTGTCGCGTGGTGCGAATACGCCAGCCAACTACAAGCTGCAGGCCGGATCACCATGTATCGGTGCTGGCCGTACCGGCGGCGTTTCGTCCGGATCAGCGGTTGACCAGGGTTGCTGGACTGCCGGTGTCGTGCAAATCGGCAGTGATTCGGACGCCTCGGTTGTCAGGCCAAATCCGCCGACATTGCAAGGTGTTTCGTAGCCCGCAGAGCGCTTGCATTGCGGTGTGCGACCCGCCATGAACGGGCGTCGGGCATTGTTGCCGGTGGTGGTTGCTGCGGTATTGCTGGCAGGTTTCGGGGCATGGAGAATCCGCGACTGCCTGTTTGGGGCCGGTGACTTTCCGGCCCCTGCCGACGATCCTCGCCTGGCACCTTTCGGCGGTCCTGCTGCACAGTTGAGCGAGGCAGATTACGCCGGTCTGTTCAGCTACTTCGTTGAAGGCTTTGTGAGCTATCGCAGCGCCAGAGGTGCGGGGGCAGACTACCCCGGCTGGCCCATGGGCGAAGGTACGGCCGGCGATCGCAGCCTTGCCCGTCTCGAGGGTTTTTCCCGGGTCGCGCCACTACTGGCTGGCTGGCTGCACGGTGGTCGGGAATCTCGTATCAGCCTGTCGTCCGGTGCCGCAGTTGATGTCAGCGATCTGCTCCGTACCGGAATCCTGCATGGCACGGATCCATCCTCCCCGGACTATTGGGGCGTGATCGATTCGTCGCGGATTGTTGAGGCAGCGGATATCGCCCTGGCACTCTGGCTGTCACGTTCTGCCGTGTGGGCAAACCTCTCGATAACCGAGCAACGCCAGGTCGCAGGCTGGCTGTACGGCGTGAATGGCAAACAGACGGTCGATAACAACTGGCATCTGTTCGTCGTGCAGGCGAACGTCGTATTGCAGGCGCTGGGTATGCCTGCTGATCTGGATGAGGCCCGGCGCAGATATGCCCGCTTCAAGTCTTTCTATGCCGGTGAAGGCTGGTTTCGCGACGGACCGGCCGGCCAGTTCGACTACTACAACGCCTGGGGTATGCACTATCCGCTGTACTGGATTCGTGAAATATCTCCACAGTGGGATCACGAGTTTCTGGTTAGTGCGCTGGCGGCGTTCGCCGCGAAGTACAAGTATTTTTTCGGGCCGAACGGGATCCCCGCGATGGGACGCAGTATCTGCTATCGCGCTGCTGCGCCTGTGCCGCTGCTGATGGCGGCACAGGATGCCACCGGCAGCGTTTCGGCGGGTGAGGCGCGCCGCGCCATGGATCTGACCTGGAGTTTCCTGGTGCGCAATGGCGCGGTCGTCGACGGTACGATGACCCAGGGCTATTGCGGTACCGAGCCGGAAATCCTTGACTTCTACTCCGGTCCGGCCAGTTGCCTGTGGTCCTTGCGTTCGCTGGTTGCAGCATTCTCACTGCCTTCGGAGGCAGCACTGTGGCAGACCACCAGCGAGCCGTTGCCGGTCGAGCGAGGTGATTTTTCGCTCGCTATCCCCGCTATTGGCTGGCATGTCGTCGGCGATGCTGCCCATGGGGACGTGACAATCCTGATTGATGCCAATCGTGGCAATGGAGCCGTGCGACTGCAGGAATATCCCTGGTTCCGCAGAATCAGCGATGCGTTGCTGTGCCGCTCCCGTCGCCCGGAAAATGAAGCGGCCAAGTACGCTGCGGAATCCTACAGTTCGTCACGGCCTTTCTGTGGTTGCCAGCCGTGACGCGCAGCGTGGCCGGGCCACCCCGGATCTTTCATCTGATCGATGTCGCAGGAACGGGCGGGGCCGAGACCGTCTTTTGCCAGATGGTGCGTTTTTTCGATCAGCGCGACGAGAACGCCCTGACCGTATTGCCGGGGCCGGGCTGGATTGCGGAACAGCTCACCGGGCTCCGCTCTGAAGTACGCGTGGTTGCTTCGCGTGGATCTTTCAGCATCCGGTTGCTGACGACTCTCATGAACCTCATGCGGCAGTCGCGCGCGAATATCATGGTCGTCCACCTGCTCGGTTCAGCTGCTTATGCGGCATTGACCGGCCTGCTTTTGCACCGTCCGGTGATTGCGGTCTTTCACGGCGCCCTGGACTTCGAGGCGCCCGGCAGGATGAGTACCCTCAAGCGCTGGTTGCTGGGTCTCGGCCACGTACATGTCGTGGCGGTATCGGCTGGTGTCAAGGAGGCGCTGGTTGCCTGGGGCCTGCAGGCCAACCGGGTACGAGTGATCGCAAATGGTGTGGATACCGCTGCATTTCAGCCAGTGGCAAATGCAGCGCTGCGCAATGTGCCGGGACTGCCCGCAGATGCAGTTATCGTCGGGGCGGTAGGCAATCTGCATCCGGTAAAAGGCTATGAGCTGATGCTGCAGGCTGCAGCACTGGTGGTACAAGCTCAGAGCAATGTGCACTTCGTGATCGCCGGTGAGGGCGATACCGCCTATCAGCGTGAGCTGGAGCAGTTGCGCGACCAGTTGGGGCTGCAGCGTCACTGGCACTTTCTGGGTTTTCATACTGCCGATGCTGCGCACTACAGCAGCCTGGACCTGCTGGTGTCGGCGGCGTCATCCGAAGGCCTGCCGCTGTCGTTTCTTGAGGCGATGGCCTGTGGTGTGCCGATTGTTGCCACGGCCAACGAGGGTTCAACACGTCTGCTCGATGACGCCCGCTGCGGTCTCAGCGTGCCCGGTGGCGATCCGGCTGCACTGGCCGGCGCGATGATGTCGGTGCTCGCCAATCCCGGATTGGCAAGTGAGCTGGGTGAGCGCGGCCTGCAGGCCGTGCGGCTGCGCTACTCGCTGGGCGCAACGCTCGATGAGTATCAGCGTCTGATCAATCAACTCATACAGACGTCCGGGTGAGAGCCTGCAATTCCCTGCGGAGCTGACGATCGATCAGGACTTGCGCAGCCCCAGCAGCTTGCCGCCAACCTGCATCAGTTCCCGCCACAGCGCCGGTGTCAACAGGCGTACGGCGATCAGCCAGACCAGCACACCGCTGCTGATGCTGATCGCCAGACGAAAGGTGGCCGACGCGTCAGGCAGAAACGCCTGGCTGCCAAGTACCGCAAGTCCCATGACGAAGGCCGGCAGCGCTGCAAGGACCAGGTCCCGCAGGATATGCGACCGGTTGACCGGTATGCAGCTGGCGACCGCATTCAGGCCAAGCAAGAAACCGAGCGGAATCGAGATGGCCCATGCGACGGCAACTCCCGGCAGTCCCCAGCGCGTACTCACCAGCAACATGATTCCGGACAAGACCAGAGTCTTCAGATTGTAATAAAAGGTCTGTTCGGGGCGACCGATACCCTGCAGTACGGTGGCGGCAAAGGCACCGGTCAGTCGCAGGGGCATGACTGCGGCCAGTATCTGTATCACCAGTACGGCTGCTTGCCATTTGCCGCCCAGTACGACGGTCACCAGGTCTTGTGCCGTGAGCGCAAGACCCCAGAGTACCGGGAAGCTCACGATGGATGAGAGACGCAGGGATTTGCTGTAGCCGTCAGCCACCTGTGCCGGCGAATCCTGCAGGCGAGCGAAGGCGGGAAGCGCAACCTGGTTGGTGATCTCGACGACTTTCGAAACCGGCATGAAGGCCAGTTCCTTGCCGACGGTCAGCAGGCCCAGGCTGGCATCGCCGAGTTTTCGTCCGACGATCAGGGCATCAATCTGCGTGTACCAGTACCAGACAGTCATGTTGGCGAGCAGAAAGCCGGACAGTCGAAACAAGCCGCGCAGCGGTGCAAGTGCAAGCACTGGCCGCGGTATGCCACCCACGTAAAGTTGCATCTGCAGCGCTCGCGCAAAGCTGCCGGCAAGATTGCCGAGAATCAGCGCCCAGGCGCCGTAACCGGTCCAGGCCAGATACAGCGTCGTGATCGTGGAAATCAGCGAGGACGTCATGCCCGCGAGGGAGATCTCCCGGAACCGCATGTCGATGGCAAGCAGGGCGCGCGGGACGGTGGAGATGCCAATCGCCAGGAAGAGCAGGGCGCTGGCCTGCACCAGGGGAATGAGCGCGTCATTGCGGAAGTATGCTGCAACCAGTGGCGCCAGGCCCGCCATCAGTCCGCAGAGGACGATGCCCGCCAGCATGGACGCACCGTAGGCAGCGCGAAGCACCAGCGGGTCGGCTTCGCGGCGGCTGATCAGGGCTGTGCCGAGCCCCAGGTCACCAAGGAACAGCAGGTACCCGGTGAAGAGTGTGGCCATCGCCACCAGGCCATAGTCCGCGGGAGCGAGCAGCCGCATCACGACGATGGTCGATACCCAGGAGACGATCTGCGCAAAAGCCCGGGCGGCAGTCATCCAGCGCAATGATCGGTATACGTCGTCGCTCACCGGCGGGATTGTAACGGAGAGCGGCAGGCAAGGCTGATGTCTTGCACTTCGACGCGGTCACACTTGTGGCATCTGGTCGCGTGATATATTGCCCAGCCCGAAGAAATACCGCATCTCGCGGTACCCTCGCTGTAGTTTATGAGCGCGTCGATCAACTTTCACAAGCTCGCCGGCGAACTTTGGCGCAACCGTCAGCAGATCGTTACGGAGTGGTATGCCGACTGGTTCTCGCCGGCCATCCTTGCGGCCTTTCCCGGTGAGTTTTCGACCAGTCCGCAACCGGCGGCAGTAGCCCGGGATTTTCTCCTCCCCCTGCTCGGTCTGCTGGTCCAGTACGCGCGCACCGGTGAGCAACTGTTCCGCGAACAGTACCTGTTCGAGTGGCGGCGCTATGCGCCTCACCGTGAGGGCCAGGAAGCGCTGCAGGCCTATTTTGCGACACTGGTGCCGGCACATGAGCGGGTGCTGCTCGGCCAGGTGTCCGGCGATATGCGTCAGCCATTTGCAGATTGGCTGACTGAATTGCACCGGCCCTTGTGCGAGCCACCCGCAGCTGACCGGACCACCCTCCGGATGCTGATGGTTGGCGATTGCGTGATGGCGGGCATCCAGGTGTTCCTGATCGGCCAGATGGCAAGACAGGGAATTGACCTGGATGTGCGCTACTACTACCTGTCTGCACTGATGGGTGCCGACATCGACCAGGATGGTATATCGGCTGCGATCAGAACCAGCAAGGTCGATATCATTGCCACGAGTTATCTGACCTACAAGGGAATCCCGCTCTATCGCTCGCTGATGGAGGACGCTGGCAAGCACTCAGCGGAGGAGAGGCGTGCGCTGGTCGGGGCAATCACGGAGTATGTTGCCAGTCATGTCGGCCAGATCCGTGAACTCACCGATGCGCCGCTGTTGCTGCATAACGCATCCGGCTTGCCGTTGAGTCGATGGCGTTCGCGCCTGCCCGGTCTGTCGCCATTGACGGCAGCGCAGCGGGATGCCCTGCATCTGGTCAATTCCGGGATCAGCCGTATCGCTGCTGCAACCGACAACTGTTTCCTGATTGACGAAAATGCCCTGGCTGAACCGCGAGGATTGCGCAGCGCGTCCAGGGTGCTGTTTCCGCAACGCATGTTCCGTCACGCCCAGTTCCATGTGATCGACTTTGAGCGGCTGGCATCAATTGAGTATTCCGCAATCGTCAGCGATATAGCGCGCCTCGCGAAGACCAAGCTGATTCTGGTCGACTTTGACAACACCCTGTGGAGCGGCGTCATGGCCGATGGTCCGGTGCAACATCATCGCGATCGTCAGTTGTTGCTGAAGAAGCTGTCAGAACAGGGCATTCTTCTCGCCGCAGTCAGCAAGAACGACGAAAAAAATGTCCGCTGGGACGAGATGTTGCTGGCCGCAGATGATTTCGTTGCCCTGAAGATCAACTGGAACCTGAAGGCGCAGTCGGCCCGGGAGATTGCTGCGGACCTTAACCTGGGTATCGACTCGTTCCTGTTGCTGGATGACAACCCGGCTGAACGCGAGCTGCTCACGCAGCAGTTGCCCCAGATCCCGGTACTTGATGCCACATCACCGTCTGCCTGGGTGGCTCTGGGGCGGCTGTTATTCATGCCGAATACCAGAGAAACCGAAGAGGCGCGCCATCGCAAACAGCTCTATCGCCAGCAGGCCAGCCGGCAGCAGACAGTTCGCTCAGGGGCTGACTACCCGGCGCTGATGCGCACGCTCGGACTGAAGGCGTTGGTCGGTCCGGCGAGCAAAACGGATCTCGACCGGGTCGCAGAGCTGGTGCAGAGAACCAACCAGTTCAATACGACCACCATCAGGTACGGGAAGCACGAACTTGACGGTTTGCTTCGGAGTGATGACGCGCGGCTTGTCGTCGGTGAGCTGTCCGACAAGTTTGGCGCGCTGGGACTGGTGTGTGTAGCAGTCTTGCGCCTGACGGAAGCAGAGGTGTCGATCGAGAGCTTTGTCATGAGCTGTCGGGCGATGGGCTTTGGAATGGAGCAGGTGATGCTGGCCTATATTGGCCGGCTGTGTGCCGGACGGTCGCTCATCGGGCGCTTTGTGCCCAGTGGACGCAATGAACCCTCGGCCAGCGTTTTTGCCAATGCCGGGTTTGGCCCGGTGGAGGAGGGTCACTGGCTGCTGCCAGCTGGTACGCAGCTCCCGATGCCGGAGTGGATTTCCGTCGTGGAGCGCCAGGCAGGTAATCGTTGATCAGCGAAACGCGCTGTTGTCGTAGTCGCGCTGGATGACGCGTCCGGGGTTTCCGAGTACCAGGCAACGCGGCGGAATATCCCGATCTACCATCGCGCCGGCGGCGATGGTGGCGCCGTCGCCGATGCTTATGCTGGCGGTGATCGTTGCGTGTGCGCCGATCCATACCCCGGCACCGATGACCGGCCCGGGTCCGTCTGCCTCGGGCCCGATACTGACGTGCTGCTGGATCGCGCAGCCGGGTCCGATCTGACAGCGTGCGACCCGGATCTGGCCAAAATGGCCAACATAGAGGCCCGGGCCGATGTCAGCGCTTTGTTCCAGGCGGATGCCATAGGCACTGCGAATAAAGGCCACCAGCAGCCAGTATGCCGGATAGAGACATGCGGCAAGGAGCCAGCCGGGCAGATGCTGGCGCAGCCTGGCGAGCCAGCGCCCGAAGCGGTAGACGAACAGGGCTTGCAGGCCGAAGTTGTCGCCTGCAAGTCGCAGCCAGTCGCGGATACCAGGTTTGGTGTCGGCGCGATGAAAGCGCAGTACATCAGCACGGATATGCGCAAACAATCAGTTGCCCCGCGCGGCTGCGACGCATGCATCCGCGTCCAGGTCCGGTTGTTCGCGTAACGCCGCGTTGTCAAAATCGCGCAACGCCACGCGCGCCGGATTGCCCTGCATGACGACGCCGGCAGGTATGCTTTTGGTGAGTGCAGTACCGGGCAGCAACGTGGCACCATCGCCGATGGTCAGCGATCCGTAGACCACACAGTCCGCACCTATCCATACATTGCGGCCGATCTCCGGCAGTCCTCCGTCAGCCAGACTCATGCCGATGGTCGTGCGCGGGCCGATGACCGAACCCGCACCCATTTTCGTCGCGCCAAAGATGAGGCAGCCCTGGTCGGGCATGCAGACGCCGCCTTCAATATCGCTGCGCCCGAGGATATCGCTCTTGGTCGATACCTTGACCAGCCATTCCAGGCTGCTCAGCGGGATACCGATCAGGCGCAGATGCCAGCTGCCCCGCATTGGGCCGGTCCAGCGGCTGACCCACCAGTGGGAGAGGCGATGCACCAGCAGTAACCACAAACCCCGTGAGATCAACAGCAGCCAGAGACCGGAGAGCAGGCGGACCGGCTTGCCTGGCCAGCGGCGCCGGTGACAGAGATCCAGGTCAGCTGAAAATCGCGCCATGGCCATGGCTAGTTTGCCGGGATGGCGCCGATGACATTGAGGAACTCCGCGGCGGCCAGAAGTTCGCCGCGCTCATTCAGATGTCCTCCGTCATCGGTAAGCGCGGGATCCAGCGCCTCAACATCGCGGCCAGCGACGCGTATCACCGTATGTGTGCCGCCGCCGTCGGCTTCTACGCGCGCCAGATCGAACAGGCGACTACCGGACCTGTAGCGTGCCCGAACGAGCTCGTTGAACTCGGCGCGTTTGGCATTTTCAACGTACTGTGCCGGCTGCTTCCCCAGCAGGCGCTTGATCCAGGCTTTTGGACCCGTCTGCGCGGCTGCCAGCGGCGCGGTGACTGCGACGAAGCGCGTATCCGGATATTTCTGACTGAGGGCATCCAGGCTGCTGATATAGGCCTCGGCTACCTGCCGGGCGTCGGTCTTTGTATTGAAGTCGATGTAGCAGAGTTTCATCAGCGCGATGTCCGCGCCACGGGCTGCGCCCGCATCCATTGCGGCCGAGAAGTCCCTGATCTTCCCCAGCGGGTCCTCGTTGCGACCGACGTTGAAATGGGTAATGCCGGCGCCCGCCGGTGCGCCGCGTTGCTCATGAACCGGAAGCGCGATGCCGTCCCGGCGAGCGAGCTGCTCCACGCCGCTCAGGATGTTTGTGCCTACCGATTGATGGGCAAAGATGATTTGCTTGCCGCTCAATCCGGACCAGTCGATGGCGTTTTTTGGTGTAGTCATATTTTCCTCCTGGGGATTGCAGCCACTGAGCACCATCAGGCCCAGCACAATCCATTTCCACGGTCTTTTCATTTTCCTGACCTCTCCTGCGGTGACGTCCTCGATAGCGCAAGTCGACGGTAGTTGTTCAGCAAACCCAGTGCCCGGCCGCCATAGAAAGCCGTGGCAACCGGAATCATCCGCAGCAAGGTTGCGAGCCGGTCGTGCCGGTGAGCTGCCTTGGCAATCGACATCAGCAGTACCGGCGCTGCCAGCAGCAAGCCAGCGGCTGCCCGGCCTGCAAGGCCGGACCATGGCGTGGTCAGAACTGTCAGCAAACCGAGCGCAAATGAGTGTGTCATGAGCAATTGCGGTTCGCGCCAGGTCTCAGCCACATCCAGCTGATAGCTCCCGTGCCAAACCTGCCGGCGTGCGACAGCACGTAGCGTCCGCGGATAGCCCAGATGTATCACACAGCTGGCCTCTACCGCGAGTACCTTGAGGCCGCGATCGCGTACCCGCCGGCAGAAATCATCGTCTTCCCCGGCGGAAAGCTGTTCATTGAAGCCGCCGAGCGCGGAAAACAGTTCCCGCTCAACCACTATGCTGCCGCCCGGCAGGGCAGCGACTTCGGCGGTCGGTCCGGGTTTCGTCGGTGCCCAGGCATGCTGTACCCAGGTGCCGTGGGGGTCTGCGAGATAGCCGCCCCCGGTGGCGCCGACCCCCGGGGTGGCCAGTGTGGTGACAGCGGCCGACAGCCAGTCGGCGCGCGTTACGCAATCGGCATCCACGAAAGCCAGGATCTGGCTGCTGGTCGCTCGTGCACCACTGTTGCGTACCGCGCCCACGCGGCCCTGCGGGTGCAAGAGCACATTGATACCGTGTGCCCGGGCAATCTGTGCGGTCGCATCAGTCGATCCGTTGTCGCTCAGAATGATCTCGATATGGTCTGCCGGGTAGTCCTGCAGGGCCAGCGCCTGCAGGCAACGGCTCAGGTAGTCCGCCTCATTCCGGGCGGGTATGACGATGGCTACCGTCGGAATATCAGACCGCGCGTCCGGGCTACTCATGTTGCCTGCCGCTTCTGGTGGTCATTGGTGCTGCGGTAGAGACCAAGATATTGCGCAGCACAGTTTTCAGCCGACAGCCTTTTCCGTACTTCGGATATCCTTGCCGTGAAATCCGGATCCGGAGATGAGGCTTCACGCAGGGCAACTTCCATGCTCTCCGACAGGGCTCCCGGCGAGAAGTCGCTGGCGAAGTGAATCATGCCGCCGCCAAGAGTGGCATCGATCTCGCAGGACGATTCGATGGGTGTGCTCGCGACCGGACAGCCGGCACAGAGTGCCTCCATGATGGCCATGCCCATTCCTTCATAATCCGAACTCAACACAAACAGGGCTGCTTTCCCGTAGAGGGCAGTCATGTCCGCCACCTGACCCAGTAGCGTGACGTGACTCTCAAGCTGCAATGTACGGATCATGTCCTCCAGCATCCCGCGTTGTGAGCCTTCGCCCGCAATGGCAAGCTGTGCTTCGGGCACTGCATGCAGCAGCGTCGAGAAAGCCTTCAGCAAACGTGGATAGTTTTTCTGCGCTTCAAGCCGGCCTGCCGCGACGACGAGCAGTTTGCGGGAGTTGCGTTGTATGGGCATTGGCTGACCTGTACTCACTCCGTTGTAAATGGTGAGCACTGGCTCGACAAGCTGCCACGGCAGGCCTTTCGCAACCGCGTTGCTCACACACACGACCGTGGAGGCCGTGTATTTGAGTGCTTTGCCTTCGATATGGCGCTTGATCACGGACCGCGCATCCCGCGCGGAGAAGTACGGATACGGCGCGTGAACAGTTCTGACATGGCGAACGCCACTTTTGCGTCCCGTGGCCGCGAGCAGGCTGGGCAGCATGGAATGCGCGTGCACGATATCCGGACGCAGTGCGCGAACCATGTTGCGGTATCCGGTTACCGTCTTCAAAGGATCCTGACGAATGCTCATGCAGGTCAGTGAGTGGGCTTCCCTGCCCGCGGCATCAACTGGCGCGACCACATCGCTCAGATAGAGCAGATGAGTTTCAACGGCGTGTTGCCGGAAACAGGACAACATCGAGGTGACGAGTGTTTCGATTCCGCTGCCCGCATTGGGCAGCACATGCAGGACTTTCATGCCCGAAATCCCAGCCGCCGACGCACTTTCGCGGCCAGAAACCGCAATTTCAGCCGCGATTCGCCCTGTGGAAGGTGCATCAGGAAGTAAAGCGCCTTGCGGATCTGCAGCGCCCGAAGCTCGTCCGGCTGGCCTGAGCGCCCTTCAAGCAACTGTTCGCGGCGTGCGCCCAGTGTTTGCAGAAATCGGCTTTTGTGATCGCCGGCCAGGAGTTCCAGTTTCATGCCTGCAGTCAGGCGGAATGGCAGCAGCGTGTCAAGAATATCGCCTTCTGCGGGAATTTCGGCCAGCAGTACGGCTGCACTGGTCAATGCCGGATGCCAGTGCAGGTCGAACAGGCAGTCGCCGAGGCCCGCAGCGACAAGGCTGTGACCGTGCCGGAATACCGGTTGAAAAACATGGCTGTGATGAATCAGGATCAGGCGTGCGCCGGCCGCGGACAGCGCGTCTATCGCGGACATGGTTTCAGGGTCGGGCAGCAGCCGGCCTTCTTCGCCCGCATGGAGGGCGATGACCACACACGCGCCAGTGGCCGCGAGGCCGCTGATCTGTTCCAGCAGGGCGTCCCGCTCCGGTGCCGCATAGCTGTTCGCCGACGTCCGCCGGGGGTCAGGCACAAAAGAGGCGCCAAGGAGGGCGATGCGGACAGCGCCGAAGTCGCGGATGACGGGCCGCGGCAGTCCTTTCTCGTCGGCGAGTCCGACGACATCGAGCCCTGCCTGACGACACGCTTCCACGGTGTCCCGGAAAGCCTCGATGCCATGTTGAAGGGAATGGTTGTTGGCAACACTCACCGCGGTAAACCCGGCATCACGCAGCGCCGTGGCCCAGTCGGGCGGACCGCGAAATACCCGGCTCTCAACCGGATCAGCCACGTTGCTGTGCAAGCTGAGTACGCCTTCGATGTTGCACAGCGCGATATCAGCATTCTGCAGCGCGGGTGACAAAGCCTCGAGCGCCTGCCGGCGCTGTCTTGCGGACAGCGAGCCGGCACCGTGACCGAAACTGAAATAGTGATCGCCGGGGCAGATATCCCCGACCGCTGCCAACCTGACCACAGACCTGCCCATCAATTGACCTGATGTGTCTTTGGCAGCAGGCTTTTCACCGAGCGGAACTTGCCGTTCGGTTCCTTGTCGATGCTCCCGACGAACTCGATGGTGATGCGGACGTCGGTGCCGATTCTTTCGCTGAGATTGCTGATCAGGCCCGTGCCGTTTACCTGGCTGCGGTCATCGCTGACGATGCGCACCACAACCTGATCCCGGGCCGTCTGCAGAATCTGGCTTTCACGGATACCTGTCACACCCTTGAAGGCCGGGTCGAGGCGTCCGACATGGCGGCCCGAGGGTGTGATGATCACGTCGTCGACGCGACCTTCAATCGATTCCACAACCGGGGCGTGTCGTCCACAGGCACAGGAAATGTCAGAGAGTCGGCCGACGTCGCCGATCAGATAGCGAATCAGCGGCATGGCGGGATTGATCAGGCCGGTCAGGCACAGCTCGCCCATTTCGCCAACCGGCACTGGTGCTCCATCAGCGTCGACAATCTCCACGACGCCATACTCCGGGGCAACATGATAACGACCATGCTCGCACTCGGCGATAAACCCGGCCATCTCGGCGCTGCCGTACTGGTCGCGTACCGGGCAACAAAACACCTCTTCGATGGTCTCCCGCTGGGAATCCAGCAGGGTTTCCGAAGAAGTGACGATTACCTTCGGGTGTATCTGGTGCTGCCGCCCGCCGGATTTCAGGAAACTGGCAATCCGGTAGATGGACGACGGGTATGAGTCGATGAAAACCGGTTGCCTTCTTTCAAGTTCACGAATGTATGCAGGGATATGTGCATCGCTCAGGTTGTATGAGGAAAACAGCGTGTCGTGCATGGCGGCGTTGCGCCGCCATGGCGTATTTCTGCCGCGGCCCGATGCACTGAAGAGCCGGCCGGCGAAAGTTGCACTCTCATCAAACGGACTCACCCCGTGCCAGCCCAGAAAGCGGGCGAAAAAGGCATAGTTGCGCCGGATGGCAGCGCTGGTCGTAGTGACTTTCAGCGGGCTGCCGGTTGAGCCGCTGGTCTGGATGTCGACGGTAGCCACTGCGGTGGCTGCGACAAACTGTGCCCGCATGGCCCGCAGCCTTGATTTTGGCAGCACCGGAAATGCCGCAAGCATCTCTTCGGCGCCCATCGATCCGAACCGGGCCGGATCGAGCGTACATTGCTGCCGGTAGTAAGGCACTGTGCTGGCCGCATGGCTCAGCATTGACCTGAGGAGGCGCGCCTGGAGTTCGGCAAGCTCTGCGGTGCTGTAGCGATCACTGCGCTCGAGTTCGGCATGGATACTGTGGAACTCGCCGCCATATCGCTGCCGGCGCAACTGCCAGCCATACGCGCTGATTGCGCAGTTTTGCAGCCAGACCGGACTGCTGTTCAGAAGTTGTGTGGCAACTGCGCTCACCATGGCCGCGGACCCGTAGTCAGGTTGTTCCTGCGGCGATGAAGGTCGCGTGCAGGGTCATGGTGGAGAGAATGCCGACGAAGGCCATGTTGTCACCAAAGCCGATGGCTTTGCCGGTTCGGCATTTCTCTACCAGGCGAGCCACTGCAAGCGGGTCGAAGTACCCGGCATCGCGTACCCGGCCCGGATCCAGCATTTCGACAACCAGCGGGTGCGGTTTCCCGGCGGCAAAAAAGCTCTGGCTGTCTGGTGAACGGTAGGGCTGCTTTACCCGCGCACGGATCTCGTCCGGCACCCAGGGTGCGACAGCCTGTTTGAGGATGTGCTTTTCGCGCAGTCCGGACAGCTTGCTCGAGGGCGGCAGACGACAGGCGAATTCGATGACGCGGTGATCGAGATAGGGGAAGCGGCCTTCGATGGAGTTGGCCATGGCCATCCGGTCGCCCTGGGTACTGAGCAGGTAACCCGACATCAGCGTGTGAGCCTCAATGTACTGATCCCTGCCCAGCGGTGGCCAGGCCGGGGTGACCTGCGGAAAGGTGCTGGCCAGTGCTGCAGCTGCGTCAAACTTGCGCGCCTCTTCCCGCAGACCTGCCGACAGGAACTGCAGACTGCGCTGCGTCGTGCGGATCCGCGGCAGATGGGCGAAGGCGGTGTGTTGGGGGTCCTCCGTCCCCGCAGTGAAGAACTGCCTGGTGAAGGCCTGACTGCGGGTCGGTGAGTTGGCCAGGTAGGGATACAGCCGTTCAAACAAGCGTCCGCGCCATGCCGAGTCAGGATTACGTGCAATCCAGCGCCGGATCTTCGCCTCGCGGAACAGGTCGTAGCCGGCAAATACCTCGTCGGCACCTTCGCCCGTGAGAACCACCTTGTAGCCAGCCTCCCGTACGCGCTGTGCCAGCAACATCAGGGGTACCGGCGCTGTGCGTACCATCGGCGCCTCGATATGCCGGATTGCCTGGGCGAAGGCCGCAGCGATGTCGCCGTGTTTGCAGCAGAACTCGGTACGCTCGACACCCAGTGCCTTGCCCATCAGGCGCTGAAAATCACCTTCGTCGAATTCGGCATCCTCGAAGGTCAGCGAGAAAGCCCGCACCGGCTGACGGGTGATGCGCTGGGTAATGCTCGTAATCGCGGATGAGTCCAGCCCTCCGCTGAGGTAGGCGCCGACCGGGACGTCGGAACGCAGCTGCAGGCGCACGGCGTCCTCCAGTAATGCGCGCAGTTCCTCGATGCGATCCTGGTGATTGCCCCCGGGCGGAGCCGGGTTGCCGAAGTCCCAGTCCCAGTAGCGTTTGACCCTGCTTTGCGTGCCTTCGATCACCATCAGGTGTCCGGGTGGCAGGGCATGTATTCCTTCGAAGGCCGAACGGCCCTCCAAGGGGCACCAGTAACTGAAGGTCTCGACCAGGCTCTGGACATCCAGGCGTGGCGTCAGACTGCCTTCCGACAGTATTGCCTTGACCTCGGAACCGAACAGCAGCCGCTGTCGCGACCATGCGTAGAAGAGTGGCCGGATGCCGACCCGGTCCCGAGCCAGTATCAGCCGACGTGCCGGCGCGTCCCACAAGGCGATCGCAAACTGACCGTTCAGATGCTCCACGAAGCCCTCACCGAAGTCTTCGTAGAGGTGCACCAGTACTTCGGTGTCCGAAGTGGTGTAAAAGCGGTGGCCACGCGCCTCCAGTTCCGCTCTGAGTTCCAGGTAGTTGAAGATCTCGCCGTTGAACACGACCGAGACCGTAGCTGATTCGTTGTGAATGGGCTGGTCGCCGGTGGTGAGGTCAATGATGCTCAGGCGCGCGTGCGCGAGCCCGATGCCGGGTGCCAGGTGGTACCCGAAACCGTCTGGCCCACGGTGTCGCAGGGTATGAATCATCCGCTCGAGATCCGTCCGCTCTGACGGCCGCTCCCCTGGCGGAGAAAAAATTCCGGCGATTCCACACATCCTGCGGGACCAGCCTGCTTCTCAGCCGTCCAGTTCCGGTACCTCGCCTGCCAATACCGGCGGCATATGCAGGTAGCGGGTTGTCTGGCGCTTGGCGCGGATATCGGCATAGACGGCTTCAGCAGTCGCTTCGTCGACGCCAATGGCCGATGCCAGTTCGCGCGCCGGCCGGTCGTGATTGAGTGCCCACAGCGCGAGGTCCATCTGGGCGTACGGCAGGGCGAAATAGAATTCGTCCTGACCCTGCGCGAGGCTGTAGGTGTCTGTGGTCGGAACCGCGGCGCACACGCGTTCGGGCAGGCCGAGATGACGTGCCATGGCATAGACCTGGGACTTGTAGAGATGCGCGATGGGCTTTACGTCGGCAGCTCCATCGCCGTTCTTGACGAAGAAGCCCTGGTCGTACTCGAGCCGGTTTGGTGTGCCGACGACGGCATAATTCAGACGATCGGCATGAAAATACTCGAGCGTCTTGCGAATGCGTTGCTTGAAATTCGTGGCTGCCACGATCTGCAGGTACGGCTTCAGTCCCAGCGATTCCTCGATCCGGGTGCCGTCCGGAGCCTCGGCGATGATCCTGAAATGATTGATCCGGCCGGCGATCCCGCCCGAGATCACGATCTTCATGCGCCAGCCTGCGGCGTATGCCGGAATGACCGATCGCACCGCCTCGTCCCGCCAGCGATAACAGCCGATGGCTTCGAGCGTCGCGGCGATATTGAAGGTTTCAACCTTGACGCCCAGATGACGGGCGAGAAGTGTGGCGCGTACCGCGCTGTCATCTGACGAATCCTGTTCCGGCAGGATCAGACCGAGGATGCGGTCCGGCCCTAGCGCGCGAACGGCCAGCGCAAAGGATACCGAGCTGTCAATGCCGCCGGAAATGGCCACGACCAGGCCGCGTCGATGCAGCGTCTTCGCGGTGATTTCACGCAGTCGGGATGCGATGCGCGTGGCTTCCTGTTCCGGATCAAGATCCAGTACCGTAGCGTCTAGGGTGTTCAATGGACTTCCTTCGTGCTTGTAGCCGGTTTCGGGGACGATAGTTCAAATCGGCGCAGTTTCCCGGAGGCGGTGCGGGGCAGGGTGGACACAATCTGTACCTGTTTGGGGATCTTGTAGCTTGCCAGCATGTCGCGACACCGCGCCTTGATTCCTTCGACGCTGATCTCGCGACCGGGTTCCGGTACGACCCAGGCTGCGATCGTCTGGCCGAGCAGCTCATCATTGAGTCCCGCGACGGCAACTTCGCTCACGCCAGTCAGCCCGGCGATCACCTCTTCGATTTCGCCGGGGTGGACGCGATGTGCACCGGTTTTGATGATATCGCTGCGGCGACCGACCAGAAACAGGAATCCCTCGTCGTCCTGATAACCGATGTCGCCGGTTTTCAGCCAGCCGTCAACCAATACAGCTTGAGTGGCGGGCGCATCATGCCAATAGCCCTGCATGACATTGGGGCCGCGAACCCACACTTCACCGGTATCGTATGGCTTGAGTGTGCGGTGCTGCTGGTCACGGATTTCAATCTCGACGCCGGATACGGGAATTCCGGCTGAGCCGGGTTTGTCGCCCAGCCGGTCCGGCGGCACGTAGCTGAGTCGCGCGGTTGCCTCGGTCTGGCCATACATGATGAAAATCTGCGCCTGCGGCAGCGCCTTGCGCAGCCTGTCGACCAGTGTGGTGGACATGGCGGCACCGGCCTGCGTCACGTAACGGAGCGAGTCCAGCTCCATCTCCGCCAGATCCACCCGTGATAACAGCAACGCAAAAGTCGAAGGGACGCCCGGGAATCCCGTGACCCGTTCTCTCACCATGGTCTCGGCAATTGCCCGCGGGAAGACCAGGTTTTTCTCCAGTACGATTGTGGCGCCGACGGCCAGATGCGTGTGCAATACCGAGCTGCCATAGGAATAGTTGAACGGCAGTACGGAAAGCACACGGTCTTCGTGCGTCAGTTCGAGATAATCGATGATGGCAGCAACATTGGTACTGATGTTTCCGTGCGAAAGCATCACGGCCTTCGGGTGACCCGTGGTTCCGGATGTGTAAAGCAGCATGGCAAGATCGTCAGCATTCAGTGCTGCTGGCGCGGGGATTACGGTATCTCCGGCAGACATGAGGTCGGCGATCATTAACACCATCGTGTTGCTGGTTCCGGCTGCTTCCGAAACGGTATCGAGATCCCGGTAGTCTGGCTCACAAACCATAATCCGTGCGCCGGCATGTTGCGCCAGCGTGCAAACTTCCTGTCCACGTGCCTGCGGATTGAGTGGCACGATGACGCCGCCCGCCAGCCATGTTCCATAGATCAGCGCGACCGCTTGCGGGGAATTTGGCAGCAGCATTGCAACACGGTCACCGGGCGATATGCCGAGTTTGCAGAGACGGTCCGCAACAATGCAGGCCATTTTGTAGAGCTGGGCGTAAGTCAGCCTGTGGATGCCGTCCACGATGGCCAATGATCCGGGTTGCTCCCGGGCCTGTCTTCCTAACCTTTCCGGCAGCGAGTCCATATCGATGGTGCCGGCCGGCTACTTGGTGCGCACTCTGTCGACAAAGGCCGCGATGGCGTCAATCGAGTCAAAATTGTCGGGAGTCATCTCCTCGTCGCTGATCTTGATCGAAAACTCTGTTTCCAGAAAGACAATGACCTCAAGGATGCCCGTCGAGTCGATCACACCCTGGCCGATAAGGGAGGCATCATTGCTTATCGCATTGGCATCGTCAGTAAACAGGAAGTTACTGAGAATAAAGCCCTTTATTCGCTGCTGTTCGCCCATGCGTGCTCCAGAGGTCGGTGTCAATCAGGGCACCATTATCACCTGAATCCGGGCTCTGGCAGTGCGAACTCATCCCCATAATTCCCAGCGGCCCGCACCCAAAACAGCAACCGCGACAAGTCCGTTGCTCGTCATATGCGCAACAATGGCGTCGCCAAGGTAGCCTCGCCGGTAGAGCGCCAGCGCAAAACCGGCCCCGGCCAGTGTTCCCGCCAGCCAGCTCTCATGCATCAGGCCAAAGAGTACCGAAGACAGCAGGAACGACAGCCAGCTGAAACTGCCCGGCTTTACGTTCTCGAAATCCGTGGCGACCAGTTTGTGCAGCAGATAACCCCGGAAAGCGAGTTCTTCCGCGATTGGCACCGTAAATACGGAGCCCAGGATCCGGAACACGACCCAGCCGGCTGAAAGCCAGGCGGGCATGGTCGCCAGAGTCGCGGTCAGCGTCGTCCCGGCGCTTTCGTCATCGGGAACAAGCAGCAACCAGATAACGCCTACTGCGATGCCGATGGCCACGCCGTGCCACGATGGCTTTTTCATGAGCGGTTTGTAGTTGCCGCGTAGATACCAAAGCACTCCCGCTGTCACGATGACGTTAACCGGGTAGAGATACGGAAAACCGCTTGAAGACGCAGCAACGAGCATGGAGCTGGCAAGCAGTGCCAGCAGTGGCATCAGTAGCGATGGTGCTGAGCTGGCGTCTGCAGGAGGCTGGCCCTGGGCAGTAGCCGTGCCGGCCGGGATGGCAAGAAAATGGCGATGGGCAAGAAAAATCACAGCAAATGCGACGATGCTGAAACCTATCCAGCCCGCCTGCGAGTGGAAACCGTCGACGGCAATATTCGGTGAAATGAATGCGCCAATCGAGACCAGTATCACAATGCGCAGGATGTTGGTGATCCAGATGATGGTGATACCGACCGGAAACAGCAGCAAGGCGGCGGGGAAGCGCAGCTCCTTTCTGAACAGCCAGAGATACAAGGCTACAAATACGGTTATCAGCGCAATGCCTTCAAGACCGGAACACGCTGGCGCGATTTCGACCAGAAAGGAATTTACGCCGAGAATTGCCCGTGTCGGGTCAATATAGACGTCTGTGTAGACGGCTGACAGCAGGTTGTAGGTGCACCACAGGGTGATATCGGTCAAGGGTGTCCAGAGTTCCTGTGTCAGGTGACCACCCGCCCATGCAACGGACCCGGCGATTGCTGCCAGAGCTGCTGCTGCCTTTTCCTGACGCGCCAGTCGCAACCATGTGCTGGCAGGGGCGAATGTGAATACGAGACAGATGAGCATCACGGTGCCGGTAGTTATCCAGCCGGCCAGCCAGCCTGGCGAGAGCCCGGAACCTCCCGCAGCTGGTCCGAACACCGGCCATGACAGGCCGACAAAGAGCATAAAGAAAGCGGTATGGCCTGCCAGCCATGGCCACCAGCGGTATTCATCCTGAGTCAGCAGGTCCCTGACGACAGATTCAAGTCGTTTGCTGATGATCAGCAGCAAGGTCGCAATGAAAGCAACAACGAATGAACCGATGGAGCCTATCGAGACATTTTCATTGACGGACCTGATGAGCTGGGCAACCGGACCGGACTGGGTGGCGATTTCAGGAAAAGCGAGAAAGAAACGTGCACTGGCCAGTTCCGCGACCATCAATACGGCAACTGCAAGCCAGCGCAAGGCGGTCAGATTCGCACCGGCGGGCAAAGGCGATTGGCCGCGCAGTGCGTTGGCCTGCTCAGGCATGGGAAGGCCGGCTCAGCCTACAGCGTACCGGTTCGGTAGCTGAGTGACGCCAGATAGATCGTTTCGTCATAGCTGTAAACGGTATCGCCGGAACGATCTTCCTTGCGTCCCTCGATACCCAGAAATAGCGAGCGGCCAATGCGCCAGTCGAGGCGGGCGCTGTAGCGATCTGTCTTGTCATTGCCGGCGCCGGTATCGAAGTCGCGGTCCTCGTGAAAGAGTTCGATCGTTGCCTCCAGGTGTGCGGTAAGTCGACGCGTAGCTTCGACGCCCAGAGACCATCGGCTGCGGTCCTGCCCGATGGTATCCGGATATGTTTCCTGTCCGATGTCGCCAAAGAATCGCAGCCGCGTGCGCGGGCGAACGAAGCGCAATGCCAGCCTGGCATTGTCGTTGCGCATGGCCAGCCCGGACAGTTCTACATCCTGGGTGCCACCGAGCTCTGTACCACTGCTCACGCCGTAGACAAACTGATCATCCGCATTGCCAAACTCGGAAAGCGCGCCGAGTTCAAGCGCCCATGACGGGGATAGCTGCCGTATCCAGTTGATCCGGACAAGGGCGGTGCGGTCGGTCTGGTCTCCACCGTCCAGAATGCCGATACCGAGGTCGGCAGTCAGGGTCTGGTTTGTGCCCCTGGATTCCATTCGGGCAAACACTTCCCGCTGATCGTAGCCGGGGTTTCCCGCGCCGTCGAAATCAACACTGCTGGCGCTGACATTGAGCGACCATGCCACTGCAGGCGAAGTGTGCCGGACAAGTGAGATATCACCGCTGACGCGTTCGTTATCGACACTGTTGGAGTTCTGGTAGTTCGAATCCTGGTAACGGCCGCCGATAACCATTTCTGTAGACCGGCTGAGCTGCAGGCGTATATCAGGTCCGGTTGAGAATACGTTGACGTTTTCGCGGTTGTCGGGTGTCGATGGCGTAAATGCATCGCTCAGCACCTGGCCGAATGTGTCATCTACCGACCATGTGACGGATTCACCGATCAGGCCGATGCGCAGCTCTGCGGCACCTGAGCCCAGAAAATCGTCGTTATAGGTATTGTCAAAATAGTCGCGAAAACTTCCAGCGCCGCGCAATCGGCCATCGATGCGTGAGCCATCCCGCGTGACTTCTATATGTCCGCCGATACTGCCGATGGTGTCGCTGATTTCATCGCTGCTCACCCGGGTGGCGTTATCAGTGTGACCGACGGTGGTTTCGATCCCCCAGTCCAGATCGGCAGAGAATACCGGCAGGCTGAGAAGTCCCGATACCAGCCCGGCGATGACTGGATTCAATACGCGGTTGTACATGTCCGGATTCCCCCGTTTCGTAGCCTGCTGACTGCGCTCACGCCAGCCAGCGGGCTCACTGTATGGCCGCATTGTATGGCGATAAGCCCCAAAGAGGGTGTTTTGGGGATCCAGCGGACTGGAGGAGCCGGGCTATTTTACAGAATCGTCTTGCTGGCGATGCCTGAGGGTTCGCTTTCTGTACCGTCTGTACTGAAGGATCGCATGGCAAAGTACCAGGTGGCCGGAGAGAGATTCTCGACCATATAGCTAGTCAGGCCCGGGTTGCTGAGTTCTACAACCTGGTTCAGGTTGGACGAACTGGTTCCGTAGTAGATGCGATAGCCTGCAAGGTCGGTTAGTGGTGAGCCATCGGTATTCTGGGTGGGCGGGATCCAGGACATCGTTGCGGTGCCGTTCGTGACCTGTGTGACGGTGATGGTGAAGGCTGCTAACGCGACCATCGTTGTGCCGTCGCTGACGCGGATGACGATGCCCGTATATGAGCCGACGTCAGCCGGTGCCGGCGTTCCATTCAGACGCCCGGTTGCGGTATTGAACGTTGCCCATGCGGGCTGGCCGCTGATGGAAAAAGTGAGAGTGTCGCCATTCGGATCGGATGCAGACGGCCGGAAACTGTAGGACTGACCAGCAACGATGGTGGTGGGTGGCGTACCGCTGATCGTGGGCGGCAGATCGGTTTGCGGAGCTGCCTGTACCTGAATCGAGAATGCCGGCAGGGATACGCTGGCAGTGCCATCGCTGACGCTGATGACGATATTGCTGTTGGTGCCGATGTTGTTGCTGGCGGGGGTACCAGTCAGTGTCCCTGACGCAGTGTCAAAGGAAGCCCACGCTGGCTTGCTGGAGATCTGAAAACTGAGTGTGTCGTTGTCGGCATCGGAGGCGCCGGGATGAAAGACGTAGGTTGCGCCGACCTGGGCGGTTGCCGCCGGCGTTCCTGTGATCTGCGGAGCCCTGTTCTGGCTGGGCTGGGATGGAGTCTCGGAAGGTGTGCTTGTCGAACCACCACCGCCGCCGCCGCACGCAGCCAACATCAGTGCGATTGCACTGACAGCCACGTATCGGGCTGCGATTTTGCCGAATTGGTTTGTAGTCCGCCCCATCTGCCCATCCTCTTTGCGTTCTGTTCGAACGCCGTGCTATGTGTGTGAGGATGGTCAGAAAGAGCCCGCACCCCGACAGCCGCTGAGGCTGTAGTGGTAACAAAAACCCTTTACTGGCAACCCCGCTATCATGGGCTCACGCCCGAAGACCGGTAGCTTTGCGTCCCCGCCTTTCGACGGGTTTGCCCTTGCACGCGACCAGTAAACCGCATGAAGTTGAGCTGCGCAAGCACTTAGTGACGGGCAATTTTACATCTTCACAGGGCGAGTCTCACGGTTTTTTTATCTGGCGGTGGTTTGCTGTATTGCGTGCAAAGTCAGGCCCTTAAAGCCCGATTGCGGGTGTCCGCTCTTCGTTTGCGACCGGAGTGGAAATATGTCGGGAATCAGCACGGTAAAGCAGGTTCCTCAATCGTATACTTGGCTCAGGTAATATTCCGCTGCCTGCAGGGCGGCGAGACAGCTAACTCCGGAAATGACTTTCTGTTCTGCATCATGCTGAGATTGTGAACATGTTTCGCGCCGGTAAACGTGGTCATGGCAACCCGATGGCGCTTATGGTCGTGGCGGATATTTTCGCCGCGACGGTGGCGTTTTGCCTGGCGATGTGGCTGCGTTTCGCAGTGAACGGGGCGACGCTGGAATGGCTTATTGAGGCCACACCATATCCGGCAAGCTCCTTCGTATTTTGGGTCATGGTCGGCATGCTCGCGATGGGGCTTTACCGTGTGCGCCAGCGCCCAACTACCAAGGAAGCCATCGCACGGGTATTTCTGGCCGTGCTGTTGGGCAGTCTGGCCAACATCCTGTTTTTTTATATGGTGCCCGACTTCTTCGTGGTCGGGCGTGGCGTGATGGCACTGGCCATGCTCATTGCCTGCTTCATGCTGGTGGGTATCCGTCTCGTGATGCTCCGCCTGATCGATGACAACCCGGTAAAGCGACGGGTGCTGGTGGTCGGTGCCGGCGAATTCGCATCAAAGATCAGCATGCTGCGCCGCCGCTCCGATCGCCGGCGGTTTGAAGCGGTAGCATTCGTGGCGCTCGATGGCGAGCGACCGCGCGCCGCGGAACTTGGTATCGAACCGGTCATAAACGGTGACGATGCGATCAACTGGAAATTCGATGAAATCGTTGTTGCGCTGGATGATCGGCGGGGTATGTTGCCAATGGAGTTCCTGCTGCAGTTCAAGCAGCGTGGAGTACCGGTAACTGATCTGGTGGACTTCCTGGAGCGCGAGACCGAGTACCTTGATCTCGATATTCTCCGCCCGAGCTGGCTGCTGTATGAAAAAAGCAGTGAAACAAGCCTGATATACCGGCTGCTCAAGCGGGCGTTCGATGTGTTTTTTGGCATTGTTCTGCTGGTTATTACGCTGCCCTTAACGTTGCTCGCCGTTCTTGGCATCGTCATTGAGGACGGGATCCGCAAACCGATCTTCTATCGTCAGACCCGGGTAGGGCGACACGGTCGTATTGTCCGGCTGTACAAGTTCCGGAGCATGCGTATCGATGCCGAGCGTGATACGGGGCCACGCTGGTCTACGGCCGGTGATGACCGGATCACGCGCACCGGCAGGATCCTGCGGCGTTTCCGGATCGATGAGCTGCCGCAGATGATCAATATCGTCCGGGGTGATATGAGCGTGGTTGGCCCGCGGCCAGAGCGTCCGGAGTTCGTTGAAGATCTCAGCCGGCAGGTCCCGCTGTACTACTATCGCCATGGAGTACGGCCGGGATTGACGGGGTGGGCGCAGCTGAATTTCCCCTACGGCGCTTCGGTGGCGGACGCCCGCGAGAAGCTGCAGTACGACCTGTACTACATCAAGAACGCCAGCCTGATCCTTGACCTGCTGATCCTGCTTCAAACGGCAGAAGTCGTGGTCTGGGGGCGCGGGACGAGCATGTCCGGTGCAGCGCCAGGTGCCGACCGGCGTGGCAAGCAGGCGACGTCCGATCAGCCGAGGGCCTGAGTACCGATATTGAGGAGCGTTGTGCGTTGGCCCGTATCGTCGCCGGAGTCGCCCGCGGTTTTGTCCGGCTGCTCCGATCGTGGCCGCATGTCGTGCTGACGTTCAAGGTAGAACACCACATCGACCCCGCCAAAGCTGATGATGTCTCCGGAACGCAATAGCGCGCGTCCACGTGGTTTCTGGTTGACCAGGATCCCGTTCCGGCTGTTAAGGTCTTCGATAACATAAATCCCGCCAATGCAGTCTATAAGCGCGTGCCGGCGGCTGACTTCCTTGTCGATGATGACCAGATCGTTCGCATTGCTTCGGCCGATGACAAGGGGAAAAGACGAGGTCTCTATCTGCTGAAGGAGTTGCCCGGCGCGGTAGACCATCAGGCTCACATGGCCATCCTGTGATTTTTCCGGAGCCGAGGCGGGGGTCTCTTTCTCGTGCTGCGGATTCTTGTCTTCGAACCATTGCCAGCGCAGTTCATGAACTACATTGTCGATGACTTCGATGGTTACCTTGTGGCGGTCATCTACCATGCACGCAGTCAGGGCTGTGTCGCACAGGGTGTTGATAAGCCTGGGGATGCCAAAGGTGAGGCGATGGATTTCAGGCAGCGTATCGGCCTCGAATATTTCGTCGGCGTTGCCTCCGGCTACCTGCAGGCGGTGCCGGATATAGTCGATGGTTTCGGCTTCTGCCATTGCATCCAGCCGTTGCCTGAGCCGTGCCCGCTGTCTGAGCTGGGTGAGTCCGGGGGCGTCCAGGAGGTCGTCCAGCGAGGGCTGTCCGGTAAGCACGATCGACACGATGCGTCGGTCACTGGTGTCAATGCAGGACAGGAGGCGCAGTTCCTCAAGCGCTGAGCTGCTGAGGTTCTGGGCCTCGTCAACGATGATGACCACATGTTTGCCGGCGCGGTGCTTTTCCAGAAAGAAACTGCGCAGCGTATCGAGCAGCAGTACTTTCTTCCGCGTGTAGTTCGGCATGCCGAACTCTGACAGCAGTGCCTGCAACAATTCGATATCAGTCAGCGTGGTATGGACGAGCTTGGCTGTCACATACTCGGGGCCGAGTTCCTCGATAACGGTATTCAGGATCGTGGTTTTGCCGATCCCGATTTCGCCGGTGATGATTACGAAGCTGTCGCGGTTCAGCAGTGCGAACCGGCAGTTGGCTACCGCCCGGGCGTGCTGCGCCGTCATGAAAATGAATTTCGGGTCCGACGTCAGGTCGAACGGGCGGCACTGCAGATGAAAGAATTCTTCGTACATTCTGGTCCGTCGTTCCGTCAGGGAGCAAAATCCGGGCGGTTAACAGCTCCGTACCGGCGATATTAGTCCCGAGTATAGCCTGTGGAGCGTGTCTGGCTCACGGTTGGCGATTGTCGGTCCGGTCCACAGGGCTGCTGGCCGGCTTTGCCAGAGCGACCGGACTCCGTATATCATCTGCGCCGCAGCGGGCGATTAGCTCAGTGGGAGAGCGCTGCTTTCACACAGCAGAGGTCGAGTGTTCAATCCACTCATCGCCCACCATTTTTCCGCTAGCGCCGGATCCCCACACCCCTGTAAACCAGGGAAAAGAACAGGCGATTGTTCTTCTGCTTTACGCCGCCGTCGTTGGCGTCGTCTTCGTTGACCGTATAGGCGTAGGTGCCGTATAGCGAGAGGTATTCGGTAAGCCTGTAGCGCAGTGTGGTTCCTGCCGAGTAGTACACGCGATCCAGTCGGCCATAATTCCCCAGGGCGGAATCACTTGTATAGAGCAGGCTGATGGAGCCGTCGAATCTCTGGCTCAGGTCCCGGTCGAAGTTAAGACGAAAACTCTCGGAGACTACCGACGATCCGGTTGAGCGTGGTGCCTGCGACTGGCTGTAGTCGATGGTGGTCGTCATCACTTCGGAGGCCTGGCGTAGCGTAATGCCGCCTACAAAGTTGTTGCTGCTGACGCTGGCCAGGCAAACCCCTTGGGGGTCCGGAATAAAGTCCGCCGGGCAGAAATATCCGAATGGGCTGGGAATCGGTTCCAGAACAATGTCCTGGCTGCTGTGCGAACTGCCCAGCGTTACTGTGGTGGTTATGGTCGGGGTGAGTTTGCGCTCCAGAGCGAGCGTACCGCCCAGCGAATCCGTGGTGTTCTCCGCCCGCGAGTAGGGGTCGTCGGCCTTGAATTTGCCGCCGTTTGCCGACAGCAATACGGAAGTCTTTTCGCTGAAGGCATAGATCCAGGTGGCCTGCAGGCTGCCGTTCGTATAGTCGTAATAACCTGATTGAGGTGACGCATCGTAGGTGATATCCGTCACGTCGGCGGTCAACCGCAGGGAGTTGCGTGGTGAAAGCACGTAACTGAAGGAGGGGCCGAACGACCAGGTCTTCTGGGAGTCATCTACGGTCTGGCCTGGTGTTGCCGTGTTGAACTCATTCGTGCGGATGCCGTTGTCACGATACCCCAATCGCAGGCTTGCGCTGGAAATGTCCCACTGATGGGATGCATTCAGATCAATGGAATAGTCATCGTCATCGAGGTTGCTATCGGAACCACTGAACTTAAAAGTACGAAGGCGCGGCACCAGCGTCATGGAGCTCCGCGGTGTCTTGAAGGCGCCATTGAGACGAAGATCCGCAAAAGCGCCGGTGGCGCTGTCGGAATCCTGCGTTTCAAGCCTGTTGTACGGATTTGTTTCCGTGGTAATCCCGCCCTCGATACGCGGAATCAGTTCCCAGTAGGCGCAGGCCGGCGCCGAAGTCATCAGGCAAGGCACAAGTAACGACAGGGCGGCTACGGCAGACCTCAAGTGCTGGTGGCGCATCGCAACCTCAATTCCTGACTGTGGCAGTGCCTGGGAGATCAGGGTACAAGAACCGTATCGCCGGGCTTCAGCACGATGTTCTGCTGCAGTCGCTTGCCATTGGCAATGTCGCCGTAGGCAAAGGTCGTTGCTGTCTGTGTCGCACCCTCGCGGCGCAGAATCTTGATTTCGTCCAGTTTGGCGAACGGCGTTGTACCACCGGCCATGCTCAGCGCCTGAATCACATCGACATACCGATTGACCGGGAATTCGCCTGGCCGGTTGACCTGGCCGATGACATACACCTTGCTGCCGCGGGGTTCGAAGATCGAAACGCTGACGACCGGGTCGGGAATGTAGCGTGCGATCTGTGAAGAAATATCGCGGCGTATTTCCTCAATGGTCCGGCCTTCTGCGCGGATGTCTCCAGTCAGCGGAAAGGAGAAGTAACCGTCTGGACGGACCACCACCTGCTTCTGCAAGTTCTCTTCCTTCCACACCAGTACTTCAAGTACGTCACCGGCATTGACCGGGTATGTGCCCACGCTTGGCGTTGTGTCCTGGGCCAGCGCAGGTTGCGGTACCAGACTGTTCATCAGGACAAGCAGGGCTGCAGCTGCGCCCGCCAGAATGTTGTGAAACCGCCTTGTCATGCCGTTGCTCCTGCTGAATAGTGAATTGCGCCGTAAACGATGCTTCCGGTCTTATGTTAACAACAAGCCCTGACCGCCTGAAGCCTTACCAACCCGTAACGCGGTTCCCTGAACGAGCGCCTATATAGTCTCTCCAGTCTAAACGCGTTTTGGATCTGCTGCGATGCTTCTGCCTGTGAGGACCATCGCAGAAATCCACGGTCGAGGCGAATAGTGTCACGCTTCAGGACAATGGTAACGACACACTGAACGGCTGACTGGTTACACGAAGAAGAACGGCATATGTCTGTTTATCACATATCCCTGGCCGCACTGACCTCAACCACGTTGTTGATCCTGCTCTTGCGTCCGCTCGCCGTAGTGACCGGACTCGTCGATATTCCGAACGAGCGGAAGAGTCATCAGATCCCGACGCCGCTGGTTGGTGGCCTGGCGATATTTGCCGGACTCGTCGTGGCATTCCTGCTGACTGTAGCGGCAGGTGTGACCCTGCCGCTTCGTGAAATCCTGAGTTTTTTCGGCGGCGGTCTGCTGCTGGTAACGGTTGGCGTCATCGATGACTTTTTTGATTTGTCCCCGCTGGCGCGCTTCGCCGCACAGATTGCTGCGGCACTGTTGATGATCTTTGGCGCGGGCGTTGTACTGGATGATCTGGGCGGCATGACACTGTCCGGGCGGCTGTTGGCAATGGGCGTCTTTGCGGTTCCGTTCACGGTTTTCGCGACCCTGGGCGTGATCAATGCGCTGAACATGTGCGATGGTCTGGATGGGCTGAGCGGCAGCCTGTCGCTGGTGTCGCTGGCCGGACTGTTCTTTGCGGCGTACCTGTGGGGTAACGTCGCAGATGTCATTCTGCTGCCATTGCTCGGTTCGGCAGTGGTCGGCTTTCTGCTCTTCAATCTCCGACTGCCTGGCCGCGAACGCGCCTCCATATTCATGGGTGATGCAGGCAGCATGTTTCTTGGCTTCGCACTGACCTGGTATGCAGTTTCGTTGTCCCAGGGCGATTCCAGGGTGATCAGTCCCGCGGCAGCCCTGTGGTTCCTGATGCTGCCCATATTTGATACCGTCACCATGATGCTGCGCCGGATCTTGCGCGGACGATCACCGTTTTCACCGGACCGGGAACATCTGCATCATGTGTTCCTGCTGGCCGGCTATACCGTCAACGAGACGGTCGGGCTGATGGCTGCAATTGCCGTACTCGGTGTGCTTGTCGGGTTGGCCAGCGTTTACTGGCATGTGCCCGAGTTGCTCGTTGCCGGCGGTTTCCTGCTGGTCGGGCTGGGTTATTTCTGGATGATAATGCACGCATGGCGGGTGATGCGCTTCCTGCATCGCTCAATTTGCCGGCGCAGAATTACCGGCGACCGGCGCCGTGGACAGGATCCGGCTTATGCCGGGCCTGAGCGGCGCAGCGGCATTGACCGGCGTCTGGCTTCGGCTCGGGCCGCTGCGGCACCGCCGGTCAGGATTCCCTCTCCGGTACGTGCGCCAGCGATGGCGACACGACAGCCTGCATCGTCGGACTTTTCTTCCTGCGCTTCAGCTTCCGCCTCAACCCTGGTCAGGGCAGCCAAGCGCAACTGAGCAGCAAGCTGCCAACTCTCCGGTATCCGCCGCAGACAATCTTCAGCGTTTCTTCGATGAGTGGATCCTCACCGTAGGCTGTAAACCGGGATGCGATCGGATCGATCCTGATGCCGATGGCATGAAATTCGAGGAATGTGCCTGTTACTGGCCAGAGGCATTTATAGACGCTTTCCTTGGCACTGAAAATGAGTTTGGCGCCGAGCCGCGGATCCACGTCATAGCTGGTCAGTGCAGCCTGCTCCTCGTCACGGCATACCAGTTTGAGCAGGTCAGGCTCGAGCGGATCGGCACTTTCCAGGTCGATTCCCAGCGAGCGGAGATCAGATTTCCGGGCGACAGCGGCAATCGCGAAATCACCGGTGTGCGAAATCGAGCCGATAACCCCGGGCGGCCATACGGGCGCACGACCGGGGCCGATGGGCAGCGCAACTGCCTCATGTCCCAGGTGAGCCAGCGCCTGACGCGCACAATGGCGGCCAGCAGTGAACTCGCGTCGACGTTTCTCACTCATGCCGGCAGCCGCCCGAAGTTCTGGTGACCATAGTGGTCCTGGCTCGCGGCCGGTGTTGTACAGCGCACAGGCAACCGCTGGCGGAACCAGATCCATCATCGCCTTCGTCAATTCAGTATCTTCAGGCATGCGGTTGGCAGTGTGCCAAGCGCCGGCAACGATGCCAATGGAAAGCGGGGCGGGGCGACCGGAACCGGTTCACGCTAGAATCACACCCGTATTCGCCAGTTCTGAAAAGCAATGACCGTCAAGACACGCTTCGCTCCCAGCCCCACCGGCTATCTGCACATCGGCGGGGTCCGTACCGCGCTGTTCTCATGGTTGTATGCGCGCCATCACGGCGGGCAGTTCGTGCTCAGGATCGAGGACACTGACCGCGAACGGTCTACCCAGGCCGCAGTGGACGCGATCCTTGAGGCAATGAACTGGCTTGGCCTTGAGCATGACGAGGGTCCTTACTACCAGACCGCGAGGATGGACCGCTACCGCGAACTCGCAGCACAGTTGCTGGAGGCAGGCAGCGCATATCACTGCTACTGCAGCCGGGATGAGCTTGAGCAGATGCGCGCTGCCCAGATGGCGCGTGGCGAAAATCCGCGCTATGACGGACGTTGCCGGGAGCGTCAGAGCCCGGTCCCTGGTGTGTCTCCGGTTCTGCGTTTCCGCACGCCGCAGGAGGGCGTCACAATTGTCGATGATCTGGTGCGTGGCCGTGTCGAATTCCAGAACTCCGAGCTCGACGACCTGATCATCATGCGATCTGACGGCTCACCAACATTCCATTTTGGCGTCGTGGTGGATGATGGTGATACGGGGATCACGCACGTGATCCGTGGTGATGACCATCTCAATAACACACCGCGACAGATGCATCTGATCGACGCACTCGGCTTTGCTCGTCCCGCTTATGGCCACCTGCCGATGATCCTCGGACCGGACGGGGCCAAGCTGTCAAAGCGGCACGGGGCCGTCAATGTACTCGAGTACCGCGATGCCGGTTACCTGCCGGATGCGGTACTGAACTATCTGGCACGCCTCGGCTGGTCGCACGGTGACCAGGAACTGTTTTCGCGCGAAGAGATGATCCGCCTGTTTGACATCGCAGCGGTCAACGCTTCGGCCTCACGTTTTGATACGGGCAAGCTCAACTGGATCAATCAGCAGTATCTCCGCAGCAGCAACCCGGAGGAACTGGCGCCGGGTCTTGTGATGCAGCTGGAGCGGGCAGGGCTTGATCTACGAAATGGACCACCTGCAGTCGCGGTTATTGAGGCATATCGGGAGCGGGCGACGACCCTGCATGATATTGCCGGCAGCGCACACTATCTGTATGCGGAACCGGTACAGGTCGATATTTCTGCAATCAACAAACACCTGACAGCGACGGTTGCCGGGCCGCTGAGCCTGCTGGTCAAGCGCCTTGCGGAGGTTGCAGCCTGGACCCGCGCAGATATTCATGCCGCCATGACGGCCGTCGCAGCGGAATGCGGCATCGGTTTTGGCAAGCTCGGTCAGCCGGTGCGCGTGGCGGTGACCGGTGGCACTGTATCGCCGCCGATCGATGTGACGCTCGAATTGCTCGGGCAGAAGAAGACCTTCGACCGCCTGAAGCAGGCGATCGCGCGGTTGCCATCATGAT
The DNA here is from genome assembly GCA_963204745.1 of Pseudomonadota bacterium. Taxonomy (GTDB): domain Bacteria; phylum Pseudomonadota; class Gammaproteobacteria; order Steroidobacterales; genus SHZI01. Next base: position 50,380 of record CAUJHF010000004.1, read on the forward strand.
TCCGTATATTTCGGGTTCAGGCTTGCAGCTTTCCTTGACAGTCTTGGGAGCGGTCGCGTAGATTCCCCGGCCAGCCGTGTGGGGCTATAGCTCAGCTGGGAGAGCGCTTGCATGGCATGCAAGAGGTCGTCGGTTCGATCCCGACTAGCTCCACCATTTACCCTTCCCAGAACATCCGGCAAAGTCTATAAACCCGCGTAACAGCGGGTTTTTTATTGGGTTTTTATCCAGGTCGGGATAAAGCCGTCCGTTGCCATCCGCTGGTAACTGCTGGTAACTTTGCTGGTAACTGGGTTGTCACCGAAGCGAGTTACCAGCAAATGGCACTCACTGATGTCGCTGTCCGCAATGCCCGACCCCCCGAGAAGCCGCAGAAACTTGCAGACGGGAAGGGCCTCTATCTGTTGCTGGCGCCTTCGGGCGGCAAATGGTGGCGCTTTGACTACCGTAGCGGTGGGAAACAGAAGACCCTTTCGCTTGGCGTCTACCCGGACATCAGCCTGAAGGCTGCCCGCGAACGCCGTGACAAGGCCCGCACGCTACTGGCGCACGGTGTCGACCCCAGCGAGAGCCGCAAAGCAGAGAAGGCGGCGCAGATCGGACAGGTTGAGAACAGTTTCGAGGTGGTGGCGCGGGAGTGGTTCGCCAAACAGGCGCCAAGGTGGGCGGATTCTCACGCCGACAAGATCATCCAGCGGCTGACAAATGACGCATTCCCGTGGCTGGGGAATCGGCCGCTTGGTGACATCAAGGCGCCGGAACTGCTGAAGGTGCTGCGTCGTGTGGAAGGCAGGGGGGCGATTGATACCGCACACCGCTTACA
>CAUJHF010000005.1:2500-25713 GCA_963204745.1 Pseudomonadota bacterium
TTCCAGCATCCGCGCCACGGTATGGCGCGCCGCCAACTGGACAAGCCCCACCGCGTCCATGGCACCCATCCATCGCGAGTTAAACTCGATCTTCGTTCGTTCAGGGTCCAGGATTCTGAATATCTGCCGCTCATAGGTTGTGGCATTGGCGGCGACTTCTTCGGGGGTAAGCGGCGGCCGGGTGGCGTTGCGCCCCGTCGGGTCTCCGATCAACCCGGTGAAATCTCCGATCAGAAACACAACCTGATGACCGAAATCCTGGAACCGGCGCATCTTGTTGATGAGCACCGTATGCCCCAGGTGCAGGTCCGGCGCGGTTGGGTCAAATCCGGCCTTTACTATTAGCGGCCGCCCTGACTCGAGTCTGGTTTTAAGTTCACTTTCGACCAGAATATCGGCGGCACCTCGCCGGATTTCTGTGAGTTGCTCTTCTGCAGTGGCCATATCAGCTAGGTCAGGCGGGGTGCGGGGACCGCAAGATAAACGATTCAGGGACAGCGGTCACGAACCAGGATCCCCCGCGAGCACCTCGGGCGGGGCTATTCGCCTTACATAGTCCACAAACCGGCACTTATCTGTGAACTCATTGATGTTTCGGGAAATATCTCATTGACCGAGCCATAGCCGGCTGGTAATAATCGCCACGCCGCCAGCACAAGGGTCAGGGTTCGCCTTTGCCCCCAATGCACCGCCCACTGGCGGGAGCGAGCTGTTTTTGCGGGCAATGGCCTGAGTGGACCAAAAATGCAATCGGCTGACCCCATACAAAAGGACCGGCTCTCCCGCCTTGCCTCACCGCGATTACCGGCGGCATTGCGCGTAGCAGTCGCTGCCGGCATAGCTTTGCTAGCCGGTGCCCAGCTGGCTGGCCAGATCATCAATGCCGGTACGGGGTCGTCTGATGCGCCAGCACAAGCCCCCCACCATGCCGTCGATACCGGCAAGGCAGGCACCCCGGCTCCGGAAGCGGTCGATCCCTTTGAAACGCTCGTGCTGGATGTTCAGCGCGGCGATACCCTCGACAGCCTGTTCCGGGAAAGCGGGCTGAGTGTCGTAGACCTTGCTGAAATCCTGCAGCTGGATACCGCGCGGCAGAATCTGCGCATACTCCGGCCCGGCGACACCATCTCGGTTCGTCACGACGGGAGCACGGTGCTGGAAATCGAACGTGATGTCGGCATTGACCAGACCTTTATCGTCCAGCGAAATGACAATGCCTCCGATACCGAACTGAACAGCAACGCCCCGGTGTTTCGCGCCGAAATTGTCAATTTGCCTCTCGAACGTCGCATTGTTACCGCTGGCGCCCGTATCGCAACCTCGCTCTTTGAGGCGGCAGCAGATGCAGGCCTTTCCGAAAGAGCGATCATGAAGCTGGCCGATATTTTTGCCTGGGATATCGACTTTGTTCGTGACATCAATACCGGCGACGAGTTCACTCTTGTTTATGAGGAACTCTGGCGCAACGGGAAGAAGCTCGGTGAGGGCGATATTCTGGCTGCTGAGTTTACCAATCGGGGTGGACGCTTTACCGCAATCCGCTTCGACGAAGCCGATGGTCGTACCGCCTATTACTCGACCGACGGCAGGCCAATGCGGAAGGCATTTGTGCGCGTCCCGGTCACTTTTACCCGGATCAGCTCCAAATTCAATCCGAATCGTCGGCATCCCATCCTGAATACGATTCGCGCACATCAGGGTGTCGATTACGCGGCGCAGACCGGGACACCGGTGCATGCCTCGGGCGATGGCAAAGTCATTTTCCGCGGCTGGAAAAGCGGCTACGGCAATACGCTGATCCTGCAGCATGGCGGAAATATAACGACCCTGTACGCACATCTGTCCCGTTTTGCCAAAACCAGCAGCTACGGCTCGAAGGTGCGTCAGGGCGAGGTGATCGCCTACGTCGGTGCCACCGGCCTCGCGACCGCAGCGCACCTGCATTACGAATACCGCAAGAACGGTGTTCACCTGAACCCGCAAACCGTAATCCTGCCGCCGGCCGAGCCATTACGCGGTGCTGAACTGATGGCATTTCAGACAACGGCGCAGCCGCTGCTCGCTCGCATTTCGACCCGCCAGACAGCCCTCGCTGCAAACCGCACGGCGACGCGCTAAAACCTGCGAGGGCCTCTTCTGCCCCCATTTTTCCGGCAGCTTATGACAAATGTGAGCTGTGCAGCGCCGCGCTTTTTCCGCCCTGCTATAGTTTTGGCCGGATCTGCGGGTTGCCCCTCTTGGACACGCCAAACCTCAAACTGCCCGAGTACTTCATCAATCGAGAACTCAGCGCGCTGGAATTCAATCAGCGCGTCCTGCACCAGGTTAAAGACCCGGCGACTCCGCTACTGGAACGGCTGAAGTTTCTCTGCATCGTTTCGACAAATCTCGACGAGTTCTTCGAAATTCGCGTCAGCGGCCTGCGACAGCGCAAGGAACTCGGACTTCCGCCCCAGGGACCGGACATGCTGAGTGCCAGGCAGGTACTGAGCGATATCAGTCAACGCGCCCACCAGCTTGTCGATGAACAATACCGTCTGCTGAACAGGGAGTTGATCCCGGCGCTGGAAACTGCCGGTATCCGCTTTGTACGCCGGACGCGATGGCGCCCCGCACACCGCGAATGGCTGCGCAGCTATTTTCATCGCGAGATCGAACCAGTACTCAGCCCGATCTCCCTTGATCCGGCGCGGCCATTTCCCAAAATTCTCAACAAGAGCCTGAATTTTATTGTCGGACTGAAGGGTGTCCACGCCTTTGGCCGCCCCTGCCCACGTGCGATCGTACAGGCACCGAGATCCCTGCCGCGTTTGATCCGGCTCGATCCGTCGCTGCCGGATACCGGCACAAATGACTTCGTGTTCCTGTCTTCGGTAATTCATGCCTTTGTCGATGAACTGTTTGCCGGAATGGAGGTCCAGGGCTGCCATCAGTTCCGCGTAACCCGCAACAGCGACCTGTATGTCGAGAGCGAGGAAGTCGAAGACCTCATGCAGGTGGTCGAAGGGCAATTGATCGCTACCCGTTACGGCGAGGCAGTGCGCCTGGAAGTGGCGCACAACTGCCCCAAGGAACATGTGGACTTTCTGCTTGAGATGTTTGAACTCGACGAGCAGGACCTCTATCGCGTGGATGGGCCCGTCAACCTGAATCGGCTGGTGGCGGTCTACACGATCCCCGGTCGCGACGACCTGAGGCATCCGCCTTTCACCCCCGGACTGCAGAAAGCAATGCTGGCCGCGGACGATATCTTCGCCGCAATCAGCAACGGCGACATCCTGTTGCATCACCCCTACGAGTCGTTTTCACCGGTGATCGACTTTTTTGCGCGCGCATCAGAAGACCCCGATGTGCACGCAATAAAGCTGACTCTTTACCGGACCGGCGCGGACTCACCGATCGTGAACGCGCTGGTCAGGGCTGCCCAGGCCGGCAAGGAAGTGACCGTCAGCATCGAGCTGAGGGCGCGGTTCGATGAGGCAGCGAATATCCTGCTCGCAAACCGGCTACAGGAAGCCGGTGCCCACGTTGTTTACGGCGTGGTTGGTTACAAGACGCACTGCAAGCTGGGACTGGTCGTGCGCCGCGAAAATGGCCGGCTGAAGCGCTATGTGCACCTTGGTACCGGCAACTACCACACGGGAACTGCACGCCTTTATACCGACTACAGTCTGCTCTCTGCAGATGAGGCGCTGGCCCACGACGTTCATCATGTATTCCTGCAGCTGACCAGCCTGACTAAAACGCCGCCCCTGCAGCGCCTTTACCAGGCACCGTTCAATCTGCATGAACGCATCCTTCACCACATCGATACGGAGGTCCGCAACGTAGAGGCCGGCGGTGCAGGCCATATCATCGCCAAGCTGAATGCGCTCGTAGAGCCAGAGGTGATTCAGGCGCTCTACCGGGCTTCGTCTGCCGGGGTGATGGTCGACCTGATCGTGCGCGGCATCTGCTGCCTGCGACCTGGCATACCGGGTATTTCAGACAACATCAGGGTCCGGTCGATCGTCGGGCGATTTCTGGAACACTCGCGTGTCTATTATTTTCACGCCAATGGGGACGAGAATCTTTTCTGCGCCAGTGCTGACTGGATGGATCGCAATTTTTTCAGGCGCATCGAGGTGTGCTTTCCCGTTTCAGACGAAAGGCTGAAAGCGCGCATTCTGGCGGACCTGGATGCCAGCCTGTCAGACAACTGCCAGGCATGGGAGCTGCGTAGCGATGGCAGTTATCAACGCGCAAGGCCTTCGCCTGACGCCGAACTGCTCTCGGTGCAAAACCAGCTGCTGACACGGCTTGCCGACAGGGTCTGAGACCTCAGCCGCGGCGGCGGATTGTCAACTTGCAGTCGGCCCCGGCGAGAAACGCCCGTTCGCGCTCAAGGTCGGCGAGCGTCAGAGGATTGTTTGTCAGCCACCCGGCCGGCAACTGCAGATCCATGGATCGCCCATGCACCCGCAGATGCAGATCAGGCAGCGCCGTATCCGTCCGGCTGCGGTGAAACAGCGCGGCAAGGCGCAGCAACAAGGTCAGACGGAGCGCCGGACGCTGCCAGGCCGGCGGCAGTTCCTGGAAACCTTCGCGTTCAAATCTGCGTCTGTGAGCAAGCACCAGACGGGCGAGAACCAGCTGCTCCTCGCGCGGGAACCCCGGCATATCCGCATTTTCCAGCACATAGGCGCCATGCCGATGGTAATGCGCGTGAGCGATATCGAGCCCCAGCTCATGCAGCTGTGCTGCCCAGCCCAGCAGCTGCGCATGCTCACCGGCAAGATCCCAGTCATTGCAGACCTGCTGGAACAGCAGCGAGGCTGTTGCGGCCACACGACCGGCCTGCAAAGGATCAGCGTGATAGCGCGCTGCCATCGCGCGCACGGTACGTACTCGTGAATCCTCGTCTGTAAGGCGACCGATCAGGTCATAGAGGATACCTTCACGCAGCGCTCCGTCAGCCACACTCATGCGCGGCAGCGCCATGGCGCGCATCACCTCGACGAGAATCGCGACGCCAGCCGGAAAGACCTCCGCACGTTCGGCTGACAGCTCGGGCAAGCGGATCTTCGACACCTGCCCGAATGCAATCATCTCCTCGATCAGGTACTCCAGGCCTTCAACGGTAATTCCCTGCGGCGCACGATCGAGCGCAGTCAGTACCGCATATGCACTGCGAATGCTTCCTGAAGTGCCGGCGATCTGCGCCGGCTCGAAGCGACGGAACATGAGCCGTACCGGCTCCAGCTCCAGCCGTACCTGGATCCGGGCCTTTGCAAAGCACTTGGCCGAGAGACGTCCGTCGGGGAAAGCTGTTCGCCCAAGGCTGACGCACCCGATAGCGAGGCTTTCCATCGCTACAGGCTCGAGTCCCCTGCCGACGACAAGCTCGGTACTGCCACCGCCGATATCCACCACAAATTTCAGGCCATCGACGCGCGGCAGATTATGGCTTGCACCAAGGTAGATCAGCCTGGCTTCCTCGATGCCGGCGATTATCTCCACCGGATGACCGAGCGCCCTGGCCGCCTGCTGCAGAAAGCGGCTTGTACCGCGGGCGCGGCGCAGGGTATTGGTACCAACAACCCGCACCTTGTCCGCCTTTACCGCGCGCAACCGCTCGCCGAAACGCCGCAGACAGGCCAAGGCCACACTCTGGCTGGCCACACTCAGACGCTGCCGCTCATCCAGGCCACCACCCAGACGGACCATTTCCCGCAACCGGTCGATTATCGTCAGCTGCCCATGGTCAAAGCGGGCAACCAGCATATGAAAGCTGTTTGAACCGAGATCAACCGCGGCCAGAACCTCGGGGCCGCCGGGATCAATCATGTTCCGCGCCGCCCCATCCCGACTGCCACCAGTCTGGCCGGGGCGGCAAGCCGGCCGGGAATACGAGAGGCCCGAGCTCATTCAGCGCCTGTACGTAGACCCGTCTTTTGAAGAAAATTACTTCTCGCACCGGTTCCCAGAAGTTCGTCCATCGCCAGCGATCGAATTCCGGCGTGGCGGTGGTATCGAAACGGAGGCCTGTCTCGGTCCCCGTCAGTCTCAGCAGGTACCAGCGCTGTTTCTGGCCGATACACAAGGGGTGGACATTCCTGCGAATGAACTGCTCGGGCAGTCTGTAGCGCAACCAGTCACGCGTACAACCGAGTACATGAACATCATGCGGGCGCAGACCGATTTCTTCGTGAAGCTCGCGGAACATCGCCTGCTCGGCAGATTCACCGGACTTGATCCCGCCCTGGGGGAATTGCCACGCATTCTGTCCGACTCGCCCACCGATCAGCAGCAAGCCGCTCGTATCGCAGACAATTATGCCAACGTTCGACCGAAAGCCTTCTCCGTCAATCAGATCCACCGGCACCACCCGCAGCTGTGGCAGGATTCTTCCACATGAGCGGTGACAGTGTCACGGCAGGGATATCCATTCAAGTTACACTGCGGGCGCTGCAGATATCTCAATTACCTTTGCCGGATCATCATGCTGAAATCGGCACGTTTGCTATTGCTGACCCTGGGCGCACTCGGCATCGGGTCGCTGCTGCTTGCCCTGCTGATCGGCAGCAGCACCGCCGGACCAGATACTCTGCTGAGCTGGTGGTCAGGAACCACAGATCCCGAAGCGCTTGAGGTTCTGCTCCGTCTGCGCCTGCCGCGGGCACTCGCCGCTTTTGGTACCGGAGCAGCTCTGGCGGTGGCGGGCGCGCTCATGCAGGTCTTGCTGCGCAACCCGCTGGCAGATCCATATGTACTTGGCACTTCCAGCGGCGCGGCGGTGACCGCGCTGGGCGCGATGCTGCTCGGGGCATCCGGACTGACGGTAGACATCGCCGCATTTGCCGGTGCACTCGGCAGTACCTTGCTGGTATTCAGTCTGGCGCGCGGCACAGGCGCATGGAACGCAAACCGGCTGTTGCTGACTGGCATCGTCGTCGCTGCCGGCTGGAGTGCCGTGGTCAGCCTGATGCTGGCCATCAGCCCTGATACGAAACTTCGCGGCATCATCTTCTGGCTGATGGGTGATTTTGCATTCGTCGAGCAGCCAGCTTCGATCCTGCTAGTCGCAACCATCGGTGTTGTCGGCGGAATGTTGCTGGCCAGAACCCTGGACGTACTCGGCACGGGCGACAGTCAGGCCGCCCTGCTGGGACTGGAGATCAAACGCACACGGGCGATCGTTTATGCCCTGAGTTCATTACTGACTGCCGTTGCGGTTACGACAGCCGGCGTGGTCGGCTTTGTAGGCCTGATCGTGCCGCATTTCATACGCCTGGCAGGCGGCACCAGCCATCGCAGCGTGATTCCCGCCTCTGCGCTCGCCGGCGGCGCGCTGCTGGTGGTTGCCGATACGCTGGCCCGTACCATTCTTGCGCCTCAGCAGCTTCCGGTCGGCGCGATTACCGCAGCAGTCGGCGTACCGGCATTTCTGTTTCTGCTCCGGCGCGATACCAGAGATCGCGGCTGAAGCCGCTCCCACGGCACGCTAGCGCCGGCTACGGCACCCTAGCGCCTGCTGACAAGATAGCTTCGGCCCTGCTCCATCAGTTTTACGAAAGCGCCTTCATCGCGATTGCGGATGATCGCTGCGATCCGGCCAACGGCCGCCTGCAGCTCCTCGATGACCGCCAGCCCGTAGGGATTGCGGGACTGGATCGAAAAATAGAGCTGCGGGCTTTCCTCGGCGACCCGCCCGGCAACTGCCAGTTGCGCGTCAAAGGTCGTGCTGGAGATGTCAGCAAGCTTCGGCACCGTCTCGCCACTATCTGCGAGAGCGGTAAAGAAGGCGATATTGAGCGCATGCGACAAGCCGAGAACATAAGCCATCAGCCGGTCGTGTTCATCGATATCCATGCGAATCCGGGCAGCCATGGTGGGGGCAAAGAGCCGGGTTGCTTCAGTGGTAGCTTCGGGACAGCCTGAATCCAGAAAAAGCACGTGACGGCCGGACAGCAGTTCGGTATCGGGACCGAACATCGGATGAATTGATGTAACCCTGCTACCCCCGGCGGCAAGCTCTTTCAGCCTTTCGATGAACGGAGATTTCAGCGAACCGATGTCGAAGATCAAACCACTGCGTTTGCGCACACCGAGTTCATGGAGGATATCGGCCATACAGTCGATCGGCGCAGAGACCACAGTGATCGCAAAGCTGTCCGGCGTGTCTCGCCAGTCCGGCACATGCTTGAACCCGGCGAGAGGGCCAGCCGGATCAGCCACAGTGACGTCGAAGCCCTGCGAGTGCAGAAACTCTGCAAACCAGCGGCCCATCTTGCCACTGCCGCCGATCACCAGCACCGGCTTGCCCGAGCCCTGACCTTCGGCGCGCACACGCGCCTGCTCCTGGTTAGTGAGCGATGACCGGATGAGCAGACTGAACAGCGCCTCGGCCAGCCCTGGCGGTATCCCGAGCCCGATGGCTGACAACCTGGCCTTGTCCAGCACCTGCTTCTCGCGCGCGAAGTCCCGGGTAGGCCGGCCTGAGGCCCGCTTCCAGGCGCCGATTTCGCCGGAGAGCCGCTGCCGCTCGGCTACCAGCTCCAGAATCTGCCGGTCAATCGCCGACAGCTGATCACGCAGTTGCTCAAGATCCATCGCCTGAAGTCCGGGCTCTTTTATGAAGGCGCAGAGCCTAACGGGTTCAATGGCCGGAGAACAGGCAGATCAGTCGGCGGGCGTTGGGGTTCTTTACACATCGGGCGGCATACCGGACCACTAAATCGATTTTCCAGACCTTATTGCCAGGCCATGCAGGCTGGCAGCTGGAACCCCGAGCGGGCCGCATCTGCAATAGTTCTGTGCCCACAGTGACTTGCATGAAATTCTGCGTGCAGGTCCTGTAGCGGCTATGTCGGGTTGTTTTACATACTGATGCTGATTAATCTGAAATCAGGCCATGAAGTTTTTCTATCTTACTGAACAGGCGGCTTTTTCCGGGTAGCGGCACAGGATTTGCTGCTTTATCTACGCATGGTTTCAGTGATGTACGCGGGGCTCGAGATCTTTAACCAGACATCAGAGCCAGAAGACGCAAACAAGAAGAAGAACAAAAAACAATTAGAAGTAAATGCGGCAAGAAAATCAGAATAATAAAGCCACCACAGACTGACGTGCACATCGAGACCTGATTCGCGACAACAACAAAAACCCGTATAAGCCCCGCTTCACGCGGGGTTTTTTTTTGCGTCATAGTCCCGCAGTGCCTGGCCCACGGATAGCGGTAGTACCGGAATGCTCAAGTGTGAAAAGCTCAGCATCGTCATCGACGGACGGACCCTCGTCCGTGAACTTTCACTGGAACTGGGCGAGGGTGAGCTGATCGGCATGCTCGGCCCAAACGGGGTCGGCAAAACGCTGAGCCTGCACACGCTGGCCGGGCTGCTGCCGCCGACGACCGGCACCGTCCTGCTGGACGGCGAGGAAATGAGCCGCCTGAGCCGTCGCCAGGTTGCCCGCCGGCTCGGCTTGTTGCTGCAGGATGACGCCGAAAGTTTCCCGGCGACCGTCAGCGATACCGTGCTGATGGGCCGTCACCCGCATCTGGGTCCGCTGGCCGGTGAGTCCGCAACCGACTGCGCTCTCGCGGACCGCTCCATGGCGGCGATGGACCTCAGGGATTTTGGCCACCGCAGCGTGGCAACGCTGTCTGGTGGAGAGCGTCGGCGCGTCGCTATCGCGCGGCTGCTGACCCAGGATCCGGCCGTCATGCTGCTGGATGAGCCCGTCAACCACCTGGATCCCCGTCACCAGGTAGCAGCCCTGAAATGCTTCAGGGAGCGGGCAAACAATGGTGCGGGTATCCTCATGAGCCTGCATGACTCTGCGCTGGCGATGCGCTATGCGGACCGCGCTTTATTGTTCTACGCCGACGGCAGCTGGGAGCTGGGCAGCACATCTGCGGTACTCACGGCCGGCAATCTGGAACTTCTCTTCAATACCCCGTACCGGCAGTTCGACAGCGTGAACGGCACCTCGGTTCTGTTGCCGGACTGAGACCCGGGATTCCGCTGATTGACCATCGGCGCTGCGGCGCTTATCGTGCGCACGTTCCTGCCGGTGCCCGAAGGTTCTCCAACCCGAGGGTTCAACGGGAAGTGCGGTGAGTCTGCCAGCGCGATACCTGCAGACAAAGCCGCCGCTGCCCCCGCAACGGTAAGCGCAGGATCAGGGCGCATCACATCAGCCACTGTGCGATTTCGCATGGGAAGGCGATGCTCCCCGGAGGTTCTGATAAGGAATTTCCCCCGCGCGAGCCCGTATACCGGCCGGCAGGTGTCATCGGATCGTCAGGTCTCGGAGGGAGACTGCGTGACGGTACGAGCCCTGTCGGCTGCGCTTCCCGAGCGCTCTGCCTTGGCCTGTCCGTACGATGTCAGCAGCGGCAAATGCCGTCGGCTGGCGTGTTCCTTCTGCTCCCTGACGTACACAGCAATCGCGCTCGGGTGTGAGCGCGCGGGGAGTGTTTCGTGCGTACTGTCAGCCTCATTTTGTGCCTGCTTGCCGCCAATACGGCGACTGCCGCCGCCAGCGCCGCAGATCGCGTACCTGAAACCATCGTTGTCACCGCATCGCGAATCCCGGTGCCGTTGTCGACTGTCGGCAGTTCCATCACCGTCATCGATCGGGAGCAGATCGAGCGTCGCGAATCGGTTTTTGCCATCGATATGCTGCGGGAGGTACCGGGCGTTGCGATCAGCCAGTCCGGAAGCATCGGCTCGCAGACACAGATCCGCATGCGCGGTGCCGAAGCAAACCAGATACTCGTGCTTATCGATGGCATCGAGACCAACGATCCGGCCGGCAACGCAGAGTTCGCCTTTGAAAACCTGGGCGCCTGGGATGTCGACCGTATCGAAGTGGTCCGCGGCGCCCAGAGCGGACTCTGGGGCAGTGATGCGCTCGCCGGCGTCATCAACGTCATCACCCGCCAGCCGGATGAGGAGTTGTCGGTCAGCGGCTTTGGCGAAGGCGGCGCATTCAATACATGGTCTGCCGGTACGCGCATCAGCGGCGCACTACTGGGCACACGCGCCGGACTGTCTGTTTCCAGCATCGATTCAGACGGGTCCAACAGTTCACGCACCGGCAGTGAGGACGACGGCTACCGGAACAGAACCGCAAGCCTGTCTGTGGACGGCAGCCCTGCCGGCAATCTTGATCTGGAGTTCAACGGGCGATATTCAGACATCCACAAGGAATACGACAGCATCGACTACCTGACAGGACTGCCGCACGACACCCTTGATGAGACCGATATGTCACTCGGCTACTTCGGCGCCGGGGGGACGCTCAGGCTTATGGATGATCGCTGGATTCAGTCCTTGCGCACCGGATGGACGCACAGCGATACGGACGACTCAAACGAATCTGGCGCCAACGGTTCGACCAAAGCTGACCGGTATGCGCTGTACTACCAGTCCACGTACTACTTCACGCCGGCCAGCCACGATTCTGCAGGTAACGCCCTGACCGTCGCCGTGGATCATGAACGCGAAGAATTCAGCCAGCACGGCACGCCAACCGTGTGGGGCGATCCCAACCAGGATCAGAGCGAGCGCAACACCGCGCTCATTGCCGAGGGCCTTTTCAGTCCGCTGGCACGGGTCTCCGTATCTCTTAGCATCCGCCATGACAACAACAGCAGCTTTGAAAACGTCAACACTTACCGGGCCACCACGGCCTGGGCAAGCGAGACGACCGGCACACGCCTGCGCGCGGCGATCGGCGAAGGACAGAAGGCGCCGACCTTCATCGAGCGTTACGGCTATTTTCCCGGCCAGTTCACCGGTAACCCGGATCTCAAACCGGAACATTCCACGGCCTGGGAACTCGGCATCGATCAGGCCTTTGCCAGCATCGGGGCGAGCGTGGGCTTCACCTGGTTCCACGCAAACCTGGAAGACGAGATCTACGGCTACGCCTTTGACCCGGAGAGCTTTCAGACCACGGCGACCAACCTGCCCGGCACCAGCAAGCGCCGCGGCGTCGAGCTCACGGGAATGGCGCAGCTGTCGCCGGGTCTGAAAGTCTCGGCCACCTACACCTATACGGATGCGACGGAACCGGATGCGGTCACCGGCGCAGACGTACGCGAGATCCGGCGTCCTCGACATGCCGGCAGTCTCGGTGCGAACTGGAGTTCGCCGGACGGGCGCATGGAACTGGACGCCAGGCTGAGCTACACGGGAAGCCGCAACGACGACTACTGGCCGCCCTCTTTCATCAAGGAAGTCGTCGAGATGGGCGCCTACAAGCTGGTCAGCCTCGCTGCGACGTATCGCCTGAACGATGCGACCCGTATCTACACCCGCATCGACAACCTGTTCGACACATCCTATGAGGACGTGTACGGCTACAACACACCGGGCATCGGTGCTTACGCGGGCCTGCGCTTCGACTTCTGAGGGTGTGGGCTCTTGCGCATCCGGTTACACTCAGTCGCGCCAGAGGAGACGCCATGGGTAACCGGCTGACGAAAATCTATACGCGCACGGGCGACGACGGCACCACCGGGCTTGGCACGGGTGAACGGGTCCGCAAGGACAGTGCCCGGGTCGAGGCCTATGGCACGGTAGATGAACTCAATTGCTGCATCGGCCTCGTGCTGGCAAGTCCGGAGCTCTCGTCGCTGATCGGCAACAGCCTGCAAGCCATACAACACCGGCTGTTCGATCTGGGCGGTGAACTCGCCGTACCGGGCCGCAACGTGATCCTCGCAGAGGACACCACCGGTCTCGAAACGCTGCTGGATACCCTAAACGCCGACCTGCCGGCGCTCAGGGATTTTGTCTTGCCGGGTGGCACGCCCGCTGCCGCAGCCTGCCATCTTGCGCGCGCGGTGTGCCGTCGGGCTGAACGACGGTTACTGAGCCTGCAGCTGACGGAGACCATCAACCCGGAAGCGCTGCGCTACCTGAACCGCCTGTCTGACCTGCTGTTCGTCATGTCGCGTGTGCTGTGCAGGACGAGCGGCGGCACGGAGATCATCTGGAAAGCGCGCGGCAAATAGACCCGCCCATATCCCGAGGCCGGAATGACGACGATCACTTCAGCGGATAACCCGCGTTTCCGCGACCTCGCGAAACTGCAGCAGTCGGGCCGCGAGCGTCGCAAGTCGGGGCTCGCCCTGCTTGAAGGCGTGCACCTGGTCGAGGCCTATCATCAACAGCGCGGACTGCCAGAGCAGCTGATCGTCAATGCCGAGCGGCGCCACGAGGCAGAAATCGAGGCGCTGCTGGCCGCCCTCGCTCCACTGGAAGCCATGGCGTTCAGCGCGAAACTTTTCGCCCGGCTCTCCTCCGTCGACACCCCCACGGGCATTCTGGCCGTCATCAAGGCGCCGACACGCAGCACGACCCCCGCACAGCCGGGCCCCTGCGTGATCCTCGAAGACATACAGGATCCTGGCAACCTCGGCTCGATACTGCGCTCAACAGCTGCTGCCGGCCTGCGCGAGGTATATCTGTCGCGAGCCTGTGCCGATGTCTGGTCGCAGCGCGTCCTCAGGGCCGGGATGGGTGCTCACTTCCTGCTCGACATTCATGACGGGGTTGAGATCCGCGAGCTGGTCGGCAAGTTTCCGGGACGCATTGTCGCAACCCACCTGCACGCACAGCAGTCGATTTACGATACGGACCTGACCGGCACCATCGGCCTTGTGTTCGGCAACGAGGGGGCCGGGCTGTCACGGGCGGTGCTCGATGTGGCGAAGGAGATCGTCACCATACCCATGCCAGGTGCCACTGAATCGCTGAATATCGCGGCAGCCGCTGCCGTATGCCTCTTCGAGCGCGTCCGGCAGGGTACGATACGCACCCGGGAATAAGGCCACAGAGAACGGGCCAGGAAGCGCGGCGCATGGAACAGACTCACTTCGGCTTTGAGACGGTCGCTACCGCCGAAAAATCGGGGCGGGTACGAGCCGTGTTCGACTCCGTCGCGCCGAAGTACGACATCATGAATGACCTGATGTCGGGCGGCATGCACCGCTTGTGGAAGCATTTTACGCTGTGCCGCACCGGACTGAGGCCCGGCGACCGGGCTCTCGACGTTGCCGGCGGCACCGGCGACCTGTCTGCCGGCATGGCAAAACAGGTGGGTCCGACCGGGCTCGTCCTGCATACGGATATCAATCACGAGATGCTCGAGGTGGGACGGCGGCGACTGGTAGACCGCGGCATCGCCGGGAACACCCACTCGCTGCAGGCCAATGCGGAGTGCCTGCCC
The DNA here is from genome assembly GCA_963204745.1 of Pseudomonadota bacterium. Lineage (GTDB taxonomy): Bacteria > Pseudomonadota > Gammaproteobacteria > Steroidobacterales > SHZI01. Next base: position 16,724 of record CAUJHF010000005.1, read on the forward strand.
TTTCGCGACGGGATTTTTCACTGTGTCACGATCGGTTTCGGCCTGCGCAACTGCACCGACAAGCTGGCTGCGCTGCGCTCCATGGCGCGAGTTACACGTCCGGGCGGACGTGTCATGGTGCTCGAGTTCTCCAGAGCATTGAAGGCCCTCGAACCACTTTATGATCTCTATTCCTTCAGGATCCTGCCAAAGCTCGGCGAACTGGTCGCGAAGGATGCAGCGAGCTACCGTTATCTGGCCGAATCCATCCGCATGCACCCGGACCAGGAAACACTGCGCGACATGATGCACGAGGCCGGTCTCGAGGACGTGCGCTACTACAACCTGAGCGGCGGCATCGTCGCCCTGCATATCGGTCACCGCTACTGAATCCGGCGCACACAAGCACATGGACCGCTTCTCATCACTGGCCCTCCGGCCGCTCGAAGACCTGATCAACCACGGCATCGCCAGGTCGCCCGGGGCGCAGGCGGCAGCGGCGGCACTGGATGACAAATCGCTCGATGTGCGGATCGATGGGACACCGGTGGCACTGCGCATGGTGGTCGTGGATGGCGTCGTTCAGCTCAGTCAGCTTGCAACGGGCGCTGAAGCCCCTGCCGCTACCGCCGGTTTGTCGGGTCCACCCATCACGATGCTGCGGCTGATGAGCGGCGATCCGCAAACGCTGATCCGTGCCGGCGACATCAACATCTCGGGCTCGGCGGATGTGGCCGACCAGTTCCGCGAGCTGCTGCACCTGGCGAAGCCGGATATCGAGACCGAACTGGCGCGGATTTTCGGCCAGTCTGCGGCGCATCAGCTCAGCAGCTTCGCGCGCGGACTGGGCGATTTCAGCGCACGCGCAGGAGAGAAGCTGGCGCAGCGCATGAGCGAATATCTCACCGTCGAGAAACGCAGCGTGCTGACACAGGCCGAACTGCAGAGCTTCCTGCAGGCCGTCGACACACTGGCCATCGATGTCGAGCGTACTGCCGCACGGGTTGAACGACTGCGGAACAGCGGAGCATGAATCGCCTCCAGTTGCTGCGCCGCCTGGTGTCGATCCAGCGGGTACTGGTCAAACACGGCCTCGACGAACTGATTGGCAGCAGTCATCTGCTGCGCCCGGCGCGTCTCCTGTTCCGCCTTTCGCCCTCAGGCTGGCGCGGCCCGCAACTGGAACAGCCACGCGGCGTACGCATCCGTCTCGCCATCGAGGAACTCGGACCTATTTTCGTGAAATTCGGCCAGTCGCTGTCGACACGGCAGGACTTGCTGCCGCCCGATATCGGCCGGGAACTGACCCGACTTCAGGACGAGGTACCGCCTTTCCCGGCAGAACAGGCGCTGGCCGAGATCGAAAGCAGTTTCGGGCAGCCGGCCAGCCAGCTGTTCGCGAGCTTCGACCATGACTCGCTCGCTGCAGCATCGATCGCCCAGGTACATGCCGCGCGCCTGCACAGCGGCGAGGATGTGGTGGTCAAGATCCTGCGTCCCAATGTGCGCGAACTTGTGCGTCGTGATCTCGATGTGATGTATGCGCTCGCCAGGCTTGCAGAACGCTGGTGGCCCGAATCCCGGCGCTTGCGGCCGGTGGGCATCGTCGCTGAATACGAAAAGACCATCCTCAACGAGCTTGACCTGCTGCGCGAGGCCGCCAATGCGGCGCAGCTGCGGCGTAACTGGCTCGGCTCACCGCTGATCTATGTGCCGCAGGTCTACTTTGAGTATTGCCGCAAATCCGTCATGGTCATGGAACGCATACACGGCATCCCGATCGATGACATGGAGGCGCTGAATGCGGCCGGCGTGAACATTCCGCGGCTGGCGGCAAACGGTGTGGAGATTTTTTTCACGCAGGTTTTCCGCGACAACTTTTTTCACGCCGACATGCATCCTGGCAATATCTTCGTGGATGCGACCAATCCCGAGTATCCGCGCTACGCCGCGGTAGACTTCGGCATCGTCGGCAGTCTCAGCGAGCGCGACAGCCGCTATCTGGCCGGCAACTTCATGGCGTTTTTCGAACGCGACTACTACCGCGTCGCCAAGCTGCATGTGGATTCAGGCTGGGTGCCGGCGGGCACCCGTGTCGACGAACTCGAAGCCGCCGTGCGCACCGTCTGCGAGCCGATCTTCAGCAAACCGCTGAAGGACATTTCTTTTGGCCAGGTATTGCTTCAGCTGCTCAGTATCGCGCAGCGCTTCGACATGGTGGTGCAGACGCAGCTGATCCTGCTGCAGAAGACACTGGTCCAGGTGGAAGGGCTCGGTCGGGTGCTCTACCCCGATCTCGATATCTGGCAGACCGGCAAGCCGGTGCTCAAGGCCTGGATGCGCGACCAGACTGGCCCGCGGGCGACGCTGCGCCGGCTGCGGCGCGACTGGCCAGACCTGCGCTATGCGCTGGAAAAGCTGCCGCTGGTGGCGCGCAAACTCGTGGACGAGACGCTGGAGGGCGAAGCAGGCGGGCAGGCGGACAGCGGCGATCGCGAGCTGCAGCGCGCAGCTGTAAGGTCACGCTACCTGCTGGGGGTCGGCGCGACCCTGCTGATCGCCGCAACACTGTGGCTGGGGCTTCTTGCCGAGCCCCGCTGGCCCGGCTGGCTGGCTGGTGGCGTGGGGCTACTAAGTCTTTGGTTTTCAAAGCCAAAAATATAGTTACTGTCAATACAGTGGTCATACAAAGTGCCGCCTTATGTCAACTGTAACACTGAAGTAGGAGCGCCTTCCTGTGGGAGCGCCTTCCTGTAGGAGCGCCTTCAGGCGCGATATTTCTATCACCAATCGGAGGGCCTACAGTCCGCGGTAGAGAACCGCCGGTGTCTGCAGGGGCTCGGGCAAAGTTCGGGGAGGTCGTTGGCTCTTTTTGACATCTCAGGGCTTCGGCAGCGATTTGCCACCAGTGCTTTGGTCGTTCCGGGTCCTTGGTCGACGTTTTAGGCGATTCAATTGAATATCCGCTTGGGCCAGTTCATTAAAGGTTCGGCGCTCGTCGCTATTATCGGGATACTGCTGTTTGTCCGGATAGAGGAGGACCTTGGTAACGCAGCTGTAAAGGCGGCTTGTGCGCGTGACGGAGGACTCACGCTACGAACGCCAACGGCTATACCAGGGCTTCTCTACAGCGAGCTTGGAGAATCCAATTGCGTCTCGTGCATTTGGTGGCTCGCCAGTGGGAATGTTGAGTATGTCGACTACTTGGCTATGCGAGATGGAATTGGGGAGCTATTTCCGGTCCGGGGCTTTTATCGAATGAGGGTTGGGTCCGTCGGAGACCCCGACTGTTCCGCTTTTGATCGGGCCGCCTTCGTCAAAGCGAGCCCTGATCGCTTCGGCCTGCTCCCCGGTCAATGCATTGCCGTGGAGCCACTTCCGAGCCGGCCGGTGGGTCCAGTGTATTCGACGTCACTTTACGACGAGCCCGCGGCTTGGGGCATCAAGCTTTCTGTATGGGAACATCGCATTGACGATTCCTCCTCCGGAGAGGAAATCGCTGTCTTGAGAGACTACCGATTCTATTCACGCGCCGCTCCGTTGCTGGATTTCAGCGGGGGCGGCGGAGTGGCTTCCTCAACCTGTTGGACCTATGTGAACGGGCAGTTCCCCAGCGTTAGCGATCTTATTTCTGCAGCATTCCAGCGCGCTTCGCCGAAGTCGAGCGGAGTGAACTGACCGGATTCCTGGAGGTAAGGCATGTCTACATTTCAAGGGAGAAGCGAAGGTACCGGGTTTGGCCTATTTGGCTGATCGCGCAGGGAGCGCGGTGTTCATCGCAACGGGGGATACAAAGCCAGCAGTTCCCGCACAAACGCACAGGAATCGGTGCTGGCGGGTGGGCGACCGCAGGGGCAAGCTGCGTACAACGCCAAGCGCCAGGCCCCAATGAGACAGGCAGTGGATTATCTCTATTGGTTGTACGATGCGCTCGTCAGCATCAACGTCCCGAACCACAAGGCAAGGGCCGTCGTAGATGCGATGGAGCGTGACATGGCAACAACGATTGCAACGAAGGCTGATCTGCAACTGCTGAAACACGAGTTGACGGCACTGATTCAGGCCAGCGTTGCGGAACTCCGGCAGGAAACAACCCTGATCCGCAAGGACATGGAACTGCTGTCAACCACCATGACCGTGCGGTTCGGATCAATGCTGATGATCGGGCTCGGCCTGTTGTTCGCGGCGCTAAAGCTGAGCTGAACGCAGCGCCCGCAGGAAGGCCACCGGATCCCCACCGCTTTCGATCTGCTCGACCAGGGCCGAGCCAACGATCACCCCGTCCGCATGCGGGGCCAGACTCCGGACCTGTTCCGCACGCCGCACGCCGAAACCGGCACAGACGGGCAGACTGCTGAGCCCCCGCACCTGATCCAGATAGCTGCCCACACTGGCGGGCAGCTCCTTGCCGCTCCCGGTAATGCCTGTCGTGGTCACCGCATAGACAAAGCCGCGGCTCGCAGCGCAAAGGGCTTTGAGCCGTTCAGGCGGGGTCGCCGGTGTCACCAGCTGGATCAGCGCGAGCCCTCTGGCGTCCAGCGCCGCACGGAACTCATCGCTCTCCTCTATCGGCAGGTCCGGGACGATGAAACCGCAGACACCGGCCGGGACTGCCGCAGCAGCCAACTGCTCATAACCGAAGCTCAGCAGCGGATTCAGATAGCTCATCAGCACGACCGGTGCGTCAAAGGGCGCGGCCTTGCTTAGCTCGGCAAGAATCCAGCGCAAGCTGACGCCGGCCGCGATCGCGGCATGGCTCGCTCGCTGGATGGTCACGCCATCGGCCATCGGATCGCTGAAGGGCACGCCCACTTCCACAACATCGGCTTCCTGTGCGATCGCGCGCAGCGTGATGATGAACTGGTCCTTCTGCGGATAGCCCGCCGTGATGTAGGGGACAAGCGCCGTACGACCTGCAGCTGTCGAGCTGCGGATTGCCGCGCTGATGCGCTCGTGAGCCGGCAGTGGATGGTCAGACATTGCCGGCCTCCGCGAGGATTTTTTTCGCACCACCGAAGACCTGCGACAGGGTCGGCATGTCCTTGTCGCCACGGCCCGACATGCCGATCAGGATCTTCTTGCCCGGATTGGCGAACGCCCAGCGTTTGCCGCCCGCCAGCGCATGCGACGATTCGATGGCCGGCAGAATGCCCTCGCTGGCACAGCACTCGCGCAAGGCATCGAGCGCTTCATCATCGGTGGCACTGGTGTAGGTCACCCGACCGATCGCCTGCAGCAGCGCGTGCTCCGGACCAACACCCGGATAGTCGAGTCCGGCCGAGACCGAGTGCGTCTCATGTACCTGGCCGTCCGGGTCCTGCAACAGCAGCGAATAGGTGCCATGCAACACGCCGGGACGGCCGGTGGCCAGCGTAGCTGCGTTGTCGCCGAGCCTGTTGCTGCGGCCACCGGCCTCGACGCCGATCAATGCAACCGAAGCATCGCCGATCAGTGGATGGAACAGACCAATCGCATTTGAGCCGCCACCCACGCAGGCAAAAACGGCATCAGGCAGGCCGCCAGTATGCTCGATGAACTGCGCACGCGCTTCGCGGCCGATCACGGCCTGCAGTTCACGCACGAGCAGCGGATAGGGGTGCGGGCCAAGCGCCGAGCCCAGCAGGTAATAACTTCCCGCGGGATCGGATACCCAGTCGCGGAACGCCTCATCGATAGCTGCGCGCAGGGTCTGGTCACCGCTTTTCACCGGCACCACCTCGGCACCGAACTGCACCATGCGCTCGACATTCGGCGCCTGGCGCAGCACGTCGACAGCGCCCATATAGACGATGCAGGGAATCCCGACCCGTGCGCAGGCGGCCGCTGTCGCCACGCCGTGCTGACCCGCGCCGGTCTCGGCAATCACCCGCTTCGCACCGAGACGCCGCGCAAGCAGCGCCTGGCCAAGTGCGTTGTTGATCTTGTGCGCGCCGGTATGAGCCAGATCCTCACGCTTGAAATACACCTCGACGCCCCAGCGTTTGCTGAGCGTCGGCGCATGGCTCAGCGCGGTCGGCCGACCGGCCCAGTCCCTGAGTTCGCGGGCGAGCTCAGCCTGAAAAGCCGGGTCATGCAGGTAACGCTGCACGCCATCGGTGAGGCGCTCGAGCGCAGGGACCAAAGTCTCAGGCGCATACCGGCCACCGAAGGGGCCAAAGCGGCCGCGACTGTCGGGCAACTCGCCCGCCACAAGACGCCGGAGCAGCTCCACACGCTCCGCCGGTGCCAGTTCAACGCTTGGCATTGTTACTCTCCGCTTCCCGTACTGCAGTCATGAAGGCTGCGATTCGCTCCGGATCCTTCACACCAGGGCGCGATTCCACGCCACTGCTCACATCGACGCCATACGGTCGCACGGTTGCGATCGCGGAGCCTACATTTTCCGGCGTCAGCCCACCGGCGAGCACCAGATGCTGATCCACACCCATGCCCGCGGCCAGATTCGCGGCTCGCTGCCAGTCGGCCTGTATACCCCGTCCGCTTTCAGCCGCCTCGAAGAGCAGTTGCTCCTCTCGCCCGAATGCCGCCATGTCCAGATCCGTCGTGTCGCGGAACACCGGCAGACGGCTGATGCCCTCGGGAATATCGAGGCGCGAAAAATCGCCCGCATCAGTCTGCAACCAGTCCGGCACAAACTCCTCAGCCACTCGCTGCCACTCGTCTTGCGTCGGGTGTCTCATCACCGCGACGCGAATGATCGCCGGCGACACGTCCCGGCACAGCTGTGCCGCACGCTTCGGTGTGACCTGGCGCGGCGACTCGGCGAAGACGAAGCCGATCGCATCGGCACCCGCCTGAATAGCCTCGCTGACCGCACGCGGCGTCGACAGACCGCAGATCTTGACGAAGATTCTCATCGCGCACGCGCCTCGAATGCCGAAGCCCGGCCAGCTCTCAACAGCTCCGCGACGAACGCGGCCGGATCCGGCGCGCGCATCAGCGCAGTACCGACCAGCGCGACGCCATAGCCAAGTCCGGCGACGCGCGCTGCCTGGCTGGCCGACTCGACACCACTCTCCGCGACCCGCGGGATGTCGGCGGGCAAACGCGGTGCGAGCCCGGCAAAGCGTCCGAAGTCGACCTTGAGGCTGCGCAGATCGCGACAGTTCACACCGATCAGCGAACGGCAGCGGCCATCGACAAGTGCCGGACCAGCCGCATGAATGGCCGATACAGTGCGCTCCAGATCGGCAGCATCGAAAATTTCGACCAGCGCAAACAAACCCAGGCGGTGCGTATAGCGGAGCATGTCCTGCAGGCGTGCGTCGTTCAGCATCGCCGCAATCAGCAGCACCCCGCTGGCACCGGCGGCCCGCGCTTCCAGGACCTGATAGGGTGAGACCAGAAAATCCTTGCGCATGGCCGGTACCGGCGCAACAGCCGATGCCACTTCCTGCAGGTGCGAAAGCTCACCGTCGAAGGCCTCGGGCTCGGTCAGCACAGACAGTGCAGTCGCGCCGCCCCGCGCGTAGTTTCGACCCTGGTCGGTGATGCGCAGGGCCCGGCGGGCCAGTGTGCCCGCCGAAGGTGAGCGGCGCTTGACCTCGGCGATGACATCGAAACCCTGCGAGGAGAGTTTCAGTGGCGATGGTGCCGGCAGTTTGCGCACGCGGGCCTCGAGGATCAGCGCCGGGCAGCGTTCCATGGCGGTGACTGCGCGCAGCGTGCTGTTCATGGCCATGCGCCCGAGAAAGGACTTTCCTGCCCGCTTCTTCATGCGCGTCTTCATACCGCAGCTGGCTGCCAGGCACGCAGCCGGGCCAGCAGGCTGGCGCCGGCGCCGCTGTCCAGTGCGCGTTGCGCAGCTTCGATCCCGCGGCGCAGACCTCGTGCGCGGCCAACCAGGTCCAGCACCAGGCCCGCGCCGAGCACCAGCGCGTCACGATGCGGACCCCGATCTTTGCCGAGCAGTACGGCTTCAATCGCCCGGGCATTGGCAGCGGCATCGCCGCCGGCCAGATCGGCCGCTGCACAGCGGGCAATGCCATAGTGGGCCGGATCGCGACGGCCCCTGCGCACGAGACCGGGACGCACATCGAAGACCACGAACGGCCCCACCGGGGTTGCTTCATCCCAACCGGGCTCGCCGTGCACCACAAGTGCGCGCTGGATAGGCATTCCGGACAAGGCATCGGCCAGCAGGCGGGCAGTCGGCAGGTCGCAGGCACCGATCAGGCCAAAGGGCGGTGCGGCCGGATTGCTGAGCGGCCCGAGCAGATTGAATACCGTCCGTATACCCAGCGCGCGGCGCACCGGCGCAATGGCTTTCATCGCCGGATGAAAGTTCGGCGCGAAAAGAAAGCTGAATTGCGCGGCATCAAACAGCGCCCGGGCATCAGCCGGCGTTTTCGGCAGGCGGATACCCAGTGCCTCGAGTACGTCCGCGCTGCCGGACTGCGACGAAACCGAGCGGTTGCCGTGCTTGATGATGGGCACTCCGGCGGCAGCCGCCACCAGCGCCGAGCCGGTAGACAGGTTCAGACTGCCCGACGCATCACCGCCGGTGCCGACGACATCTGCGGCAACAGCCGACCCGAGTTCAAAGCGACAGGCGAGCTCACGCATCGCCGTTGCCAGGCCACGCAGCTCAGCGGCCGTCTCGCCCTTGATTCGCAGCGCCACCAGCAAGGCAGCGGCCACTGCCGGCGGCAGCTGCTCATCGGTGAGCGTGTGCATGAGTAATGCAGCTTCGGCTTCACTGAGATCCTGCCCGGCGAGCAGCTGCTCAAGGGTAGCAGTGACTGCCTGCACGGGGCTCACCGCCGGCCAGCCGTTATGGCGAGAAAATTGCCGAGCAGCCGGTTGCCTTCGGGCGTCAGCACGCTTTCGGGATGGAACTGCACGCCTTCAATCGGCAGCTGCCGGTGCCGCACGCCCATGATCTCGGCACGTTCGCTGCGCGCGGTGATTTCCAGCACTGCCGGCATGGTCTGTTCCTCGGCAGCCAGCGAATGGTAGCGGCCGGCCTGAAACGGGTTGCTCAGTCCGGCATAGACGCCGGCACCATCGTG
>CAUJHF010000006.1 GCA_963204745.1 Pseudomonadota bacterium
TGTGCTTAGCGAGAGATAGCTGACACCTTATACCGGACACATGGTTTACACATCTCGCATTTGAGGGGAGTCCTCAGATGCCCTGGAAAGAGTGTAAACCGATGGATGAACGCCTCAGATTCGTGGCCCGACTGCTGGAAGGCGAGAAGATGGCCACCGTGTGCCGCGAGTTCGGCATTTCACGGGTCACCGGTTACAAGATCTTCAACCGCTACAAGGAATGCGGACTGGCAGCGCTCAATGATCGCAGTCGACGACCCTACCGTCAGTCCAACCGGCTGCCGTTCCAGATCGAGCGCAGCATCCTTGGCATCAAGCGTGAATATCCCTCCTGGGGTGCGCCGAAGATCCACGACAAGCTGATCAAGCAATACCCGATGATCAAGTCACCGGCGATCAGCACGGTGCACGCGGTGCTCGACCGCTATGGCTTGGTCAAGCGCCGCAAGCGTCGCCGCCACAAGGCCCAAGGCACCGAACTCCGCGCCGCCCACGAGCCCAATGGCCTGTGGTGTGCCGACTACAAGGGCGAGTTCATGCTCGGTAACAAGCAGTACTGCTACCCGCTGATCATCACCGATTACCGCTCACGCTACCTGCTCGCCTGCGAGGGCGTGACCTCTACCCGCGCCGACTTTGCCTTTAGCATCTTCGAGCGGGCATTCAAGGACTTTGGGCTGCCCCAGGCGATCCGCACCGACAACGGCCCACCCTTTGCCGCACCCAATGCCCTGTTCGGGCTCTCGCGGCTCTCGGTCTGGTGGTTGCGTCTCGGCATCCAGATCCAGCGCATCAAGCCCGGCAATCCGCAACAGAACGGTCGGCATGAACGCATGCACCTGACCCTGAAGCAGGAAGCCACCAAGCCCGCTTCCTTCAACTTCCTGCAGCAGCAGGAACGCTTTGACCGCTTCATCGGGGTTTACAACCACGAGCGTCCGCATCAGGCGCTCAATGGCGCCTTCCCGGGAGAGCTGTATACACCTTCAGCGCGTGACTACCGGCCGCCGGCCGACCCGGAGTATCCCTTCCACGATCGCACCGTCCGCGTCACCCGTTGTGGCCGGATCTGTCTCGGCCGACGCAAGATCAACCTCAGTAACGTGTTTGCCGGCCAGCTGGTGGGCATCCGCGAGGTTGACGACCGGATCTGGCTGGTCAGCTTCCTGGATTTTGATCTAGGCTTCTTCGATCATCAGGAGGACCGCGTCGAACCCGCGCCCAACCCCTTCGCCCCGGTACAGGTGTAAACCATGTCTCCGGTATAAAACGTAAACCATGTGTCCGGTATGGACCATGCGTGATTGGCGCGCCCGGACGGATTCGAACCGCCGACCCCCGCGTTCGAAGCGCGGTGCTCTATCCAGCTGAGCTACGGGCGCCCTATTCCTCCCTTGAGAACCACATGCCAACGGTCACTCATTGGTAACTCATAGACTAGATGGCCGACCACGAATTTCGTAAGTCATTGTATTAATAGTTAATAGCTTGTCACTCAAACAATGCGTCCCCTGGTTCGAAGCCTGATGCTCTATCCAGCTGAGCTACGGGCGCATGTTGTGGCAAGAATCATTCGTAGGAGCGCCTTCAGGCGCGATTCTCCTGGCCTAAATATCAAGATCGCGGCTAAAGCCGCTCCTACAGGCCGCTCCTGGAACTGTTTCTACTTGCGGCCGGCCATCATCTTGAGGAAGCCGCCGAAAGCGGTGTGGTGCTCATCGATGACGGCGGCGCAAACGGCGTGACCCTGTACGGCTTTCCACCAGGTCGCAAGGCGGCCGCTGCCAACCGGATCGGCGATGCCGAAATTTCCGGCGGCAAGTACCTGGTGCATCATGCTGGTGGTGGTGCCGAGCGCGCAGTCGCCGAGCGTGGGTGTCTTGCCGACGCAGAAAGGGCCGCTGTCCATCGCATGCTCGATGTAGCCGTAAGCCTTGGCGATTTCCTTGCCGGCAGCGTCGACTGCCGCCTGATCGCGCTTTTCGGGGTTCATCTGCCGGAACAGCGGGCCGACGTGCTGCGCAAGATAGATGTCGACAATCCGTGCCACCAGGCGTGAGCGCGCACGGCCGATCGGATCGGCCGGCAGGCCGGACTTCTGCGGGTAAACGTCGTCGAGGTATTCGCAGATGATCGACGACTCGCCGATGCCCTGCCCGTCCACTTCCAGCGTCGGCATCTTGCCCATCGGATTGAGCTTGAGATATTCGGGGCTCTTGATGCCAGCCATGCCGCCAGGCGGCTCGGTGAGCGGCAGATCCACACCCTTCAACTTTGCGTACATCACCACGCGGGCAACGTAGGGGGAAGCAATGGCACCGTACAGCTTGATCATGATTTTTTCTCCGGCTTGAGTTGGTTGTTCTATTTCAGGACAGACAGGTCAAAACTTCTGACCAGGCCATCGGCCTGGAACAGCTTGACCAGGATCGCCGCACGCATCCACATGCCGTTGCGCTCCTGGCGCCAGTAGACAGCACGCGGATCATCGTCCACTGCGGGATGAATCTCCGGGCCGCGCGGCAGCGGATGCATGATGACCGCATCGGCCTTCATCGCGCCGACATTCTCCGGCGTGATGCTGTATTCACGGTAGTCCACCTGCCCGGTCTCGCCGTCAGTATCCCACTCCGACTGCATGCGCGTGACGTAAATCGCATCGAGCTCCGGCAGCGCCTGTGCAAGCGACAGATCCTCGACAAAGGCGACGCCCTGCTCGCGCAGGTGCTCCTTGATATCCGGTTCGATGGCGAACTGCTGCGGGGCAATCATCACCAGGCGCACGTCGCGGTAGTTCTTCATCAGGTAGCACAGCGAACGAACCGTGCGACCCCGCTTGAGATCGCCCATCAGGCCGATGACCTTGCCATCGATGCCGCCACTGTTCTCGAAGCTCCGCTCGAGGGTGTAGATGTCGAGTAGCGCCTGGGTCGGATGCTGGTCCTGGCCGCTGCCGGCATTGATGATCGGCACCGGGCGCGGAATGCGGTTCATCAGCGTCGCGGCACGCGCGGCCTTGCCCGAGTCCGGGGTGCGCATCACGATCACGTCCACATAGGAACTGAAGGTACGGATGCTGTCTTCGAAACTCTCGCCCTTTACCTCCGAGGACGTGGACGGATCTCGGATCTCGCTGGTGCGGATACCGAGCACATGGCAGGCATTGCTGAAAGACAGGAAAGTCCGCGTCGAGGGCTGCACGAAGTACAGCATCGCGCGCCGGTCCGGCAGCAGGCCGAGCAGGAAGCGGGCGCCATCCCGATGCTTGGCAAGCAGGCGCACCCGGTTGGTCAGGTCGCAGAGGTCGTCCAGCTGGGCGCGATCGAAAACGCGCGGGTCGATGACATGGAACAGCGGCGGCGATACGGGCGTCAGCGGCATGCGGGGTACTTTTTGGGTGTTTCGGCCGGCCAGAATCATAGCAGCACTCGGCCCGCCTCCGTGGCTGATCGTGCCGGTCGGACCCGCTATACTGGCCGCGGGTTTTTTTGTGAGTCTGCCTCCAAAGGGAGTTTTTCCATGCGCTTCAAGCAAATGATTGCCGCCATCACGGCCGCGAGTTTTCTCAGCCTCGGTATGCACACCACGGCCTCGGCCGGCGTGATCGGCACGCCGGAATACCTTTCGGCGGCTGACCGGGCCGGGCAGATCGCCCGTATCGAGTCCACCCTGTCGCGCGCTGACGTCCAGGCGCAGCTGGTGGCTCTGGGTGTGAATCCGGCCGATGCCACCCAGCGTATCGCCTCGCTGAACGATGCAGAGCTGAACCTGATGACTGAAAAGCTCGATCAGCTGCCGGCCGGCGGTGATGGCTTTCTGGCCGTCATCGGCATCGTGTTTATCGTGCTGCTGATCCTCGAGATCACGGGTGTCACCGACATCTTCAAGAAGGTCTAGGCAGGTTCTGGTCGCGGCGGTGAGTGCATTCGCACTCACCGCCTGCGTTACCGGTCCGGCACGACTGCCCGAGAATCCGCAACACGAACTGACCAGCGTCGCGTTCTTTCCCCAGGATACCCACCAGTGCGGACCCGCCGCGCTGGCCACCATGCTGGTCTCCACCGGCGTGGACACCACGCCCGAGCAGCTCGTGCCGGAGGTCTATATCCCGGCAAAGCGTGGCAGTCTGCAGGTGGAAATGCTGGCCGCTGCGCGCCGCCACGGCCGCATTCCCTTGCGGCTGGCACCTGACTTCAGCGCTTTGCGCACTGAGCTTGAGGCCGGCAACCCGGTACTGGTGCTCCAGGATCTCGGCGCGCTCGGCATCCGCCGCTGGCACTACGCGGTGGCAATCGGCTACGACCCGGCACGCGAAGTGCTCATACTGCGTTCAGGAAAAAAACGCCGCCATCTCGAACGCGAGTGGTACTTCCTCCGAACCTGGCAGGCCGGCGAGAACTGGGCCGTGACGATCACACCGGCCGGCCGGATTCCGGCCACGGCGACGGCCGCCGGCTATATACGCGCTGTGGCCGGGAGCGAGAGCCACTTGCCGACTGCCGACATCGATGCAACTTACGCTGCCGCCCTGCAGCGCTGGCCGGACGAGCCGCTGGTGCTGCTCGCGAGCGCCAACCACGACTACGCCACAGGGCGGCTTGAGGCCGCCCGGACGAGCTATCGCCACCTGCTTGAATTGCAGCCGGACCATCTCGCTGCACACAACAATCTCGCCAACCTGCTGATAGACCAGGGTTGTGCTGCCGGGGCACAGGCACATGCGCGTCGGGCACTGGAGCTTGCTGAAAAGGAGCCGGCACTCGCGCCGGCCGTGCGGGAAACAGCAGAACGGGCCGGACAGATGACTGTCCGGCCCGCCAGCGCGGGGGCACGCTGTGACTGATTCGCCTAGAACGAGTACTTCAGGTTGAGCCCGTACCAGCGCGGCGGCTGATACGAAACCTCGTTGCAACCGCAGAGCGTGGACAGGTCGAAGCCCTGGTTACCGGCCCGTTCATCGGTCAGGTTACGGACACCAAGGTTGCCGGACCACCGGCCGTCATCGGTACGCCAGCCGACCACCGCATTGACCAGCGTATAGCTGTCGAACTGGTCGGCATCAAAGTTACGCAGGTTGTAATAGAAGTCATCCGAATAGCTGAAGTCGCCCTGCACCGAAGCGAAGCCGCCGAACAATGGCCACTCGTAGCGCACCAGTCCGGCAAACTGCAGCTCTGGCGCATAGGTCGGTTCGACATCGGCGGTGATCGGGCCACCGACACGCAGCGGCACATCCTCTACCTCGGCGTTGAACCACGAACCGCTCAGCATGATGTCGAGGCCCTCGATCGGCGAGGTCTGCAGCTCAAGCTCCATGCCGATGTTGGTGGCATCGGCATTGATCACCACGCCACCCACACCGGTGAACAGGAAAGCCTGGTAGTCCTTGTAGTCGTAATAGAAGATCGAGCCGTTGAAACGCGTGGTGCCGCCCAGCCAGGTAGACTTGAAGCCGGCTTCATAGGCCAGCAGGACTTCCTCGTCATAGGGGATCGCCTCGCCCGGCACATCAAGCCCGCCGGCGAGCTGCGCATTGAAGCTGCCGGCCTTCACGCCGCGGTTCACACCGGCATAAAGGAGCCAGTCATCATTGGCCCGCCATTCAAGCTGTACCTTGCCTGCCCACAAGGTGTCGTCCGCGCTGTCGGCAAAGGCAGTAGGTACGCCGCCCGGATAAATGGGACCAATCAGCAAGGGCGCCCCCTGGTGAATCTGACTGGAGTCCGTGGTGCCATAGATATTCTGCGAGAATTCGTAGTCCTTTTTCTCCTGAATCACCCGACCACCGACGATCAGGGTAAGGTCGGCACGGAAATCGTATTCAATCTGTCCGAACAGGGACAGGGAATCCGTTTCCAGGTGGGCATCTGAACCCAGGTCGAACGGACTGCCAGGTACCACGCTGTTCACCGGAAACTTGAGTCCGTTGTCCGAGGTGTTGTCGATGTTCAGGAAATAGATACCCGTCACCCACCGGGTCAGTTCGGTGCTGCCATTGAGCCGGAACTCCTGGGTAAAGCTCGTGGCATCCACCGCGGCATAGTTGACGGACTGGTTCGCCGGTCCGCCATCGACATCAAGAAACAGCAGCTTCTCGTAATCCTTGAAGTCGGTGATGGAGGTCAGCGTGACACTGTCCGTGACATCATTTTCGACGCGCAGCGCGACGCCATGGGTATCCATGCTGCCCTGCTCATCGAAGGCAAAATCACTGTTAA
>CAUJHF010000007.1 GCA_963204745.1 Pseudomonadota bacterium
CCCGGACCGACGGTGTATTCAGGCGGCACCGGGATATCAGTGGCCGGCGCATAGGTCGTCGGTACGTTCGAGAACAGGTCGTAACCGAAGGGCTTGAGTGCATCCACACCGATGCGGTCGAGACTGAGCAGCGATACGGTCGTGGTGAGATATTGCAGGGCCGGCTCGCGGCGCAGGCGCTCGCTGGCCTGGTCGGCCGTCAGCCCGGCCAGCGCTATGGGCTTGCTGAGGCCGGGGATCTGCAGACGGCCCAGCTTGTCCAGACGATAGGGATTCGCGGCGAGCACTCGCAGCCGCAGCTGTTCGAGAGCCTGTAAGTCCTTCGGTTGCAGATCCGGTGGTGCATAGGCTTGAGCAGACTTGTCTGCAGCAGCGCTGGCGCCATCCGCACTTAGGGTACCGGGCTGCAGATCGAGAAGAATCGTATCGCCGCCGCGGATGCGCGGCGAACCGGCCTGGAACATGGAGGTATCGGACCAGGCCGAATCCGACCATCGGCCATCGGCACCCTGCTCGGGTTTTGGCCGACTGGTGACGGGTTGATTGAGGGATTGGTCAGCCTGACCACCATCACCCTGTATGCCACTCAGGCCGTACTGTTCGGCCAGGGCGCGCTGCTGTTCGGGAGACAGTGCGCGCAGCATGCGCAACTGCTCTGGTGTGGGCGTCTGGCTCCAGGCGGGTCCGGCCAGCGTTACGCCGAGCAGAACCACGCACAACGACGCCACCCAGAAAGATAAAGTCCAACCTGCAGTCTCGCGTCTCACACGCAGCAGCATCACGCTGTTCATCCCCCGGAGAGCCCGCAGGAAGCTTACAGAATATGCACTGCTGTGGGTAGGCGCGGAATGTAGGAGCGCCTTCCTGTGGGAGCGGTTTCTGTAGGAGCGCCTTCAGGCGCGATCTTCTGAGCAGAGAAAAGGAATCGCGGCTGAAGCCGCTCCTACGAGGAGAATCGCGCCTGAAGGCGCTCCTACGAGAAGATCGCGGCTGAAGCCGCTCCTACGCGTCGCAGGACCAGCGGCGGATCGCTGCGGCGATACCGGGCAGCGTTGGGTCAGCCTCGGCAGCCTGCAGCTTGTCGTGCATCGCTGTCGCCATTTTCTTGCCGAGCTCGACACCCCACTGATCGAAGGGATTGATACCCCAGATACAGGCCTGCACGAAGACCTTCTGCTCGTAGAGCGCAATCAGAAATCCGAGGCTGCGCGGATCGAGTCGGCGCATGAGCAGGATGTTGCTCGGGCGGTTACCGGGGTGCACTTTATGCGGCGTGAGCCGCTCAACTTCAGCGGGAGGCCTGCCCTGCGCCACCAGTTCGGTGCGCACCGCGTCGGCCGGATTGCCGCGCGCGAAAGCCTCGGCCTGGGCCAGCATGTTGGCGAGCCCCACCATGTGCTGATCGACGGCAGCGCTCGAGCCCTCGACCGGCGCGATGAAGTCGGCACTGAACTGCGCGGTACCCTGATGCAGGAGCTGGAAGAAGGAATGCTGGGCATTCGAGCCCGGCTCACCCCACAGCACCACACCGGTGGACCACTGCACAGGCTGGCCATCGCGCGTGACGCCCTTGCCGTTGCTCTCCATTTCGAGCTGCTGCAGATAGGCAGGAAAGCGCGAGAGACGTCCGTCATAGGGCAGAACCGCGTGACTGGTGGTACCCAGATGGTTCTGGTTCCAGATACCAACCAGCGCGAGCAGTACCGGCAGGTTGTCGTTCAGCGGCGCCCGGCGAAAGTGTTCATCCAGCTCATGCGCACCGCGCAACAACTGGCGGAAATTCTCGCCGCCGATGGCGATGGCAATCGCAAAGCCGATCGGCGACCAGAGCGAGTAGCGTCCACCGACCCAGTCCCACATGCGAAAGCGGTGCTCGGCTGCGATACCGAAGCTGTCCATCGCCGGCCCATTGACCGATACCGCGACGAAATGCCGGGCGACGGCGGCCTCGCCCAGCTGGCGGATAAACCAGCTCCGCGCAGCGCTGGCATTGAGCGCGGTTTCCCAGGTGACGAAAGTCTTTGAGCAGATGATGAACAGGGTCTCTGCCGCCGAGACACTCGCCAGCACGTCGGCAAGCTGGGTGCCATCGACGTTTGATACGAAGTGCAGGCCGAGATCCGGATCGGCATACTCCTGCACGGCTTCGGCGGCCATGACCGGCCCCAGGTCGGAGCCGCCAATACCGATGTTGACGATGTGGCGGATACGCGCACCGGTAGCGCCGCGGAATTCACCGCTGCGGATCGCCTCGGCCAGCGCCAGCATGCGCTCGCGTTCGGCAGAGATTTCCGTCAGCAGGTTCACGCCACCGACGACGACCGACGCGTCGTCCGGATCACGCAGGGCCATGTGTTGCGCCGGACGGTTCTCCGTGCTGTTCACCGCTGCGCCGCTGAACAGCGCTTCGATCCAGCGCGGCAGCTCACGCGCCTCGGCCAGTTCGATCAGCAGCTTGAGCGTCCCGGCATCCAGCCGGTTGCGCGAGAAGTCGAGGATGAAATCGCCATGCTCGCGGGAGAATTGTGCGTAGCGGCCGGGCGTGTCGAGCAGTTCAGCGATATGCGTACCGGCAAGTGCTGCTGCTTGCCGCTTCAGTGCCTGCCAGGCCGGCAGCTGATCGAGGCCGCCGCTTTGCTGCTCCAGGCCCGACACCTGGTCGCTCATCGCTTGACCTGGTGGTAATCCAGATACCAGTCTACAAAACGCGCCACGCCGGTTTCGACCGGCGTGGCCGGGCGATAGCCGACGTCGCGCGCCAGGTCTTCGACATCCGCCCAGGTATCCGGTACGTCCCCGGCCTGCAGCGGCAGCAGATTCTTCTCCGCCTTGCGCCCGAGTCGTTCTTCGAGCACGGCGATGTAGTGCATGAGATCGACGGGCTGGGCATTGCCGATGTTGTACAGGCGATACGGCGCAGGGCTGGTGGCCGGATCCGGTGCATCGGAATCCCAGCTCTTATTCGGTGTGGCGATGTGGTCGAGTGCCGCCACCACACCACCGACGATGTCATCGATGTAGGTGAAGTCGCGCCGATGGTTGCCATAGTTGAATACGTCGATCGGCCTGCCTTCGAGGATGCTCTTGGTAAACAGGAACAGTGCCATGTCCGGCCGGCCCCACGGACCGTAGACCGTGAAGAAGCGCAGCCCGGTAACCGGCAGGTCATAGAGACTGGCATAGGTATGCGCCATCAGCTCGTTGGCTTTCTTGGTGGCTGCATACAGGGACAGCGGATGATCGACGTTCTGGTGCACCGAGAACGGCATGTTGGTATTTGCGCCGTACACGGAACTCGTTGAGGCATAGACCAGGTGCTCGACGGCATTGTGCCGGCAGCCCTCCAGCACATTGAGCGTGCCGACCACGTTGCTGTCGACATAGGCATGGGGGTTCTGGATGGAATAGCGCACGCCGGCCTGCGCGCCGAGATGGACGACACGATCGAAGCGCGAAGAAGAGAACAGCCTGGCCATACCCTCACGGTCGGCGAGGTCCAGAAATTCAAATCGGAAGTTCGACTCTTTCTGCAGTATCGCCAGGCGGGCTTTTTTCAGGTTTACGTCGTAGTAGTCGTTGAGATTGTCGAGACCGACCACTTCGTCGCCACGCGCCAGCAGATGCCGCGCCGTCGTCGAACCGATGAATCCCGCTGCGCCCGTAACCAGAACCTTCATTGTCTATTGCTTCCGTATTTTGTCGTTGTCAGAGACGCCCATCGACCTGATCGGCCGGCAGCAGGCTCTTGATGTCATAGAGGACGTGCCCTGCCCGACCCCAGGCGTGGATGGCAGCGGGCGACATGTCCCGGAACTGGTCGTGGGCCACCGCGACGACGATACCGTCGTACTGGCCCTTTGCCGGTACCTGCTTGAGGATATCGAGCCCGTATTCGTGTTTGACCACGGCAGCATCCGCCCAGGGATCATGGATGTCCACTGTGGCTCCATATGCCTTGAGCTCATGCACCACGTCCACCACCCGCGTGTTGCGCACATCGGGGCAGTTTTCCTTGAAGGTGATGCCGAGTACGAGAATGCGTGACTTCGGCAGACTCGCGCCACTCTTTACCATCAGCCTGATCACCTGCGCCGCGACATACAGGCCCATGTTGTCGTTGATTCGCCGGCCGGCGAGGATCATCTCCGGGTGATAGCCCATCTCCTGCGACTTGTGCGTGAGGTAGTACGGATCGACGCCGATGCAGTGGCCGCCGACCAGACCCGGGCGAAACGGCAGGAAATTCCATTTGGTACCGGCCGCCTGCAGCACCTCGAGCGTATCGAGGCCCATGCGGTTGAAGATCAGCGCCAGCTCGTTGATCAGGGCGATGTTGACGTCGCGCTGCGTGTTCTCGATCACCTTGGCAGCTTCGGCCACCCTGATGCTCGAGGCCGGATAGGTGCCGGCGGTGATGATCGTGGCATAGAGTTCGTTGACGAAGGCAGCCGCGGCCGGCGTCGAGCCGGCAGTGATCTTGCGGATGGTGGGCAGGCGGTGTTCCTTGTCGCCGGGGTTGATGCGCTCCGGGCTGTAGCCGACAAAGAAATCCTTGTTGAGTTTGAGTCCTGAAAGCTGTTCGAGAATCGGTGCGCAGTCTTCCTCCGTGCAACCGGGATAAACGGTCGACTCGTAGACCACGACGGCGCCCTTGCCGAGTACCTGCCCGACCGTGCGGCTGGCCGCACGCAGCGCGCTGATGTCGGGGCGCTTCGCGGCATCGATCGGCGTCGGCACCGTGACGATGTATACATCGCAGCCGCGCAGGGCCTCGAGATCGGTCGTGAAGCGCAGATGCTTCGCTTCGGCGAGCTCGGTGGCATCGGTCTCGAGCGTGCGGTCGTTGCCCGCTTTCAGTTCGGCGATGCGCGCGGCGTCGATGTCAAAACCGAGGGTATCGAGGTGCTTGCCGAACTCGACCGCGAGTGGCAAACCAACGTAACCCAGGCCAACGATGGCCACCCTGGCATCGGCCGTCTTTTTGAAGCTCGTCATGTGCGTTCTTTATCCTTGTTCCCGGGGACACAGGCCCGCCCATTGTCCGGCAAAGACCCGGCCTGGCCACACGGGACCGGTCACACTACAGCAGAAAAGCCACGGCGATCAGGCCCGTAACGGTCATGGTAACGGCATAGGGCAAGGCCATCCAGACCATACGGCCATAGGAAAGACGGATCACTGGCGCCAGGGCCGAGGTCAACAGGAACAGGAACGCTGCCTGACCATTGGGCGTGGCCACACTGGGTATGTTTGTCCCGGTATTGATGGCCACGGCAAGCAGCTCGAACTGTGCGCGGCTGATGCTGCCGGCGGCAAGCGCGTCCTGTGCCTGGCTGATATAAACGGTACCGACGAAGACATTGTCACTGACGGCCGACAACAGCCCCGCCGCCAGGTAGTACGTGACGACCTGCGTCCGGCCGGCAAGGCTGAGTGCCCAGTGGGTAAAGGGCTGAAAGAGATGCTGGTCCTGGATCGTCGAAACGATTGCGAAGAACACCACGAGCAGTGCGGTAAACGGCAGTGCCGATTCGAAGGCGTGCCCCAGCCTGGACTCCTCCGTGACACCGTTCAGGGCGGTCGCCAGCACGATGATGAGCAGCCCGATCAGGCCGATTTCGGCAAGATGGAAGGCCAGCGCAAAGATCAGTATCAGCACCACGACGGCCTGCACCACCATCACGCACTTCTGCCGCAGCGTCCGCGACTCTGCTTCGTGCCGGGCATACTCACTCAGCACGGCGCGCACCGCAGGACCCAGCTCGGCGCCAAATCCGAACCAGCGCGTGGTCTCAAGCCCGACACAAACCAGCAGCCCGACTGCAAGCACCGGCAAGGAAACCGGCGCGACGTGGAAGAAGAATTCACTGAAGGTCCAGCCCGCTTCTTTGCCAATCAGCAGATTCTGCGGCTCACCAACCAGTGTCGTGACTCCGCCGAGGGCGGTACCCACTGCGGCATGCATGACCAGGCTGCGCAGGAAACTTCGAAACTGGTCGAGATCCTGCCGATGCAGCTCCGGCACCGAACCATCATCGATCCAGCCATCCGGCTGCGCATCGGATTGCCCGGAAGCCACCCGCTGATAGATCCGGTAAAAACCTTCCGCCACAGCGATGACCATGGCGGTAACGGTGAGCGCATCGAGAAAAGCCGAGAGAAATGCACCGGCAGCGCAGAACATCAGGCCCAGCAGCTGCTTCGAGTGCACCCCGAGCAGAATCCGGCTGAAGGCATACAGCAATATCTCGCGCAGGAAGTGGATGCCCGCCACCACGAAGATCAGCAACAGGATGACCGGGAAATTGTGCAGGGTTTCCCGATACACGCCATCCGGCGTGGTCATGCCAATCAGCACCGCCTCGATGGCGAGCAGCCCGCCCGGCTGCAGCGGATAGCACCTGAGCGCCATGGCCAGCACGAAGATGAACTCGGCAATCAACAGCCAGCCGGCGGCAAACATGCCCAGGCTGAAGGCCACCACCGGATTGACAAGCAGAAAGGCGACAACCGTGAATTTGTACCAGTCCGGCGAGCCGCCGAGAAAATTTGCAACCAGTGCCTGACGAACCGTGAGCTGCATCGTGAATGGTCCCGAAGGTGAAGCGTTTCAGTGTAGGAGCGGCTTCAGCCGCGAATCATTAGGCAGAGATCGCGGCTGAAGCCGCTCCTACCACCGCGATCCCATAATCGCAGATCGCGGCTGAAGCCGCTCCTACGGCCACGATCAAGGGTTATAGCCGCGATCAAGGGTTACAGCCGCGATCAACGGTTTGTGCGCCAGAGTGTCTTTCCCTGGCTGGTCTTGTCGATGAGCTGCAGATGTTGTTCGTGCTCTGCGAGCTCTTCAGGCGTGGCCCGGATCACACGCAGATTGAGGCCGCTACGGTCAATGGGACGGAGCGCTGACGTCTGCCCGCCAGCTTCAGCGCTGTTGCGGTCCAGAGACAATGTTGCCTGTCCGCCGGTCATGGCGAGATAGACATCGGCGAGCAGCTGCGCATCCAGCAACGCACCGTGATACTCACGGCCGGAATTGTCGATGCTGTAGCGCTTGCAGAGCGCATCGAGGCTGTTGCGCTGACCGGGATGCAGGCGGCGTGCGAGCGCCAGCGTGTCGACGACCCGGCAGACCTCGGTCACGGTCGCTGGCAACCGCCCGGTCCGGCGCAGCTCGGCATTCAGAAAGCCGACGTCGAAGTCCGCGTTGTGGATCACCAGCTCGGCACCGGCGATGAACCCGAGAAAATCCCCGGCGATTTCACTGAAGCGCGGCTTGTCCTGGAGCATTTCGATGGAGATACCGTGCACTTCCTGTGCGCCCGGATCTATGTCGCGATCCGGCTGCAGATAGTGGTGCAGCGTGCGCGCTGTCCGCCGGCGATTGACGAGTTCCACACAGCCGATTTCAATCACGCGATGACCGAGTTTCAGCTCAAGTCCGGTTGTCTCGGTATCCAGTATGACCTGTCGCATCCGCTGCTCTCCGCTCAATCCGCGCTCGCCGCCGTGCGACCGCCGAGTGCTGCCTCCAGTCCCTGGTTCGCCAGTGCATCCGCCCGCTCGTTTTCCGGATGACCGGCATGGCCTTTGACCCAGTGCCACTCGACCCGGTGTGTGGCGGCAATCGCATCAAGCCGCCGCCAAAGGTCCTCATTCTTTACCGGCTTGCGGGCAGCCGTACGCCAGCCGGCGCGCTTCCAGCCCTCCAGCCATTCGCTGATACCGCGCCGGACATACTCGGAATCCGTATACAGCGCGACTTCACAAGGCCGCCTGAGTGCCGTCAGCGCCTCGATGGCGGCTGTCAGCTCCATGCGGTTGTTGGTGGTATGGAGTTCTCCGCCGCAAAGTTCGCGCTCCTTTCCATTGGCACGCAGCAGCACGCCCCAGCCGCCCGGACCGGGATTACCGCGGCAGGCACCATCGGTATAGATCTCGACCTGGCTCATGCGACGTCGCGCGTGGTGGGATTGATGAGGCCACCCACCAGTTGCGCGCGGCGGCGGCGAAGCGCCGGACGAACCCGCGTCATGGTGAACATCTCGCGCCGTGCAACGAGCAGGTAGCAGCTGGCCAGCGGGTGCCATCCGCGGCGCCGGCTGTGCCGATCCCTGACGGGTTCAGCCGCCACATGGCTGCGATAGATGGGCGCTGTAAAATGGAAAAAACATGACGGATCCACCCGAAAATCAAGCAGGCGCAGCCAGTCGTGCAGACGGGATTCGGAAACCATGCGCCGCGCGCCGGCCGGAAATTTGCGACGCGCAAGGTAGTGACGCGTGCCCCACCAGCCCCAGGGGTTAAAACCCAGCACCACCAGATGTCCGTCCGGGCGCAGGATACGATCGACCTCGCGCAGCACATCGTGCGGATCGTCTGCCGACTCGAGGGTATGGGGAAGGAAAACAGCATCGATCGAATCGGGGGCAATGGCCAGATCCTCAGCGACGCTGATCAGATCCACACCCGGAGCAGGCTGCGCGGCGACCACCGCGTAGCGTCGTGTCCGGGCAAATTGCCGGAACAGCTGTCCGTCGCCCCATGCTCCGATCTGCAGACACTGATCGCCGAAGATACTCTCGAAAGCACCGGCCACCTGGTACGACTCCTCCCTGAGCAGGGCGATGCCGGTACCTGAATGGAGCCAATCGGAGCGCATATACGTATATTAGCCCACAGTGATGCACCGGTTTAGCCCGTGGCACCTTACAATGGGCGCCTGGCCAGCAAGGTACATTGAGGCAGACGATGGGTTTTCTCAAAGGCAAACGCGCACTGATCGCCGGTATCGCAAGCGATCGCTCCATTGCATGGGGCATTGCGCAGGCAATGGCCCGGGAAGGTGCGGAAATTGCCCTCACCTACCAGTCAGAGCGTCTCAGCGAACGTGTACGCGAAATGGCAGCCGAAATCGGCGCACAAATCTGCCTGCCGCTCGATGTCTCAAGCGATGACGAGATCATGCGCATGTACGCATCGCTTGCGAACCACTGGGACACCCTCGACATCATCGTGCACTCGGTCGCATTTGCACCCCGTGACCAGCTGGTTGGCCCCTACCTTGACACCGTCACGCGCGAAGGCTCGCATATCGCGCACGATATCAGCAGCTACAGTTTCGTCGCACTGGCGAAGTATGGCCGCGGCATGCTCTCGAAACAGTCTGCCATGCTGACGCTGTCCTATCTGGGTGCGGCGCGCTCCCTGCCGAACTACAACATCATGGGCCCTGCCAAGGCCAGCCTTGAATCCAATGTGCGTTTCCTGGCGGCCGACCTGGGTGCTTCGGGCGTGCGGGTCAATGGTATTTCGGCGGGACCGATCAAGACGCTGGCCGCGTCCGGGGTTGGCGATTTCCGGCAGATGCTGCAGAGCTTTGCCAGCATCGCCCCCCTGCGGCGCAATGTGACCATCGAGGATGTCGGCAATGCAGCCGCATTCCTGTGCTCGGATCTCGCCAGCGGGATCACCGGCGAAATCATCTACGTCGACGGCGGCTTCCACACGGTGGGCATGAGCCTTCCCGAATAGGCGCGCCGCCTCACCTACTGCGTGAGGTCTTCGGCCTTGAAGAGATCCTTGGCCACTACCACCTTGGCTGTACTGCGCAGCTCGGCGGCCAGAGCCGCCAACTCGGCCTGCGCTGAACGCTGGACCAGAATACGCTGTTGCGTATCGCGCTGGTCTTGCGGTATCTGCGCGGGGTCGCCCGGAATGACGCGATCGAGACGATACACCGCGTAGCCACCATCTCCCAGCGATACACCGCGCACCACGGGCTTGTCATCGACGGGTGCCGGAGCACGGAATACAGCCGAAAGCAGTTCGGGCGGCAAGAGCGGCGAGCGACGCAGCACCGGGCCGGTTCTGGTCAGACGCAAATCCATCGAAGCGAGCACAGCGGCAAGATCTTCGCCGGCCTGCTGGCGCTTGAGAATCGCTTCGCCCTGCGTCCTGGCCTCGGTCGCGGCATGCAGCAAACGCAGCCGGGCGGCGATTTCGTCGCGGACCTCAGCCAGCGGCCGGGCAGCGGGCAGCTTGTGCTCGGCAACCCTGGCAACCACGACCCGGCCCTGATCCAGCTCGATCAGCGGCGTATTCTCGCCACCCTCCAGCACAGCGTCGCTGAATACAGCGCTGCTCAGATCAGAGTTGTCGCCAAATGGCCCGCCGCCGGCACGCGTATAGCCGGAAAACCGGCGGATCTGCAGCCCCGCTTCCTTGGCTGCCGGCTCCAGAGAGCCGGGGTTTTCAAGCGCGAGGTCATCAAGCCGCTCCGCCAGCGCATAGAAAGAATCCTGTGCCTTCTGCTCGCGGAGGGACTCTGCCAGCTGTTCGCGTACCTGCTCGAAATCCTGGCCCTCGCTGGCCTTTATCGTCTCCAGCCGGATGATGTGATAACCGAATTCTGTCTTTACCGGCGCCGAGGTCTCACCCGGCTTCAGGGCAAACAGGGCCGTTTCAAAAGGCTCGACATACACACCACGCGCAGCAAATCCCAGATCACCGCCTCGTGCAGCCGAACCGGGATCACCGGAATACTGGGCAGCCAGCGCCGAGAAATCAGCACCATCGGCAAGCTTTTTCCCGATTTCATCAGCCAGCGCTTTCGCAGCCGCATCACTGCGATCGGTACCCACAGTAATCAATATGTGCCTGGCATGCCGCTCCTCGGCGCTGCGAAACCGTGTCGGATCCTCGTCATAGGCTTTACGCAGTGCTGCCTCGTCCGGCACATAGTCGCGCTCTGCATCCGCCAGACTGATTTCCAGGTAGTCGAGGTCAACTGCTTCTTCGCTCTGGAACTGCGCGGAATTCGTCGCGTAATAGGCCTGGATTTCCGCATCCGCAGGAGTAATTGCCGCACCCAGAACCCTGGAATCGAACAGCACATACTCAAGATCGCGGCGTTCCTGATCAAGGGCGATGATGCGGCGAAACTCGGCCGGGGTAAAAAAAGCGCTGCCGGCAATACCGTCCTGCAACTGGTTCACCTCAAGCAGGGAACGCTGCTCGCTCTCGAAAGCGGCGGCGGACACCCCGTTTGCAGCCAGTGCCGCGTCATAAGCCGGCTTGGAAAACTGCCCGCCGACCTGAAAATTCTCCAGACTGCGGATATGGTCGGCAACACGCTGTGCACTGACGCGGAAACCGGCTTGGTGCACAAACTGGAGAACTGCCCGGTTCAGCACCAGACCATCCAGCGTCTCCTGCTTCAGTTGCTGCTCGACTTCAGGTGACAGCTGACTGCGGGATTCCTGCTGCCGGGCGACCATACGATCCTGCAGGACACGCTGGAACTCCACGGCCGGAATATCCTCGCCGTTGACACTGATTGCGGTCCCGGCTCCCGTAAAGGTGCTGTCACCACCGACAAAGGTCAGGGCAAGGGGTACGCCGATCAAGGCAATAACGACCCATGCCAGCCAGCCCTTGAGACCATCTCTTATTCTTTCCAGCATCGATTTCTCCAAACAAAAAAGGCGCCACACTGGTGGCGCCCGTTCGTTCGCATCAGATCAGCCATATGCTGCCACAAATGCGCTTGCAGGATAGTTGGCGGAGTGGACGGGACTCGAACCCGCGACCCCCGGCGTGACAGGCCGGTATTCTAACCAACTGAACTACCACTCCAAAAAAATCCGACTGACCAACCAGAGAAACCCGGGCGTGGACCCCCGAGAGTCTGCCTGGGCTGATCAGTAACAGTCTGCGAGTCTGGTGGGTGCTGAGGGGCTCGAACCCCCGACCTTCGCCTTGTAAGGGCGACGCTCTTCCAGCTGAGCTAAGCACCCTGTTTGCTGGCCGCGATCCAGTTACCGGCACTCATGCCGGCTGGCAACCAGAAACGACGACCATCAGGCGATGCCCCTCACAGGGCACCCGGCAGCCGCCTAGTTTACGGCATCCTTCAGAGCCTTCCCAGCCTTGAAACCAGGTACCTGGCTGGCGGCAATCTGGATCGTCTCACCGGTCCGCGGATTACGGCCCTGACGTGCCGCGCGCTTCTTCACGGCGAACGTCCCGAAGCCAACGAGCGCGACCTGGTCGCCTTTCTTCAACGCCTTTGTGACCGCGGTAATGACAGCATCCACTGCACGAGTGGCATCAGCCTTCGACAGGCCGGCATCATCCGCAACCACGTCGATCAGTTCACCCTTGTTCATCAACGTACCTTTTTAACTGTTTCCCGATTACTGACTACGCTGCCGGCGAACCGGCAGCACCCCCTTGAAAACTTCCCCGGCTGTCATCAAACCAGCGAACACACCGATACGGACATAGACCCGGTCCTTCTACAGGACTGCAGGATCCGGAATCCGGACGGCGGTGAAATGAAGTATAGCGGGACGCCAAGCCGCGAACCTTATACCAAGCGCAAAAAACCGCTGTCAACCTGCACTCAGCCCGGCATCAGTGGGCACGCACAGCCTTATCAGCAGGATCAGTTTGCGCCTTCTGCGCTTCGTCTGCCACCAGTTTGCCTTCGACCGCCTTCGGCATCGGCATATCCTGCAACGACAGCTGCAAAACCTCATCTATCCAACGGACCGGAACAATGTTGAGGTTGTCCTTGATGTTTTTCGGTATTTCCGCCAGATCCTTTTCATTGTCGTGCGGGATCAGCACCGTCGTAATCCCGCCACGATGCGCAGCCAGCAACTTTTCCTTGAGGCCGCCGATCGGCAGAACTTCGCCGCGAAGGGTAATTTCCCCGGTCATGGCCACATCACATCGCACCGGGATATTGGTCAGGGCAGAGACCAGCGCCGTACACATGCCGACACCTGCGCTGGGCCCGTCTTTGGGCGTTGCGCCTTCCGGTACATGGATATGCAGGTCGAGCTTCTGGTGAAAATCCTCGTCGATTCCCAGCGTCCCGGCACGCCCCCTGACGATCGTGGTGGCGGCCTGGATCGACTCGCGCATCACCTCACCGAGTTGGCCCGTATGGATCATCTTGCCCTTGCCGGGCACGACAGCTGCTTCAATCGTCAGCAATTCGCCGCCGACTTCGGTCCAGGCGAGACCGGTCACCTGACCGATTCGGTTGCTCTCTTCGGCCCGGCCATAACGGAACCGGCGCACGCCCAGATATTTCTGCAGGCCCTTCGGTGCCACGTTAGTGGTCTTGCTCTTCGGCTCGAGCAGGTGACTCTTGACGACCTTGCGACAGAGCTTGGCAATCTCGCGTTCGAGGTTCCGCACGCCCGACTCGCGCGTGTAAAAACGGATCATGTCGTGAATTGTCGCATCGGAAATCGAGATCTCGTCTTTCCGCAGCCCGTTGTTCTTGATCTGCTTTGGCACGAGATAGTTGCGTGCGATATTGAGTTTCTCGTCTTCCGTATAACCGGCAAGGCGGATTACTTCCATTCGATCAAGCAGCGCCGCGGGGATATTCAGCGTATTGGCGGTACAGACAAACATCACATCGGAGAGGTCAAAATCGACTTCCAGATAGTGATCAGCAAAGCTGCCATTCTGTTCCGGGTCGAGCACCTCGAGCAGGGCCGACGAGGGGTCGCCACGGAAGTCCGTCGACATCTTGTCGATTTCATCAAGCAGAAACAGCGGGTTGCGCACGCCGGCCTTGGCGAGGTTCTGAATGATCTTGCCGGGCATCGAGCCGATATAAGTACGCCGGTGGCCGCGGATCTCCGCCTCGTCGCGTACCCCGCCCAGTGACATGCGGACGAAGGTTCTGTTGGTGGCGCGCGCAATACTCTGACCGAGCGAGGTCTTGCCCACGCCGGGCGGACCCACCAGGCACAGGATCGGGCCCTTCAGTTTCTTGACGCGCTGCTGAACCGCCAGGTACTCGAGAATGCGTTCCTTGACCTTCTCCAGCCCATAGTGATCCTTCTCGAGAACCGCTTCGGCCTGCGGCAGGTCATGGTTGACCCGGGTACGTTTGCGCCACGGTGCCTTGAGCAGCCAGTCCACGTAGTTGCGGACCACGGTCGCTTCGGCTGACATCGGCGACATCAGCTTGAGTTTGTTGACCTCGGCTGTCGCCTTGGTACGCGCCTCCTGCGACATACCAGCGCGAGAAATGCGCTTCTCGATATCAGCGATCTCGTTCGGGGCATCATCCATGTCCCCGAGCTCTTTCTGGATCGCCTTCATCTGTTCGTTGAGGTAGTACTCGCGCTGGCTCTTCTCCATCTGCTGTTTGACACGGCCGCGGATCCGCTTCTCGATCTGCAGCATGTCTATCTCGGTCTCGATCAGCATCATTACGTGCTCGAGACGTTCGCGAATCGGAATGATTTCGAGAACTTTCTGCTTCTGGTCCAGCTTGAGGGACATGTGCGCAGCGACGGTGTCGGCCAGCCGCCCCGGCTGGTCGATACCGGCCAGGGAGGTCAGGATCTCCGGCGGCACCTTCCGGTTCAGCTTGACGTAGTTTTCGAACTGGGAGATCAGCGAACGCTTCAGGACATCCGCCTCACGGGTAGTGACGTCGAGACTGTCTTCCACCAGATCGATATCGGCAGAAAAGAACTCGCCGGCCCGGGTCTCCACAAGGTTGGCCCGAACGCCGCCCTCGACGAGCACCTTGACCGTACCGTCCGGCAGCTTCAGCAACTGCAGGATGGTGGCCAGCGTACCCACCCGGTAGACATCTTCCAGCGAGGGCTCGTCCACGT
Source organism: Pseudomonadota bacterium (assembly GCA_963204745.1). Taxonomy (GTDB): domain Bacteria; phylum Pseudomonadota; class Gammaproteobacteria; order Steroidobacterales; genus SHZI01. The sequence continues at coordinate 14,658 of CAUJHF010000007.1, forward strand.
CAGCCTGCTTCTGCGCCACCAGCAGTATCTGCTTGCCGGCCTGCATCGCCGCATCAAGGGCCTGAATCGAACGCGACCGGCCCACGAACAGCGGAATCACCATGTGCGGATAAACCACAACATCGCGCAAGGGAAGGATGGGAACGTTCAGACGTTGTTCCGGCGGATTCTGTTCAGACATTCTTCTCTCCATGCTCCATGCGCCGTCTCACCCCTGGCTGGCCGGAAGGCCTGGGCGTTACCCGCCGCACAGCACTCTCATCAGCTCAGCCGCTGCCGCCGGAACCTGCTGCCCGACGCTCTTCTGTCACGGCACGCAAAGACCCTGCCTCGTCGGACTCATAGATGATATAGGGACGCGTCTCGCCGGTGACGACTGCAGCGTCGACCACCACCTTGCGGGCATTACGCAGGGACGGGAGGTCATACATGGTGTCGAGCAGGATGCCCTCGAGAATGGTTCGCAGTCCCCGGGCACCGGTCTTGCGCTGCATGGCGCGCAGTGCGATCGCACGCAGCGCATCGTCACGAAATTCCAGCTCTGCGCCTTCCATCTCGAACAGACGCCGGTACTGCTTGACCAGTGCGTTCTTCGGTTCAACCAGGATACTCACCAGGGCCGCCTCATCGAGTTCATCAAGCGTGGCGACCACGGGCAGCCGGCCGACAAACTCCGGAATCAGGCCGAAGCGGATCAGATCCTCCGGCTCCACATCATTCAGCAGCTCGCCGATCGGTGAGTCCTCGCTGCTGCGCACATCGGCGACAAAACCGATACCGCTCTTCTGCGAGCGCTTCTGGATAATCTTCTCAAGACCGGCAAAGGCGCCGCCAACGATAAAGAGAATGTGCCGCGTATCAACCTGCAGGAATTCCTGCTGCGGATGCTTGCGGCCACCTTGCGGGGGCACGGAGGCAACCGTACCCTCGATGAGCTTCAGGAGAGCCTGCTGCACGCCCTCCCCGGAAACGTCACGGGTAATGGACGGGTTGTCTGACTTGCGGGAGATCTTGTCGATCTCATCGATATAGACAATGCCGGTCTGCGCCTTTTCGACATCGTAGTCACACTTCTGCAGCAGCTTCTGGATGATGTTCTCGACATCTTCGCCGACGTAGCCGGCCTCCGTAAGCGTCGTTGCATCAGCAATCGTGAACGGCACATTGAGCAGGCGGGCGAGTGTCTCGGCAAGCAGCGTCTTGCCACAACCGGTGGGACCGATGAGCAATATGTTGCTCTTCGAAAGCTCGACATCACTCTTGCCGGCATCGGTAGAACGGTTTTCCAGCCGCTTGTAGTGGTTGTAGACCGCTACCGACAGGATCTTCTTGGCCCGGTCCTGACCGATGACATATTCATCGAGGACATTCTTGATTTCCTGCGGCTTGGGCAGCTTGGTGCCGGTGTGATCCTGACGGTCTTCCAGCTCCTCACGGATGATGTCATTACAGAGCTCTACGCACTCGTCACAGATAAACACCGAGGGGCCGGCAATAAGCTTCCGCACCTCATGCTGGCTCTTGCCGCAGAACGAACAATAGAGCAGCTTGCCGTCGTCGCCACGTCCCCGGGTTTCATCTACCATGGTTGCCTCGTTTCTCTGCCGTGAGGTCCGTCACAGGGACCCGAATCAGATATAACACGCCCTTGTCCGGCCGTGCAAAGCAGCTGCACATATTCTGCGATCAGTTCACATCATGCCGGCACGCGAACGTCTGTGCGGCTTTCCAGCACGGAATCAATCAGACCGTACTCAACGCCTTCAGTACCGCTCATGAACCGGTCGCGGTCGGTGTCACGGTCGATCTGTTCGATCGGTTGACCGGTATGCTTCGCCAGGATCCGGTTGAGGCGATCGCGCGTTTGCAGGATCTCCTTGGCGTGGATATCGATATCCGTCGCCTGGCCCTGAAAACCACCCAGCGGCTGATGAATCATCATGCGCGAATGCGGCAGGCAGAAACGCTTGCCCTTGGCTCCGCCAGTCAGCAGCAACGCACCCATGCTCGCCGCCTGGCCGAGGCAGATCGTACTGACATCCGGCTTGATGAACTGCATCGTGTCGTAGATGGAAAGCCCGGCAGTCACGACGCCACCCGGCGAATTGATATACAGATGAATGTCCTTGTCGGGATTTTCGGACTCCAGAAAAAGCAACTGGGCGACCACCAGATTGGCCATGTGGTCTTCCACCGGACCGACGACAAATATCACCCGCTCCTTGAGCAGTCTTGAGTAGATATCGTAGGCGCGTTCGCCGCGCGCAGTCTGCTCAATCACCATCGGCACGAGGCCGAGCGCCTGTGTATCCATTGCCATGTCCAGCTGTTCCTGTCTGTCGTACTGTGCGCCGCCGGAAACCCGGCGGACCCGTCCTCGGTTCTGTGCCGCCTAACTGCCGACCAGCGCCTGGAAACTGGTTGGCTTCGGCGTCACCGTGGCGCGCTCTGTCAGCCACTCGATCACCTGCTCTTCCAGCACCATGTCTTCAACCTGACCCAGCAATCCGGCGTTCTGATAGTAGATCTTGCGCACCTCATCCGGCTTGTCGTAACCCCTCACCAGTGAATCTATTCGTTCACCAACCCTGTCCCGATTCGCCACCATGCTCTGCTCCATGATGATGGCACCGAGCAGAAGGCTGAGGCGCACACGCCGCTCGGCTGCAGGGAGATAGGTTTCGACCGGTGGCGCACCCTGCCGGTCAGGCAGACCGAGATTGCGGGCCGCGTCGCCCTGCAGCGACGCGGCAGCCTCCGCAACCAGCGATTCCGGTACGTCGATAGGATTGTGCGTCAGCAGCAGTTCCAGCAACTGCTTCTTTACTTCGGCCCGCGCACGGGATTCAAACTCCTGGGCCATGTTCTTGCGGATATCCTGCTCAAACTCGGCGCGCTCACCGCTCTCGACTCCGAAGCTGCGGACGAACTCCTCGTCCACCTCCGGCAGTTGTTCTTCGGCTACCTCGCTGATGCGCAGGTCAAAATCGCCCTGACGACCAGCCAGTGTCTTGTTCGGATAATCAGCCGGAAACTCGACCTGAATGGTCTTCTGCTCGCCGGCACGGACTCCGGCCAGTTGCCGTTCAAAGTCAGGCACGAGACGACCGCCTCCGACCACCACACTGACCTGATCGCCCGATCCGTTCTCAATCGGCTGTCCATCGAGCCGGCCTTCAAAATCGAGTGTCACCTGATCACCGTCGCGGGCCTCGCGCTCAACCGCATTCCAGATCCGGCGCTGGCGACGGAGATTGTCGATGACAAAGCCGATGTCGGCATCGTCAAATTGCGGCTCCGGGCGCGCGACGGTCAGCACATCAATGCCCTGTAACTGAAAATCAGGGAAAATCTCGAAGCTGGCGGTGAACGACAGGTCACTGCCCTGGTCACCGGAGTCCGGTGTGGTTTCAATCTGCGCATCGCCAACCGGACGCAATTTCTCGCGGGTCACGGCCTCCGAATAACTCGACCGCACGACGTCTTGCATGACCTCCTGGCGCACCTGGTCGCTGAAGCGCTGACGCACGACTTTCTCGGGGACCTTGCCCGGACGATAACCCTTGATGTTGGCAGTCCGCCCCACCGAGCGGAGACGCGATTCGACTTCACGCTCAATACGCTGTGCCGGCACGCTGACCCGAATGCGCCGCTTGAGACCCTCTGCGGACTCAACGGCTACCTGTACGTCTGAACTCTCAACGCGCTCCATTCATCCTCTCGCTTTCTGCTGTGACTGCCTGGTTTACCGGACGGGCGTAGCACACTGGCCCCAAAACCCTACACCTGGGCTGGTGCGAAAGGAGAGACTCGAACTCTCACGGGTTGCCCCACAGGAACCTAAATCCTGCGCGTCTACCAGTTCCGCCACTTTCGCGCCTGGGGCCCCGTGGCGCACTACGCGGCGCATTATACCGAAGGGTTCTGACCACGCCCGAAACGGCAGGTGCCGGGCATGCGCCGAACCTTTGGGCTGGTGCGCTCCACTCAAGGCTTTTAAATCAACTAATTAGGAACGAATACTAACACGTAGCCTGATTTGCGGCCCATCCGGGTTCCGCATTTACCGGTCAGATCCCGAACCTTCACGTGGACAAGCAGCAAATAGCCCAGGCTCATTTGACCCAGATCAGACAGATCGCCATGCGCCTCTGCTACTGATAGCGGACATCCAGCGTCCGCATCAGTCCGTCCGAGCAGGAGTACCGCGAAGCGTGAATACCGAAGCGCACCAAACCACTGCTGCCGACGACTTCGTAAGCTACGCCGGCCGGAACAACTTCTATCAGACCTGCGCCTTCATTCCGATGTCCTTCGCGCTGGTCACCACCGTGCATGAAAACGGCGAGACGGGCATCGCCCCTCACGCCCTGGTCATGCCCTTTGGCATCAGCCCACCCTACTCCATGTTGCTGATCAGCCGTGGCAACAGCGCCACTTCCAGCAATATCCGCCGTACCGGGAAATGCACACTCAACTATATTGAATTCAATCGTGACCAGTTGACCGCCGTTTCGCGCCTCGGCTATCCGGGCCAGTCGCTGGAGGAGAAGCAGAAGGCTATGCCTTTTACGCTGCGGCCTTCACCCTCAGCCGACCGGCAGAACGATCCGGACGCGCCCCGCATCCTGGGCGAGGCCTTCCAGATCATTGAGTGCAGCTGGGACCGCAGCTTCGATCTGGATCCGCCGCGCACCGGTCCGGACGCCGCCAACGAGCGCCGCTTTGTCCTGCAGATCGACCACCTGCTGATGCGCCGGAATTTTCACGATGCGCTGGAAAACGGTGGCACCTTTCCGATCATGCCGGTCTTCTACGGCTTTCGCAGCGACGGCGGCTTCTGGTTTGCCGAGCACGGCGAGCCATTCAACATTTCGCCGCCACAGGTTGAAGGCAACGAAATCCGGCAGGTTTCCTATCTGGCCAACCGTATCGACAATAACGTACGCTTCACCCATGAAGCCTGCGCTGCGTTCACCGAAGTACCCCGACCGTTTCTGAAAAGCGCATTGCAGGGAACCGTCAACGCTGCACTGGCCGCCGGCGTGAGCGTGATCGACGAAACGTTCGTAAAGAAACTGCGCAGTACAACTTCACGCTGACTGAAACACACCACACACCACACATCACAAGAGGCAAGCCCATGATGAATCGCTGTCTGACCATCACCACGAGTGTCATCCTCATGATCAGTTCATTGAGCCCGGTCGCCCTGTCCGCGGCGGAACGCGGTCCGGGAGAAACAGTCCAGGCCTTCAATCAGGCCCTCAGCAAGCATGATCTGGATGCGGCCCTGGCGCTGATTGCCAATGGCTCGGTGCAATTCACCCTGCGCTCGGCGCACAGCGATATCCCGTCTGCTGGCCCGGGGAGTGTTACGGGCGACCTCAAGGCGCACTGGCGCATGGTCGGTCCGGTCGTATTTGGCAGCACGACGGTCTACAGCCGGATCCCGAAAATCGAGAACTCCCGTGTCGATGGCGACCTCGCCACCGTATGGACAAATACTGCCACCGAAACCGTGGACAAGAGTGGCAGCAAGCGCACCGACAGCTTCAGTGAGGTCTATATGCTCGTGCATACGGCCAGCGGCTGGCAGATCGGCGCGGTGGCCGACAATCGTGGCGCCAACAAGACAAATGCAGGCGCACCAGCAGCATCGGGAGGAAAATAAGCGGAGATGGTGGGCCGTGTAAGACTTGAACTTACAACCAATGGATTAAGAGTCCACTGCTCTACCAATTGAGCTAACGGCCCGCTGTTTCTTCTTCCGGACTGCGTCCTTTCCGCAATCCGCCGTCAAAATTGGGGTGGGCGATGGGGCTTGAACCCACGACCACTGGAATCACAATCCAGTGCTCTACCAACTGAGCTACGCCCACCATTGACACGGCACTGCACGTCAAAATCCTGACCTGGCGCGCCTGGCAGGACTCGAACCTGCAACCACCGGCTTAGAAGGCCGGTGCTCTGTCCAGTTGAGCTACAGGCGCTTTGCTGCCGGGAATTCCGGGTGGTCGGGGTAGACGGATTCGAACCGCCGACCCTCTGCTCCCAAAGCAGATGCGCTACCAGACTGCGCTATACCCCGATCTGTACCCGGCATTGCATTATAGCCGCCCGCCCGTCGGGGCGCCGCATGATACGAAGCGCGGCCGGCAGCGTCAATTTCCGGCTGACCTGACCGACCCGCCCGGGGCCGGTTTTTCGGCTTCCGTGCCTCTGGTATTGTGCATCACCTTCCGAATTTCCAGCCTGCAGCCAGAGACCGTACTCCCGCCCATGACAGCTTTCATATGACTGCCCGCCTGATTGACGGCAAAGCGATCGCGCTCGGCCTGCGCACGCAGTTGCGCGCGCGCATCGGCGAGCGGCTGGCCCTGGGCCACCGCCCCCCGGGCCTCGCGGTAATCCTGGTCGGCGAGGATCCAGCCTCACAGATCTATGTACGCAACAAGCGCACGGCCTGCGCAGAAGTGGGCGTGATCTCCTGCAACCACGACCTCCCGGCCTCCACGCGCGAGGCAGAACTGCTGGCGCTGATTGACCAGCTCAACCTGGATCCGGCCATCGACGGCATCCTCGTCCAGCTGCCGCTGCCATCCCACATTGATGAAACCGCAGTGATCGAGCGCATCAATCCGGTCAAGGATGTAGACGGCTTTCACCCCTACACCCTCGGCCGTCTCTGCCAGCGCATGCCAGTGCTGCGGCCCGCCACTCCGTACGGCGTGATGACGCTGCTGCGGCATATCGGCGTGCCGATCCGCGGACAGCATGCGGTGATCGTCGGCGCTTCGAACCATGTGGGCCGGCCGCTGGCGCTCGAGTTGCTGCTGGCCGGCGCCACCACCACAGTCTGTCATCGTTTTACGCAGGACCTGGCCGGCCATGTTGCGCGAGCTGACATCCTCGCCGTGGCGGTCGGCAAGCCCGGACTGGTACGTGGTGACTGGATCAAGCCAGGCGCCGTAGTGCTCGACATCGGCATCACGCGCCTGCCCGATGGCAGGCTCAGCGGTGACGTCGAGTTCGCTGCAGCCAGTGAACGCGCCGGCTGGATCACGCCCGTGCCGGGCGGTGTTGGCCCGATGACCATTGCGATGCTGCTGGAGAACACGCTGACGGCCGCGATCTCGGGAGTCTCGCTGCTGGCTCCCCGGGAAATGCCCCCGGCCTGAGCATTACTGTTTCAAGATTGATGCGGAGTACATCCCGATGCGCATTTCAGGAATCTGCCTGCCACTGATCGCCAGCCTCTTGCTGGGCCTTGCCACGAACCTGCAGGCTGCGGACCCGGTCCTGGTTCAGTTTGAAACTTCAGCCGGCACGTTCATCGTGCAGCTTGACCCGGAGCGCGCCCCACTGAGCGTTGACAACTTCCTGAAGTACGTCAACGAAGGCTTCTATAGCGGCACGATCTTTCATCGCGTGGTCAATGGCTTCGTGATTCAGGGCGGTGGATTTACCCGCGACCTCAAACTCAAGGAAGCACACCCGGGCGTGCCGAATGAGTCCGGGAATGGCCTCAGCAACCGGCGCGCCACCATTGCCATGGCGCGAACCGGTGAACCGCATTCGGGAGACTCGCAGTTTTACATCAATCTGGCCGACAATTTCCCGCTGGACCCGAAACCCACCCGTTGGGGTTATGCGGTGTTCGGCGAGGTCATCCAGGGTATGGACGTCGTCGACGATATCGGCCACCGCCTGACCGGGGTGAAGGACGGGATGTCGGATGTCCCGGTTGAACCTGTGATCATCCAGAAAGCGAACCTGCTTCAACCGCCTGCAGCTAAATGACGATACTGTTTGTCTCCGACCTCCATCTCCATGCCTCCCGGCCAGCAGTCACCGACTGCTTTCTGCGCTTTCTGGCTGATTCTGCCAGCCAGGCAGAAGCCCTCTATATCCTCGGCGACCTGTTCGAGAGCTGGATCGGGGACGACGCACCCGGTCCAACGGGCGTGCAGGTCAGCGCGGCACTGCGTCGGCTGACCGACCGCGGCGTCCAATGCCACTTCATGCGCGGCAACCGCGATTTCCTGATCTCGGGGCGCTTTGCCGCTGAAAGCGGCATCAATCTGCTGGCGGATGAAGCGGTCATCGACCTTTATGGTGAGCGCGCCCTGCTCATGCATGGGGACACCTTGTGCACTGATGATCACGCCTATCAGCGATACCGCAGGATAGTCCACTGGCCGATCACCCAGGCGCTCTACCTTGCCCTGCCGGTGGGCACCAGAAAGCGCATCGAAGCGCGATTGCGCAGCAAAAGCATGGAGGCATATAGCAACAAACCCGCCATGCTCATGGATGTGAATCAGCAGGCAGTGGCCGCCATCATGGAGCATCACGGCGTATCGCTGCTGATACACGGACACACGCACAGGCCGGCGATCCATCAACTTGCAACCGCACAGGGCGAGGCCGCAACACGCATCGTGCTCGGCGACTGGTATGAACAGGGCAGCGTGCTGCGCTGGACGCGCTCGGGACCGGCGCTGAAGCCGATTCCCCTGCACTGACGCCGGTTGCTACAGCGCCGGCTCCCAGGCCAGCAGTTCGGCGACATTCTCGAAACGGCCGGCGGGCTTTTTGGCCAACATTCTTTCGATCAGCGGCTGGAACTCGGCAGTTGCAGGCGGCAACAAAGGCACCGGCGCCTGCCGATGCTTGACGATCACACTCATCGCGGTCTCGCCATCGTAGGGCTTGGCGCCACTCAGCATTTCGAAAAAAATAATGCCCAGGCTGTAGATATCACCCCGCGCATCGACCGCTTCACCGTGCCCCTGCTCCGGACTCATGTAGTACGGCGTACCGAAAATTGCACCTGCGCCCGTCACTTCGGCGATCAGGGCCACCTGCTTGGCCAGGCCGAAATCGATCAGCGCCAGCGTGTCATCATCGCGGAACAGCACGTTGGTCGGTTTCAGGTCGCGGTGCAGGATACCGGCAGCATGCAGCACACCGAGAGCGGCAGCGATGTCGCGCATCAGCCGGTAGGCTTCGTAACGGTCCATGCCCGCGGCTATACGCCGCTTCAGGCTGCCGCCGCCACAATATTCCATGGCAATGTAGGCGTGATCATCCGCCACGCCAAAGTCATAGATACGCACGACGTTGGGATGATCGAGGCGCGCAGCCAGCTCGTACTCGCGCAGGAACCTGTCGAGGATCTTGCCGCTCGCCGCATCGCTGACCTGGTGCAGTACCTTGAGCACCACTTCCCGGCCGGAGCCGCGCTCCTGCGCCAGATAGACTGTTGCAATCTCACCGTGCGCGAGCTTGCGCACAACACTGTAGTTTCTGGGAATCGGCCCGTTGCCATTTACGGCCGCGGACTCGCCACCGGTGCGGCCCGGGTTGGCGCGGTTCGCACCGATACGCAGCGCCTCCTCTATCGCCTCAGCGAGCCTGGCGTTATTGAGCCGCGGCTTGCCCACATATTCCTCTGCACCAGACCTGATGGCCGACACAACCTGTCGTTCATCGCCATTGCCGACAAAAACGATAGGCGGAAATCTTGGCTGCGCACGAAACCGGCGCAGCCACCCGATGGCATCCTCACCGCCACAGGTATCCCCCAGCAGCACCACGTCATTGCCGGCGCCGGAAAAGGCATCGGGCAGGCGCCCAGACTGCAGGGGGTCATACTCCCTGATGATCGCCTCAGGCCAGCGCGCCGCAATGTGGTAGGAAAGCAGACGCCGGTATTCGGCGTGATCGTCAATGATGAGGAACTTGAGGCTCACGAGAATGCCGCGCTGCCGACTGCTACATGCCGCACGACCGTCTCAGACAGTCCGCAACCGGGGAGCAGCGCTGGCACTATCCGCATCTGAGGGCCCGCGACGGCGTCTCGAATCACGCTGTGACATTGCCCGGTCGCAGCGCTGCTGCTCGAGTTGCGAAAGATACTCGGGACTCACGTCCCCGGTGACGTACTCACCGGAGAAGCATGAGGTATCGAACTCGGTAATCACAGCATCATCGTGGTGGACTGCCTTGATCAGATCGTCGAGATCCTGGTACACGAGCCAGTCGGCACCGATGAATTCCTGTACCTGCTGCTCGGTACGGCCACTCGCGACCAACTCGCTGGCGGCCGGCATATCGATACCGTATACGTTCGGGAACCGGACCGGCGGCGAGGCGGATGCAAAATACACACGTCGCGCACCTGCTTCTCGGGCCATCTCTATGATCTGCTGGGATGTCGTGCCCCGCACTACCGAATCATCGACCAGCAACACATTCTTGTCGCGAAATTCCAGATCAATGGCATTCAGCTTGCGTCGTACTGACTGCCGGCGCATCTCCTGGCCGGGCATGATGAAGGTACGGCCGATATAGCGGTTCTTGATAAAGCCTTCGCGGTACTTGACGCCCAGCCGGTGCGCGACTTCAAGCGCGCTGGTGCGGCTCGAATCCGGAATCGGGATAACCACATCGATATCATGGTCCGGCCGTTCGCGCAGGATCTTCTCTGCCAGGCGTTCACCCATGCGCAAGCGCGCCTTGTATACAGAGATGCGGTCAATAATCGAATCCGGTCGCGCGAAATAAACGTACTCGAAAATGCACGGCGTATAACTGCGCTGAAGATCACAAACATGGCTGTGCAAGCTGCCATCCTGTTCGATGATGACGGCCTCACCCGGCAGGATGTCACGCACCACCTTGAACCCGAGCGCATCCATCGCCACGCTCTCCGATGCCACCATATGCTCGACACCATCGGGTGTTTCACGGCACCCGAGGCATACCGGACGTATGCCGTGCGGATCACGAAAGGCCACGATGCCATAGCCGATAATCATCGCCACCACGGCATAGCCGCCACGGCAACGACGGTGCACAGCGGCCACCGCGGAAAAAATCGCCTGCGGTGTCAATTCTGCCGCAGGCTGCTGCTGAAGCTCATGGGCGAACACATTGAGCAGCACTTCGGTGTCCGAGCCGGTATTGAGATGGCGGCGATCCTGCTGGATCAGCAGTGCTTTCAGTTCGTCAGAGTTGGTCAGGTTGCCGTTGTGTGCCAGGGCAATGCCATACGGCGAGTTGACGTAAAAGGGCTGGGCCTCGCTGGATTTTAGTGTACCCGCGGTCGGATATCGGCAGTGCCCGATACCGATGTTGCCGCGTAACTCCTCCATGTGTCGCTGCAGAAAAACATCGCTGACGAGCCCGTTCTTCTTGCGCGTACAGAGTGTGCCATTCCAGTCTGTCACGATACCTGCGGCATCCTGGCCGCGGTGCTGCAAAACCATCAGTGCGTCATACAGTCCCTGATTGACCGGCTGATGACTGACGATGCCGACAATGCCACACACTAGAACCAGACTCCTGCCTGCTCGCCCAGACCCTTGACCTGCTGCCCGGCAAGCGCCCAGAACTTCTCGCCGGCTGCGGCGGCATAAGGTATCAGCTTGGACCGTTGCCACCAAGATTCAGACTCAAAACCGCCCTCCTTGAGCACCAGTACGACCAGTACTGTTGCGACGAGCCCGCGAGCCAGACCAAACAGCAGTCCCAGCACCCGGTCAGTACCGGTCACGGCGCTGTTGCGGATCAGGTACCCCACCAGCCAGCCAAGCAGACTGCCGGCAAACAGGATCCCGACAAAGGCCAGGGTTCGGCCCGCCCAGAGTTGCAGCGCGGGTTCGTGCAGAAAGCCGCTCAGCAGTGACCCCATCTGACCGCCAAAGCGGGCAGCACCCCACAGCGCCAGTATCCAGACCAGTACCGACAGGGCTTCGCGGATAAAGCCACGCAGCACACCCACCAGACCCGAGACCACAACCAGCACGACAAGAATGTAGTCGACTGTGTTCATCAGCTACGGCCTGGTTACCTGTCCCTTGAAACCGGCGCCGGAGAGCTTTGCAGCCAGCGCAACAGCAGCATCCCGGTCGGTACGCGGTCCCACGAGCACCCGCGACATCGAGCCATTGCTGCTCTTGCGGATCGTTGCGTCGAAGCCGGCGGCCCTCAGCTTTTTGGCCAGACCGTCCGCGTTTTGCCTGTTTGAGAAGCTGCCCAACTGCACATACCACTCGCCGCCATCCGCAACAGCCGGCTTCTCACGGGCCGGTGCCCGAGCGACAGTGTCATCCGTGGCTGCTGCCACAACTGGCGGCTCTGCAGGTTCTGACACCGCAGATGGTGCCGGCGGCTGGACCTCGCTCAATATCAGCGGCGCAGCGATCTCATCCACAGGTGACTCTTCCGGCGGCAGGGTTCCGGCCGGCTCGCCCGGAACATCGCGCAACTGCGGGACCGGCGGCACACGCTCTGCATTGTTCAGGCTCAGCGTGTGCGTACGCAGATCAGGCGCTTCTGCCAGGACCGGCTCTGGACCGGCTCTTTCCGACTGTTGGTTGCCATCCAGAATTGAGGGCACGACGAGAACCAGAACCGCGAGCAGACACGCGGCACCAACCATTCGTTCAGTGAGCTGGCGGTCCATCAAAAAAGGGTTCCAGGCGGGCCGTCAGTATAAACCAAGCCACTGCAAGGCAGGCGCCACGATGCGAAACGAACCGCAGACGACTATGCGGCCCGTCGGTGGCGTCAGGCGCTCAGCCAGCTCGAATGCAGCCTCCGGCGTCACTGCATACTCAAATACGCCGATTCCCGCAGCTGCCATTCCCGCGCCCATGCGCTCGCTGCTGCTGGCTCGAGGGTCATCGATACCAGCCACGATCCAGCGCGTGGCAATCGGTGCCAGTGCAGCCACAAAGGGCGTTACCGCCTTGTCAGCCAGCAGTGTCGTCACGATGGTCATTTCGCCAGCGCGCGGCAGGGTCTCAAGCTGCGCACGGAGCACAGCTGCCGCCTGCGGATTGTGTGCCACATCCAGGATCCACTCGTGTACAGCACGTACCTGCTGGAAACGCCCATCCGGGCGGGAACGGGCAAACACGGCGTTCAGTGCAGCGACGTCAGCCAGCAATCCGGGTTCGAGTACCGACAATGCTGCCAGTACCAGACTGGCATTGCGGTACTGGGCAGCCGACCAGTATTGCGGCGCTTTCAGACCGCTGATGCGTCCAGTCGCGCCCTGCCACGACCAGCTGCGCAGACCATCAGCGGTCGTCTCGCTGCTGGTAAGACAGGAGAAGTCACTGCCCAGAACCGCCAGCGGTGCACCGGTTTCCGCCGCATGCTTCCCGATTGCAACCGGCACCGGCTGGTCCGCATAGAAAGCCGGGCGGCCCGGTCGCATGATCCCGGCCTTCTCGGCCGCAATTTCCTCGACGGTTTCACCCAGCCAGTCCTGATGATCGAGCGCGATCGTGGTGATCAGCGCGAGATCCGCCGCCAGCACGTTGACTGCGTCCAGACGGCCACCCAGACCGACCTCCAGAATCCACGTATCGCAATGCGCTTGCGCAAAACAGCTGAACGCCGCGAGTGTGCCAAATTCGAAGTAGGTCAGCGGCACATCGCCGCGCACCGCCTCGACCCGCTCGAAAGCACGCACCAGTCCGGCATCGGAGACAGGCTCGCCACAGATACGGATACGCTCGTTGTAGCGCACCAGATGGGGCGAGGTATAGAGGCCTGGACGACGGTCAGCTGCCAGCAGCATGTCCTGCAACAGGGTAACGGTCGTGCCCTTGCCATTGGTTCCGGCCACGGTCACGACGCGCCCGGCCGGGGGTACCAGGTCAAGGCGCTCCAGCACGGTGCTGACGCGCTCAAGACCGAGCTCAACAGCATGTGGACTCAGCGACTCCTGCCACCGGAGCCACTCCGCAAGGGTTCGTGCCGGCATCAGGCCTCAGGCCGGCAAATCGACGGCTGGCGGCGCCTGCTTGAGCAGCTTGGCGAGCAGCTGTGCAATCTCGTCACGCATCTGCCGACGATCGACAATCATGTCCAGGGCACCGTGATCGAGCAGAAACTCGCTGCGCTGAAAACCCTCCGGCAGGGTTTCCCTCACGGTCTGCTGAATCACACGCGGCCCGGCAAAACCAATCAGCGCGTTGGGCTCGGCAATATTGATATCACCGAGCATGGCGAGGCTCGCCGACACACCACCGGTTGTCGGGTCCGTAAGCACGGAGATATAGGGAACCTGCGCATCCGCGAGCGAGGCCAACGCACCGCTGGTCTTGGCCATCTGCAGCAACGAGTACAGGGCTTCCTGCATACGGGCACCGCCGCTGGCGGAAAAACAGACCAGTGGCGCGCGGTGGTCACGACCGTATGCGGCAGCCCGCGCGAACTTCTCGCCGACCACCGAGCCCATCGACCCGCCCATAAAGCGAAACTCGAATGCGCAGACAACGACGGGCTGTCCCTTGAGCAAACCGGACATCGCGACCAGCGCGTCGCGCTCGCCGGTATCTTTCTGCGCCTGCGCGATACGTGCCCGATAGGGCTTGGTGTCCTTGAAGCGCAGCGGATCCTGCGGACTGAGCTTCTCGCCGATCTCCTTTCCGGAATCTGCGTCGAGAAAAACCGCCAGCCTGTCGCGCGCAACCAGGCGCATGTGATAGCTGCACTTGGGACAGACATGAAGGTTGCGCTCCAGCTCCGCACGGTAGAGCTGTGCGCTGCACTGGGGGCACTTGATCCAGAGTCCCTCGGGCACTGAACGCGTACGCCGCTCGGTCTTGATACGCGAGGGCAGGACTTTTTCATACCAGGTCATGGGCGAATCATAATCAAGTCCGGTTCATCGATCACGCCAATCGACAGACCAGAGCGGTCGGGATGGTGGCGACGGGAAACCGAAGGTATCCGGATAGTGGACAGCAGCAAGAAAAAGGCCCGATGGCGGCGCTGTCGGCGCAGCAGCACGCCGGTCTTTCAACGCCAGCAGTTCACCGATCCAGCCAGCTTCGGTTTCGCCACTGCCCACCGCGACCAGCGACCCAACGATATTGCGGACCATGTGATAGAGAAAGCCATTGGCGCGCACTTCGAGAACCAGATAATCGCCATGCCGGATGACCTCCAGATGCTCCACCCTGCGCACCGGACTCTTTGACTGGCAGCCTGCAGCACGGAATGACGAGAAATCATGCTCACCGACCAGATATCTGCCCGCGGTCTGCATCAGCCCGGCGTCAAGCGGCGTGCGCAACTGCCAGGCACGGTGGCGATCAAGTGCCGAACGCACCGGACGATTGATAATCACGTAACGGTAGGTCCGCGCCAGCGCCGAGTATCGCGCGTGAAAATCCGCTGGTACGGCCCTGACCCACTGGATCGCGATATCTGCGGGCAGATTGCTGTTGATGCCGCGCAACCAGGCATATTCGGAACGACTGGCGGCGGAGTCGAAATGCACCACCTGGCCGCAGGCGTGCACACCGGTATCGGTACGCCCTGCGGCGGCTGTCGTCAGGGTTTCGTTGGCGACGGTACTGATCGCAGCATTCAGCGTGGACTGAATGCTGCGTGCGTGGCTCTGGACCTGCCAGCCGAAGAATTCGCTGCCGTCGTATTCAATCCCGGCAGCAAGACGCTGGGCGATCACGGATATGCTGTGGCTCAGTCGGCCAGTTCGTCCAGAAGCTTGCGTGCTTCCTGCTGCTGGGACGAGTCGCCCTCCTCAAGAACTTCGTTGAGGATGCTGCGGGCGCCTTCAGGATCACCCATATCAACATAGGCCCTGGCCAGATCCAGCTTGGTACCGACCTCGGTCATGGTCGGTCCATCGGGTCCGCGACGTCCGCGTGGCGTCACGACTGCGGTTGGCTCGGAGTCTTCAGTCCCGTCGGCACCGATATCGAAATCGACCTGGCTCAGTTCGCCGGATTCCTCGCCGAGAGCACCGCCAGGCAGCTCGCCGCGCGGCTGTTCTGCCGTATCGTCGAGACCTGGCGACTGGCTGGTCGCCTCGCGGCTCGCAGCACTCTTCTCCATTGCCGTACCGATCGCCGGCAGATCGAGCGTCCCCTCGTCGAGCGACATGCTGCGCATCTCGGAAGTTGCGTCCCCCTCCAGGCTCTGCAGGAGGTCGGAAAGGTCTTCGTCTGCATCGGCATCGGCATCGGCATCGCCGATATCAAATATTTCGCCTTCACCGCTGTCGTCGAGCGGGCTTTCGGCGATCTGGCCTTCGTCAACCGCCGCGTGCAACCCCGTACCCATGTCGCCCGCCACTTCGTCGAGGCCCGTGAGATCGATGGCCAGATCTTCAACATTGATCTCTTCCGTATAGTCATGGCCTTCCGAATCGGCAAGCCCGGCGCGCGATCCCGTTATCGCGGCATTCTCAAGTGTCGGCGTCTCGACGGTACCGGCTGCGGGCGTCTCCAGCGTTGGCGTTTCCACCGTCGGCGCATCCGGCCCGCGGAATTCCACGGTCGGCGTCTCGATAGTGGGCGTTTCCATGGTCGGGGAAAGGTCGCCGACTGGTGCCTCAACCGTTGGCGATTCGTTGCCCTGCAGTTCCGGTGCGATCTCGGTCTGCATCATCCCGGTGTCATCGACTCCGGTGTCGTCGGTGCCGGCGATCTCGCCGAAATCAAAATCCAGAAGGTCAGCTGCCGGACCCGGCCGCGCCCCGGTCAGGTCCAGGTCGACGCTTTCAGCGGCTTTTTCGTCCAGCGTAAAGTCCACGCTGTCCCCACTGTCGCCGTCCAGCGAGATATCCAGGCCAGCGGTACCGGCACCGGCTGCAAACAGTTCCTCGCCCGGACAAATCTGCTTGCCCATGATGAGGACCTTGTTCCAGTCCGGACTCTCGGCAACGCCGGGCTGGCGATGAAAAATCTGCGCTTCCTTGAGGAAGGCGGGCTTGTTCTCCCAGATGAAATAAACTTCGAGCAGCTTGAGGCGCAGATCACGCCGGTCGGGATTGTCGCGCAAGGCCCGCACCAGCAGTTCCGCTGCCTGGTCATAAAGACCATAGGCCATGTGAAACTCGGCTTCGGCGACGACATCAGCCTGGTCGATCTCGACCGCACCCTCGGTGCTGATCGTGCGCTCAAGCGCCGTTTCCGAATCACCGGCAAGTTTGCGACCACCACGCCCAGGTGCCGGTGCCACGGCAGTCTGTTGTGCCGCAATCTCTGCGGTCCGTTGCGCCTCGCTTTCCTCGACGATGAAGCTCTCTCGCAGCGTCGGCTCGCCTTCCGCCGCACCGCCTACCGAGCTGCCTCTGGGCAAACTCTGGAATCGGCCGGTGCTGTCGTCATCAGCCCTCGCCATGCGCCGGCGCCCAAAGACGACGAAGAGACCGGCCAGAACGACTGCAGCAGCGGCGATCAGGAAGTAGCTGTTGAATATCAGGCTACCGAGCGAATCCAGCCAGGAACTTCCGGCGGGCTTCGGCTTGCGTTTGGCCGCCGCCCGCTCCGCGGGCGGTACTGCGGACGCAGCGGTCCCGGCAGAGTCCTCCGCGACGGTGGCTTCATCGCCGGCCGCTTGTTCCGGTTCGGCAGCTGCCTCGTCCTCGATCGGCAACCGCTCTACGGGCGCTTCAAGGGGCGCCTCTACCGGACGCTCAACAGCTGAATCCCGTCCGCCAATCCGTAGCCGGTCCTGCAATGCCTTGAGCTGGCTGTCCTTCAAATCAAGCAGGCGACGGCTCTCGGCGAGCTGCTGCTCGAGCGCCCTGACCTGTCCTGCATCTGCCGTGGCTGATGCTTGCGGCGCAGGCGTGGACGGTGTGCTTGCCGGCTTTTCCGCCGGTGGGACCAGTTGCAGGCGCGCAGCGCCCGCAGCGCCCGCACGCCAGGCCTCATTCTGGCGACGCACTTCGCTCATCGCTTCGCCGTCTGACAGCGCGGCAAGCTCGGCTCCAGCAGGTACGCGCAGGATCGCACCGCGCTTCAGCAGGTTGATATTGCCCGCGAATGCCTCCGGGTTGGCGCGGAACAGCGCCACCATCATGGCGTTCAGGGACACGCCACTGTCGGTATTCAGACGCTCCGAGATTGCCCATAGCGTTTCATTCGCGCGTATCGGCCCATAGCTGCTGCCATCGGGTCCGGCAACCAGCTGATCATCGCCACGCTGTCCGGCCTGGGCTGCCGCGGCCGGCGCCTCTGGCTGTACGACAGCCCGCTCAATGCGCTTTACCGCAGGCGCAGGACTGGTTACGGCTGGCAAGGCCGCAGCCTGTTGCACGGCACCCGGACGTGCGAATGCGGGCGGGTCAAGCAGCATGGTGTATTCGCGCAGCAAATGACCCTGTGGCCAGGTGATATCGAGCAGCAGGGAAACGAAGGGCTCACTGATCGGCAGACTCGATGTCACGAGGATGCGGCTCGCGCCACCGGCACGGTCGACCGTGAAATTCAGGGTATTCAGGAACTGCGGCCGGTCCAGGCCAAAACGCTGGAAGGTCTCCGCCGAAGCCAGGCGCACATCGAGTTGACTGAGGTCATCAGACGATTCGGTCGTAACCGGAATCTCTGCGACCAGTTCTTGATTCAAGGCTGACTTGAGACTGATCTCGCCGAGGCCAAGGGCCCCGACAGACAACGGTATCAGCCCCGCCAGCAGCCATACTGCAGCGAGTGGAACTCGTGGCATCACCAATCCCCGTTCATGACCCAGCACACCACCCCTGGTGACTGCGTCTCAAGGCGCACAGCGGAACGTCGTAACCCACTCCGAGAAGTGGCCGCAACTATAGCCCATATGGCCGTATTACGTAAGGCAGATCATGGACGCATCGCCCGTTTCGTGACGCCCGTCTACTGCCGCCCGATGGATGGGCTCAAAGATATTCGCGGATCAGCACTTCGGCTATCTGCACGCTGTTCAGGGCCGCTCCCTTGCGGATATTGTCGGACACGACCCACAGATTGATGCCACGCTCGCAGGACAGGTCTTCGCGGATCCGCCCGACATAAACGGCATCGTGGCCCGCTCCCTCGGTGACCGCGGTTGGGTATCCGCCCAGCCGCGCCTCGTCCACCACGCTGATGCCGGGCGCGTTTTCGAGCAGGGCCCGAACTTCGCGCGCGGAGATCTTGCGCCGGGTCTCGATATGCACGGCTTCAGAATGGCCAAAGAATACCGGGACGCGCACAGCCGTCGGATTGACCTGAATCGAGTCGTCCTCGAGGATCTTGCGCGTCTCCCACACCATCTTCATCTCTTCCTTGGTGTAGCCGTTGTCCATGAAGTCGTCGATATGGGGCACGACGTTGAACGCGTTCTGCTTGGCGGCACCCTGGGTTTCCACCGGCTGGTGGTTAAGCTGCTGGGCGGTCTGCCGGGCCAGCATCTCGACTGAACGCCGGCCGGCGCCGGATACCGACTGATAGGTGGCAACATTGATGCGGGTAATCCCGGCGACGTCGTGGATCGGCTTCAGCGCCACGACCATCTGGATCGTCGAACAGTTCGGATTGGCAATGATGTTGCGTTGCCGGTACTGCGGAATTGCCTGCGGATTTACCTCGGGGACGATCAACGGAATATCGGCCTCGTAACGGAACCTCGAGGTATTGTCGATGACCACGCAGCCGGCTGCTCCGGCTCGCGGCGCATGCTCGCCGGAAACGCTGCCACCGGCCGAGAACAGGCCGATATCCACCCCGGCAAAATCGAAAGTCGCGAGATCCCGGACCGGCAGCTTGCGGCCACCGAATTCAATGGTCTTTCCCACCGAACGGGCACTCGCCAGCGGAATGAGTTCGCTGACCGGAAACTTCCGCCCGGCAAGAATCTGCAGCATGGTTTCGCCGACCAGACCGGTAGCACCGGCGACAGCGACCCTGTAGGCGTCCTTCTTTGACATGGGCTGGAACTCTGAGGTGGGCACAAGGCGGAAAAGCCGCCGAAGGATAGGCAATTGCAGGCCAAAAACAAGCCCCGCAGCGATGCCGGGAGGAATCTGCCCGGGCCGCTCAGCGTTTGGGTCGGCGCGCCTCCACAGCCGGTGTCAGCGGCTGCACGTCGGCGTTCTGGCCGCGCTGTCGCAGATAGTGGTCCATGAGCACGATAGCGAGCATGGCCTCGGCAATCGGTACGGCCCGCAGCCCGACGCAGGGGTCATGCCGGCCGGTAGTTGCAACCTCGGCCGACTCGCCCTCTTCATCGACCGTCGTCCCGGGCAAACGGATGCTTGAAGTCGGCTTCAGCGCCATGCTGAAGAGAATGTCCTGACCGGTGGATATGCCACCGAGGATGCCGCCGGCCGCGTTACTGTGAAACCCCTCGGGCCCGATTTCATCGCGATGCTCGGTACCCTTCTGTGCCACCACGGCAAAGCCGGCGCCCAGCTCGACCGCACGCACTGCATTGATGCTCATCAGTGCGTGGGCGATATCGGCCTCAAGCTTGTCGAACACCGGCTCGCCGAGGCCGGCCGGCACGCCCGAGGCGAGCACGTTCACCCGCGCACCGATCGAGTTGCCCTCCTTGCGCAGCGCATCCATATACGCCTCGAGTTCTGCCAGGCGGGACGGATCGGCGCAGAAGAACGGATTGTCATCGACGGTTGAAAGATCCAGCGGATCGAGCACCAGCGGACCCAGCTGGCGCAGATAGCCGCGGATTTCCACGCCGAGGCGCTCACGCAGATATTTGCGGGCGATTGCGCCGGCTCCGACGCGCATCGCGGTTTCGCGGGCAGATGAACGCCCGCCGCCGCGATAATCGCGCAGGCCATATTTCTGCTGGTAGGTATAGTCGGCATGGCCCGGGCGGAAGCGGTCCTTTATACCGGCATAGTCTTTGGATTTCTGATCGACGTTCTCAATCAGCAGGCCGATCGGCGTGCCGGTGGTGAGCCCCTCGAAGACACCGGACAGGATGCGCACCGTGTCCGGCTCGCGACGGCCGGTGGTGTGGCGCGACTTGCCCGGCCGGCGGCGTTCGAGATCGTGCTGGATGTCAGCCTCGGCGAGCGGCATGCCCGGTGGACACCCGTCGACGATGCAGCCGATCGCTGGTCCGTGACTCTCACCGAAGGTGGTCACGGAAAACAGTCTGCCTATGGTGTTGCCGGACATTCGCTTGCTCTCAGGTCCACGGCACTGATCAGCGCGATGCCGTCACCGCCGTTTTCAAACTCGGGCCAGATAAATGGCAGCGTCGCAAAACGCGCCTCCAGCAAGGCAGCCCCGCCGCCAACCTCCAAAGCCAGCCAGCCGTCCGCCGTGAGGAATTGCGTCGCATGTTGCAGGATTCTCGCGGGCGTTGCCATCCCGTCCTCTTCCGACAGCAGCGCCAGCTCTGGCTCATGACGGTACTCGTCCGGCAGTGATGCGACTTCCACGGGCGAAACATAGGGTGGATTGCTGATGATCAGATCGAACACCCCGTCGAGTCCCGCATACAGGTCGGCCTCGACCAGCTGCACCCGGTCCGCCACCTTGTGCCGGGCCACGTTCCGCCTCGCCACCTCCAGCGCTGCCGGCGAGATATCCGTAGCCACCACGCTGCTCTCCGGAAAGGCCAGCGCACAGGCAACCGCCATGCAGCCGCTGCCGGTGCCGATCTCGAGAATCCGGTGGACGCCGTCCGGATCCAGCCAGGGGACAAAGCGCGAGGCGATCAGTTCGGCGAAAGGTGAGCGCGGCACCAGCACCCGCCCATCGACATGGAAAGGCAGACCGGCAAACCACGCCTCACCGGTCAGATAGGGCAAGGGCTGACGCGTGCTGATGCGCGCTTCGAGCATGCCTGCCACCTGCCGTTGTCCGGCTGCCGATACCGGCTGACCATAGGCGCGCAACGCATCGCCATGATCCAGACCGAGCACGTGAAAAACCAGCGCGGCGGCCTCATCGCGCGCATTGTCAGTGCCATGCCCGAAGCAGACCGCACTGCGCTCAAGGGCCCGGGTACAGCGGGCAATCAGATCGGCAACGCTGTGCGCTGCGGTGCCGTCGCCACCAGTATTTGTGCCTGCCATCACGTCCTGACCATCAGCATCTGAATCGGCCGTATAGAATACGCTGGTGCCAGACAGGACCGGAACCGGGACCACCATGCTGCAGGGCCTGCCTGATCAGCTCTTTGTGCTGTTCCAGCGTCTGCTGCCGGGGCGACTGCTGGGACGCGTTGTCTACTGGCTGGCGCGTCAACGCACACCCTGGCTCCGTACCCTGCTGATTCGCAGCTTCGTCCGCTTTTACAAAGTCGACCTCAGCGAGGTCGAACACCCGGAACCGGCGGCCTGGGAACATGCCAACGCCTTCTTCACGCGCGCACTGAAGCCTGGTGCCCGTCCCGTGGCTGCCGGTGCCGCGACGGTCGTGAGTCCCGCCGACGGCACGATTGAGGAACTCGGTTACGCCGCGCGTGATCAACTGGTCCAGGCCAAACGCTTCCATTACCGACTGGCCGACTTTCTGGTCACGGACGATGCAGCCGTGGCCGGTTTTCATGATGGTGCAGCGCTGACGGTCTACCTCGCTCCGCACAACTATCACCGGGTACACATGCCGCTGGCGGGGCAGATACGTGAAATGGTCTATGTGCCCGGGCGGCGCTGGGCAGTTAACAGGCGTACGGCCCGCGCGGTGCCAGGGCTGTTTGCCGCCAACGAGCGGGTGATCCTGTGGTGCGAAAATCCCGCCGGCCGCTTCGCCGTGGTGCTGGTCGGCGCCATGAATGTCGCGAGCATCTCGCTGGCCTGGACGGGTGAAGTCGCGCCGGGGAAGGAAGTAACCCGTATTCGTTATCCGGCCGATACGCCGCATCTTGCGATTCCCGCTGGCGGCTTGCTGGGGCAGTTCAACCTCGGCTCTACGGTTGTCATCGTGGCCGAACGCAAGCTCATCGAGTGGGATGCTGGCTGGACCTCGGGACGCAGCGTACGGATGGGCGAAGCGTTGGGCCGGCTCCGGTCCGGCTGAGTCGGGACATGGCGTGGCAACCATCGGCCAGCCTTGACACGCTGGCGCAACGCGCACGCCTGCTCGGCACCGCACGAACCTTTTTCACCACGCGCGGTCTGCTCGAGGTCGAAACCCCGGGGCTCGTGGCCCACGCAGTCAGCGATCCTCACCTGTCCAACATGGCGACGTCGCTCGCCGATGGCCGCAGGCTCTGGCTGCATACTTCGCCCGAATACCATATGAAGCGGCTGCTGGCTGCCGGCGCTCCGGATATCTGGCAGCTGGGCAAAGTCTATCGTGACGGCGAGGCGGGTCGCCGCCACGAACCGGAGTTCACGCTGGTCGAATGGTACCGTCACGACTACACGCTGCGGGCCATGGCCAGCGAGACCTGCGAGCTGATTGCAGCGCTGGCTGCTGCTGTGGGCCGATCCCTGACAGCTCCGGCATTCGTCGGCTATCGCGAACTTTTTGTCTCCGCAGTCGGCATCGATCCACTGACTGCCGATGCAACAACGCTCTGCGAATGTGCGCGTACGGTGCTGGGCAGCAGCCTCGGCATGGAACTGGAGAAGGGTCTCGGCAAGGATGTCGATGCCTGGCTGGACCTGCTGATGAGCCATGCGGTGAGTACGCATCTGGCTGGCACGGAGGTCGCGGTGGTCAGCGGCTATCCGGCAAGCCAGGCGGCACTTGCGCGAATCGATCCTGCCGACGACCGTATCGCCGAGCGCTTTGAAGTGTTCTGTGCGGGACTGGAAGTCGCCAACGGCTATCGCGAACTCTGCGCCGCGGACGAACAGGCGCGGCGCTTCAGCGCCGACCGGGCCACACGCACCCGGCTCGGCAAACCGGACGTGGTGCCGGATCCTGCACTGCTGGCTGCACTTGAGGCAGGACTGCCGGACTGTGCCGGCGTTGCGCTGGGCTTTGACCGGGTCCTGATGTTCCTGCTGGATTTGCCGGACATCCGGTCGGGCATCAGTTTTCCGGCCGGTTCATGAGCATCGCATACCGGGTACGCCAGCAGCCCGCGAATGCCCGGCCCGGGATTACTTGACCCGCGATGCGTACTCGCTGGAGCGGGTATCCACCTTGATGACTTCGCCTTCATTGATGAAGAGCGGAACTTTCACCACCGCACCGGTCTCGAGCCGCGCCGGCTTCATGCCGCCGGTGGCCGTATCACCACGCACACCCGGATCAGTCTCGACAATCTTGAGTTCAACGAACATCGGCGGAACAACAGTCAGCGGCACCCCGTTCCACAGCGTGACCGTGCAGGTATCCTGCTCGCGCAGCCACTGCTTGGCCTCGGAAACGGCGGTATCAGAAGCCGGGATCTGCTCAAAGGTTGCAGGATCCATGAAGTACCACATCTCGCCATCGGCGTAGAGAAACTGCATCGGGCAATCGACGACATCGGCCGACTCGATGGAATCGCTGTTGCGGAAGGTCTTTTCCACTACCCGGCCGGTGCGCAGATTGCGTATCCGGATGCGGTTGAATGCCTGGCCTTTGCCAGGCTTGACGAATTCGTTATCGACCACGGCGCAAGGATCGCCATCGATCAGAATCTTGCTGCCACTCCGCAGATCACTCGCGCTGTAATTGGCCATACCAGTCCATTCCTTTACGTTGCCGGGTATTCTAGCCGTAGTGCTGTGCCGAGGGCAGACCCCGGCAGCAGATGGACAGCCAATGCACGCAATAACCCGACACCCGAAGGGCCGATCGCCGTGGCAGACCGAACTCGGTCAGGCCTACGCGCGCCTCGACGATCTGCTGGCGGCGCTCGGGCTGACACCCGGATCCTGCGGCGTATCGGCCGAAGCAGCGGCTGCTTTCGCGCTGCGCGTCCCGCGCGGATTCGTTGCCCGCATGCGGCATGGCGACCCGCTCGATCCGCTGTTGCGGCAAGTGCTGCCGGTCGAAGCCGAGAATGCAGTCCTGGCAGGCTATGGTGCCGATCCGGTCGGCGACCTCGACAGCGTGCGGGCGCCGGGACTGCTGCAGAAATATGCCGGCCGTGCCTTGCTCATCACCACCGGCGCCTGCGCCGTACACTGCCGGTACTGCTTTCGGCGTGCCTTCCCTTACCCGGAACACAGCGTGACGCCCGGCGTACTCGCTGAAGCGCTTGCGACGATTGCGGCCGACGACAGCCTCCACGAGATCATTCTGAGCGGCGGTGATCCGCTGGCGCTCGGCAATGCCCGGTTGCGCGAAATCCTCCGCTCACTCGCCGATATTCCGCACATCAGCCGTATCCGGTTGCATACGCGGGTACCGGTGGTACTGCCGGAGCGCATCGATGCTGAACTGCTCGATGTGCTGCACAATGCGGGCCGGCCGCTGGTCACCGTGATTCACGCCAACCATGCCAACGAGATCGACGCTGGTGTGATCGCAGCGCTGCAGGAACTGCGCAGTGTTTCGGCCGCGCTGCTGAACCAGTCGGTACTGTTGCGCGGTGTAAACGACTCGGCCAGCGCACTGACAACGCTGTCCCGAAAACTGTTTTCTGCGGGCGTGCTGCCGTACTACCTGCACCAGCTGGACCATGTCGCCGGCGCAGCGCACTTCCTCGTTCCCGATCAGGAAGCACGTGTCCTGCTTGCGGCGATGAGCGCGCAATTGCCAGGCTATCTGGTACCGCGACTCGTACGCGAGATCGCCGGAGCAGCAGCAAAAACACCGCTGGAATATTTCGGCACTACATAATTCCAGCTGCACCACATAATCGTACTGCGGTCACATAATCCCCGCGGTGGTGTCGGCAGAATCCTGATCCTTCGAAGAAGACACGACAGGTGTGGGGTTGGGCAACTCCGTTGGCATTCCGCTGATCGTCATCAGCCGCAGCGACGATCACGCTACGACTATCAATTCGATTCTGCGCGACAGTGGTCATCCGGTGCACTGCATGCGGGTCAACGAGCTGAAGCTGCTCGGCGAGCAGTTGTCCGCTCTGGCCCCTGAACTCGTCCTGTATTTTTCGGGCGATACTGACGTCGACCTGGCTGCCGCTGCTGCCAGCATCGCCCAGTGCAGCACGCAGCCACCGCTCCTCCTCGTGCACAACCAGGTCGATGAACAGACCATCGCTACGGCACTGGAAAGCGGTGCCCGCGACGTGGTCTCGCTGACGCACCGTAACCGCCTGCGTGCCGTTGTGACCCGGGAGTTGCACGCGCACCGGCTGCGGGTCGCACTTGAGGGTGTGCTCAGCTCGGCGCGGCAGTACAAACAGGAACTGCGCAGCCTGATGAGCGGCGCCTCTGATGCCATTGTTGACATACACGATGGCATCATCGTCGCCACCAACCCGGCCTGGACCGGACTGCTCGGCCGCGCTGAAGAAGAGCTCATCGGCGAGCCCTTTATGGATCTGTTCCGCGAAGCCGATCAGGCCACGCTGAAGGGTGCACTGGTCGCCTGCCTGCGCGACAAATGGCAGGAAGGCAGCACGCTCGGCATGGTCGCCTACCGCAAGGATGGCCGCGAGCTGCCGCTGGACCTGCAGCTGAAACGCATAACCATCGACGGCGACCCCGGCATCAGGCTGATTGTCCCGGGCGACCGGAATGTCGAACAGCCCGTCGACGAAATCCTGCAACATGCCGTCGGCAAGGATCCATCGACCGGGTTCTTCCAGCGTCATTTCTTTCTGGAACACCTCGCAGCCAGACTCGCGACACCGCCGGAAGGCGGCATCCGCGCCGTCGCCTACATTCGCCCCGACCATTTTTCCCGGGTGCAGGCCGATGTCGGACTGCTCGGCACCGAGGCCCTGCTGATGCGCCTTGCAGAGCTGCTGCGCGAACTCATGCAGCCCGGCGACCTCTACGGCCGATTCGGCGGCACGATGTTCGCAGTGCTCGTGGAACGCGGCACGATGGGCGACGTTCAGGCCTGGGCCGAACAGATACAGAAGGCCGTGGCCACACAGATCTTCGAGGTCGACACCCAGTCGACCTCACTCTCCTGCACGATCGGCGTCTGCGAAGCGCGTTCGGGCAGCCAGACGCCCGGCGAGATCCTCAGCGAGGCGGAACAGGCCTGCCGCAACGGCCGCGACCAGGGCGGCAACCGCGTCGTGCTGAGCGACATTACCAGCGTCACCGAACGCCTGCGCCTGACCGACTCCCTGTGGATTACGCGTATCCGTGCTGCACTCATGCAGAACCGCCTGCGGCTCGTGCATCAGCCGGTGGTCGGACTGCAGGACGAGGTGCAGGGCGTACTCGATACGCGTGTGCGCCTGATCGACGAACAGGGCGAACCGGTGCTGCCATCGGAATTCATTCCGGTCGCGGAACGCGCCCACATGATGAAGAACATCGATCGCTGGGTGATCGGCGCATCATTCTCATTCTGCGTTGCGCGCCAGCCGAACCTGGTGTTCATCCGGCTGTCGCGTGAATCGATACTCGATGAGTCGCTGCTCGACTGGCTGAAAGCGCGCGCCCAGAGCACGCGCCTCAAGCCATCCCAGGTCTGCTTCCAGATCAGCGAGGAGCTGGCCCTGCAGCACCTCAAGGAGTGTCAGCAGACCGCGAATCAGCTGCGTGAAGCAGGCTTCATGTTTGCCGTCGATCACCTCGGCGCCGGCCGGGATGCCACGCAACTGCTCGGCCATCTGCCGATGCAGTTCGTCAAGATTGACGGCAGCCTGATGCAGGGACTGCACCGGGACAAGGACCTGCAGCGCAAGGTTGGCAGCATCGCCGCCCGCGCCAATGAACTGAAGATCAAGACCATCGCCGAGCGGGTTGAAAACGCCAACACGATGGCGGTGCTCTGGCAACTCGGTATCGCCTTCGTGCAGGGAAATTTCACCCAGAACCACGGCGTGGTGCTGGCCAGTGAAAACAGCCCTGGTCAGCAGGCTGTTGGCTGAGGAATCCCGTGCAGCCGATCACATTCCACGGCACCGGAAGCGCGTCCTGCCACCGCCACATTACAGAACGAGACCTGGTTCATTTCACTGAACCGCAGCAAATGGTCTCTTGTCGTCTGTCGCAAAACCGATCCGCAGTGGATCTGTAAACCCGGGACCCCAGGCATGCGCACCAGGCGCAACCAGAGCAAGAAAAGCACACCGCCCGCACACCGCGCGGCGCATACGCAACCCGCAACCGGTCATGAGCGGCTGGTCGTGTCTACGCTTGCAGGCATGGCCCTGCTCGCCGCATCCCCGGCCAGTCACTCGCTGAGCCTGGGCGAGATCACCATACACTCCAGCCTCGGCCAGCGCCTGGACGCCAGCGTCCCGGTTCAGCTGGCCATGGGCGAATCTCTGGCCAGCGGCTGCATTCAGTCCGCCCGCAGCGGCAACGAACTCGGACGCGTTCCCGAAGCTTCCGTCAGCACGCCGGAGGCGGTTCGTCCGGGCACGTACACGCTGCGGATCAGCAGCGCCGCACCACTTTATGAACCAATCTACGCACTCAGCCTGCAGGCCGGCTGCCCCGGTACCGCCGCCATCACGCGCCAGTATGTGCTGATGCTGGACCCGCCGGGCATGACAGCAGATCCGGCCGAGGCGCCATTCCAACCGCCGGTCACACAAGCGGAACGGTTGCCCGAAGCCCTGCCTGCACCGCTGGTCTCCGGAGACGCCCTGCGCACGACAGTACCGCGTGAGCGACCATTGCGTTCGCGCCGGTCACTGGATGCCGCCAACACACCGGTTCTGCCTGGCACGAGCTATCAGGTAGTGGCCGGCGATACCGTATCGTCGATTGCGGCGCGCGTCAGCGGACGCAAGGTCAATCTGTGGACGCTCGCTGGCCGGATTTTTGCTGCCAACCCGGATGCATTTATCCGCAACGACATCAACCTCATCAAACTGGGCAGCACAATCGATATTCCGGCTACCGAGGCCACTGCAGAGGCAATGACCCCTGCTGCCCGGACTGCACCACTACCCGAACGCATGCCGGCGCCGCTACCGGAACCGGCTCTGTTGCCGACCGCCGTCGCACCGGTGCCGATTGAATCCGCACCCACTGCCGATACAACTGAAATTGCTGCCGCGCCGGCTGCCGAGGCAGCGCCGGTCAGCAAGATCGCGCCCGTCACTGAAGCTGCAACCCGTCCTTCGGAGCCGGCGATTGCCACTGTCGATACACCTGCCGGGACCGAAGCCAGTCCGCTGGCTGCCACTGCTGCAGGCATCACCTTCGGCCTGCTGATCAGCGCTTTTCTCTGGTTCCGCAACCGGCTGCCAGGCATGGCCCGCAAGCGCCCGGCAAAACAGCCGATGCAAGCTGAATCCGCCGTGGAGGAAGACCCGTTCAGCAGCACAGCCATAGCAGCCCCGATTGCGGTACGTACCGAGCGTGCAGAGCCATCAATCACCGTGCAATGGTCCGCACGCCCCGATGATTCACTGTCCAACGAGTTTACAAGGCGAACCGGCGCTGATCCGCAACCGCAGACGGTTGCCCCAGTTGCGTCAGCCGCGCATTCCGAGGAAATCACCTCGGAACTCGAAAAGCTCTTTGGTGACGACAGCGAGACCGTGAGTTCCCCGGCACCCGAGATGTCTTCGATGCCCGACGCCAACAGTGCGCGTGATGCGCGCGCAAGCGACAGGCAGGCCGAGACCCTGCTGCAGGCCCTGTCGTTGCTTGAACGAGACTACGAAGCCGAACTGACCGCCAGCCAGGTACTTGACCTGTCTGCCATGCGCAAAGCGCTCGCGACCGGCACCGACTCAACGCCGTTCATCAAGAAACCCGACTAGGCTCGCTCTCAGGCAGACGGCGCGACCCTGATCCGGTCGACCTTGCGCCAGCCCCGTGGCAGCAGACCACCGCGCTGGCCACGCGCACCCCGATAGTCGGCGAGATCACCCGGCTTCAGTGTCATGCTGCGCTGATTGCTGAACAGCAACAGTGAATCTCCCTGCTCAAGCACGGCGATACTGGTGAGCTTCTCCTCACCCGCCCTGAACTTGCGCGTTGAAATACCGAAGATCTTGTTGCCCTTGCCGCGCGCGAGTTCAGGCAGATCGGCAGCCGGAAACACCAGCAGCCGGCCTTCGGAATTGACCGCCGCAACCAGCGCTTTGCCTGGAAAATCGGCGCCACCAAATGGCGCGGGAATCAGCACATCACCGCCCTCGGGTACGCGCAGACAGGCTTTGCCGGCCCGGTTACGCGACTGGAGTTCGGCCAGCTGGACGAAAAAACCGTAACCGGCATCGCTGGCCAGCAGCCAATGCATGGACGGCTCACCGATGAGCACGCCACGGAAACCGGCACCGGCCGCCGGATTGAGCCGACCGGTGAGCGGCTCGCCCTGGCCGCGTGCCGAAGGCAGTGAATGTGCGGGCAGACAGTAGGCCCGGCCGGCATTGTCGAGAAACACGGCGGTCTGCGTACTCTTGCCGAGCGCCGCAGCCAGATAGCTGTCGCCCGATTTGTAACTCAGCGAGGCCGGATCGATGTCGTGGCCCTTGGCTGCACGCACCCAGCCGCCGACCGACAACACCACCGTGACCGGCTCGCTGCTGACCAGTGCGGTTTCAGCCAGTGCCTGGGCAGCTTCGCGCTCGACGATGGCCGTGCGCCGCTTGTCACCGTGTTTCTCTGCCAGCACCAGCAACTCGTCGCGGATCAGTTTCCGGAGCTTCGCGGCACTCTTCAGGACCTGATTGAGCCAGTCGCGCTCTTCTGCGAGCGCCTTCTGCTCGCTGCGGATCTCGATTTCCTCGAGCTTGGCCAGTTGGCGCAGGCGCAGATTGAGAATTGCCTCGGCCTGTACATCGCTGATTTCAAATCGTTGCATCAGCATTTCTTTGGGTTTGTCTTCCCGGCGGATGATGCGGATGACTTCGTCGATATTCAGGAAGGCGATCAGCAGGCCATCGAGGATGTGCAGGCGATCCTCAACCTTGCCCAGGCGATCCCGCAGGCGCCGCTTGACGGTATCAGTACGGAATTGCAGCCACTCGGCAAGCAGCGATTTGATGTCGCGGACGCCGGGCCGGCCATCGAGACCGATGCAGTTCATGTTGACGCGCAGGGTGCGTTCGAGATCCGTGGTGGCAAACAAATGCCCCATCAGTGCATCGATATCGACCTTGCCCGACTTCGGCGTGATGACCAGCCGCACCGGATTCTCGTGATCAGACTCGTCACGCAGGTCATCGACCAGCGGCAGCTTCTTCGCCTGACGCTGCGCCTCGATTTGCTCGAGTACCTTGCTGCCGGACACCTGGAACGGCAGGTTGGTGATGATGATGTCGTTGTCTTCGCGCTCCCATGTCGCGCGCAGGCGCAGGGTGCCGTTGCCGGTCGCATAGATCTCGTGCAATTCCTTGCGCGGCGTGACCAGCTCACCGCCGGTCGGAAAATCCGGGCCCTTGATGTGCTGGCAAAGCTGTTTGGCCGTGGTATCCGGCTCTTCCAGCAGCCGTACCACTGCACTGACAACCTCACGCAGGTTGTGCGGCGGGATGTCAGTAGACATGCCGACGGCGATACCACTCGCACCGTTCAGGAGGATGTTCGGCAGCTGTGCCGGCAGCAGCACAGGTTCAAGCAGCGTGCCGTCAAAGTTCGGCACCCACTCGACCGTGCCGTGATCGAGTTCGTCGAGCAGCGTCGCCGCATAGGCTGTCAGCCGGGCCTCGGTATAGCGCATGGCCGCGAAGGACTTCGGGTCATCAGTCGAACCCCAGTTGCCCTGCCCATCGATGATCGGGTAGCGATAGGCGAAGTCCTGGGCCATATGCACCATGGCTTCGTAACACGCCGAATCACCGTGCGGATGGAACTTGCCGAGCACATCGCCGACCGTACGGGCGGACTTCTTGTGCTTGCTGGTGGCGCGCAGGCCCAGCTCGCTCATCGCATAGATGATGCGCCGTTGCACCGGCTTGAGGCCGTCACCGATATACGGCAGGGCGCGATCGAGAATCACGTACATGGAGTAGTCGAGATACGCCTTCTCGGTAAAGGTGCGCAGCGCAAGCTTCTCGACCGGGTCAAACTCGAGGCGCGTCTGCATGTTGTCGGAAGCCGTCATGAGAATTTCATACCCCGTCAGATCTCGGCAAGATTGCCCTTGCTCTCGAGCCAGGCGCGCCGGTCAGCCGAGCGCTTCTTGGCCAGCAGCATGTCCAGCAGCTGTTCGGTGTCATCTTCCGGCGACATCGTCAGCTGCACCAGGCGCCGCGAGTCGGGCAGCATGGTGGTCTCGCGCAACTGCAGGGGGCTCATCTCACCGAGGCCCTTGAACCGCGTTACATTGGGTTTCGCGCGTATGCCCTCGGCCTGCAGACGGTCGAGAGTGCCCTGCCGCTCTGCTTCATCCAGCGCGTAGTAGACATCCTTGCCCACATCGATGCGGAACAAGGGCGGCATGGCCACATAGACATGCCCGGCACGGATGAGCCGCGGAAAGTGCCGCACGAACAGCGCGCAGATCAGCGTCGCGATGTGCTGGCCGTCCGAGTCGGCATCGGCAAGGATGCAGATCTTGTGGTAGCGCAGGCCGGCAAGGTCATTGCTGCCGGGCTCGGCACCGATCGCGAGGCTGATGTTGCTGACTTCCTGCGAGGCCAGCAGTTCGCCCTGGTCGACTTCCCAGGTATTGAGGATCTTGCCCCGCAGCGGCAGCACAGCCTGGTATTCCCGGTCGCGCGCCTGCTTGGCCGAACCGCCGGCCGAATCGCCTTCCACCAGGAAGATCTCGCAACGCTCCGGATCAGTGCTGGTGCAGTCGGTTAGCTTGCCGGGCAATACAGGTCCGCTGGTGATCCGCTTGCGGACCACTACTCTCGCCATCTTTGCCCGCGTCTGGGCAGCAAGAATTGCCCGTTCGGCGATCTGGTCACCGGCATCGGTGTTCTGGCTGAGCCAGAGCGAAAACGAGTCCTTGACCGCACCGCTGACGAAAGCCGCACATTCGCGCGAACTCAGGCGCTCCTTGGTCTGCCCGGAAAACTGCGGATCCTGCATCTTTACCGACAGGACGAATTGCAGACCATCCCAGACGTCATCAGGTGCCAGTTTCACACCGCGCGGCAGGAGATTCCGGAACTCGCAGTAGTCGCGCAACGCATCGGTAAGGCCGGTCCTGAAGCCGTTGACATGTGTACCGCCCTGCGCGGTCGGACTCAGGTTGACGTAGGACTCGCTGACAGCCGGACCATCCGGATCCGCCCAGGCGATGGCCCACTCGGCTTCTTCACGCTGCCCCTTGAGCACTGCGCTGAAGGGTTCCGGTGGCAACAGCGCAGTGTCCGGCAGGCTTTCAATCAGGTACTGCTGCAGTCCACCCTCGTAGTGCCATTCGAATTTCTGTTCCGGCTTCTCGACTTCGAAGCGGATATGCAGCCCCGGGCAAAGCACCGCCTTGGCGCGCAGCGCATGGCGCAGCTCGTTTATGGCGAACTTGTCGGTGTCGAAATACTTCGGATCCGGCCAGAAACGCAGTGTCGTTCCTGTATTGGCCTTGCCGACGGTGCCGACCTTCTCAAGCTTGCTGGTCCGCTCACCGCCGCGAAAGCTCATGTTGTACTCGCAACCGTCGCGGCGTATCCAGACCTCGAGATTCTTCGACAGCGCGTTGACGACCGATACACCGACACCGTGCAGGCCGCCGGAATACTGGTAGTTGTTGCCGGAAAATTTCCCGCCAGCGTGCAGCCGCGTGAGGATGAGCTCGACGCCGGGGATTTTCTCGACAGGGTGCTTGTCCACCGGCATGCCGCGGCCATCGTCAGCCACCTGCAGCGAGCCGTCGGCAAACAGCGTGACGTCGATTCGCTTGCAGTGTCCGGCGATGGCCTCGTCGACACTGTTGTCGATGACTTCGTGGGCAAGGTGATTCGGCCGGCTGGTATCGGTGTACATGCCCGGCCGGCGACGGACCGGGTCGAGGCCGCTCAGGACCTCGATATCAGCAGCTTCGTAACGGGCACTCATGGACGGCCCGGCCTGCCGGCAGCAGACTGCCAATGCATCGGGGCCGCTGAAGACTCGATCACAGCGGAATCCTTAAATATCCAGGGACGCGCACAACAACGGGCGGAATCTTAGTCCACCCGGAGGATTTATCAACACGGAGCGAAGCGAAAGCGCTTCAGTGCAGGTCGGCCAGCAGCGACTCGTGCAAGGTCTGGGGAACATCGTCCGCGCGGAGTTTGAGCTGCGGGTGATCCACGCCAACCGCCAGCGCCGCACCGGCACGCAATGCCTTTACGGACCCTGGCGGCAGTTCAAAACGCAGGAAGTGTACGGCCGAGGTCTTGCATTCTGTACTGCGCTCCAGGTCCTCGTCGGCGATACCGAAAATAACCGGCCCATCGGCTACCTGCACCCAGATCCGGTCCTCGACACCGACCAGCCGCTCCAGCGCCACGCGGCGCTCGTCCGGATCCGGATATTCAATAGACAGGGTTGCCTTCCAGTTGCTGCCGTCCGGAATCAGCGGGTTATAGGCGGCCAGCTCGGCTTCGATATCGGCCGGCTCGAAAATCCGCTCGGCACGCAGCATTTCCTGCACCTGGTAGTGCATGGTCAGACGGTCCTCAAAGAGCAGGGACAGGTGTTTGCCGAGACTCAGACGACGGTGCGCCTTGTGCTCCATGACCCGTTCGCGAAATTCGGGCCGCAGCCGCGCGTAAGTCTCGAGGGGATACAGGTCGTCAACAGTCAGCTTGTTCATGTCAGATGCCGTAGGCCTGCCGCAGCAGCTGTATCGGATGCGGATGGACATCACGGTCGGCCAGACCGGCCACCTGTGCGCCGGCCATCGGGCAATCGCTGCAGAAGTGATCCGGCGCTGCCTCTTTCAGCTGATCGACCACCGGCATCGCGATCTTCACCGAAGCGGCGCGGAATTCGGTCTTTACGCCGTAGGTACCGTCATGACCCGAACACCGTTCGATAGCCTCGACTGTGGTACCGGGAATCAGGGACAGGACATCTCGCGTCTTGAGACCGATATTCTGCACGCGCAGATGACAGGGCACGTGATAGGAAACCCGCCCCAGCGGTTTGGCGAAGTCGGTGCGCAGCTTGTCGGCCTTGTGGCGCAGATACAGATAATTGAAAGGATCGAAGAAGGCCCGGGCGACCGCCTGCACCTGCCGGTCTTCCGGAAACATCAGCGGCAATTCCTGCTTGAACATCAGCACGCATGAGGGCACCGGTGCGACCAGGTCCCAGCCCTGCTCCACCCAGCGCGCCAGTTCCGGCACATTCGCCTCCTTCGCTTTGGCCACCGAATCCAGATCGCCCAGCTCAAGCTTCGGCATCCCGCAGCACTGCTCGGATCCGACCAGCTTCACCTGTATGCCGTTGTGACGGAATACTGCGACCAGGTCTTCGACCATGACCGGCAGGTTGCGGTTTCCGTAACAGGTCGTATAGAGGATCACCCGGCCTTGCGTGCCGTTGGCAGGCTCCACAGGCAGATCGGGTGCCGGTGTGCGCGCAAGGCGCTTGCGTGCCGTATCGCTCTCATAACGCGGCAGCGGTGCGTCGCGGGCCACACCGAGCGTTTTCTCGAGCAGCAGCCGGCCAGCCAGGTTGTCATTGACCGCATTGACCACTTCGGACACGACAGGTATGCCCGCGATGCTGCCGACCATATCCGTCGAGGAAAGAATCCGGCTGCGCAGCGATGCCCCTTCCTCGCGAAAGCGCACGGCTTTTGCCCGCAACATCAGATGCGGGAAATCGATATTGAAGGAATGCGGTGGAACGTAGGGGCACTTCGACGCATAGCACATGTCGCAGAGATAGCAGTGGTCCACGACCTCGCCGAACTTGCTCTTCGGCACGCTATCAAGTTCACCGGTCGGTGCTTCGTCGACCGCATCGAACAGCGTCGGAAATGCGTTGCAGAGGCTGAAACAGCGCCGGCAACCGTGACAGATATCGAAAACCCGCTCGAGCTCCATGTCGAGCGCGGCCTTGTCCCAGAACTCCGGCGACCGCCAGTCAAGCGGGTGCCGGGTCGGGGCCTCAAGGCCGCCCTCGCGCGCAGGCTGGTTATCCATCTGCGCTCTTATTTGCCCAGCGTATCCAGTGCTTTCTGGAAGCGGTTCGCGTGTGAGCGCTCCGCCTTGGCCAGGGTCTCGAACCAGTCAGCGATCTCGCGAAAACCTTCATCGCGTGCCGACTTGGCCATGCCCGGATACATGTCGGTGTACTCGTGCGTCTCACCGGCAATCGCCGCCTTGAGGTTCTCGGCCGTCGAGCCGATCGGCAGGCCCGTGGCCGGGTCTCCAACAACCTTCAGGTAGTCCAGATGGCCGTGAGCGTGGCCGGTCTCGCCTTCTGCCGTGGAGCGAAATACCGCTGCCACATCGTTGAAACCTTCGACATCGGCCTTGCCTGCGAAATACAGATAACGCCGGTTGGCCTGCGACTCACCGGCGAATGCGGCCTTGAGGTTGTCCTCGGTCTTGCTGCCCTTGAGGTTCATATGCGTACTCCCTGCTTATTGATCTTCTGCCAATACACCGGCTTGAGCCGGTGTATACTCGTTTAGACTTGTTCTAAATAATATGAAGTCCAAGCAACCCCTGTCAACGCCCGCGATCCGTGGTTTGACCGCTCGCCGGGGCATATGCAAACCTTAACCTTATCGCCCGCCTCAAGACCAGTGTCCACATGAATACAGCTCGCCGCAAAGCTCCGGACCTGGAAAAGTCCCTCGCCGAACTCGAAACCATTGTCGAGCAGCTCGAATCGGGCGAACTGGCTTTGGAAAAATCCCTGAAAGAGTTCGAACGCGGTGTGCGCCTCAGCCGGGAATGTCAGCTGGCGCTCAAGGATGCAGAACAGCGGGTACAACTGCTGATGGGCGCGGAACTCAAGGACTTTGTCAGCCCGGACGACGAACCGGACGACGCTGCCTGAGTGTGCCCTTGCCGCGGCTCAGGCGGCGGGATCTGCTCGGTTCTGCGCACCCTGCAGGCGCCGGATCAGGGTACGCAGGAATACCTTGTTGAAGCGCAGCTGGCACTCGGTGGAAACCTGCTCGAGTATCGTCGAACTCACTGACAGCACAGTCACTGCATCCTGCGCGCGGAAGCTGGAAATGCTGCGGGCACCGGATACATAGCCCGTTTCGCCAAAACAGTCACCGCTGTTCAACATGCCTATTTCCCGTCCGTTGCTTTCAACGGAAACGCGGCCTGTCACGATCACATAGAAGCGGTCATCGGCCGTACCCTCGCGGACAATTTCGTCCCCTGCCATGTATTCCCGCCATTCACTCGCGCGCAGCAGATCGTGAATCTCCGCCTGCGAGAAGTCGTGAAAAAATGACAGGCGCCTGAGCGTATCGAAGTGCTCATGGCGGTCGATGCCGTCCCACTGCGCCTTGAGTTGCTGATATACGCGCGTCAGCCGGGCGCCGAACTCGCCCCCGTTGGCGTAACGCCGGGCGGGATCTTTCTGCAGCGCGATCGCAACCACTTCCTCCAGCTCGTCGGGCACACCGAGTCGCAGCGTATGGATGGGCGGCGGTGTCGCATAGACGATCTGGTTCAGCAACTTGGACAGGCTGCTGCCGCGAAATGGCCGGAATCCGGTCAGCAACTCATACATCACCGCACCCAGCGAGTAGAGATCGGAGGCCGGCGTGATATCGAATCCCTGCACCTGCTCCGGCGACATGTAGCTGGGTGAACCGGCGATGCCTTCGATGCGCGAGATATCCGCATCCAGCAGGATCGCGATCCCGAAATCGATGATGCGCACATCGTTGTCGTTGGTCAGCATGATGTTACTGGGCTTGATGTCGCGGTGAATCACACCGCGCTTGTGCGCATAGTGCAGCGCCTTTGCACACTTGAAGATGATCTTCACCACATCCTCGATGTGCAGCAGATTGTCGGGGCGGCAGTAAGCCTCGAGCGTACGGGCCCGCTGCACGTGCTCCATCACGACGTAGTACTTGCCGTCTTCCTCACCCGCGTCGTAGATCGGCAGGATGTTGGGATGCTGGAGCATGCCCACCATATGCGCTTCGTTGAAGAACATCTTGCGGGCGATCTTGGCGCGCTGCGGATCATCGTCGGTCGCCGTCGCATAGACCTTGATCGCGACATCACGGCGAAAATAGGGATCGTGCGAAAGATAGATGGTGCCGGTTGTGCCTTTGCCGGCAACCTTGATGATCGGGTATTTGCCGATCTTGTCCGGAACCTCCGCCGAGGCGGCTGGCGCAACACTCGGTCTCGGAAGTTGAACCATGCGGACAGAACCTGAGGAACTTATGCCAGCGGCAGAAACTGCACTCCCCCGACGACCAATGCCGCATACCCGGCCGCCAGGACGTCATCGAGCATAATTCCCACGCCGCCCTGCAATCTGTGATCGGCCTCCCGAATCGGCCAGGGCTTCCAGATATCCATGAGCCGGAACAGCACAAATGCCAGCGCATACCAGGCCAGCGTGTGCGGTGTGACCGCCAGTACCAGCCACTGGCCCACAAATTCATCAAATACGATGCCGCCATGATCATGCACGCCGAGACGCCGGGCACTTGTGCCACAGATCACGCAACCGGCAACAAAGGCCAGCGCCAGCCCGGCCAGCAGCGCGGGCAGCGGCAGTGGTGGCAACCACCAGTAGAGAAAAACCGCCAGCAGGGAACCCCAGGTGCCGGGCGCGGCCGGCAGCAGGCCGGTACCGAAACCGAAGGCCAGCAATTGCACCGGATCGCGGAGGACCTGCCGCCAGGCAACCGGACTTGCGCGGGACCCGGCCATCAGAAGTGCCGGAAGGTGGAACCGGGCACCGTCAACACGCGTCCCGCATGCTGCCAGCGGATGCCCGGTTCGCGCACCACGGTGCCGATCCGGGTCACAGGTACCGTCCACGCAGCTGCCACCTCCTGCAGCCGCGCGGTTGCCTGCGCGGGCGCCGTAAAGCACAGCTCGTAGTCATCGCCACCGGTGAGCGCGCATTCGATGGCGCGTTCCGCAACTGCAGCCCTGAGTTCAGCAGACAGCGGCAAAAGCCCGGCATCGAGTTCGGCACCCGAGCCGCTCGCGGTCATCAGTTTGCCAATATCGTCATGCAGGCCGTCCGAGACATCCAGCATTGCAGTGGCCAGCGCCGCGAGAGCGCGGCCCTCGCGTACCCGCGGCTCCGGATAGAGAAAGCGCTGGAGAAGCGTCGCCCTGACCGATTCAGGCACGCCCGCAGCAGCATCGAGCAGATAGCGGCCAGCCACCGCGTCACCCGGATTGCCGGTCACCCAGATCCCGTCACCTGCACGCGCTCCGGTGCGGGGCACAGCCGCCCCGGGACGAACCCGGCCCTGCACGGTGACCGTTGCAGACAGCGGTCCGCGCACCGTGTCACCGCCGATCAGCGCCGTGCCAAATCGATCAGCCAGTGCGAAAAAACCTGCGGCAAATTCTTCCAGCCACATCGGGTCGGCCGCCGGCAAAGACAAGGCCAGCGAACACCACAGCGGCTCGGCCGCCATGGCGGCGAGATCACTGAGATTGACAGCAAGAGCGCGATGGCCGACCGCGCGAGCGGGGATGCCGGCCGGGAAATGCGTGCCTTCGGCGATGGTATCGGTCGCTACCACCAGGTCCCAGTCGGGCTCGAAGCGCAGTACGGCGGCATCGTCACCGATACCGAGTACAACATCGCTGCGGCCGGTACTGCGGCCGGCGAAGTAGGTGCTGATCAGCGTCCGTTCATCCACCGGCACGCGACCTGTGCTGTCAGGCGGCCGGGCGCAGCGCCGGCGCAAGTTGATCGAGGACGGCATTGATGTAGCGATGCCCGTCCTGGGCACCGAACTCATGCGCGAGTTTTACTGCCTCGTTGATCACGACCTTCACCGGCACCTCCCGGTGCAGTTTCAGTTCAGCAAGCCCCAGCCAGAGTATGCCCCGCTCGACCGGATCCAGCTGGGCCACGGGCCGGTCCGCCTGCGCGGTCAGCAAACTGTCCAGGGCAGCGGTATCACCGAGAATCTCGCCGAGCAGGAGGCGGAAATAATCCACATCGACGAGCCTGAAGTCGCGCTGCGCGGCGAACTGCGCGGCGATTTCTGCCACCGTATGCCCGCCCAGCTGATGCTGATACAGCGCCTGTACCAGCAGACGGCGCGAACCGTGCCTGCCTGTTGCGGCCATATGCGGCGATCAGCCTTCCAGCTGCCGCAGGAGATTGGCCATCTCCAGCGCAGCCAGCACCGCATCCGCGCCCTTGTTGCCACCCTTGCCGCCGGCGCGGTCCATGGCCTGATCTACCGTATCGCAGGTCAGCACGCCGAATCCCACCGGCACCTCGAACTCCAGACTGACGCGGTTGAGGCCGGCGGCGCATTCGGTGCAGACGAAGTCGAAGTGCGGCGTCTGCCCGCGGATCACTGCACCGAGCGCAACGATGGCGTCACAGCGCCGCAGCCGCGCCAGTCGATGCGCAGCGAGCGGCAGCTCGAAAGCACCGGGCACCCGAACCAGCTGCATGTCGGTCTCGGCAGCGCCATGCCGCTTGAGCGTATCCACGGCGCCATCGACGAGATTCCTGACAATCAGGTCGTTGAAGCGCGCGGCGATGATCACGAAACGCATGTCCCGCGCCACCAGTTGTCCTTCCATGATGCGCATACCTTCAGTCTGCCTTTGGCCGGTCAGCCGTATCGACATACTCGACGACCTCAAGACCGAATCCTGACAGGCCATGCATCTGCTTCGGCGCGCTCAGCACGCGCATTCGCTGCACGCCCAGATCGCGCAGGATCTGTGCACCGATGCCGTAACTGCGCAGTACAGCACCGCCGGCCGGCGCAGGCCGCTCCGCACCTTCAGGCCGGTTCAGGGACTTCACCGCTGCCATCAGGTCGCGCGGCGACTCACCATAGCGCAGCAGGACCACGATACCGTGGCCGGTCGCTGCAATCTGACGCATCGCCTCGTGCAATGGCCAGCCCAGCTCTGCGCTTTGCACGCCAACCACATCGCCCAGCGTGTCCTGTACGTGAACCCGCACCAGCGGCGGCTCTGGCTCGCTCATATCACCGCGGATCAGCACCAGATGTACGTTGCGCGTGACGTGGTCCTCGTAGCAGACCATGCGGAACTCACCGAACTCGGTCTGCACCTGCTGATCAGCGATGCGCTCCACCGACTCCTCATGCCGCAGGCGATATCGGATCAGGTCAGCGATGGTGCCGATACGCAGACCATGCTCTTTGGCAAAGGCTTCGAGTTGCGGCCGGCGCGCCATCGTGCCGTCCTCATTGAGGATCTCGACGATCACTGCTGCTGCTTCCAGACCGGCAAGCCGGGCCAGGTCGCAACCCGCCTCGGTATGGCCGGCACGCGTCAGCACGCCACCGGGCTGGGCCATCAGCGGAAACACATGCCCTGGCTGCCGCAGGTCTTCGGGCCGCGCATCAGGACCGACGGCGACGCGCACCGTCCGCGCGCGATCGTGCGCCGAGATGCCGGTGGTGACGCCTTCGACGGCCTCAATGGAAATGGTGAAGTTGGTGCCATGCTCGCGATCAGTATCACCGACCATCAGCGGCAGACGCAGCTGCTGGCAGCGCGCCCGCGTCAGGGTCAGGCAGATCAGGCCGCGGCCATAGCGGGCCATGAAGTTGATGTCCTCGGCGCGCACCTTGGCGGCGGCCATGAGGATATCGCCCTCGTTTTCGCGGTCTTCATCGTCGACGATGATCACCATCCGTCCCTGCCGGATATCGTCGATGATCGCCGAAATCGGACTGAAGCCGCTTTCCGGCCGCTCAGCCCCGCTGCGCCTCGAATTCTGTATCGGATTCATACCGTTCCCAGCAGTCTTTCAACGTAACGCGCCACCAGATCAACCTCTATGTTGACCCGCGTGCCGACCACATAGTGCTGCATGATAGTTTGTCCGAGCGTGTGGGGCACGAGCGTTACCAGTACGCGGTCGTCAGCAACATCGTTTACGGTCAGGCTGACGCCATCGATACAGATCGAACCCTTGCGGGCTGCATAGCGGCGCAAGGCCTCCGGGAGCGCAAAGCGGACAATCGCCGTACCGCCTTCCTGACGCAGCTCCGCAACCTCACCGATGCCGTCCACATGGCCGGTCACCAGATGCCCGCCCAGCGGGTCATTGAGCGTCATCGCCGGTTCCAGATTGACGGGACTGCCGGCCGCCAGGCTGCCGAGCGTGGTGACGCGCAAGGTCTCGGCAGAGATATCGGCGCCGAAGCGGTCCGCGTCCAGCGTGACGACAGTGAGACATGCACCGTTCACCGCGATGCTGTCACCGGGATTGAAGTGGCGACCGGCCAGCGCACCCAGCGCAAACTCACAGCGGCGACCCGATGGTGTTGCCGTCGTTGTCACGACCCTGCCCAGCGCTTGCACGATTCCGGTAAACATCAGTCTGTCCTTTCTCTTGCCGTTGCCGGCCTGCAGGTCAGGCGCAGGTCCGCGCCCATGTGCCGCACCTCCAGCAACTCAAAGCCCGGCCGCTCGTCCATTGCCGGCAACGGCGGCAACTCAAACATGCCGCGCGCCGTTGAACCCAGCACGTGCGCAGCCTGATAGATAATCAGTTCATCGACCAGTTGCGCCGCAAGCAACGCACCATTCAGCACCGGCCCCGCTTCCACCAGCAACTCATTGATCTGCAACTCTGCGAGCCGCTGCATCACTGCCGCCAGGCTCACGCGGCCGTCAGTGCAGGCCAATGTTTCCACCCGCGCGCCGCGCGCTTCAAGCGCGGCCCCTTTTTCCACACGCCCTGCACCGAAGATCAGCACCTCGCCGGGTACCGACAGCAGAAGCGCATCTGGCGGTGTCCTGAACCCGGAATCCAGAATCACGCGCAGCGGCTGTCGGCTCGTCCCGTCCGCCAGCGCGCCATCCGCGAGTCCGCGCACATTGAGCCGCGGATCATCGGCCAGCACCGTACCAATCCCGGTCAGCACCGCCGAACTCTGCGCACGCAGGCGCTGCACATCCAGCCTGGCCGGCTCACCGCTGATCCACTGGCTGCGGCCGTCAGCGAGCGCTGTACGCCCGTCGAGGCTGGCGGCAATCTTGCAGCGTACCAGCGGCCTACCGCGGCGCATGCGCATGAAAAACCCCGCGTTCAGCCGCTCCGACTCCGCGGCCAACAGGCCACTGCTGACCTCGATGCCGGCAGCAAGCAGGGCTTGCCCGCCGCCACCATTCACCTGCGGGTTGGGATCCTGCGCGGCATACACCACGCGCCGGATGCCCGCCTTCCGCAGTGCCTCGCTACAGGGCGGCGTGCGCCCCTGATGACAGCAGGGCTCAAGCGTCACATAGGCCGTTGCGTCGCGCGCCTTGTCCCCGGCTGCCTGCAGTGCATAAACCTCGGCATGCGGCCCGCCAGCCTGGCGGTGCCAGCCTTCGCCGACAACGGTCTCACCACTCGCAATCACGCAGCCCACACGTGGATTCGGCGGCGTGCTGTTGAGTCCACGCGCAGCAAGCTGCATGGCGCGGGCCATATGACGGTGGTCTGCAGCACTCCAGACCGGCGCGATCGCGTTCAAGACGACTCATCCGGCAACAGCGGCAGCTGATCCCGCCGCCGTTCCTTGTCACCCAGCTCGCGCATTCGGCGGATCTCTTCCTGGAAAGACTCCACATCCTGAAAGCTGCGATAGACAGAGGCATAGCGCACATACGCCACCTCATCCAGCGCGCGCAGCTCTTCCATCACCAGCTCGCCGATGCGCCGCGAGGCGATTTCGCGTTCGCCCATGGTCTGCAGCCGGTGCGTGACCCGCGCCAGCGCCGCCTCCACCGCTTCGCTGTCGACCGGACGTTTCTCGAGCGCACGCACCATGCCGCTGCGAAGCTTGCCGTCATCGAAAGGCTCACGCGTGTCGTCGCGCTTGATCACGCGCGGCAGGACCAGCTCGGCCGTCTCGAAAGTCGTGAAGCGCTCGGCACAGGCCAGGCACTCGCGGCGGCGGCGCACCTGCAGGCCCTCGCCGGCCAGTCGCGAATCGATGACCTTGGTTTCAGGATGGCTGCAGAACGGGCAATGCAAAACCGGTCTGCCTCCTTCAGCCTACTGGTAGACAGGAAAGCGCGCGCACAGCTCGATGACCTTGCCGCGGATTGCCGTCGAACGTCCTTCGTCCTGGATGTTGTCGAGAATATCGGCGATCCAGCCGCTGAGCTGCTCAATCTCGGCCGCCTTGAAGCCGCGCGTGGTCACGGCCGGCGTACCCATACGCACGCCGCTGGTCACGAAGGGCGAACGCGGATCATTCGGTACCGCGTTCTTGTTGACCGTGATGTTGGCCCGGTCGAGTGCGGCATCGGCATCCTTGCCGGTGATGTCCTTGTCGATCAGGTCGAGAAGGAACATGTGATTCTCGGTACCGCCGGAGACGATCCTGTAGCCGCGCTCCGTCAGGCAGCGCGCCATCAACCGGGCATTGCTCTTGACCTCGCGCTGATAGGTCCTGAATTCAGGCTGCAGCGCTTCGAGGAAGGCCACGGCCTTGGCCGCGATCACATGCATCAGCGGACCGCCCTGGGTGCCGGGAAAGATCAGGGAGTTGAGCTTCTTTGCAATCTCCTCGTTCTCCCGCGCCAGGATCAGGCCGCCGCGCGGACCGCGCAGGGTCTTGTGTGTGGTGGTGGTCGTCACATCGGCGATCGATACGGGATTGGGATACTCCCCCGCCGCAACCAGCCCGGCGACATGCGCCATGTCGACGAACAGATACGCGCCGACGCTGTCGGCAATCTCGCGGAACTTCTGCCAGTCAACGATCCGCGAATAGGCGGAAAAGCCCGCAATGATCATGCGTGGCTTGTGCTCGCGCGCCAGGCTTTCAAGCTGGGAGTAATCGATGAGCCCCGTGGCTGCGTCCACACCATAGGAAACGATATTGAACAGCCGCCCGGAGAAATTCACCGGCGAGCCGTGTGTCAGGTGACCGCCATGCGCGAGACTCATGCCGAGCACCGTGTCACCGGGCTGGAGCAGGGCCAGATAGACCGCAGCATTGGCCTGCGATCCGGAATGTGG
Organism: Pseudomonadota bacterium; assembly: GCA_963204745.1. GTDB lineage: Bacteria > Pseudomonadota > Gammaproteobacteria > Steroidobacterales > SHZI01. The sequence goes on from CAUJHF010000007.1 coordinate 59,458, forward strand.
CTGGACGTTGGCATAGGCGGCGCCAAACAGTTGCTTCGCGCGCCCGATGGCCAGGTTTTCAGCAATGTCGACATACTCACAGCCGCCGTAGTAACGCTTGCCCGGATAGCCCTCGGCGTACTTGTTGGTCAGCACCGAACCCTGCGCCTCCAGCACGCGCGGGCTGGCATAGTTCTCCGAAGCGATCAGTTCAACATGGTCTTCCTGCCGGCCACGCTCGCTGTCGATAGCCCGGGCAAGCTCCGGATCAAACCCGGCAATCGTGCAATCCCGCCTGAACATTCTGGGTGGCCTCCACTGGAAAAGCGGGTCATTCTACCCGAGGCCTCCGGTCTGGCGGCGATCGGCGACGGAAACAATCCGGCTCAGGCCGCTCGGCCGGCCTCGACAAAAGCCTCAACCACCGCAGTCCACGCCAGAGCGAGATTGCGCCGGTTATATCCGCCGCCACCGGTGGCCAGCAGGCGCCCTTCACAGCAGCGGTCGGCCAGCGCACACAGACGCGCGGCGGCATAAGCGTGTGCTGCCGGCGAATAGCGCAGATGGGCGATGGGGTCACCGGCCAGACTGTCGGCGCCGCATTGAAAGACGATAAATTCAGGCCGCGCGGCGCCGAGATGGGCCTCGACGCGCTCCCAGGCGTTGCGGAATTCCTCGTCGCCGGCACCCGGCGCGAGCGGGATATTTAGCTTGCTGCCGGCTGCAGCCCCACGGCCGGTCTCATCCGCGGTCCCGGTGCCCGGATACAGATAGCGACCGTCTTCGTGGATATCGGCAAAACAGATCGCCGGATCGGTATCGAATGCGTAATAAACGCCGTCACCGTGATGGGCATCGATGTCGACGTAGGCAATACGGCTGAGGCCATGGCGGGCGCGCAGCAACTCGATCACCACACCGCAATCGTTGTAAACACAGAAACCCGCGGCACTGTCGCGGCCGGCATGGTGCAGCCCGGCGATCGGCACGAATGCGCGCCGCGCCTGCCTGGCCATGATGGCTTCCATCGCAAAGACCGATGCACCGACGACCGCTGCAGCAGCTGCATCAAGGCCTCGCTGTGCCGGCGTATCCCCGCCATCCAGCCAGCCGGTGCCCTCGCGGCACAATGCCTCCACGCGCGCCACATGGCCCGGCGTATGAAAGGCAGTCAGCTCGGCATGCGTGGCTTCGCTCGCCATCGCCAGCCGGACTTCGCGGCTGAAATCTCGCCCGGCGAGCTCATCGTGAAAGGCAGCGTGGCGGTCCGGCCCGAAAGGATGGCCGTCGCCGAATCCATAGGCGGCAATATTGGCACCCTTGAGCACCAGCACGGCATTGCGACTGTCTGCCATGCCCGGGATTATAACTTTGCAAGGCCGGACGCTTGCCGGATAATCGCGCGGCATTTCCCGCAAAGCAATCCGGCAGGCAGATCCAGTGGCGCAATACGTTTACACGATGAACCGGGTGGCGAAGATCATTCCGCCCAAGCGTTTCATCCTCAAGGACATCTCGCTCAGCTTCTACCCCGGCGCCAAGATCGGCGTACTCGGCCTGAACGGCTCAGGTAAGTCCACCCTGTTGCGGATCATGGCCGGCGTCGACAAGGATTTCGAGGGCGAGGCCCGCCCGCAACCCGGCATCCGTATCGGTTTCCTGGCGCAGGAACCGGATCTGCCCGCCGGCCGCAGTGTGCGACAGGTCGTCGAGGAAGGCCTCGGCGAAATGATGATGCTCGTGAAGCGCTACAACGAAATCAGCGAAAAGTTTGCCGAGCCGCTCGACGACGACGAGATGAACAAGCTGCTCGATGAGCAGGCCAAACTGCAGGACGCCATCGAAGCGAAGAACGGCTGGGAAATCGAGCGCAAGCTCGAGATCGCCGGCGACGCCCTGCGCCTCCCCGACTGGGACGCAAAAGTCGAACAGCTGTCCGGCGGTGAACGGCGCCGCGTGGCGCTGTGCCGGCTGCTGCTTTCCGAGCCCGACATGCTGCTGCTCGACGAGCCGACCAACCATCTCGACGCCTCATCGGTCGCCTGGCTGGAGAAATTCCTCGAGCAGTATCCGGGCACTGTCATCGCCGTCACTCACGACCGCTATTTTCTCGACAACGTGGCCGGCTGGATCCTCGAGCTCGACCGCGGACACGGCATCCCCTGGGAGGGCAACTACTCCTCGTGGCTTGACCAGAAAGAACAGCGTCTGCAACGCGAGGAAAAAGGCGAAGCCGCGCGACAGAAGGCCATCAAGGCCGAGCTCGAGTGGGTACGCGCCAACCCCAAGGCACGGCAGGCCAAGAGCAAGGCCCGACTCAGCCGTTTCCAGGAACTCGTGTCGCAGGAGTACCAGACCCGACAGGAGACGCAGGAAATCTACATTCCGCCCGGGCCACGCCTCGGCGACCTGGTGATCGAAATCAATCACCTGCGCAAGTCCTTTGGCGACCGGCTGCTGATCGACGACCTCAGCTTCCAGGTTCCGCCCGGCGCGATCGTCGGCATCATCGGCCCCAACGGTGCGGGCAAGACCACACTGTTCCGCATGCTGACCGGTCAGGAAAAGCCCGACAGCGGCGAAATCCGGATCGGAGAAACAGTGCAGATCGCCGCGGTCGACCAGTCACGTCATTCGCTGGATGACACGAAGACGGTGTGGGCCGAAATTTCCGGCGGTGAGGACATTATCCGCATCGGCAAATACGAGACGCCTTCACGCGCCTACTGCGGACGCTTCAACTTCAAGGGCACCCAGCAGCAACAGCTGATCGGTGAACTGTCCGGCGGCGAACGCAACCGTGTGCATCTGGCCAAGGTCCTGAAGGAAGGCGGCAACGTACTGCTGCTCGACGAACCGACCAACGATCTGGACGTCGAAACACTGCGTGCGCTGGAGGAAGGTTTGCTGGAATTTCCGGGCTGCGCCATCGTGATCTCGCACGATCGCTGGTTCCTTGACCGCATCGCCACGCATATCCTGGCCTTCGAAGGCAACAGCCAGGTGGTCTGGTTCCAGGGCAACTATGCGGACTATGCTGCCGACCTGCGCCGGCGCATCGGCGATGACGCGGCCAATCCGCACCGGATACGCTACAAGCCGCTGACACGTTAGGTTCTCTGCAACGGAGTACGATGACATGACCGCCTGCATCACCGCAGACAACCGCTTCGAACGCAGCGGCGGCATCAGCACCATGGAGTGCCCGCAGTGCGCGGCCGTGGTGCCGATGAGCGTCACCGCTTTCCCGCCTTTCAGCCGGCTGAAAGCCGAGCGGCCGGCGCAGATCGGCGTCGTCCTGCAGTGCTCGGCCTGCAAGTCGCCCGTGTTCCTGCGCTACCGGACGCGCGCCTGGCGCGATGACCGGGTCGAACTGCATCCGTTGCCGCAGCCGGTCGAGCGTCCACCCGAACATTTCAGCCTCAGTTATCTGCCCGCACCGGTCGCCACGCGCTTTCGCGAAGCGCTGGCCTGCTACAGCGCCGGGCTATGGCAAGCCTTTGCCGCCATGTGCCGGCAGACGGCACAGGCGATCTTCGACGATGTCGGCGAAGCCGGGCGCCTGCGCGTCTTCGATACGGTGACAGAGATCCAGCAGCTCGGCGAAATCGACGAGGCGACTTTTACCGCGGTCTGCCGGGTGATCTTCGACACGAATACCAGAGCCTCCGGTACCGAGCCGGCTTTCGAGCGCCGGCAGGCTGCCGCGCTGCTTGAAACCATGAAGGACCTGCTCAACCAGACCTACGTACGCAAGGCCAAGCTGCGTCAGGCACTGAAAGTGCGGCGCTTCTTTGCAGATCAGGCAGCGGGGATCGACGATACGGAGCCGGCCGCAGCCGCCGTAGGAGCGGCTTCAGCCGCGATCTTTGCTGGCCAAAAAAATCGCGCCTGAAGGCGCTCCTACCGGAACGGGATCGCGGCCGAAGGCGCTCCTGCTAGCTCACAAACAGCCGCGCGTTGCGGAACAGGCGCAGCCAGGGGCCGTCATCGCCCCCGCCGGCCGGATACCAGGAGTGCTGCACGGTGCGCTGCACGCGCTCGGGATGCGGCATCAGGATGGTGACCCTTCCGTCAGCCGAACACAGCCCGGCGATACCGCCCGGCGAACCGTTCGGGTTGGCAGGATATCGCACGGCCGGCGCACCGCGATTGTCGACGTAGCGGATTGCGAGCTGGCCCGCACTCTCGCAGGCCGCAAGATCACCCGGTGTTGCGAACTCTGTCCGCCCCTCGCCGTGGGAAGTCGGCACCAGCAGGCGACTGCCAGCCATGCCCTCGAGCAGGGCCGAGCGTGAAGGCAGCACTTCCACCAGGCTGAGACGCGCTTCGAACTGTTCGGACCGGTTCTGGCGAAAACGCGGCCAGTGGGCGGCACCGGGTATCAGTTCGGCCAGCACGGATAACATCTGGCAACCGTTGCATACGCCCAGAGTGAAACTGTCGCTGCGGGCGAAGAAGCTTGCGAACTCCTCGCGTACCCGCGGATTGAACAGCACGGACTTGGCCCATCCGCCGCCGGCACCCAGCACATCGCCGTAGGAGAAGCCGCCGCAAGCGGCCAGGCCAGCAAACTCACGCAGCTGCTGACGCCCGGACAGCAGGTCGGTCATGTGTACGTCCACCGCCTCGAAACCCGCACGCTGGAATGCCGCAGCCATCTCGAGCTGGCTGTTCACTCCCTGCTCGCGCAGGATTGCGACACGCGGGCGCCGTCCGATGCGGACCAGCGGTGCCGCGACATCGTCGGCCGGATCGAAACTCATCTGCGGGGCGAGGCCCGGATCGTCAGCGTCGAGCAAGGCATCCCAGGCTTCAGCCGCGGCGTCCGGATTGTCGCGCAGCGACTGCATGCGCCACGACAACTCTGACCAGCAGCGACGCAGTTCGGTACGCGTCCGGTCCAGCAGCAGCTCGTCACCGGCGAGAATGCGGATCCGGTCATCCAGCGTGATGCCGGCCACGGTCACCGTGACATCCGCCAGACCATGCAGCGCGAGGACCGACTGCACGGTGGCGAGATCAGTATCCCGTACCTGCAGGACGGCACCGGGTTCCTCGGCAAACAAGGTGCCGAGCAGTGCGTCCGCAGGCGCAGAGGCGAGCCTGATGTCGAGCCCGGTCTTGCCGGCAAAGGCCATCTCGCACAGCGTGACGAACAGACCGCCATCGCTGCGGTCGTGATAGGCAAGCAGCAACTGGCGCGCGCGAAGCTCCTGTACGCAGGCAAAAAAGGCGGCAAGCTGGCCGGGGTCGTCGAGATCGGGCGGACGACCGCCAGCACGGTTGAAAGCCTGTGCCAGCACCGAGCCACCCAGCCGGTTGCGGCCCCGACCCAGATCGACAAGCAGCAGCCTCGAACCGGTCTCCTGCACCAGCTGCGGGGTGAGCGTGCGGCGCACATCATCGACGGGCGCGAAGGCCGATACGACCAGCGAGACCGGTGCCACGACCGCGTGACTGGTGCCGGCTTCCGTCCAGCGCGTCTGCATCGACAGCGAATCCTTGCCCACCGGGATGGCGATCTTCAGTTCGCGGCACAGCGCGCTGACCGCATCGACCGTGTCGTAGAGACGCTCATCCTCGCCCGGACTGCCGGCAGCTGCCATCCAGTTTGCCGAGAGCCGCACAGTCGCCAGATCGCAAATCGAGGCCGCAGCAATATTGGTCAACGCTTCGGTGACAGCGAGCCGGCCGGATGCCGGCGCATCGAGCAGCGCCACCGGCGCACGTTCGCCCATCGCCATTGCCTCGCCAGCGAAGGTTTCGAAGCCGAGCGCAGTCACACCCACATCGCTCACCGGCACCTGCCAGGGACCGACGAACTGATCGCGCGCGACCAGGCCACCGACAGTGCGGTCACCGATAGTGATCAGGAAAGACTTGTCAGCGACGACCGGCATGCGCAGCACGCGCTGACAGGCCTCGGCCAGATCGATGCCAACAAGATCCAGCGGCGCCTCCGGCACCGCGCGACGTTCAATCCTGCGCAACATCTGCGGCGCCTTGCCGAGCAGGGTTTCCAGCGCCATATCGACCGGCCGGCCGCCCAGCTCGCGGTCGGTCACGATCAGCCGGCCGCTGTCATCCAGACTGCCGAGGACGGCATACGGACAGCGTTCGCGCGCACAAACCGCGGCAAACCAGTCGAGATCAGCCGGCTCGATCGCCAGCACATAGCGCTCCTGGGCTTCATTGCACCAGATCTCCAGCGGCGACATGCCGGGCTCGGCATTCGGAATCTCGCGCAGCTCGATGGTCGCGCCACGATGGCTGTGATCAACGAGCTCCGGTACCGCATTGGACAAGCCACCGGCACCTACGTCATGCAGCATGAGCATCGGGTTCGCAACACCATCAAGCGCCGCGCGCGCGCGACAGGCCTCGATGACCTGCTGGGCGCGTCGCTCGATTTCAGGATTGCCGCGCTGGACCGAAGCGAAGTCCAGATCGGCGGCACTCGTTCCGCTGCCGACCGACGACGCCGCACCGCCACCAAGTCCGATCAGCATCGCCGGTCCGCCGAGCACGATCAGCAGGGAACCGACCGGCACCTCGGCCTTCTCCACATCCGGACCGGAAATATTGCCCAGGCCGCCGGCAATCATGATCGGCTTGTGATAGCCGCGAGCCGATGCATGGCCCGTCGCATCGCGCTGCTCGAATGTCCGGAAGTAGCCCGCGATGTTCGGCCGGCCGAACTCGTTATTGAACGAGGCCGCACCGATCGGCCCCTCGAGCATGATCTGCAGCGGGCTCGCGATGCGCCCCGGTCGGCCGGGACTGTATTCCCAGGGCTGCGGCCAGCCGGGCACGTCGAGATTCGACACGCTGAAGCCGGTCAGGCCGGCCTTCGGCCGGCCGCCGCGGCCCGTCGCCCCCTCATCACGCAGTTCGCCGCCGGAACCGGTCGCGGCACCGGGGAAGGGCGAGATCGCGGTCGGATGATTGTGTGTCTCGACTTTCATCAAGGTGTGTACGGGGAGAATCGGCGCGCGGTAGGTGCCACTGGCGGGATCGGCAAAGAGGTGCGCGGTAACGGCGCCTTCAATCACCGCCGCATTGTCGCGGTATGCGCTCAGCACGCCGGCCGGATTCACCGCATGCGTGGAGCGGATCATTCCGAACAGGCTCGATGCCTGCTCCTCGCCATCGATCACCCAGCGCGCATTGAAAATCTTGTGACGGCAATGCTCGGAATTTGCCTGTGCGAACATCATCAGCTCGGCATCGGTCGGATCGCGCTGTTCAGCGCCGAACCTCTCAGCCAGATAGCTCATTTCATCTGCCGACAAAGCGAGGCCCAGCTCGCGATCAGCACGCTCCAGTGCGGGCAACCCTTCGCCCAGCAGCGGAATGGTACGCAGTGCTGCCGGCGCATGTACGGCGAACAGATCGTCCTGTGCCACTTCCCTTTCGAGCAGGGTCTGGGTCATCCGGTCATACAGCAGGGGGGCGAGCGCCACGATTTCATTGGCGGTGAGCGGCTCCGGCACCACAAGGCTGAACCGGACCATGCGTTCTGCACGCCGGACCACTTTGAGTCCGCAGCTGTGCACGATATCGGTGGCCTTGCTCGACCAGGGGGAAATGGTGCCAACGCGCGGAATCACCAGCAGCGACTGACCAGCCAGTGCGGGCACTGACTCATCGCCAAGCAGACGACGCAGAGTCCGCTCTTCGCTGTCAGTCAACGGACGGTCGATGGAGAGACCGTACTCATGGCGGGCAGCGATCCGGCTGACCCGTGGCACGCGGCTGCGGATTGCCTCCAGCAGCTTGTCGAGCCGGAAAACCGAAAGCGCATCGGCACCGGCCCACACCAGCATGGTGCCCGCAGGGGCAGTCGGCGGCGCGGCAGGTTTCTGCTGCGGGCCCGTCACGGGTCCGCGTCGCCGGAAGGTGCCGGCGTATAGATCGGCGTGGGGAACTGGCTGACGTTGCTGCCTTCAGCAGCGCTGATCTTGCTGATGCCCTGCTTTTCGACTTCGTCGATACGCAGTATCGAATGCAGCGGCAGATAGGTACGCCGCACACCGGCAAACTCGGTTCTGATGCGTTCTTCGGACGGATCGATAACGACCGAACTGCGCTCACCGAACACCAGCCGCTCCACCTCAATGAAGCCGAACAATGTGCCCTGGGTCACATTCCGGGCGTAGATCTCATAGACCTTGCCCTGGCTGAGAAAGACAACCTTGTAGATACTTCTCGCTGACATGCTGCCGCCAGGACCCGCTGGTGCTGTTCAAACGCTTCGCCAGATCTGGCGGGCGCGCAGTATAGCGCAGCGTCCGGGGTCTGGACCGGGTCCGGAACTGTGAACCGAAACGCGGCCAGATGTCCGCTCTCCGGCCATCATTACGTCTGGGACATTCCAGACAGGCTGCCGGTGCACCGCGCCGGAGATTCTCTGGCACAGGACAGGACATGCCACTTCGGCTCCGGGTAATCAGTGACAGCAACGCGCTTGCACCTGAAGAGCGCTTGCGCGAATTCGCCGCCGGCGGCGGCACGATCGGGCGGCACAGTGACAACGACTGGGTACTGCCGGACGAGAAGCGCTACATCTCCAGCCGGCACGCGATGATCGAACATCAGTCGGGTGCCTACTATCTGGTCGATACCAGCCGCAACGGCGTCTATATCAACGATGCAGATACCCCGGTTGGACAGGGGCATCCGCAGCGTCTTTTCGATGGCGACCGTTTGCGCATCGGCGCCTATGAAATCGCCGTCGACATCAGCGAGAGCAGCGACGATGCGCAACACGACGGCATGCGCGACTCGATCGTGCGTGCGCAGCTCGTGCCGGAAGAAGAGTCCATGGAACTGGCGCTGGTTTCGGAAGACAAGATGCTCGGCGATGCCGGGCTGCAGAAGCATTTCACGCCCAACAGCGCGCTGGTGCAGAAACTGAAATCCCTGCCCTCGCGCCCCGGGAAGCACGCAAAAGCGCCGACAACCAGCGCCGTGGCCTCAGGCGCAAAGCCGGACAGCGATACAACACCTGCCAGCTCAGCCGCCGATCAGCGCGCACTGGACCGCTTTATCACTGCTGCCGGTCTCAACCCGGATGCAGTTGCCGGAGTGCCGGCCGGCGATCTCATGCAGACCAGCGGCAAGCTGCTGCGCCTGATGGTCGGTGGGCTCATGGAACTGCTGCGCGAGCGCAGTCACATGAAAGACACCTTTCGCCTGCCGCAGACGGTCATGCAGGCGGCGCAGAACAACCCGCTGAAATTCTCACCCAGCGTCGAAGAAGCGCTGCGCTATCTGCTCAACGATCGCAATGAAGGCTCCTATCTCAGCGCCGAAGATGCGGTAAAGGCCGGCTTTCGCGACGTCCGGCAGCATGAGCAGGCGCTGGTCAAGGCCATGTTGCAGGCCGTTGAGGATTACGTCGACCGTTTCGATCCGGACGAACTGAAAGCCCGTTTCGACAAGGGCATGAAGCGGAGCGGACTGCTGGCCGGAGCAAACAAGCTCAAGTACTGGGAACTCTATGAAGAGAGTTACCACGCGCTCACACAGCGCGATGACGGCGGCCCCCCGCAACTCTTCAGCGAAGAATTTGCCCGCGCCTACACCCAGGAAATGGATGTGGCGCGCACCGCCCGCAGCCGCTAAAAGCCCTGCCCTCCGCCCCGTACGGATTTTCCTGGCCCGGCTCAGGGAAAGTCCCTATCGAATGACAATGATTCTCATTTAGAATGGGCGCATGACACTCGATGAACTCAAGGTCGGGCAACCGGCCACCATTACCGCCGTACATGGCCACGGTCCTGTCGTGCAACGACTCATGGCGCTGGGACTCCTGGCCGGCTCGCCGATCAAGGTGACGCGCCGGGCCATTGGCGGCGATCCGATCGAGGTCTCGGTCATGGATTACGCGCTCTCGCTGCGTCGCGAGGAAGCGCGCCAGGTAGAGGTTATTCTGGCGACATGAATGAAGTCGCACCTGCCCCGGTGACGGGGCTGGAAAACGCCAATGACCGGGTGATTGCCGTAATCGGCAATCCGAATACCGGCAAGAGCACGCTGTTCAATGCGCTGACCGGACTGCGACAGAAGACGGCGAACTACCCCGGCGTGACCGTCGAAAGGCATACCGGACACATCACCCTCAGCGGTCAGAAAGTAACGCTCGTCGACCTGCCGGGCGCCTACTCGATCGCCGCGCAGTCGCCCGACGAAATGGTGGCCATCGACGTGTTGCTCGGCCATGTGGAAGACCTGCCGCGACCGCGCGCCATCCTTGCCGTTGTCGATGCGACGAATCTGCGGCGCAACCTGTTTCTGGTCACCCAGCTCGCAGAGCTTGGGCTGCCGATGGTCATCGGGCTGAACATGACCGACCTCGCAGCCGCCAAGGGCGTCGAAGTTGATATCGCTACCCTCGGCGAAGGACTGGGCGCACAGGTGGTTGCGTTGTCGGCCGCCCGCGGCATCGGTCTGGATGATTTGCGCGCTGCACTGGCCAGAGCGATCGATGCACCGTCACCGCCGCCACTCCGGGTGTTGCCCACGGTCAATGACGCTGCGGCAGACCTCTGGCAGCGACTGCGGGCCGCAGGCTCGCACCTGAGCGAATACGAAATCGAGCGGGCACTCATCGATGCACACGGTGCAGCCGAACGTCGCTTCGAGCTGAGCGCCGGCGAAACCTTCCACGCCGAGATGCTTGATCTGCGTGCCAGGCTCAGCGCCGGCAGTTCACTGGCTGCGATGGAGGCTACGGCCCGCTACGGCCTGATCAACGCACTGATCGCCAAAGTGGAACGACGCCAGCCGCCGCGAGTCACGGTCAGCGACCGCATCGACAGCGTTACCAACCACCCGGTGATCGGTTCGGTGCTGTTTCTGCTGGTCATGGCGGCGGTTTTCCAGGCAGTATTTTCCTGGGCCGCACCGCTGATGGACCTGATAGACGGCTGGGCCTCCGGCCTCGGCGAACTGGTGCGCGCTGCCCTGCCGCCCGGGGCAATCTCCAGCCTGCTGGTCGACGGCGTGATCGCCGGTGTTGGCGGCGTGGTGATTTTCCTGCCACAGATCATGATCCTCTTCGCCTTCATCATCGTGCTGGAAGACTCGGGCTACATGCCGCGCGTTGCGTTCATGGTCGATCGACTGATGCGCTCGGTGGGACTCTCCGGCCAGTCCTTCATACCCATGTTGTCGAGCTTTGCCTGTGCCGTACCCGGCATCATGGCCACGCGCGTGATACCCGAGCGGCGCGACCGGATCGCGACGATCCTCGCCGCACCTTTCATGACCTGCTCGGCACGTCTGCCCATCTATGCGCTGCTGATCGGTGCCTTCATTCCCGACAGACATTATCTCGGCGGACTGATCAACCTGCAGGGCATGGTGCTGCTCGGCCTCTACCTGCTCGGCATCGTCGGCGGCATTTTCACCGCCTTGCTGCTGAAGCGCACGGCGCTCAGCGGCCCCACACCGACCTTCATGATCGAGCTGCCACCTTATCGCCTGCCGAACCTGTGGTCGGTCGCAATCCGCCTCGCCGAACGTGGCCGCATCTTTCTGGTTCGTGCCGGCACCGTCATATTCTCGGTAGCCGTGCTGGTCTGGGCACTGGTGTACTTTCCGCGCCCGGCGGAAGTCGCCGCACCCTACGAGGCCGAACGCGCCGCACTTGCCAGCCTGCCGGACAGCGCCGTACGCGACCGGCAGATCGAGCAGCTCGACAACCGCCTGGCGAGTGCCTGGCTGGAACAGAGCTGGCTGGGCCGCGCCGGACATTTCGTGGCACCTGCTTTCGCACCGCTGGGCTGGGACTGGAAGGTATCGGCAGCGGTGATCGCCGGGTTTCCCGCGCGGGAAGTGGTGATTGCCGTACTGAGCACCATTTACTCGGTCGGCGACCAGGGCGAGGCAACAGACAGCGCCCTGCGTACACAATTGAAACGCGCTACATGGCCGGATGGGTCACCGATCTACACACTGCCGATGGTGGTCGGCATGCTGATCTTCTATGCATTCTGCCTGCAGTGTGCGGCAACACTTGCGGTCATATATCGTGAGACCAACAGCCTGGGCTGGCCGGTTTTTGCCTGGCTGTACATGACCGGGCTGGGTTACACGGGCGCGCTGCTTGCGTACCAGCTCGGCAGCTGAGGAGAATGTCATGCCCGGTTTTCAGGAGCTCATCGCCATACTGATCGTCGGCATCGTTGCCGGCCGCCTCGCCTGGCGTTTCTGGAAAAAACCGCCCGGCAGCTGTTCGGGCTGCGCATCGGCGCCACCACCGGAAAAGGAAAAGACGGTCCGCTTCTATAAACGAATCGGCTGACCCGCGAGGGAACGATAAATTTCCGGGCGGCTGCGCCATACTTCGCGCATGGTTATCCGTCATCCACTGTTTGCCTACGGCTTCCGTCCGTTCTTCTTCTTCTGTGGCCTCTTTGCGCTGCTCGTCATTCCTGCCTGGCTGCTGATCTTGCTGAACAATGCCGAACCGCTCGCCGGCCTGCCCGCCCAGCTCTGGCATGCCCATGAGATGCTGTTCGGCTTCACGGTCGCAGCGATTACCGGATTTCTGCTCAGCGGCGTGCCGAGCTGGACCCGCAACCGCGGCTTTGGCGGCCTGCCGGTTTTCACGCTGGCCCTGGTCTGGCTGGCTGGCCGCGCGGCATTTTCCCTCGCACCGTTCTGCGGTCTCCCGCTACTCGCGGTACTGGAACTCGCATTTCTGCCGCTGCTGATCGCACTGATCGCACCGCCGATCATCCGCGAGCGGAACCGCAATATCGCGATGCTTCTCGTACTCCTGGCCCTTTGGTTGACGGACGCTCTGTTCCTGTACGCGCTGGCGCGGACCGATGCAACCGTCGCCAGTCGTGCGCTGCTCACCGCGATGAACATCGTGCTGCTCCTGTTGACCATCGTCGGTGGGCGAATCCTGCCGGCATTCACCAGCAACGCGTTGCGTCGTGCGAATATCACCTTCAATTTGCACAGGTATGCATGGCTGGAAGCGCTGCTGCCGGCCGCGATGATCGCAGTGATCGTCATCGATATCTGGCAGCCCGGCCCGGTGCTGCGCGGCTGGCTTGCCTTCATCGTCGCCACAATGCATGTCGTACGACTGTCCGGCTGGCGCAGCCTGCGCACCGGCGGCGACCCGATGTTATGGGTGCTGCATCTGGCCTACGCGTGGTTGCCACTCGGCTTTGTACTGAAGGGCACCGCGCTGCTGGGCGAGTCGGCCTGGGCACAGTACTGGCAGCATGGCTTCGGTATCGGTGCAATCGCGACGATGATCCTCGCTGTGACCACGCGCACCGCACTCGGCCACACCGGCCGGCCGTTGACAGTCAGCCGGCCGATCGTCATCGCTTATCTGCTGCTCGCTCTGGCAGCACTACTGCGCGTCGCTGGGCCGGCGGTCTGGCCGGACAACTATTCAGACGTACTGCTCGCTGCCGGCACGAGCTGGGCGCTCGCTTTCCTGATCTATGTTGCGGTCTATGGACCGATACTGGCAACGCCGCGCGTGGATGGAAAACCAGGCTGACGTACCGAAGCCTTTTGCAGGCGGCACGGATCAGTCACGTTTCCCCGCTGCGGAAAATACCTAGAACTCAAGGCCGGAATTGCGCGTTGTGCACGCCCCCATGATGCTTTGCCCGTCATTTGTAGGTACAACTCGCTATGCACAGCGCATCTGTCTTCGCGCCTAATATGCAGCAGCGGAATATATCCGACAGAGGAGTGAATACAGTGACAGTTTCACGTACCACCAATTCAGCAAAGCGTCTGGGGCCTGGCGTCCTGTCCGCGCTTGCCAGCAGCATGCTGATCATGCCGGTTGCGTCGCAGGCGGATGTGGGCACTGATGTTGCCCAGGCATTCAAGGACGGCAAAGCCAACGTCGCGTTCCGCTATCGCTACGAGAACGTCGATCAGGAAAACTTCTCGAAGGACGCCAACGCATCGACCCTGCGTTCACGCATCTCCTTCCAGACTGCCGCCTGGCAGGACCTGACCCTGATGCTGGAACTGGATGACCTCCGTTCGGTGGGTGACGAGAGCTACAACAGCACCCGTAACGGCAAAACCAACCGGCCGACCGTGCTCGATCCGACGGCAACTGACCTCAACGTCGCCGCGCTCAAGTACATGGGCATCGCAAATACCGAAATCATCGTCGGCCGCCAGAAGATCGCGCGTGGCAATGAGCGTTTCGTCGGCCCGGTAGGCTGGCGCCAGAACGAGCAGACCTATGATGCGGGATCCATCAACTACAGGTTCAACGACAAGCTGCAGGCCTACTACGCCTATGTGCGTCAGGTGAACCGCATTGTTGGTCCGGATGATGGCACGCCGCCCGCCGACTTCAACGGCAACACCCACCTGGCTGATGTGAGCTACAGCTTCAGCCCGGCGGCCAAGCTGACTGCCTACGGCTACTTCCTCGACTTCGATGAAGCGCTGGCCGCATCCAGCCAGACGCTGGGCCTGCGCCTGGCCGGCGACCTCAAGATCAACGACCAGTGGGCAGTTCCCTATGCGGCGGAGTGGGCCACACAGGACGACTATGGCGACAATCCCAACAACTACAGCGCCGACTACTACCTGGCCGAGGCTGGCATACGCTGGCAGAAGGTGACCGTCAAGCTGTCATACGAAGTGCTGGAAGGCGATACCGTTGCCAACCACCAGTTCCAGACTCCGCTGGCTACCGCACACGCCTTCCAGGGCTGGGCTGACCAGTTCGCTTCCACCCCGACCGGCGGTATCGAAGACCTGTTCGTACAGCTGGATGTCCCGGTACTCGGTGCCAATCTCAAGGTTCGCTATGACGACTATCAGTCTGAAACGGGCTCTGTGGACTACGGCAACGAACTGGGTGTCTGGCTCACCTATCCGGTCGGCACCAATTACTCTGTCGCCCTGAAGTACGCTGCCTTTGACGCCGACAACGAGTCCAGCTACGTCGACGTCGACAAGTTCTGGGTCATGCTTTCCGCCAACTTCTGATCCCGGGCGAGACGTGCATTAAAAAAGGCGCAGGTAGCCTCCCCCGCTACCTGCGCCTTTTCCTTGTCTGGCAGTCAGCAACAGGAACGTGCCTGCAACTCAGCCGGATACGTAGCGCCGGAGTTCCTCGATCACGAACTGCTGATCCTTGATGATCTCCTTGACGAGGTCACCGATCGACACCACGCCGATCACCCGTCCCTCATCGATTACCGGCAGATGGCGGAAATGCCGCTCCGTCATCAGGGCCAGCCCCTGCTCGACCGTCATGTCGACCGATACCGCGATCACATCGCGCGTCATGATTTCCTCAACGCGCGTATCGGCCGAACGCCGCCCCTGCAGGATGATCCTGCGGGCATAGTCGCGCTCGGAGATGATGCCCAGCAGCTTCGGTCCTTCCATGACCAGCAGCGCACCGACCCCGCGCTCGGCCATGGTGGTGATTGCCTGCAACATCGTGTCGCCCGGCGCCACTGACCAGATCTGCCCCCCCTTGTTCGTCAGAATCGTCCCGATCGCTTTCATTGTTTTTCCCTTTCGCCCCCTAACGACAACAGTATAGAAGCATGGCTGCCGCGTTTCGCGCCATGGTCCCGACCGCGGCCAACACTCAGCCCCGCAGCGCTCTGGCCAGGAACGGCAGGCTCAGGTCCATGCGATAGTCGATATCCGAGTGGTCATCATCGAATTCCGCATAGCGGTGCGCAATACCGGCCGCTGACAGCCGACGAGACAGGATCCGGCAGCCATAGTGGATGTGATACTGGTCGCGCCAGCCACAGTCCACATACAGGCCACGCAGCGAGCGCAGTGCCGCCGCATGCCGCGTGACCATATGGATCGGGTCATTGGCCAGCCAGCGTTTCCAGTTGGGAGCAATCAGCTCACCGGTCTCTGCATTGAATGGCAGGCGAAATCCGAGCGGCGCCTGTGGTTGCGGATCGTAACTGGCGGCCATGCACAGGTTCATCAGCGCCAGGCCCTCGGCCCGCGAGACCTTGGACTTCTTCCAGACTGCATCAAGGAAGCGCCGCACCCGGCCGTCGTCATGGCCACGGGCCAACACCACTTCTGCCACTGCGCGCCCGGTTTGGTAAACGCCCGCCCGCCGGCGCGGCTGCCGGTACTTCGCCAGCTCATTGAGCGTGTTCGGCCAGTCGCTGCGATAGACGAAGTCAAAATACGCGTCACCGGAGTGATCCGCAACCGCGCCCCACGTGGCCGGATATTTCATGCCATGGACCAGCGCGCCGTAACCGCCCGAGGACCTGCCGAAGCAGCCCCGATGTTCGCGCGCAGCGAGCGTACGAAACTCTGCGTCGACGAAGGGCACGATCTCGCGCGTCAGATAGTCAGCATAGCGTCCGATCGCGGAGGAATTGATGTACTGGTTGCCGCCGAGCGCGGTAAAACAGTCCGGCATCACCAGTATCACCGGCGGCATTTTCTTTTCATGAATCAGCCGGGCCACGCGCTCGACCGGATTTTCGCTGAACGGCTTCCAGTTGAGGTGTGCGAGCCCGGAGCCGGTAAAACCGGCGAAATCATAGAGCACCGGGAAACGACGCTGGCCCCGGCCGTCGTAAGCCGGCGGCAGCCAGACGGCGAGTTTGCGTACATGCGGATCATTGAGACGGTTGCCCTTCAGGACGCGCGAAATGTGCTCCAGCACGACAACCGTGCCGGCCCTGTCCGGAGTGTGTTTACGCGCCATGATGTGCCTGCAACTTCAGGTCGTCACCTCGTAAAAGATACGTCGCGCCTTCTCCGCGCCGATCATCCTGGCCATCATGCCCTGCGCCTTGTCCTGGGTGCGTATATCGTTGACGAACTGCGCCTGGGCCTCGCTGATCTGCGCCAGGCGTGTCTGATCCTGGACCGCGTCGCAGCTGACCAGCTGATCCAGATAGATGCGCAGATAATCCAGACCGCAGTTCATGAAATCATCAAAGCGGTCTTTCGGCAACATCCCATAGATGCCGGCCGGCGTACGCCACTTCAGCATCCATTCCGGGTAGCGGTCTTCACAGTCAAGAGATGCGTAGCGCTGCCGCGCCTCGAGCAGCGGTGCGACCCACTTCTGCATGTAAGCCTCATCCCGGAACGGACAGTTCACGTTGACGTGTGCGATCAGCTTGCGGCCGGTCAGCAGGCAGAAGAGCAGGAAGATGGGGGCGTCATATCCGGGTTCCGGATAGATGATGAAGTTCATCTGGTCAAGCGACGGTATCTTCACGGCAAACCGCATGCCGAATACCTTCCGGCAACGCGGCGCCTGCCAGTTCATGTGCCGCGCCTTGAGGATCTTGAGGAAAGAATGCGGCTCAGCCAGCTCCGGGTCCAGCGCCACGGGACTGAGCGGCAGCTTTGCGTCCACTCTCCCGATCAGGTCCTGAAACCGGCGTTCCAGATCAAAATCAGCTGACATCTGCGGGTCTCATGCAAGCGGAATCAGCTGCAGCATACCCCCGTAATGCAGCTGGACAGACAAAAATTCGGCGAAAGCGGCTGCATGGGCTATTGTCTGTCTTACCGCAGAAAAGGATCCAGCAATGAAACAAAACTACCAGTTCGAAAAACGCCAGAGGGAGATGGAGAAAAAGAAGAAGAAGGCAGAAAAAGCACAGAAGAAGGCCGCAGCTTCCGAAACGCCACCACCTGCCACACCAGCACGCAGCTGAAGCGGAAGACCGCGTGTACTACATCGTTGAAAGCAGCAAGAGCTTCGATCAGGCCTCCGCTGCCACAAAGGGCACCGGCCGGTACACCCAGTGCGCCGGATCAGCCTGGCGCGCCGGAGAGGGAAGCACCCGCACCTCACCGTTGCGCTCGCAGGCATCCAGCGCGAGCCGGTCGATCTGCCAGCCCTTGCCGCGCAGTTCACGCATGAACTGCCAGTAGGTCTGCATCAGCAAATCTTCACGGTCAACGTTGATCACCGGCCACTCGGGGATATCCGGTGCACGCTTCGGCAGATGCGCCTCGGCAATCGCCTTGTCCTGGTAGACATTGCGCAGGTTGCGCTGCAGGTGGTCTTTGTCCTTGTCCGGTTCCAGCATGAAATTGCGGAACGCGATCAGGTACATCTTCGTGTTCTCTTCATCGATGGGCGTGGACATGGAATAGAAGACATTGGTGAATGACGTATCCGGGGTGCCGATCTGGATCCGGCCGTAGAGCGTGAATCCCGGCAAATAGAAAGTCAGGTGTGAGTTCACCTCGGTGCGCCCCTGGCGCAGCTTCGCCCACTCGCCCGATGGCGGCGGCGGTCTGGAAACCAGGTGCGTGCGAAAGCCGTTATCGAGCCACTCGACACTGTGGGCCGAAGGCCGGCTCGGGTTGTCCTCGTTGAGCGGGATGCCGTGGACGATGTGCAGGTGCACCTGATCGAGATCCACCATCTTCGCCCAGTGCACGTTGGCCTTCCAGGTGTCGGAGAAAGTCACCCGTCGCCAGGCCGGGTCGGTATCTTCCGGCATGTCGAACAGCGGGTGCGCCTTTTCGGGCTGGTCGCCGAGGAACACCCAGACGAGACCATGTTTCTCCTGCGTCGGGTAGCTGTCGATCTTTGCCGAGGCGGGAATATCAGCCGCCGGGTTGAGCTGGGAGGGAATATTCGTGCACTGGCCGCCGGCGTTAAAGCGCCAGCCGTGGAATACACAGGACAGCGTCCCATCATCCTGCCGCTTGCCCTGCGCGAGGCTCGCACCGCGATGACAGCAGGTATTGCTCAGACACACCGCCTTGCCGTCGAGATCCCGGAACAGCACGAACTCGCGCCCGAGCATCTTCACCTTGACTGGCGCATCACTGACATTCTCGCTCCACTCAGCGATGTACCAGACATTGGCAAACAACATGCACGCGCTCCTTCTACTGCTTCACAACGACAACACGCCCCTCGGCGTTGACCGTCACCCGATAGCGATTGCCATCCGAGCACGTGGCGAGATAGTCATTATCTCCTTTCCTCTCGGCGCGCACGACCTGCCCGCAAGGCAGACCCTGCAGGGCAATCACGGCCGTCATGTCCTTGGCTGCCGCTTCATCGGCGCCAATATCCACCGCAAGCAACGGTCCGGTACAGCAAACTGTTACAAGGGCCAAAACCAACTTCTTCAGCTGTCTGCGCATGCTCATGCTCCTGCCATCAGATTGTTCTCGGAAAATTTCTTCGGGTCCGAAAGAATGCCCCAGATCGCTTCACGCGAGCTGACGATATCCCGCGCCAGCGCCCGATCGGCGTCCTGCAGGAGCGACAGTACCTTCATCAACAGCCGGTCATAAGCCGCCCGCAACTCCGGCAACGGGGTCTTGCTGCGCCCGCGGTATTGATTGCGAAAGCTGTCGAGCAGATCGTCAACCTGATTCTTGAGCGCCAGTTTGGTCATCACACCGATCGCCTTGGTCGCACGCAGTCGCGACTCAAGCCCGGCCAGATCGAGCGGCGGTGCAGCTGGCGCTGCGGCAGCAACTGGCGGCGGTCGCGACACTGGTGCGGCACTCGTTGCAGGTGCTCGCGTTTGGGCAGCAGGCGGCACGGTTTTGGGCGCAACTGCCGATGGCGGCGGAATCCCCGGCGCAGGTGCTGCTGCTGTGGTTTTCGGCGGAACAACTGGCCGAGGAACCGGCACATCCTTGGCCGATTCGGGCCGGGCCGCCTCAGGCTCAAGCGGTGCCGCCTCATTTTCAACGACCGGATCTGCAGCTGCCGCCTCGCCTGCCAGCGACGGCGACTCCGTTACCGGGACCGGTTCAGACGATACGGCCTCGGCCGCCGGCGGTACAGGTGCCTGTTGCGCAGGGGTGCAACCGGCAACGAGCAACACGGCCAAAACGGCGATGGGTACAAGCGATCTGTCCATGAACGGATAGAACCGCATTTGACTGCAAGAGGCAACTGTATGCCTGGTCATCGCACCCGGCGCTGCAGCCAGGCGGGCCTTATGGCAGCCAGATCCGTTGTGCCGGCGAACTGCATCGCCCGCTTCAGTTCACTGTCCAGAATCGCCATGACTTTCGCGACGCCGTTGTCACCGTACGCTGCCAGGCCAAACAGATAGGGCCGACCCACGCAGACCGCCGTCGCGCCGAGTGCCAGCGCCTTAAACACATCGGTACCACGCCGGATACCTCCATCCATCAGAACCGGCATGCGACCATCGACCGCCTCGACAACCTCCGGCAAACTCTCGAGGGTACCGCGGCCGCTTTCTTCCTGCCGGCCACCGTGATTCGAGACGATGATGCCGTCCACGCGCCTGCGCACCGCCAGTTCGGCATCTTCGCGCGTCACGATCCCCTTCAGCAGGATTGGCAGCCGTGTATTGGCGCGCAACCAGTCCACAATTGCCCATGTCATGGCGGGGTCGCCGATGCGC
>CAUJHF010000008.1 GCA_963204745.1 Pseudomonadota bacterium
CGGCAGCGTGTTCCGGATCGTATTTGCCGATCCGGCGCGCTGGGAAAACTGAAGCAGCGGAGACCAGCGTGGCAAAACCAATCGCCCTCGTCGTCGATGACGAACCCGATATCCGGGAACTGCTCGGCATCACCCTGGAACGCATGGATATCGACGTCTGTGCCTGTGCCGATATCGCTGCGGCAAAGGCGCAGCTTACGCGACGCGAGTTCCAGCTCTGCCTGACCGACATGCGCCTGCCGGACGGCGATGGCATCGACCTGATCGAGTGGATGCAGTTGCGTGGCATCGGCACGCCGGTGGCGGTGATCACCGCCCACGGCAATGTGGAAACCGCCGTGCGCGCACTGAAGGCCGGCGCCTTCGATTTCATCTCCAAGCCGGTGGATATCAAGGTGCTGCGCAAGCTGGTCGGCAGCGCGCTGAAAGTGCCACACACCGGCGTAACCGGCGGCAAGGCCCAGCTGCTCGGCAACTCGGCTGCCATCGAGCAATTGCGCGAAACCATCGCCAAGGTGGCGCGCAGCCAGGCGCCGGTGCACATCACCGGCGAGTCCGGCACCGGCAAGGAGCTGGTGGCGCGCATGATCCATGAGCAGGGCTCAAGGGCCGAGGCGCCCTTCGTGCCGGTGAATTGCGGCGCGATTCCCGGCGAATTGATGGAGAGCGAGTTCTTCGGCCATCGCAAAGGCTCGTTTACCGGCGCCGTCAACGACAAGGAAGGCCTGTTCCAGTCCGCCGAGGGCGGCACGCTGTTCATGGACGAAATCGCCGACCTGCCGCTGCCCATGCAGGTGAAACTGCTGCGTGTGATCCAGGAAAAATCGCTGCGGCCAGTGGGCCAGACGGCCGAGGTACCGGTCGATGTACGCATCCTCTCCGCCACCCACAAGGATCTGCGCGCACTGGTGGCGAGCGGCCACTTTCGCGAAGACCTCTACTACCGGATCAATGTCATCGAGTTGCGCGTGCCGCCGCTGCGCGAGCGCGGCGACGACACCCTGCTGCTCACTCGCCACATCCTCGCGCGTCTGGCCGCCGGCATGGGCCTGCCGCCGCCGGACCTGAGTGCGGGCGCGCGCACCAGGCTCGCCGGTTACCGCTTTCCCGGCAATGTGCGCGAACTGGAAAACATCCTCGAACGGGCCATCGCGCTCTCGGGCGACGAGATCGCCGCCGACGACATCCATATCCACCAGCCCGCCACCGCAGGAACGCCTTCTGTAGGAGCGCCTTCAGGCGCGATCCCGGTGGGAGCGGCGTCAGCCGCGATCCCGGTGGGAGCGGCTTCAGCCGCGATCCCCGGCCGGATCGCACATGGGATCGCGCCTGAAGGCGCTCCTACGGCGGTGGCGGCGGCATCACCCACCCCACACCTCGGCGACCGCCTGGAACTTGTCGAGCGCGAAACAATCGTCAAGGCGCTGGAAGAAAACCGCTACAACAAGACCGTCACCGCAAGGAAGCTCGGTCTGACGCTGCGTGCCCTGCGTTACCGGATGCAGAAGCTCGGCATCGACTGAAACGGCGGTAGGAGCGGCTTTAGCCGCGATTTGTAGCCAGGATGGAATCGCGCCTGAAAGCGCTCCTACCAGAACGGGACCGCCGCAGGAGCGGCTTTAGCCGCGATATTTATTGCGGGAAGATCGCGGCTGAAGCCGCTCCTACGGAAGCCGCTCCTACGACGGCCCGGTTCTGACGCAAAAACGTCAGAAAGTGACGCTGGGCGTCCGGTCGGCGGCCTGGGTACCTCAGGCTTATGTTGTGCCGCGGTAGCAGCAGGAATGCCCCGCGAGCGAGTTTTCCCTGCTACATCATGATCTTGAAGAATTGCCACCGGGATCTGGCATGGATCCTGCAATGTACTGGCCCGCAGGCCCTGTTCATAACCATCAGGGCCGCAGTTTCCAGTTCGCAACCGTATGGAGAGTCCACTCATGAAGAAAATCCAGCAGGGCTTCACGCTCATCGAATTGATGATCGTCGTCGCCATCATCGGCATCCTGGCCGCCATCGCGATCCCGGCGTATCAGGACTACACGATCCGTTCGCAGGTCACGGAAGGCCTGAATCTGGCCAGCGCCGTGAAGGCGGGCGTAGCTGAGTCCTTCGCCAACACCGGCGAGTGGCCCACCAGCCTGGAGCTGGCCGGTGGCGACGCCAACAATCATCCGTCCGGCAAGTACGTGGACGACGTTGATATCACGGGCGTCGGCACGATCATCATCACGTTTGGCAACAACGCCAACGGCTCGATCCAGGGCGAAACCCTTGCCCTGCAGCCGATGCTGAGCGACAACAACGACGTGGTCTGGCTCTGCGGCTACTTCACCGCCGCCGACCAAACCACCAACCTGACGGCCGACGACTCAGCCGCCAATGCCTCGGATGACGCGGCTACCGCAACCAGCGTGGAGCAGAAGTACCTGCCCCAGTCCTGCCGCGACGACACCTAAAGAGTCGCCCAGGGTCTGAGACGACCTCGGGAAAGCCCCTGCCGCAAGGCAGGGGCTTTTTCTTTTTTGGGAACCAGCGGAAGAAAAGTGCGAAAGTGGCGAATTGAGCGGTTGCGCCCGACGCTGATCCTTAGTAACACTACACACTTACCCTAATATCCCGCCGGTCACCCAAGGAAGCCGATGGCCGTATCCGCCACCAATGCGCCGCTCAGCGGCCTCTCCCGACGACTGGTCCAGGACGGGCTGATCGCGGAAGATGCGGTAGTTCACGCCGTCAAGGGGGCGGAAGCCCAGCATATCGGCCTGGTTGCCTACCTCGTCGACCGGCAACTGGTCGAGGCCTCCAAAATAGCGGTCGCCGCCTCGTCGGAATTCGGTGTGCCGCTGCTCGACCTCGATGCCATCGACCTGGACATGGAGGCAGTCAAGTCGGTTGACCAGCGCCTGCTGGCCAAGCACCGGGTCCTGCCGCTGTTGTTGCGTGGCAAAAGGCTCTTTCTCGGCGTTTCCGACCCCACCAGCCATGCCGCCATCGACGAGATCAAGTTCCAGTCCGGCGTCCGCGTCGACCCGATCATCGTCGAACAGGACAAGCTCGATGCAATGGTCAGCAAGGCGCTCGAGGCCGTCGACACCTCGATGTCGAGCTTTGACGAGGACGACTTCGACCTCGAAAGCCTGCAGGTCAGCAGCGACGACGATCTGGTCACTGACGATGTCGCGCGCGACGACATCGAAGACGCCCCGGTGGTGCGCTTCGTCAACAAGATCATGCTCGATGCGATCAAGCGCGGCGCCTCAGACATCCATTTCGAGCCTTACGAGAAAAACTACCGGGTGCGCACCCGGCTCGACGGCGTGCTGAAGCAGGTCGCCGCACCGCCACTCGCACTCTCACACAAGGTCACGGCGCGTCTCAAGGTCATGTCACGGCTCGACATCGCCGAACGTCGCGTGCCACAGGACGGGCGCATCAAGCTGCGGCTGTCGAAAAACCGTGCCATCGATTTTCGCGTCAATACCTGCCCGACACTGTTCGGCGAGAAAGTCGTGCTGCGTATCCTCGACCCGACTGCGGCGAAGCTCGGCATCGAGGTGCTTGGTTACGAAGACTTCCAGCGCAAGCTGTATCTGGACGCACTGGCCAAGCCCTACGGCATGATCCTCGTCACGGGCCCGACCGGCAGCGGCAAGACCGTGTCGCTGTATACCGGCATCAATATCCTGAACACCGAAGACCGCAACATCTCGACCTGCGAAGACCCGGTCGAAATCAACGTGCCCGGCATCAACCAGGTGAACGTCAATCCCAAGGTGGGGCTGACCTTTGCTTCAGCCCTGAAAGCCTTCCTGCGCCAGGATCCGGATGTGATCATGGTCGGCGAAATCCGCGACCTGGAGACCGCCGAGACCGCCATCAAGGCTGCCCAGACCGGGCATCTGGTGCTCTCTACCCTGCACACCAACGATGCGCCGCGCACCCTGACGCGCATGATCGACATGGGCGTCAAGCCCTATGCCATTGCCACCTCGGTGCACCTGATCATCGCCCAGCGCCTGGCCCGCCGCCTCTGCGAGCAATGCAAGGAACTGCGGGATATTCCCGATGATGCCCTGCTGCTGGAAGGTTTCAGCAAAGAGGATATTCGCGGCGGCCTGCGTGTCTTCGGCCCGATCGGCTGCAAGCAATGCAACGATGGCTACAAGGGCCGCGTCGGCATCTACCAGGTCATGCCGGTGACCGAAACCATCGGCCGCATCATCCTCGAAGGCGGCAACGCCGTGCAGATCGCAGAACAGGCGGAGAAAGACGGGGTCTGGTCCCTGCGTCGCTCGGCCCTGCAAAAAGTCAAGGACGGGCTTACAAGTCTTGAGGAAATCAAT
Organism: Pseudomonadota bacterium; assembly: GCA_963204745.1. Classification (GTDB taxonomy): domain Bacteria; phylum Pseudomonadota; class Gammaproteobacteria; order Steroidobacterales; genus SHZI01. The sequence continues at coordinate 4,344 of CAUJHF010000008.1, forward strand.
AGGGTTACAATCGAGTCTTGATGTAGGAGCGCCTTCAGGGGCGGTTGCTCCCGTAGGAGCGCCTTCAGGCGCGATTGTGACGCGATTGGGTTTGAGATCGGGAATCGCGCCTGAAGGCGCTCCTACCAATGAGTGGAGTTGGGCACATGGCTGCAGGCGTCGCCATCAATCAGGTCGGGTTCTCCTGGGAAGGGACTGACAACCGGGGCAACAAGGTCCGGGGCAAGACCATGGCCTCCAGCGAGGCCGCGGTGCGTGCCGTGCTGCGCAAGCAGGGTGTCGTGCCGGTACGCATCCGCAAGGAATCCACCCTGTTCAAGGGCGGCAAGGTAACCCCCGGCGACATCGCCATCTTCAGCCGTCAGATCGCCACCATGCTCGCGGCCGGTATCCCGCTGGTTCAGGCCTTCGATATCGTCGGTGCCGGCCACGACAACCCGGCGATGCAGAAACTGATTCTCGGTATCCGTGCTGACCTCGAGTCCGGTACCGCACTCGCCGAAGCGCTCGGCCGCCATCCGCTGTACTTCGATGACCTCTTCGTCAATCTGGTGACTGCCGGCGAACAGGCCGGCGCACTCGATACCCTGCTGGACAAGATCGCGACCTACAAGGAAAAGACCGAGGCCATCAAGAAGAAGATCAAGAAGGCGCTGTTCTATCCGGCGGCGGTACTGGTCGTGGCTTTCATCGTAACGCTGATCCTGCTGATCTTCGTGATCCCGCAGTTCGAGTCGCTGTTCAAGGGCTTCGGTGCCGATCTGCCGGCCTTTACCCGCATGGTGATCGACCTCTCGGCGTTCGTGCAGAGCAAGGGCTGGGCTGTCGGACTGGTCATTGGCGCAGGAGCCGCCTTTTATATCTACACCAAGAAGCGTTCAAAGAAGCTGCGTGAATTCGAGGACCGTCTGTTCCTGAAACTGCCGATCGTCGGCTCGATTCTCGTCAAGGCATCCATCGCGCGCTTCGCCCGTACGCTGTCCACCATGTTCAGCGCCGGCGTACCGCTGGTCGAGGCACTGCAGTCGGTAGCCGGTGCAACCGGCAACATTGTTTATGAGAAAGCCGTGCTGGCCATGCGCGATGAGGTATCGACCGGCCAGCGCCTGCAGCGGGCCATGGAAAATACCGGTCTGTTTCCCAACATGGTGATCCAGATGATCGCTGTCGGTGAAGAATCCGGCTCGCTGGACGAGATGTCCTCAAAAGTCGCTGACTTCTACGAGGCGGATGTAGATAACGCAGTAGACAGCATGAGCAGCCTGCTCGAACCGCTGATCATGGCCATTCTCGGCGTGCTCGTTGGTGGCCTCGTCATCGCGATGTACCTGCCAATCTTCAAGATGGGTTCGGTCATCTGATCGAGCCCGGCGCGTTGCAGTCCACCTTGCCGCTGCTGGCAGCCTTTGCCGGCCTGATCGGCCTGCTGGTGGGCAGCTTCCTGAACGTGGTGATCTACCGCCTGCCGCTGATGATGGAGCGGGAATGGCGCGAGCAGTGTCGCGCCTTGCTCGAAGGCAGCGATGCAACGGCATCGACGGCCAGCCCGGCTGATACCGCACCTTTCAATTTGATCGTCCCGCGCTCCGGCTGTCCGGCCTGCAAGGCGCAGATCAGGGCGCGGCACAATATTCCACTGCTCGGCTGGCTGTGGCTGCGCGGCCGCTGCGCCGACTGCGGCGCTGCGATTCCGGTGCGCTATCCGGTCGTGGAAGCATTCACCGGCCTGGTCTCCGCATACCTCGTCTGGCGCTTCGGCTTTACGGTCGATGCAGCGGCGGCAGTAGCGGTCAGCTGGGCACTGATCGCCCTGACCGTGATCGACCTCGACCATCAACTGCTTCCCGACACCATCACGGTCCCTCTGCTCTGGGGCGGACTGCTGTTCCACTTGCTGGCCATTCCGCATGCGGCACCCGGCCCCTTCGCGGTGAGCCTCGCAGACGGGGTGATCGGCGCAATCGCCGGCTATCTGAGCCTTTGGCTCGTGTATCACGGATTCCGTCTGGCCACCGGCAAGGAAGGCATGGGCTACGGGGACTTCAAACTGTTCGCCGCGCTCCTCGCCTGGCTGGGCTACCAGATGTTTTTGCCGATACTGCTGCTCTCTGCCCTGACCGGGGCCGTGACCGGTATCGCACTGATCGCGCTGGGGCGTCACGGCCGCCAGGAACCGATTCCGTTCGGACCCTATCTGGCGGCGGCCGGCTTCGTGGCGATGGCCTGGGGCGAGCCGCTGTTGACCGCGGTGCCCTTCTTGCAGGTTTTCGGCTGAGCGTGCGGTGACCGAGCGCCCCGACACGAGCCGCCCGGAATCTGCACGACAGCGCATCTGGCGCGTGGGGCTGACCGGAGGCATCGCCAGCGGCAAGAGCGCTGTCGCTGAAATGTTTGCCGGGCTCGGCGTACCGGTGATCGATACCGACCGGATCGCACGGGATGTCGTCAGCCCTGGCTCCCCGGCCCTGGAGGAAATCGCCGCCGCATTCGGGGCCGAAGTGCTGCTGGCCGATGGCAGCCTCGACCGGGCGCAGCTGCGCAAAATCGTGTTTTCGGAGGCCGCGCGCCGAAAACAGCTGGAGGCGATCACCCATCCGCGCATCGGCGTGGCGATGGAGGCGCAGTGCCGGCAGGCGGGTGGCCCCTATCAGCTGGTGGTGGTGCCGCTGCTCATCGAATCGGGCCTGGACCAGCGCGTGGACCGGGTCCTCGTGGTCGACTGCCCTGAGGAACTGCAGCTCAGGCGCCTGATGACGCGTGACGGCGAAAGCGCAGCACATGCGAAACAAGTGCTGGCCGCGCAGCTCAGCCGCGCAGAGCGGCTCGCGCGCGCAGACGATGTCGTGGACAATTCCGGCAGCCTGACCGAGACCCGGCGGCGTGTGATGGCGCTGGATGCGATCTATCGTGAGCTGGCACGCGCGTATTCGCGCTGAGGCAACGGCAGCAAAAACAGCATCCGGGAGGGCGCATTTGCCCTTGCCCCGCCCGGTGGCGCAGAATGCCGGGAAAACAACGGCTACGGACTGAAACCAACCATTCATGGTTAGCATTCCAGGCGCAGATTTCCAGCAACCTTCCACATCCGGTTTTTCAGGGCTTTACGAGCAGCCCCTGAGTGAACGGATGCGTACGCTGCTGCGCCTCGAATTCCTCTATCAGCAGCTCTGCTTCAATATCGAGCAGAATTCCGAATGGGGCAGCCGCGGGGCGATTACCAGTCTGCTCGATATCGTCACGATTCTCGGCCGCGGCGATGTACGCGGTGATGTGCTCAAGGAACTCGAGCGACAGATCGGTGTTTATGACCGCTACCAGAATGTCGCCGGCATCGACGAAGCGCGGTTGAAGCGCGTGTTGCGCAACCTTCAGGAGCTGCGCCAGAAGCTGTTTGCAGTCGGCTCACAGTTCCTGCAGCCGATCCGCGACAGTGAATTCCTGGCGGCGGTAAAACACCGCAGCGCGATTCCGGGCGGTACCTGTGAGTTTGACCTGCCGGACTATGCCCACTGGCTGAGCCACCCCTACGAAGTCCGCCTGGCTGACATCGAGCGCTGGATCGTCAACCTGCGGCCGCTCTGCGACAGCATTGCGGAACTGCTCTGGCTGCTGCGCGAGAGCGGACACAACTCCGAGCAGGTGGCAGTCAACGGTGTCTATCAGCACGGCATGGTCGGTGAAGGGACGGCAGGCCTGCTGCGCATTACCCTGCAGCCCGGCGTGAATCTATATCCGGAAATCAGCGGCAGCCATCATCGCTTTACGGTCCGCTTCATGCAGTGGCCGGACGCCAGCCAGCGTCCCGTGCAGATCAACAAGGATGTGCATTTCCGCCTGACGATCTGCTAGCGGGAGCGGCTTTTGCAGGAGCGCCTTCAGGCGCGACTCTTCCAGCAGGCAATCAATAATCGCGGCTGAAGCCGCTTCTACGGTGGGGATCGCGGCTGAAGCCGCTCCTACCGAGGGGGATCGCGGCTAAAGCCGCTCCTACGGTGGGGATCGCGGCTGAAGCCGCTCCTATGGTGGCCCTGTTTTGGTGGGAGCGCCTTCAGGCGCGATTTTTCTTTCGCGCCAGCGCAGCGGCAATCGGCGCATCCGCTTCCAGCAGCCCCGCCGTGACCAGCTCGTCGACCGCTACCCAGCGCAAGGGCTGCCCCTCCAGACCCTGCGGCTCGCCAGAGTACTCACTGACTTCAAACACATGCAGCTCGACCACCCGTTCCGGATAGCTGTGGCGGTAGGTCATCAGTGCGAGGGCCGCGGTTACCTTTACGCCAATCTCTTCGGCAAGCTCGCGGCAGAGGCCCTGCAGCGGGGCTTCACCGGCCTGGATCTTGCCGCCTGGAAACTCCCAGAATCCGCCCGCATGCCCGCCGTCCGGACGGCGGGCAATCAGCACACGGCCTGCGGCATCGCGCAGCACGCCGGCAGCAACGGGAATCACTTCCGCCGGCTTCAGCTCGGGCAAGTACGCGGCTCCGGCTCTGGACGCCTTTTCAATCGAGCCGGCCGTGGCACTGCTTGTACTTCTTGCCGGAGCCGCAGGGACACGGCTCGTTACGACCCACCTTGCGTTCCGGTCGCACGAAGGGTTCAGCCGGGGGCGCAGGCTGCGCGCGCGGTGTCTGCCTGAGTGTCATCGACTGGCCACCCGATGCAGTCTGCGCCGGCTCCTCTTCCCGCCCGGTAGCCTCGGGCGCCATCGCCGATGGCGCCTCATCGTGCCGGTACTGGAGCTGCTCGATCATGCGCCGCTGTTCTTCTTCGGCACGGATCTCTTCCGGACTGCGGATGCGCGCCTTGGCGAGGATCGTAACCACATCCCGCTTCACCTGGTCGAGCATGTTGCTGAACATCTCGAAGGCTTCGCGCTTGTACTCCTGTTTCGGGTTCTTCTGCGCATAACCGCGCAGATGAATACCCTGGCGCAGGTAGTCCATCGCGGCCAGGTGTTCCTTCCAGTGATGATCCACCTGCTGCAACATCAGCTGCTTCTCGACCTGGCGCAGCTCGGCCGAATCCATGACGGAAAACTTCTGCAGATACTGCTCTTCGACGGCAGCAAGGATCCTGGCCCGCAATCCGGCTTCGTCCAGTTTGCGGTCTTCGTCGAGCATGGCCTTGATGTCGAGCTGCGCACCGAACTCACGCTGCAGCTCTGTCGCCAGACCGGCCACATCCCACTGCTCCTCCATGCTCTCCGGCGCGATGTACTCGCTGATCGTGGTATTGACGACCTCGGCCCGGATTTCTGCCAGCGATGCCGATATGTCATCGGCTTTCATCAGCTGGTTGCGCTGCTGGTAGATCACCCGCCGCTGATCGTTCGCCACGTCGTCATATTCGAGCAGCGACTTGCGGGCATCGAAATTGTGCCCCTCTACCTTGCGCTGCGCGCGCTCGATCTGGCGCGTCAGCAGATTGCTCTCGATGGCCTCGCCCTCGCGCATGCCGACACCGCGCAGCATGTTCTTGGTGCGCTCCGGGTCACCGAAGATCCGCATCAGGTTGTCCTCAATGGACAGGTAGAAGCGGCTGGAGCCGGGGTCACCCTGGCGGCCGGCACGACCGCGCAGCTGGTTGTCGATGCGACGCGATTCGTGACGCTCGGTACCGATGATGCGCAGACCGCCGACAGCCAGCACCTTTTCATGCCGCTGCGTCCACTCCGCGCGGTGCTTCTTCCGGTCGTCCTCCGCTGCATCGGCCGGCATCTGCGCGAGCTCAGCCTCCAGGTTTCCGCCCAGCACGATGTCGGTACCGCGACCGGCCATGTTCGTGGCAATGGTAACGGCACCCGGGCGACCGGCCTCAGCCACGACATGCGCTTCGCGCTCGTGCTGTTTGGCGTTCAGCACCTGGTGCGCGACACCATCCCTGGTGAGCAAACCCGACAGGTATTCAGATGTCTCAATCGAGGCCGTGCCTACCAGCACCGGTTGCTGGCGATCCTGGCATTCCTTGATGTCCTCGATGATGGCCTGGAATTTGTCCTTCTGTGTCAGGTAGACGAGATCAGCCTGGTCATCGCGCACCATCGGCCGGTGGGTCGGTATCACGACCACCTCAAGGCCGTAGATCTGCTGGAACTCATAGGCCTCGGTATCGGCCGTACCCGTCATGCCGGCAAGCTTTTCGTAGAGCCGGAAGTAATTCTGGAAGGTGATCGATGCGACGGTCTGGTTTTCCTCGCGGACGCGCACGCCCTCCTTCGCTTCAACCGCCTGATGCAGTCCGTCTGACCAGCGACGTCCGGGCATGGTCCGGCCGGTGAACTCGTCGACGATGACGATTTCGCCATTGCGCACGATGTATTCGACGTCCCGGCGATAGATCGCATGCGCCCGCAGTGCCGCGGTCAGGTGATGCATGAGGCGGATGTTGGCCGCGTCATAGAGGCTCTCGTCTTCGCCGAGCAGTCCCTCCTGGACCATCAATGCCTCGACTTTCTGATGACCTTCCTCGCTCAGGGCAACCTGCCGGCTCTTTTCGTCTACCGAGAAGTCGCCCGGACCGCCATCGTCATCCTCGTCGGGCAGACGTTCCTGCCGCACCAGGCCCGGCACCAGCTTGTTGATACGGATGTAGAGTTCGGAACTGTCGTCGGCCGGCCCGGAAATGATCAGCGGCGTACGCGCCTCGTCGATAAGGATCGAATCGACTTCGTCGACGACGGCAAAGACGGGCGGTCGCTGCACCTGGTCTTCAGGCCTGAAGGCCAGGTTGTCGCGCAAGTAGTCGAAGCCGAATTCATTGTTCGTTCCATAGGTAATATCGGCTGCATAGGCTGCCCGCTTCTCGGCACTGCTCTGGCCGTTGCGGATGACCGCGACCTCCATGCCGAGGAAGCGGTAGACGGGCGCCATCCAGTCGGAATCGCGCTGGGCGAGATATTCGTTGACCGTCACGATATGCGTGCCGCGACCTGGCAGCGCGTTCAGGTAGGCTGGCAGGGTCGCAACCAGCGTCTTGCCCTCGCCGGTACGCATCTCGGCGATCTTGCCTTCGTGCAGCGTCAGGCCACCGATCAACTGCTCGTCGAAATGGCGCAGGCCGATGGTCCGCCGGGCGGCTTCGCGTACCACCGCAAAGGCCTCGGGAATGAGCGCATCCAGCGCCGTACCATCGGCGAGCCGCTGGCGAAACTCAGCCGTTTTGGCCCGCAGCGCCTCGTCATCCAGCGCCTCGATGGTCGGCTCGAGTGCGTTGCTCGCAGCGACGACACCTGAATAGCGGCGCAGCAACCGCTGGTTGCTGCTACCAAACAGCCTGGTAATCCAGTTCAGCAAAACATGTTCCTCCCCAGCCAGCGCGGGATGTCATGCCCGGGCCCGGGATCATTGCGTGAAAGTTGAGCACCGCTCAGTGCGATGGTGGCGCATTCTAACAGGCGATTTCTGCTGACGCGGAACCGCGTCAGGCGGGCAGATCAGGCCGTTCTCGGCACGAAACGGGCCGGATCCATGTGGCGGCCCTGATACAGCACTTCAAAGTGCAGATGGGTACCGGTCGCCCGGCCTGTCGCCCCCATCAGGGCAATGGTCTGGCCAGGCTTTACGTAGTCGCCCGGACCCACGAAATTGGAGGCATTGTGGCCGTAGCGGGTAACCCAGCCGTTGCCATGGTCGATCTCGATCAGATTGCCATAGCCACGCAGCGGGCCAGACCAGGTGACGACGCCGGGAGCCACCGCCAGGATCACGCTGTTGACGGGCCCGGCAAAGTCCAGGCCACGGTGCATGGCCGGGTCGCCAGTGAAGGGATCGGCGCGCTTGCCGTACTGGCTGGACACCCGGCCGCCGACCACTGGCCGGGCAAGCCGATCGGCAAACTGCTCCGGAATCAGCTGCACCCTGCTCGCCACTGAAACCGGCTGTCGCTGTGGGCTGACCGTCGGTGCGTCGATGGCCTCGGACTCGTCGGGACCGCCTGCAGGCAAGGCCGGCTGCGCCACCACGGCGACTGCCGGGGTCTGCAGGCTGGCATAGAGGCAGCCCAGGCCGAAGCCTGTTCCACCCAGCGACAGCGCGACAGCAGCACCCAGCAGCACAGGCAAGAGCTGTGCGCTGCGCGACCAATCTGTCTGCGGAACCGTGCCCAACGGCAAACTCCTGAAGAAAAACCGGCCAGACACTGATGCGGCCGGCGCATAGACTATGCCCGAGGCACCCAAGCGGGACAAGGAACAGCGCACAACCTGACGCGAACACCATGAGCGACGCATCACGAAATCAGCCCCGTTCGCTGGGCACCCTGTTCACCGAGGTAAAGGCACTGGGCGCGCTGGCCGAAGCAGTGGAGCGGCATCTCGATCTGGCGACACAGGTCAGGACTGCGCTCGGCGAACCACTTGGGTCCGGTGTTTCAGCCTGCAATCTGCGGCCCGACGGCACCCTGATCGTGACAGCGACGAGTCCCGAATGGGCGGCCCGACTGCGCTTCGAGGCCGAGGCCATCCTCGGCGCCTGCCGCAGGCAATTCCCGGCAGCGAGCCGGATCAGGGTACGGGTCGGGACAAATCAGACGGCGCCGACAGGCACCGGGTAGAAGATCGGTGCCACGCGCTGCTCATCGAAGCTGACCAGCTCCCAGGCCGAAGCATCGGCATGCAGGGCACGCAGCAGCTTGTTGTTGAGTGCATGGCCCGACTTGACGGCAGTCAGCTCGCCGACCAGACAGTGTCCGAGCAGGTAAATGTCGCCGACGACATCAAGAATCTTGTGTTTGACGAACTCGTCCTCAAAACGCAGGCCGTCCTCATTGAGGATGCGGAAATCGTCGAGCACGATCGCATTGTCCATGCTGCCACCAAGCGTCAGCTGACGGGTGCGCAGCATCTCGATATCCCGCGCGAAACCGAAGGTCCGGGCGCGGGATATCTCTTTAAGGAAGGCAGTCGTCGAGAAATCCACCGTCGCCGTCTGGCTGTGCCGGCGAAAAACCGGGTGATCGAAATCGATGCGGAAATTGATCTTCAGGCCGGGGAAGGGTTTGATCTCGGCAGACTTGTCGCCTTCTTCAACGCGTACGGCCTTGCGTACACGTATGAATTTCTTGGCTGCATTCTGCTCAGCGATACCCGCCGACTGCAGCAGGAACACAAACGGCGCCGCGCTGCCGTCCATGATCGGCACCTCGGGGGCGCTGAGGTCCACATAGGCATTGTCGACACCGAGACCGGACAGCGCCGCCATCAGGTGTTCGATGGTGGCGACCTTCACGTCGCCCTTGACCAGGGTGGTGCCCAGCATGGTCTCGCCCACACTGAAGGCATCGGCCTTGATATCTACCGGCGGGTCGAGATCAACGCGACGGAACACGATACCCGTATTCTCGGCAGCCGGGCGCAGGGTCATGAACACCTTGCGGCCGGTATGCAGGCCCACACCGGTGGCCCGAATCGCTGTTTTCAGCGTCCGTTGTTTCAAAATCGGCTCCCTGCGGAGACAAAAACCCGCACGCACCGTACCACAGCCCGTCAAAACCGTGCAATGGCGCCGGTCCGGGTTCTGTCCCGGCGCCCGGCGCTACTGCCATCTGCCAGCCGCGCTTCAGTCCGCCTGCCGGCGCAAGAATGCCGGCACGTCGAGCAGATCAAAGGACGTATCGCTGCTGTCGGTCAACTGGTCACCAACCGCGCGCTTGCGCATCCAGGCCGGCTGATCGTAAGCGCTGCCGTAGACATCGGCCGATACGGGTTCCGCTTCCCGGGAATTGCGGGCTTCCGCATGCCGCGGTGCAACGGCGACTGGCTGCGGCACCATGCGGATGATCGGCTGCTGCCGGGCTGCCGGCTGACCCAGACCGGTCGCCACCACGGTTACCCGGATCGCATCGCCCATCTCCGGATCGATGACCGTACCGATGACCACCGTGGCATCTTCTGATGCGCAGTGCTTGACCGCCTCACCCACCTGGTTGAATTCGCCGATGGACAGGTTTTCGCCGCCAGTCACATTGACGAGGATGCCGCGCGCACCGGAAAGGTTGATGTCTTCGAGCAGCGGGCTGGAAATCGCCGCCTCGGCTGCTTCACGGGCACGATCCGTACCGCGCGCTGAACCCGAGCCCATCATCGCCATGCCCATCTCGGACATCACCGTGCGGACGTCGGCAAAGTCCACGTTGATCAGGCCCGGCCGGGTGATCAGCTCGGCAATGCCCTGCACCGCACCCTGCAGCACTTCGTTGGCAGCCTTGAAGGCATCCAGCAGCGTGGTCTCCATGCCCAGTACGGACAGCAGCTTCTCGTTGGGGATCGTGATCAGGGAATCGACATACTTGCCGAGTTCGGCGATGCCCTGATCGGCGATCATCAGACGCTTCTTGCCTTCCATCGAGAAGGGCTTGGTCACCACGGCAACCGTGAGGATGCCGAGTTCCCGGGCCACCTGCGCAACGATCGGCGCTGCACCGGTACCGGTACCACCGCCGAGGCCCGCCGTGATGAACAGCATATCGGCACCTTCGATGACCTCGATGATCCGGTCGCGGTCTTCCATCGCAGCCTGACGGCCGACATCCGGATTCGCACCGGCGCCAAGACCCTTGGTAATGTTGCAGCCGATCTGCAGGGCAGTACGGACGTTCGAAGTCCGCAATGCCTGTGCATCGGTATTGCAACAGATGAAATCCACACCATCGATCCCGGTACTTACCATGTGCCGGACAGCGTTACCGCCGCCTCCGCCCACGCCAAGTACCTTGATGACCGCGTTCTGGCTGCCCGCATCCATCAGTTCAAACATTTTTCCGTCTCCCGTAGTAAATGACTGGCGACAACAACAAAATCAGAAATTCCCCTGGAACCAGCTCTTCATCCGGCCCCAGACCTCACGCAACCCTGCCCCTACCGGTACATCTGCTGCCAGGCGCATCGCCCGGCTCCTTGCGTAGACCAGCAATCCGATTCCCGTCGAGTGAATCGGATTGCGCACCACATCGCCGAGGCCGCGCACATGCTGTGGTACGCCGAGGCGCACCGGCATGTGAAAGACCTCCTCCGCAAGTTCAACGGCGCCTTCCATCTTGGCGCTGCCGCCGGTCAGCACGATGCCGGCAGCGATCATGTTTTCGCATCCGCTGCGCCGCAGTTCGTCCCGGATCAGGCCGAACAGCTCTTCGTAGCGTGGCTCCACAACTTCGGCCAGCGTCTGACGGGCCAGCCGGCGCGGCGGGCGGTCACCCACACTCGGCACCTCGATGGTTTCATCGAGGTTGGCCAGCTGCGAAAGCGCGCAGGCATACTTGATCTTGATCTCTTCCGCGTACTGGGTAGGTGTACGCATCGAGAGGGCAATATCGTTGGTGACCTGGTCACCGGCGATCGGGATTACTGCCGTATGGCGGATCGCGCCGTTGTTGAATACGGCGATGTCTGTAGTGCCACCACCGATGTCCACGAGGCAGATGCCAAGCTCTTTCTCATCATCGGTCAGCACGGCGTAACTCGAAGCCAGCTGCTCAAGAACGATGTCTTCGACTTCGAGCCCGCAACGCTGCACGCACTTGACGATGTTCTGCGCGGCGCTGGCTGCGCCGGTCACCATGTGGACGCGGGCTTCGAGACGCACGCCGGACATGCCGATGGGCTCCCGGATGCCTTCCTGCCCGTCGATGATGAATTCCTGGGGCAGGACATGGAGGACCTTCTGGTCGGCCGGAATCGCCACGGCGCGTGCTGCATCGATCACGCGGTCGACATCGCTCTGCGTGACCTCGCGGTCGCGGATCGCCACGATGCCGTGCGAATTCAGGCTGCGCACATGGCTGCCGGCGATGCCGGCATAGACCTGGCTGATGTCGCAACCGGCCATGAGTTCGGCTTCCTCGATGGCGCGCTGTATCGAGATCACCGTGGACTCGATATTGACGACGACACCTTTCTTCAGCCCCTTTGAGGGATGCATGCCGAAACCGATCACTTCGACCTGACCGTCGTCCTGCAGCTCGCCAACAATCGCGACTACCTTCGAGGTGCCGATATCGAGGCCGACGATGATGTGCTTGTCGTCCTTCCTAGGCATTGGGCGACTTTTCCCCGGCGGCGTGCTGGTGTTTCCAGCCCACAGCAAAACCGTTCGTGTAACGCATGTCGATGTAGTTCACGTCGGCCGCAACCGCGGCGACGACCGAATCCAGCGCTTCAAAAAAGCGCGCCAGACGGATATCGATATCCTGCGATCCAAGGCGTACCTGGATACCATTGCTCAGGCGCAGCGACCACGCGCCGCGTTTGTCCAGTTCAAGGGCCGCAAGCGCCAGTCCGCGATGTATCAGCTGTTCCTGGATGGCAACGTAGCGCGCTGCGACCTCGGCTTCCGTACCCTCGGGTCCGTTGAGCCGCGGCAGTCCGGCGGGGATGTGGTCGGCATTGCTGACAAACAGCCGCCCCTGCGGATTGAGCAGACCGTGCTCGTTCCAGCGTGCGGCCGGCTGTTCCTCGGTCACCGTGACATCCAGGGTGCCTGGCCACTTGCGGCTCACGCGCGCAGTGGCAACCCAGGGCATCGCGGACAGCTGCTGCTGCACCACATCGAGCGGCGTGGCCAGAAAACCCTGGCCCATATAAGGACGCAACAGCGATGCGAGGCGATCAGCCGAGACGCGCTCGAATTCGCCATTGATCACGACCTGCTCGACCGGACGGTTCAGCAGCCAGCGGCCGGCGAACAGCGCGCCTCCGGCGAGCAACAACACGCCGAGCACGCTCGTGATACGCACCCAGGGAATCACCGGGAGCCTGATCCGCGGCTCAGCGCGGCGCTTGCGGTTGCGGCGATTCAACACGCTCATTTCGATACCTCCGCAACCGGAGCGAGGCTCGTTTCGAGAATTCGCCAGACCAGGTCATCGAAACTGGTACCGGCGGCGGCAGCGGCCATCGGTACCAGGCTGTGACTGGTCATGCCCGGTACGGTATTGATTTCGAGTACCAGCGGCCCGACCTGTGCGGCCACCATGATGTCCACGCGTCCCCAGCCTTCGGCGCCGACCGCCGAGAAAGCGGCGCGGGCCACTTCAGCCAGCTCCCGTTCCTCCGCGGGGCGCAGACCACAGGGACAGAGGTAGCGCGTCTCGTCGCTGAAGTACTTGGCCTGGTAGTCGTAAAACACGCCGTCGGTCTGGATGCGGATCAGCGGCAGGACTTCATCGTGCAGCACCGCCGCCGTGTACTCCGGCCCGCTCACCCATTCTTCGGCGAAGACCTCGCAGTTGAAACCGGCGGCAAGCTGCCAGGCGCCAGCCAGCTGCTCGACGCGGCTGACCTTGCTCATGCCGATGCTGGAACCTTCAGCCGAAGGCTTGACCATCAGTGGCAAGCCGAGCTGCCCGGCCGCCTCGACCAGATCCGCTTCATTGCGGATCACGCAATAACGCGGCGTGGGCAGGCCGGCGCCCTGCAAGAGACGCTTGGTGCGCAGCTTGTCCATGCTGATCGCCGAACCCAACACGCCCGAGCCAGTGAAAGGCAGACCCAGAAAGGACAGCAATCCCTGCAGGGTGCCATCCTCGCCGCCGCGGCCATGCAGCGCGATCCACACCCGGTCATAGCCGCCGGCAGACAACCGGCTGACGAGATCACGGCCACAGGCGTCCAATGGCTCGGCAGCTACACCCTTGTTAATGAGTGCCTTGAGCACAGCCTGACCGGTGAGCAGCGAGATCTCCCGCTCGGCAGAATCGCCGCCCATCAGCACGACGACGCGTCCAAATGCGGCGGGGTCAGTGATGCGCGGGTAGTTGGCCATGCTCAAGCCCCCTCCGCCCTGGTGTGGCCGGCGGCCGGCTCACCGATGATCTGCACTTCCGGCTCGAGCCGCACGCCATGCCGGCTCTCAACCGTGGCCTGCACCTTCAAAATCAGGTTCTCGATGTCGGCCGCCGTCGCGCCGCCGGTGTTGATGATGAAATTGGCGTGCTTCGGCGAGACCTGCGCTCCGCCGATCCGGGCCTCCTTGAGGCCGGCTGTTTCGATGAGCCGCGCCGCATGGTCGCCGGGAGGGTTCTTGAACACCGACCCGCAGCTCGGCAGTCCGAGCGGCTGACTGGCCTTGCGCTCGGCGATCAGCGTCCGCATGCGCGCCCCGGCAACCTGGTAGTTCTCCTCAAACTGCATGCGGGCGGCGAGAAACCACTCATCCGCGGGCTTCTGCACATGCCGGTAGCCGACTTCATAGGCATCACGGCTACGGGTATGCACCACGCCGCGCCGGTCGAGCACATCGACCTCGATGACACTGTTCCAGGTTTCACCGCCAAAGGCACCCGCGTTCATGCGCAGCGCACCGCCGACACTGCCGGGAATGCCGGCAAAGAATTCGGCAGGGCCAAGCTGCCAGCGGCCGCATTGCCGGGCCACGACCGTGCAGGCCACGCCCGCTTCCGCTTCCACGACACCGCCGCCGAGATTGCGCAGCTCACCGAGTGCCTGGCTTGTCGCGATGACGACGCCGCGAATGCCACCATCCCTGACGAGGAGGTTGCTTCCGAAACCAACCCAGTAAACCGGTATGCTCGCATCAAGACCGCGAAAAAATTCCAGAAGTTCAGCGCGACAACGCGGCGCATGATACACGTCTGCGGGGCCGCCGACTCGCCATGTCGTATGTTTCGACATCAACTCGTCGTGCAACAACTTTCCCGGGCGTTCTTTCTTCATCGTCATCACATCGCACCACCCGTGTGCAACGTTGTCTGCTCGCCGTGTTGCTCGCGAAGTTGCAATGCCATCGCGCCGATGTTGCCGGCGCCGAGCGTCAGCAGCACATCACCGGACTCCAGCACGCCGGCCAGCAACTCGTTCAGTTCATCGATCTGCGGGACGAATACCGGCTCGATCTGCCCGCGGCTGCGGATGGCCCGGCAGATGGCGCGTCCGTCGGCGTTGGCGATCGGCGCTTCACCTGCGGCATAGACCTCCATGACGAGCAGGCGATCGGCCGCCGACAGCGCCTCGGCAAAATCATCGAGCAGATCGCGCGTTCTCGTATAACGATGCGGCTGGAAAGCGACGACCAGCCGGCGCTCCGGCCAGGCCTGGCGCGCTGCTTCTATGGTGGCGGCAATTTCGGTCGGATGGTGGCCGTAGTCATCGACCAGCGTCACGCGGTGGCCAGCGATCACGATATCGCCAAGCATCTGCAGGCGCCGGTCGACGCCCTCAAAGCCGGCAAGTGCCTGCTGGCAGGCCGCGTCGTCGAGTTCAAGGTCGCAGGCGACGGCCACCGCGGCGAGTGCATTCAGGACGTTGTGCCGGCCGGGCAGATTGAGCACGACCTGCAGGGGCGGTGCCGGCGCCGGGCGCACGACGGTAAAGCGGGAACGCAAACCTTCGCGGACCAGGTTTTCCGCACGCACATCGGCCTCGGGCGAGAACCCATAGCTCAGGGTGGCACGGTGGAGCTCCGGCAGGATCGCGCGCACGCCCGGATCGTCGATGCACACCACAGCCAGGCCATAGAAGGGCAGATTGTGCAGGAACTCCAAGAAAGTCTGGCGAAGACGCCCGACATCGCCGCCGTATGTGCCGAGATGGTCGTTGCCGATGTTGGTGACCACAGCCACCATCGGCTGCAGGTGGATGAACGACGCATCGCTCTCGTCGGCTTCAGCAACCAGATAGCGGCCGGCACCGAGACGACCGTTCGAGTCGGCACTCTTCAGCCGCCCGCCGATGACAAAGGTCGGATCCTGTCCGGCTTCGGCCAGCACGCTCGCGATCAGGCTCGTGGTCGTGGTCTTGCCATGGCTGCCGGAGACGGCGATCGCATGCCGGAATCGCATCAGTTCGGCCAGCATCTCGGCGCGCCGGACTACCGGCTTGCGGTTGGCCTGTGCCGCCAGCACTTCCGGATTGTCGGCAGCGACCGCGCTGGATATCACCACCACATCGGCATCCGCGACATGCTCGGCGCGATGGCCGATATGCACGAGTGCGCCGAGCCGCGTGAGGCGCCGGGTGACAGCCGACTCGCGCAGGTCGGAGCCCTGTACGGCATAGCCCAGGTTGAGCAGCACCTCGGCAATCCCGCCCATGCCGACGCCGCCGATTCCGACCAGGTGTATGCGATTGATCCGGCGCATGCGGTCACGCATCGCTGTGCCTCCCGGCCGGACTGAGGGCCAGGCAGCGGGCCACGATGTCTGCCGTCGCATCGGGCATCGCCTGTGCACGGGCCAGCTGTGCCTGCTTCAGCACCAGCCCCGGGTTGTCGATATGCCGTTGCAACGCCGCGGCCAGGCGCTCGGCATCGAGTTCGTCCTGCCGGATCAGCGTCGCGGCGCCCGCGTTGACCAGATACGCCGCGTTCCGGGTCTGGTGATCATCCACTGCGGCCGGATAAGGCACGAGAATTGCGCCGACTCCGGCTGCCGCCAGTTCGGCGACCGTCAGGGCGCCCGAGCGGGCGATCACGAGATCGGCCCAGCCATAGGCTTCAGCCATATCGGCAATGAACGCCTGCAGATGTGCCTGCACACCGGCGCGGCGATAGGCGACCTCAGCCACGCCGTAGGTGTTCTCGCCGGTCTGATGACGGATCTCCGGACGCTGGCCTTCCGGGAGCAGTGCCACGGCCGGACCGACTACCGCATTCAGCGCCCTGGCACCCTGGCTACCACCGAGCACCAGCAGCCGCAGTGGACCGGAACGACCACGCAGACGCACATCAGGCGCGGGCAGCACAGAGATGTCGTGACGCACGGGGTTGCCGGTCAGGCGGGTCTTGGTGCCGGCAGAAAAACTGCCCGGGAAGGCTTCAAGCACTTCCCGGGCAAAGTTCGCCAGAAGACGATTGGTAAGACCCGCGACAGCATTCTGTTCATGGATAACGAGCGGTATGCGCAGCAACCAGCTGGCGAGACCGCCCGGCCCCGCCGTGTAGCCGCCCATGCCGAGCACCAGCTTCGGACGCCGGCGACGCAGGATGCGCAGCGCTTCAACGACGGCCAACATGATCTGCAGCGGTGCCATCAGCCAGGCGCCGAGGCCGCGACGACGCAAACCCTTGACGCGCACGCGCTCCAGCTCAATGCCCTCGGCCGGAACCAGCCGGGCTTCGATACCGAGTTCGGTGCCCAGCCACACGACGGGCTCATTCCGCTCGCGCAGGGCGCGTGCCACGGCAAGCGCCGGGAACACGTGTCCGCCGGTGCCGCCAGCCATGATGAGGATCGGTGCCGGTTTCATCGCGCTACCCGCCCGTTGACCCGACGCTTGGTGGCGCTCGCGAGACCGCGGTTCTCGAGGTCGATACGCAGCAGCAGACCGAGTGCAGCCAGCGTCACCAGCAGGCTGCTCCGGCCATAACTCACCAGCGGCAGCGTCAGCCCCTTGGTGGGCAGCACGCCCATGTTCACACCGAGATTGATGGCCGCCTGCATGGCCAGCCAGATACCCAGCCCGAAGGCCACGTAAGCCTGGAAGAAGTGCTCGCGCGCAGCGGCCGCCCGCGCGATGACCAGGGCCCGCCAGATCAGCAGCACGTAGAGCAGGATCATCACCAGACTGCCGAGCAGGCCAAATTCTTCGGCGATCACGGCGAAGATGAAGTCCGTATGCGCCTCGGGCAGATAAAAGAGTTTCTGCACGCTGGCGCCCAGGCCGAGGCCCGTCCATTCGCCGCTGCCGATCGCGATCAGTGACTGGGTGAGCTGAAAGCCGTCGCCATAGGGATCAGCCCATGGATCCCAGAAGCCGGTAAGGCGCTTCATGCGATAGGGGGAGAACCTGGCGAGCAGCGCAAAGCCGAGCACGACCGGTCCCAGCGTCAGGCCCACATCACGCAGCCGGGCACCGGCCAGGAACATCACGGTGAAAGAGATTCCGATCAGCAGGACGGCCGAACCAAAATCCGGTTGCGCGAGCAGCAGGGCCGCGGCGATACTGACGATCGCCAGCGGCTTCATAAAGCCGAAGAAACTGCCGCGGATCTCCTGGTTGCGGCGTACCGCGTAGTCTGCGACATAGATCAGCAACATCAGGCGGACCGGCTCACTGACCTGCATGATGTTGATGCCGGCGATGTTCAGCCAGCGCGTGCTGCCGTTGGCGGTGCGACCGAGGCCCGGCAGCAGCACCATGACGAGCAGCAGGAGGGCGACACCGGCGAGCCACGGTCCGAGGCTCTGCCATACCCGCGTCGGAACCTTCGCCATGCCCCAGGCAGCGGCGAGCCCCATCGCCGCAGCCACTATCTGTCGCTCGAAGAAATAGAATGCATCGCCGTGCTGGCGATCGCCCAGTGCGATCGAAGCCGAGGCCACCATCAGCAGACCAACCGCGAGCAGGATCCCCACCACGCCCAGCAGAATCATGTCGGGCCGGCTCTGCCCGGACGCTGCGGTATGCGTCGCGCTCATGCCTGCGCCTCCTGCATGCCGAGTACCGCCGTGCGGAAGGCGTCACCGCGGGCACCGTAGTCGCGGTACATGTCGAGGCTGCTGCAGGCCGGGGCCAGCAACACAGTCCAGCCTGGCCTCGCCACCGCACGCGCCTCGCGTACCGCCGCCGGCATATCGTCAACAAGCCTGACCGGACATACGCCGTGCAAGGCGGCCGCCAGCCGTTCGCGATCGCGACCCAGCAATATCGCCACGCACTCGCGGCCACGCAATGCATCGGCCAGCGTTGAAAAACCTGCGCCCTTGCCGTCGCCACCGGCGATCAGCGCCAGCGGACCGTCGAGACTGCTGATGCTCGCCACCGCAGCGCCGACATTGGTGGCCTTTGAATCGTCGATCCAGGTCACCCCGTCGCGGCAGGCCACTACCGCCATCCGGTGCGGCAGTGGCCGGTAGTTGCGCAGGCCAGGCACGAGCGCCGCCGGCTCCAGTCCGAGAGCAGCACCCAGGGCGAGCGCCGCCAGCGCGTTCGAAATGTTGTGCCGGCCAGTGAGCTTCAGTTCCGTCACTGGCAGCAGCGCTTCATCGCCGCGGGCCAGCCAGCTGCCTTCCAGCCGCTGCAGCAGACCAAACTCGCCGTCGCCCGGCGTACCGAGCCCGAAACTGATGACCGGAACGCCTGCTGGCGCCAGGGTACCGAGAGCCGGTTCATCGCGATTCAGCACCGCGACCTTGCAGTGCGCGTAGACACGGGCCTTGGCCGCCGTATAACCAGCCATGTCGCCATGGATATCGAGGTGATCCGGCGAGACATTCAGCAGCACTGCCGCAGCCGCATCGATCGGCTGGCTGCGCTCAAGCTGAAAGCTCGACAGCTCGAGCACATATACCTGTGTCTCCACATCGAGCAGATCGAGCGACGGGGTACCGAGATTGCCGCCGACGCCGACCCGCAGGCCGGCGGCCGCAAGCATCTCGCCGAGCATCGAGGTCACGGTGCTCTTGCCGTTCGAGCCGGTGATGGCCACGATCGGTGCGCGCGCCTCGCCGACAAAGAGATCGATATCGCTCAGCACGGGGATATCGCGCTGACGCGCGTCCTCAAGCAGCGGCAGCTGCAGGTCCACGCCGGGCGATACCACCACCCGGGCGACATGCAGCGGGAGCTGCAGAGGAATCCGGCCGGTATGCGTTTCCACGCCCGGCATCGCCGAACGGATTGCGGACAGTCCCGGCGGAGCGGCGCGCGTATCGGCAAACACGGCGGTCACACCGCAGTCAGCCAGGTAACGGGCGCAGGCTGCACCGGTCGCGCCCATGCCCAGCACGAACACGGAACCCGTCGCCTGCGTCTGTCCACTGTACTGCGGACTCATTGCTGCCGCCCCCATCACCGGATCTTCAGGCTCGACAGCCCGACCAGCACCAGCACCACGGTCACGATCCAGAAGCGCACGATGACTTTTGGCTCGGCCCAGCCCTTGAGTTCGAAGTGATGGTGCAGCGGGGCCATGCGGAAAATGCGCTTGCCGGTCATCTTGAAAGAGGCCACCTGCATCATCACCGAGACGGTCTCGGCGACGAACACGCCGCCCATGATCAGCAGCACCACTTCCTGACGCACGACCACCGCCACGGCACCGAGTGCGCCACCCAGCGCCAGTGCGCCGATGTCGCCCATGAAGACCTGGGCCGGATAAGTGTTGAACCAGAGAAAGCCGAGCCCGGCGCCTGCCAGCGCCGCGCAGAATACAAACAGCTCGCCGGCACCGGCTATATAAGGAATGCCGAGGTAGCGGGAAAAGATCGCGTTACCGGCCACCCAGGCAAACACACCGAGCGCACCGCCGACCAGCACCGTCGGCATGATCGCCAGACCATCCAGACCATCGGTGAGATTCACCGCGTTGCTGCTGCCGACGATGACCAGACAGACAAAGGGCACGAAGAGCCAGCCGAGCGGAATGGAAATATCCTTCAGGTAGGGAATCAGCAGTGCGGTCGACTGCGGGGCATCGGCATGCCGGTAAAGCGCGACACCGACGATGATGGCGATCAGCAGCTGCCAGAACAGTTTCTGCCGGGCCGACAGGCCCTTCGGATCGCGCAGCACGAGCTTGCGGTAGTCATCGACGAAACCGATCAGGCCATAACAAAAAGTCACGCCGATCACGACCCAGACGAACAGGCTGCGCAGGTCGGCCCACAACAGCGTGCTGAGGATGATCGCGAGCAGGATCAGTGCCCCGCCCATGGTCGGCGTGCCGGCTTTTTGCAGGTGGGTCTGCGGACCGTCCTGGCGAACGGTCTGGCCGATCTGCCGCAGGGTCAGGCGACGGATCAGCGGCGGACCGAGAAACAACGACAGCGCCAGTGCCGTCAGCGCGCCGAGAATCGCGCGCATCGTCAGATAGGTGAAGACGTTGAAGCCCGACACATAACCCTTCAGGCTTTCAGCCAGCAGCAGCAGCATCAGTGCACCCCCGCCGCATCGCTACGCCCGGTGACCAGTTGCACGAGGCGCTCGAGCCCCGCGCTGCGCGAACCCTTGACGAGCAGATGGACGTCGGCAGTCATCCGGGGCCGCAGGACTTCGGCAAGCTCGGTGACATCGGCATACCAGCGGGCTCCCGGACCAAAACCTTCTGCGGCCGGTCGTGTCAGCTCGCCGACACAATAGAAGCAGTCGATGCCGCTCTGTGCCGCCAGCACGCCAACCTCGCGGTGCAAGGCCGCCTCATCCGGGCCGAGTTCGGCCATTCCGCCGAGAACCAGCCAGCGCTGCCCGTCGAGACCGGCGAGAAACTGTATGGCAGCGGCAACCGAACCCGGATTGGCGTTGTAGCTGTCATCGAAGATGGTGCTGCCGGCCGGACCGGGCTCGGCACGCAGGCGACCGGCCACGTTGAGCATCTGCGCCAGGCCATCGCGCACTGCCTGCAGGCTGGCCCCGGCGGCGAGCGACGCAGCCGCTGCGGCCAGCGCATTACGCACGTTGTGGCCGCCGGACATCGGCAGCTCAACCGGTATCTCAGCGGTCGGCGTGAGCAGCCGGAAACTGAGGCTGCGCACGCCAAAGGCCTGTACATCGACTGCACGATAGTCTGCATTCGGCGACAGGCCGAATGAACGATAGCTGATGTCCGGGCGGAGGCCGCGCCAGTAATCGTAGAAGGGGTCATCCCGGTTGATGACGGCGATGCTCCCGGCCGGCAGTCCCGCAAACAGCTCGCCCTTCGCCTCCGCAACATCCTTGAGGGTGCCGCCAAATCCGCCCAGATGCGCCGGCCCGGCATTGGTAATGATGGCCACAGTGGGCGCGGCTATTCGGGCCAGCCGGGCAATCTCGTGCTTTGCGCTGGCGCCCATCTCGATAACGGCTGCGCGGTGACTGTCGCGCATCCACAGCAACGTGATCGGCACGCCAATGTGGTTGTTCAGATTGCCCCAGGTCACCAGCACGCCGGCATCGTCGCCGGGACCGGCAAAGTGCGCGCGCAATATGGTGCCAACCATTTCCTTGACGGTGGTCTTGCCGTTGCTGCCGGTCACCGCGACGAGCGGCAGGCTGAAGCGCTTGCGCCACGTCGTTGCGAAGCTGCACAGGGCCTGGCCCGCATCCGCCACGTGTATCTGTGGCAGATCGATGGGCTGCCGCTCTTCGATGACGACGCCGGCTGCGCCGGCCGCTGCGGCATCGCGGGCAAATTCCGCCGCGTTGTGCCGCACGCCACGCAGGGCGAAAAACAACTGGCCCGGCTCCAGGCTGCGGCTGTCGGTACTCACCGAATCAAAACCGGCATCGGCGCCGATCAGCGTGCCGCCGACCGTTTGTGCAACCATGCCGAGCGTACCCATGGTCATGCACCCGGCCCCTGCTGCGCGACAGACAAGGCCGCGACAGCCACTGCCACATCGGAGAACGGCCGGCTCACTCCGGCCACGATCTGCGTCTGCTCATGGCCCTTGCCGGCGATCAGGATCACATCACCGGGCGCAGCCGAATGGATGGCGCGCTGGATCGCCGCCGCCCGGTCAGGTATCACCTGCACCGGTCTGCCGGCATCCGCACCGGCAAGGATGTCGGCGATGATCTGCTGCGAATCCTCGTCACGCGGATTGTCGTCCGTCACGATCACCTGGTCGGCAAGTTCCACGGCCACACTGCCCATCGGTGCGCGCTTGCCGGTGTCACGGTTGCCGCCGCAACCAAACACGCACCAGAGCTGGCCGCTGCAGTGTCCGCGCGCCGCTTCCAGCGCCTTGCGCAATGCGTCGGCCGTGTGGGCAAAATCGACCAGCACTGCCGGCTGGGCGGGAGATGCCGGCACGAGCTGCATGCGCCCCGGCGGAGCCGTGCACTCGGCAAGCGCCGCGACCACGCGCGCGAGCGGCCAGCCTTCGGCCAGCAAAATGCCGGCCGCCAGCAGCAGATTCTCGGCATTGAACCTGCCCCACAAACGACTGCTGAGCCGAGCCGTGCCGAACTCACCGCAAAGATCGAGCACCAGCCCGTCAGCGCCGAGCGACGCCAGCTCACCGCGCAGTCTGGCCGCCGGATTGCCATCCATGCTTACGCCGAGGCAGGCCGTCGCAGCCGGCAGTTGTTCCGCCAGCGTCCGGCCGAAAGCATCGTCCAGATTGATGACCGCGGTGCGTGCGCCGGTCCGGAACAGGCGTGCTTTGGCCTCCCCGTACTGCTGCAGGTCGGGGTGATAGTCGAGATGATCGCGGGCCAGATTGCTGAACGCGACGGTACTGAAGCGCACGCCATCGACGCGCTGCTGATCGAGCGCATGCGAGGAGACTTCCAGCACCGCATGCCGGGCGCCTGCATCGGCCAGCTCACGCAACTGACGATGCAGCGTGATGCAGCCCGGCGTGGTCGCTGCTCCCGCGCGCAGCACGGTGCCCAGTCCATAACCCAGCGTGCCCATGTAACCGGCCGTCTCACCGAGTTTTCCCAGCGCCTGGGTCACCAGCCATGCAGTGGTGGTCTTGCCGTTGGTGCCGGTGATGCCAGTGACGGCGATTGCGGCAGACGGGGTGGCAAAGAAACGGTTGGCGATCTCTCCCAGCCGCTGGCCGAGATGCGGTACGGCAAAACCACAGACCTCCGGCGGAAGAACCGGCTCCCCCACACGGGGATCTGGTTCCCAGGCAATGGCCGACGGATGCCCGGCCAGCACCTGATCGATGAATTCGAGACCATGGTGCGTGTTCCCGCGACAGGCGAGGAACAACCCGTCCCGGCTCACACTGCGGCTCTCCGTGGTGATGTCAGCAACATCGCGCCCCGGCACCTCTATCCCGAAGCCGTCGAACAGTGTGCGCAGATCCATGTCGTTACTGACCACCAGATTCATGGCAGGTTTGCGGCCAGCGTCGTCGGACGCGGCACTTCAGTTGTGGGCTTGCCATCGGGCGGAACGGCAAAAATACGCAGCGCACCGGCGGCAATCGTGGAAAACACCGGTGCGGCAACGTCACCGCCGTAGTAGGCCGCGCCCTGGGGATCATCCACGACCACAACGATGGCGAAGCGGGGATCATCAACCGGCGTGATACCGGCAAATACGGCGGTATGCCGGTCGTCGGAATAGCCGCTGGCAGTGAGCTTGCGCGCAGTACCGGTCTTGCCCGCCACACGATAACCGGTCACCGCCGCCTTGATGCCGGTGCCCTCGCTGGTGACCACGTGCTCGAGCATCATGCGCACATCGCGCGCAACCTGCGGGCTCACCACCCGCCGCGCAATCGGCGCCTTCGCGATGCGCACCAGCGACACCGGCCGCTGCAGGCCATCTGCAGCGAGCACGGCGTAGGCCTGCGCCAGCTGCAGCGGCGTCATCGAGAGGCCGTAACCGTAGCCCAGGGTCGCCTGTCCGATTGGCCGCCAGCTCTGATACGGTGCCAGCACGCCGGCTGACTCGCCCGGAAAACCGCTGCTGGTGAGACGACCCGCACCAAAACGGCTGAGCGTGTTCCACAGCGCGTCCTTGTCGAGTTGCATGACCACATGCACGATTCCCACGTTGCTCGACTTGGCAAGGATCGTCGTCAGATCGATGCGGCCATAGTTGTGCTTGTCCTCGATGTTCTTGTTGCCGATACGGATGAAGCCGGGACTGGTATCCACTTCGCTGCGTGCATTGAATCGCCCGCTGTCGAGTGCCGCTGCAATAATCAGCGGCTTGAAGGTCGAACCCGGCTCAATGATGTCGGTGATGGCGCGATTGCGGAACAGCGCGGGCTTGAGCTGACTGCGGTCATTCGGGTTGTAGGCCGGCTGGTTGACGTCAGCGAGCACTTCGCCGGTTGTCACATCGATGACGACTGCCGACGCCGACGCCGCGCGATACTGCTGGACGGCCGCCTTGAGCGCACGATAGGCAAAGTACTGGATGCGCAGATCGATCGATGTCACCAGATCACCGCCCGGCCGCGGCGGCTCGATACTCTCGACATCCTCGATCACCCGGCCCAGCCGGTCGCGCAGCACGCGCTTCTTGCCCGGAACGCCCTGCAGCCAGTTGTTGAACGCCAGCTCCAGCCCTTCCTGGCCCCGGTCATCGATGTTGGTAAAGCCGAGGAGATGGCCGGTCACTTCGCCGGCCGGATAGTAGCGACGGTATTCACGCAGCAGCTGCACGCCCGGAATCTGCAGGGCATCGACCGCCGCCGCTTCAGCGGGATTCATGTGGCGCTTCAGATAGACAAATTCCTTGCGCACATTACGGGTGAGGCGTGCGGTGAGTTCGCCGCCATCCATCTTCAGCAGGCGGGCGAGCCCGGGGATCTTGTCCGGTGATTCGAGCAACTGCGGAGGATTTGCCCACACGCTGTCGACCGGTGTGCTGACCGCCAGCGGTACCCCGTTACGGTCCTTGATGACACCGCGCGTGGCTGAGAGCGTTGCGACGCGCAGATGCCGTGCGGCCGCCTGGGCATGCAGGAATTCGGTATTGAAAACCTGCAGATGCACGGCGCGGGCGACCAGTCCGCCCACCGACAGCGTCAGCAATGCAGCGACAAACCACATGCGCCAGATGAAGCTGCGCAGGGCCGGCTTCTGCTGTCTGTCCGTTCCGCTCATCGCCCCGCCACCTCAATGCCGCGCGGATCAGGCATGCGCATCGCCAGCTTGTCGCGGGCCACGGTCTCGACGCGCGGGTAGCTCGCCTGGGTGCTCTGTTCGATCTGCAGCCGGCCCCAGTCCATCTCGAGGCGATCGCGTTCCGCGGTCAGCGTCTGCAGCTCAACGAAGAGCTTGCGCGACTTGTGCTTGGCATAGACGGCAGCGACTGCCGACACCATCACGGCGGCGGCCAGCGTCGCGCAGATCGCCCGGCTGCGATCTGCCGGGGTCATCGGAGCTTCTCCGCCGTGCGCAACACCGCACTGCGTGCCCGCGGATTCTGTCGCAACTCGGCCTCGCCCGCCGTCACAGCCCGACTCAGGAGTTTCAGCGTGGGCAATGCCGACGGCGGGACCACCGGCACGTCGCGCAGCGCCGGATCCACACGCGAGTGGTCACGCAGATAGCGCTTCACGATGCGGTCCTCGAGCGAATGAAAGCTGATGACACAGAGTCGCCCGCCCACAGCCAGCGCCCCGACTGCGCCGCGCAGTCCGGCCTCCAGCTCTTCGAGTTCACCGTTGATGAAAATGCGGATCGCCTGGAAGCTGCGGGTTGCGGCATGCCGGCCGGGTTCGCTGCGGACGACGCCGGAAATGATTCCGGCCAGCTGTGCAGTGCGCAAGACGGGTTCAGTCTCGCGTGCGGCACAGATCGCACGGGCGATGCGCCGCGAAGCACGCTCTTCGCCATAGCGCCAGAGCACGGTGGCAATGTCTGACTCACTTGCAGCGTTGATCCAGTCTGCTGCAGACTGGCCGCTCGCGGGATCCATGCGCATGTCGAGCGGACCGTCGGCGCGAAAACTGAAACCGCGGGCAGGATCATCGAGTTGCGGCGATGAAACGCCGATGTCGAGCAGAATGCCGTGTATGCAGCCAAGGTACCCCTGCTCCTCAAGCACTTTGTGCAGCTGAGAAAATCCCGTCTGCCGGATGCTGAAGCGCTGATCGGCCGCCTGCAGCGCAATGCCGGCTGCAACAGCTTCCGGGTCGCGGTCCAGCGCCAGCAGCCTTCCATCCGGTCCCAGCTGCGCGAGGATGGCCCGCGCGTGCCCACCGCGCCCGAAAGTAGCGTCGACATAGAGGCCATCAGCCCGGATGGCCAAATAACGAAGCACCTCGTCCAGCAGGACAGGTACATGTGAAATCACCCCAGCACCCCGCGTCTTCATCAGGACGCGTTTGTTTGCGTATTCGACGTCGTCCCTACAGCGAAAGCGACTCAAGCTCTGCCGGCAGGCCGAGTCCGTCCCCTGTCTCGTCAGTCAGCCAGCTGTCCCGACGTTCGTTCCAGCGCGCCTCGTCCCAAAGCTCAAACTTGTTGCCCTGCCCGATCAGCATCGCCTGGCGTTCAAGGCCGGCAAACTCACGCAGCTCGCGTGGAATCAGCACACGCCCGTGACCATCGACTTCAAGCTCGCTGGCGTAACCAACCATCAGTCGCTGCAAGCGCCGCGTACTCTTGTTGAAGCTCGACAGGCGCATGAGCTTGCGCTCGATCTCTTCCCAGTCCGGCAGCGGGTAGATCAGCAGACAGTGGTCCTGATCCACGGTACAAATCAGATGCCCGGCACAACGAGCCGCCAGCCGGTCGCGATAGCGCGCCGGGACAGCCAGCCGGCCCTTGGCATCAAGGGTGATTTGCGTTGCTCCACGGAACACTGCCGTCAGGGCCTTTTGGCCCCTTTTCTCCCACTACCTGCCACTTCGGTCCACTATAGGATTGAGCTGCACATGCGTCAACACAAGTGGCAAAAAAAAGCACGGGCGACAGAGGCTTAGCGCACGGCAGACAGCGTGCCGGCAGCACTGTGCCGGCAGGTCCGTTCAGAAATCATCGACTTGGGAGGGGTTTCTCGCTGCGGACTCAGTAGAGCCCGGCGGCACTGGAGAACGCAGGATCGCCTACCGCCCGACGGCGAACCGGACGATCCGCGCAAATCACCAGTGAGCGTGGGGCGATCGCATCGGGAGAGCTACCCCACTAGCGCCTGGCGTACGGGTCGAATTCCTCTACCGAAACGAGCAGTTTTTCCTCATACCGCTTCAGAAGGTCGTTGACCAGGTCCCGAAGTTCGGTTTCGAAGCCCAGCACCAGGGGATGACCGGGGGCATGCGTGATCAGGCGAACCCTTCCGTCGTCCGGGTCTGGCGCCTCAACGATGTAGCCACGCTGCAAGAACTCCGTTATGACCCGCGATACGGTAGAGGATGGAATACCGAGTGCAGTCGAGATGTCCTTGTTGGTGGTCGGCCGCCCCTCGAAATAGCAGCGGATGCCGAGGTAGTTGCCGATGCGCAGGTGGTTGATCGTGGTTTCACCGCGGAAATGCTCGGCAAACAGGCGCAGCACTTCGCCCATGAAGACCTGCAGGTAGTGCACCGACTGAAAGTCGAGGTTTGCGTTAGCAGTATCAATCTTGCTGAACGATGACATTAAGTTATCTCAAGCCAAACAGGAATTTAGGGATTCTATACAGCAATCCTCCCGGCTCCGAAACTACCCCCCGGTCATTACGGAAAAGCCATATAAAAGATTCCAGCCCTGTTCCGGATAAAGAAAAATACAAGCGACGTGCTTTGTCAGGAGCGGGCCAAAGCTGGGGGATCAAAGCCACACCAGATGCAAATCTGGGACGGAAAGCCACGGGTCCTGACGCACTGTGATCTGCTCGGAAGAAGCAGGCCGCGGTGAGCGGAAGCGACAGCCGGGCCGCCGATACCTCGACAAGTACCTTATCTGCTTTTTTGAGGATATCTGTAATGAAGAAAGTACTAGCAATAGCAGCCTTGCTCGCCATCGGTGGCGTCGCACAGGCCGCTTCCGTCAGCCACTCGGTAACCGGCAACTGGTCGGGCCTGGTGTCCTGGAATCCCGGTCAGTCCGGCGGCAAGGTCATGGAAAGCACCGCAGGTGGCGGACCGGAAATGGTCGTGACCGGCAGCATTACCTATGACGATGTGACCGGCAATGTCACGGCACTCTCACTGATTGGCCAGACCTCGATCTCCCAATGGGCCGCCGGTTTCAACAACGTAAGGCTGCAGAACTATTCCTGGACATCGAGCGGCACCCAGCTGCTGCTGAATCCCGGCGCCCAGATCGCCTGCGACAAGCTGGGCAATGGTGTATTCAGCACCGGTGCCAGCACGGCCTGCGGACCGGGCTACCAGAACGGTCAGGGTACCTTCAATCTGCTGACCAGCTGGACCGGCGTGGTACCGGGCGGCATCACCGCCGGCAATCCGCCCGAGTACCTGCCTGAAGCACCAGGCTTCTCGGGCACCGTGGTCAATGGTGCAGTTTCGATCACTGCCTGGAAGGGCTACAACCCGTTCATTCCGCTCGGCATGAAGGGCACCTACGACCTGCAGGTCGTTCCGGTCCCGGGTGCCGTCTGGCTGTTCGGTTCGGCACTCGGCCTGCTCGGCTGGGCGCGTCGCAAGGCTGCCTGAGACACCCGACTGTAAAATCCCGACAGAATCGGGAGCTTGAGACAGATGGCCGCATCTCCGGATGCGGCCATTTTTTTGTGGAGAGCGAGTCGGCCGATAAGCCGGGTTCTGTCGTGGACAACCATTCCTCTGGGACTGCTGTCACCAGCAGCCTCAAGCGACCTACCCGGAAGCCCGCGGGGCGACGGTGCCTTCCTTGCGGAATGCTGCTTCCCTATTTGGTCTTGCTCCGGGTGGGGTTTACCTAAGCCGCGAAGTGTTGCCACCCGCGCGGTGCGCTCTTACCGCACCTTTTCACCCTTACCGGGGTCTTGCGACCCTTAGGCGGTTATTTTCTGTGGCACTTTCCGTAGGCTCGCGCCTCCCAGGCGTTACCTGGCACCCTGCCCGCCGGAGCCCGGACTTTCCTCCCGCGTGCATGCACGCGAGCGATTGCCTGGCCGACTCGCAAGGGAAGTATAGGGGCATTCCGGTCTGATACGGGGGAGCGCCCGTAGGAGCGGCTTCAGCCGCGATCGACGGCGGGGAAGAGCTGGCGGCTGTAGCCGCGCCTACGGGCGCTCCTACGGGCGCTCCAGTACCCGGCGGTAAGCCT
>CAUJHF010000009.1 GCA_963204745.1 Pseudomonadota bacterium
GCCGTGTGCATTGGCAGCGGGCACCGCGATGAGCGTACCGGATAGCCTGGCCGGATCGATGCCGGTGAAGCTCTCGCGGGCAATTTCAAAACCGTTGCGTTCATCGCCGTGGATCAGTGCCGTCAGGCACAGCGTCGGCCCGGGGCGCGCGCCACGCGCAACGAAGACGGCCGTATCCAGAAACGAGCCCTCAAAGGTCTGGGTGTGCTGGTAGCTGAACTTGCGTTTCTGGCCCGGCGCAATTTCGCGGTCCAGCAGGCGCAAGCTCCCCCACGCTGATGGCGCGGTGGCCGTCGCCTGAGCAGATACGTGCAGCGGGACAAGCAGGATGCCGGCCATCACCAGCACGTTGGATATACGCATGGACATCTCTCTGAGGCTCAGACTTGCGATCACGCCATTGTCCTTCATCAGTGCATACTAAGGCGCATATGTTCATCATCCGGCGCGTCTTCGACGACACCACTGAAACCAGTCGTCGCCTGCTGGCCCAGGCGCAGGATATCCTGCGCAAGCAGTTTCACCTGCTCAGCGAAGCCGAAATCAGCAAGCTGGCGGAGCAGTTGCGCGACCCCCTCAAGCACCGCTTCCGCGCCATTCTGTTCGTCGCCGAGCGCCGTGAACAAGTGGTGGGCTTCGCCTTGCTGCTGCATGCGCCCGACCTGCGCTTTTGCTATCTGGACTTCATCGCGACCGGAACCGATGAGATGGGCCAGGGACTCGGCGGTGCGCTGTATGAGCGGGTGCGTGAAGAAGCGCTGCGCCTCAAGGCGCGTGGCATTTTCCTGGAATGCCTGCCGGATGATCCGGTCCTGAGCCCTGATCCGGTCATTCGCACGGCGAATGCCGCCCGCCTGAAATTCTACGAGCGCTATGGCGCGACGCCGATACTCAATACCCGCTACGAAACACCGCTGAAAGCCGACGACACCGACCCCCCTTACCTCGTATTCGACAACCTCGGCCAGAACGAACCGCTGGCGAGACGCGATGCCCGGCGGGTCGTTCGTGCCATTCTTGAACGCAAATATGGTGACTATTGCCCGCCGGCATACATCAAGGATGTGGTCGCCTCGATTCGCGACAATCCGGTGCGCCTGCGCGAACCCCGCTACGTCAAGATGCCGAAGCGCCAGGCGGGACCGCGCTCCGCACCACGTCAGCGACGCATCGCCGTGGTCATCAACGATCGCCACCAGATTCATCACGTGCGCGAGAGCGGTTATGTCGAAGCACCGGCCAGGGTGCGGGTTATTCGCCGCGAGCTGGCCAAGGTCGATCTGTTTGACGATCTGCGGCCGCGCCGCTACAGCGAAGACTGGATCACTGCCGTACACGATCCGGGACTGGTGGATTTCATCAAGCGGGCCAGTGCCGCGGTCAAGCCGGGCCAGTCCGTTTACCCCTATGTGTTTCCTCTGCGTAACAAGGCTCGCCCGCCGCGGGAGTATCCGCTGCGCGCCGGCTACTACTGCATGGATACCTTCACGCCGATCAACGAAAACGCCTACCGGGCCGCGCGCCGTGCGGTCGACTGCACCCTCACTGCAGCCGATGCCGTGCTGGACGGGCATACGGCAGGCTATGCGCTGGTGCGGCCGCCCGGCCACCACGCTGAACGCGAGGCCTTTGGCGGATTCTGCTACTTCAATTCGGCTGCGATCGCTGTCAATTACCTGAGTCGTTATGGCAAGGTCGCGCTGCTCGATGTGGACTACCACCACGGCAACGGTTCGCAGGACATCTTCTATGAGCGCAGCGATGTCCTGACTGTCTCGATACACGGCCACCCCCGCGACACCTACCCCTACTTTTCCGGTTTTGAGGACGAGACCGGGAGCGGTGACGGCGAGGGATTCAATCTGAATATTCCGCTGCCCGAGAAGATCGGCGGCGAGCGCTACCGGCAGGCGCTGGCGCAGGCACTCGCGCGCATCAGTCGCTTCAAGCCCCACATGCTGGTGGTCTCGCTTGGCCTCGATACCGCCCGCAACGACCCGACCGGCTCCTGGTCGCTGGGCGCAAAGGACTTTGACCAGAACGGCGCGTTGATCGGCGCGCTCGGACTGCCGACCCTGATAGTCCAGGAAGGCGGCTACAACACGCGCACGCTCGGCGTGAATGC
Source organism: Pseudomonadota bacterium (assembly GCA_963204745.1). GTDB lineage: Bacteria > Pseudomonadota > Gammaproteobacteria > Steroidobacterales > SHZI01. The sequence goes on from CAUJHF010000009.1 coordinate 2,126, forward strand.
CAGGCACTTTTTCATCGGCCTGTGGCGCGGGCTTACCGTCCGGCCGGAGGCAAAAGCCGGCGACAGCAGCGCATCATGAAAAGGGCGAAAGCTTCTGCCGACGGCAAGGCGCGCTGCCCGTGGTCCGAAGGGGTCAGCCCCGCCTATCGTGACTACCACGACACGGAATGGGGTGTGCCGGTACACGATGACCGCAAGCAATTTGAATTCCTGATTCTCGAAGGTGCGCAGGCCGGGCTGTCCTGGTCAACCGTGTTGCATCGCCGGGCCGGCTACCGGCGCGCCTTCGCCGATTTCGACCCGCACAAGGTTGCGCGCTTCACGCCGGCACGCATCGAAAAACTGCTGCTGGATCCCGGCATCATCCGCAACCGGCTCAAGGTCACGGCAACGGTGAGCAACGCGCGGGCATTTCTGGAACTGCAGGACGAGTTCGGCAGCTTCGACCGCTACATCTGGGGTTTCGTGGATGGCAGGCCGGTCGTCAATCGCTGGCGCAACCAGTCCGAGGTACCGGCAACCAGCCCGATATCGGACGCACTCAGCAAGGACATGAAGAAACGCGGCTTCCGCTTCGTCGGCAGCACGATTCTCTATGCGCACCTGCAGGCGACCGGACTCATCAATGATCATCTGGTCAGCTGCTTCCGGCACGAGGAATGCCAGCACGGCCTGTAGGAGCGGCTTCAGCCGCGATTCTTCTGGCCAATAATCGCGCTTCTTGTGGGAGCGCCTTCAGGCGCGATTGATGGCGGAGGAAAAGATCGCGGCTGAAGCCGCTCCCACAAGAAGGCGCTCCTACGCAGCCAGCGCCTGTTGCATGGTCTCGATGTCCTGCTGACTGCTGAGCATCAGGTCCATGAAGGACCCCTTGCCGAGATTGACACCGCCGAGCATGAATTCGGCGTCGGGGTGCCGGGTCAGCAGCTCCGGTTCAGCGCCAAGACGATATTTCAGTTTGGCAGCAGACAGCAGCCGGGTCAGCGGTTCGAGTTCGGCCGAGCCGCCGTTGAGCAGGTAGTCCTGGTTTTCCACCGCCTCGCAGATACGTGTCGGCAAGCCCCATGATTCCAGAATGGCCTTGCCGATCACCGGCTGCCAGGTCTCGAGGATCTCGCTGAACTCTGGATCGGTGCGCATCGTCGGATCCGTCTGGTGCGCGTGCATGACGATGTAGAGCCGGCCGATCGAGTGCAGCAGGCCGGCCAGCATGGCTTCATCCGGCTGGCGGCCGAAAGCCTGTTTGGCAACGACAAAGCAAATCGACGCGACGTAGTTGCTGGTGGCCCAGATCTGTTCGAGGTCCGGGCGAATCGGACCGAGCACCTCGTTGCGGCTGAGCTGGCGCAGGGCAAAGGCCGTTGAAACCGTACGCACGTGATTGAAGCCGAGCCGGTTGACCGCGTTGTTCAGGCTTGCAACCGGAGAGCCGGCAGGATTCATGGTCGCGGAGTTTGCCATCTGCATGAGCCGGGCACTCAGCACCGGTTCGGAACCGATGATGTTGACGACGTCCTTGACGGTAGTGCGATTGCTGAGCAACGCAAGCTGCAGGCGACGCACGACATCCGGAAATGCCGGCAGGTCGAGTTCGGGGCGCAGATTCACGGCCAGCTGCTGAACAAACTCGAATGCCCTGGAATTGACTGCCATGCCTGTCGCCCTGAGTACCACAACCCGCAGGAAGTATGGACAGAGCGGCACAGCAATGGCATGAACACCGTCGCGTTTTTGCGCTGCCGGTTCAGGACGGCAGGGCCACGAGCAGCAACAGGGGCAGCGTGGCAAAGGAGACCAGCGTCGAAATCACGATGGCACCGGCGATCTCGTCAGGGTGCCGGTCGTAGCGGGCTGCCAGCAGATAGTTGAAGACAGCAACCGGCATGGCGCTTTCGATCAGTACGACACCGCGCTCAGTCCCCTCAAGCCCGAACAACCACACGATACCCAGACCAACAGCCAGGCCGAGACCCAGACGCGCAAGCGCCAGCGCAGCAGCCACCGGCAGGCGCGTTACGGCGAAGCTGCCGAGTGCATGACCGAGCGCAACCAGCATCAGCGGAATCGCCATGCCGGCCAGCAACTGCACGGTATTGCCGAACCACGCGGGCAGCGTCGTCTCTGTGGCCAGCAGCGCGATGCCGAGCACCGCGGCATAGTTCACCGGCGTCGTCAGCAAGGTGCGCCAGACCGGCCGCCGCCCCTGGAACAGCGGCCCGACCAGAAACTGCGCGACCGATCCGACCAGGTAGAAACCGATCGCAAGGCCCAGACCCCGCGGCCCGAAGGCAAACAGACACAGCGGCAGACCCAGGTTGCCGGCATTGCCGAAGGCGACGGGCGGCAGGTAACTGCGCAGCGGCTGACCCAGCGCGCGCAATACGATGCCGCCCACGATGGCACAGACGGCCAGTGCCAGCAGCGCATAACCGATCATCGACATGAACAGCGGCACATCGGCGCCGAGTCCGGCAGTGCCCTGCAGGATCAGACAGGGAACACCCACATTCATCACCATCCCGGTAACGAACTCGCGATCGAAGGGCAAAGCGAGCCGCGCCCAGCCATAGCCGAGCAGGGCAACGATGAATACCGGGGCGAGAATCGGGATCAGCTGACTGTACATCGGGGCGGTATGCTAGCCGAACGCAGGGCGGCGCATTGGACCCGGCTGATTCTCCCCGGCGCGCATAGCAATGCTCTGCGACCAGCAGCTTGCGCTGATCGAAGCTGAACCTGATTTCGGAGCGCGGCAAGTTCGGCGTGCCGACACACTCGATCTCAAAACCCTTGCCCAGGTCGATCAGTGTCGCCCAGCTTGCGCCGCCTTCGTCATGTGCACCGACTGGCAGATAGGTATGGCAGGCCTCCAGCGTCACCTCCGTGCTCAAGTTGGTGTGTGGCCGGGCGGTCCAGTAATTGCCCACAGTCCACACCTGCATGTCGAAGCAGTGCAGGCCCGGCAGCAGGCAAGCAGCAGCGAACCATCGTGCAGCCGCCGAGCAACAGGGCGGCCAGCATGGCCGTGGCTGAAAGGCTGGCGCAGTCGTGCCGGTGACACAGCATCCACTTGCCTCACTGTTCAACGGGGTTACGGGCGGCAGCCCACTGTAACAAGGCGAGGGCCAGCACCGGCAATGCCTCTGCTTAGCCATCTTGACAGCCTGCAGGCACAGGCATAGCGTCATGCCCGTAATGGGATTCTGATTTAACACTAAAAACAGAGGCGTACCGCCATGAGCAGGTTGCCCGATCGGTTCTCCCCCTTAAGTCTCATCGCCCTGGCAATGTTTCTGCCGGCAACGGGACATACCTCTACCTTTGAAGTCTTTGCCTGCGCACCGCTCACCGGTACGTGTCAGGACACGCCGCTCTCACATCCGACCGGCCCGTTGCTGGCAACGGCACTCGATCCAACCAGCGGCAATCTTGCCCAGGCCGGGATTAGCGGCAACCTGGGGCATGTGAACGGCAGCACCAGGGTCGCGGTTTCTGTCACCAATAACTCGGATTTCCCCATATATTTCAGTAGCAATGTAGCTCAGGCGGGAAGCCGGTGGATGGATAGCTGGACGATCAGCGCACCGGCGCTCACGGGTACGGCGGGTACCCTGAGCGGTTCTGTTGTGGTTGATGCAGCTTCATTGGTCAGCCTTAGCGCACCTGGGGATTACGAGGGCGCACTCGCGGTTGCAGGGTGGTCGTTCAGGGCAGACGGCGGCGGGTTTAATGTTGTGGACGCAACCGGTGGTCGTCAAATAGACAAGGCCGGCAACATCCAGAGCTACGGCGATCCAGGCACCTTCAATTTCCAGCTGCAGTTTATTTACGGTCAGCAGATCGACTGGGACATGATCTTCCGGGCCACAAGCCAGATTTACGGGCCAGTCGCGGAAAATAGCGGTCTGTTCGGTACCGCTGATGTGCTCTTCCAGAACACGATCCAGTGGATGGGTATTTCTTCTGTACTCGATGCCAACGGACAACCGGTTGATTTCAGCTTCAGCTCCGAATCCGGCGTTGACTGGACCCAGCCGATACCTCTGCAAGCGGTACCGCTGCCCGCCTCGGTCTGGCTGCTCGGCTCCGGCCTGCTGGCCCTGGTTGCACGCCGCTACCGGACCGGCTGAACGACCGTCTCGCGGTCTGTTTTGCAGACCATTCAACGCTGCCAATCACCAACCTCCTGTCTGACAGGCGCTCCGGTATGCTTGCCGGGGCCGACTGTCGGCCTGAAGGCTGATCCTGGCAGCTCAGTGATAAATCAGTGCCAACTCTGGAAGGCTGGCTGAATGAAGAATAAGACCATAACAATCAATGTCCTGGACGGCCACAAGATGGGCGGCTACCTGGCCCGGCCTGAAGGAACACCCAAAGCCGGCATCATCGTCCTGCAGGAGATTTTTGGCGTCACCGGGCACATCCGCCGGGTGACGGAGGGCTTTGCTGAACAGGGCTATCTGGCCCTTGCTCCCGCCCTTTTTGACCGCCTGGAATCCGGCATCGAACTGGAATATTCAGCGGTCGAGACCGGCCTCAAGCTGATGCAGAAGCTGAAACTCGACGATGTGGTGCAGGACCTGAACGCCACTGTAGCGGTCCTGCGGCGCGAGCTGGCCGAAACGCCCGGGGCTGGCAGCAAGGTCGGCGCGGTCGGCTACTGCTGGGGCGGCTCAATCGCCGACCTCGCGGCATGCCGTGCCGATATCAATGCAGCAGTGTCGTATTACGGCCGCGCCACTGTCGGCTGGCTCAACGAGCAGCCGCGCTGCCCGGTGCTCTATCACTTCGGCGCACTGGACCCGCTGATTCCCGCGCAACTCGTTGAGCAGATCACCGCTGGGCGGCCCGGCCAGACAGTGCACATTTACGCCGAGGCCGGTCATGGCTTTAACTGCAACGACCGGCATGAGTTTCATGCGCCGAGTGCGGAGCTGGCATTGCAACGCACACTCGAATTCTTCAGCCGCCACCTGGGCTGAGCAGCAACCCCGAACGGAGATCTCCCATGCCTGACCCGTTAAAGCCCAAGTCTGCATCCGGTCTCGACCGCCGCCAGGTGCTCTCGGCTGCCGCGAGCCTGGCCGCTACGCTCGGCATCAGCAGCAGTGCGATTTCACCGGCACTTGCCGCGGCAAAGCCACGGCGCAGCCAGCTCACAGGTCCCTTCGACAGTTTTCGCGACTACATCAGGGCACTGGAGGAACACGGACTGCTGTTGCGTGTGCAGCGCCTCGACGAGGACCAGTACGAACTCGCTGCCCTCACCTATCGGCTGATCGACGAGTTTGGCTGGTACGGCGCGCCGGCGGTGCTGGTTGAAGAAATCAAACAGGATGGCC
>CAUJHF010000010.1 GCA_963204745.1 Pseudomonadota bacterium
TCTGGGTGGCACACCTGAACAGCAGGCCCGGCATCAACAGCTCGGCTACTTCCGCAGCGATGCCTCGGTGGAAACAGCAGCGACACCCGCGGCCAACAACGTCAATCTGCTGGTCGAAACTGTCCTGCTCAACTACATGGCACTGCACGGGCAGCAAGGCAACTTCGCGAGCCTGTTCCCAGGTCACGGCCTCGGCAACAGCACGCTGCGCGATTCGCTGACGGCATTTGCGCCGATCGTGAACGGCTCAATCACCTAGAGCCGTTCCGATGCCATAATCAGCGCATGTCATCTCCCGCGCTCGCAGCCCACCTCGCCTGTCCCCGCTGCGAGCAGTCGCTACGGCAATACCCGGACCGCAGCTGGGGCTGCGGTGCCTGCGGCATCAACTTTCCCTCGCTGCTCGATGTGCCCTGCCTGTTTGCCGAACCGTCCGCCACACTGGCGGAATGGCGCGGGCGACTGCAGTTCAGCCTCGAAAAGCTCGCTCACGAAGCGGCCGGACTGCAGGCCGAGTTGCAGAACCCGCGCCTGCGTCCGCTGACCCGTGATCGTCTGACCCTGCTCAACCGGGCCAGCCTCGATCAGCTGAAACGGCTCCGCGAACTGCTCTCGCCACTCGCGGTCCATCAGGCGCAGGCCGCGCTTGCCACGCATCTCGCGCTGCAGACCCGACTGCCCGGTGACCAGGGCCTGACCACTTACTATCCGAACATCCATCGCGACTGGGCCTGGGGTAATGCCGAGAACGAGGCGACGCTCCGGCTGGTCGGTGGCGCACTGCCGGGACGGGATGCCGTCGACAGCCTGCTGGTGCTCGGCTCGGGTGCAGGCCGCCTGGCCTACGATCTGCATCAGCAATATGCGCTCGGCCTCACGCTGGCGCTGGACTTCAATCCCCTGCTCACGCTGCTGGCAAGGCGCGCCACAGCTGGCGAAACCACTGAGCTCTGGGAGTTCCCGCTGGCCCCACGCACGCTGGCCGAGCATGCCGTGCTGCGCGAGCTGGTTGCACCGGAACCGGTGCGCGACGGCTTTTATCTGGTACTCGGCGATGCGCTGCGTCCGCCGCTGTCTGCTGGCAGCTTCGACGTGATCGTCACGCCGTGGGTTGTCGATATCCTGCCGGAAGATTTCCGTACGTTCGCCGCCCGGATCAATACCCTGCTGAAGCCCGGCGGTCGCTGGATCTGCTTCGGCTCGCTCAGCTTTGGGCAAGCGCTGGCGAGCCGGCGTTACAGCCTTGAAGAAGCGCTCGCCATCGTGATGGACAGCGGTTTTTCCAGGCCCGACGTGCGCGAAGACGACATTCCATATATGTGTTCGCCGGCCAGCCGCCACGGCCGGCTGGAGAGCGTCGTGACCGCCGTCGCCGACAAGGAACGAAACGTGGCGCTGCCGCCCCGCCATCGCGCACTGCCCGACTGGCTGATTAGCGGAACACAACCCGTGCCACTGCTGCCGGCCTTTGAACTGCAGATCATGACGACCCGTATCTATGCCTTCATCATGGGCATGATCGACGGGCGCCGTTCGATCCGCGACATGGCGAAGCTGCTCGCCGACCAGCGCCTGATGAGCCGTGATGAGGCCGAGCCGGCAGTGCGCAACTTCCTGATCAGGATGCACGAAGACAGCCAGCGCCCGCCCGGGCTGTAATCCTTCCGGACGCTAGTCGGTTGGCCGGATCCCGGCCGTCAGCGGCAAGCGCAGCTGCACCTCCGCGCCGCCGAGCGCCGAGCGCCTGATCCCGACGCTGCCGCGATACAGGCCGACGATTTCCCGCACGACTGCGAGGCCGATTCCCTGGCCGGGGACATCGCCGCGCTGATCGGCACGGATACCGCGGCCGAGAACCGCGCTGGCCTGGTCATCGGGAATACCGGGGCCATCATCGGCCACGGTAATCAGCAATGCATCGCTGCCGCCCATGGCCACCGTCACCACGATGCGACTGGCACACCATTTCCAGGCATTGTCGAGCAGGTTGCCGAAGATCTCGTAGAGATCACCCTGCTCGGCCGGATAGCTCGCACCGTCCGGAATCTGCAGCTCGCAACTCACCGCCTTGTCGCGATGGATCTTGCGCAGACTGCTGACGATGTCTTCGAGCGGCGGCGCAAGCAGAACGGCACGCGCAGCGAGGCTGCGCGGCCCGGACGCGGCGGCACGCCGCAGCTGGTAGTCGACGACACTTTGCATGCGGTCGACCTGTGCGCACAGCGTCGCAGCGTCGGGCTGACCGCCGCCGAGTTCGGTGCGCACAACCGCCAGCGGTGTTTTCAGACTGTGGGCCAGGTCGTCCATCGTGGTGCGATAGCGATCCATGCGCTGTCGCTCGGAACCGAGCAGCGTGTTGAGACCCCGGGTCACGCCTTCCAGCTCGCGCGGATAGTCGGCGCTGAAAGCCTCCTGCCCGCCCGCCTCGATCGCCGCGATTTCATCCGACATGCGCCGGAGCGGTCGCAGCGCAACGCGGATCGCCAGCCAAAGCGCCGCGAGCAGCACGAACATGACGCCGGAGAACCAGCCGAGCAGTTGCTGCCTGAAACGATCAAGCTGCGCTTCATAGCCAGCCAGATCAGCAGCCGCAAAGACCTGGAACGCCGGGGTGGCAGTCGGGCCGAGTTCCCAGTTGATGCCAAGTCCGAACAGCAGGACCTCGCTGCCGTCCGGAAGCAGGCGCCGGCTGACCGCGCGTTCGCCGGCCTTCAGGGTCGCGCCCGGCGCAAGCTCAAGCCCGACAGCCGAGGGCGAACGCCACAGCGGCAGACCGGAGGCATCGAGAATCTCGCTGTAGAGCCCGGATCCCGGATTGCGCAGCCGCGGTTCCAGCAGGCGCATCGGCACCGACAGATTACCCGCCTCGTCGGGTTCGGCAGCGCCGATCAGTGCCAGCACCTGCACTTCGAGCTGATCGGTGAGCGCCGCCTCGGCGCTGCGCCTGAACACCACATCGAGGACTGCAATCGTGATACCGAATGCGGCGAGAAGCATGACCGCCGTAATCACCAGCAGACTGGTACTCAGCGAAGCGCGGCGGCCCGACACCCGGGATCCGCCTCAGTCCGGTTCCGGCGGACGCGGCATCCGGTAGCCCTGCCCGCGGATGGTTTCGATGAGGCCGAGCTTGCGCTCCGGATCGAGCTTGTTGCGCAGGCGGGTCAGCAACACCTCCACCACATTGCTGTCACGCTCGTCGTCCCGGTCATAGAGCTGATCGGTCAGTTGTGCCTTGCTCACCACCTGGCCTGCGCGCATGACCATGATCTCGAGTAGCCGGTACTCGAAAGCCGTGAGCGTCACCACCTGGTCATCGACACGTACTTCGCGGGCCTGCGTATTCATCGCTACCGGACCCGCGCGCAGCACCGGTTGCGCATGCCCGGCAGCGCGGCGCAGGAGGGCATTGATGCGCGCCTTGAGTTCATCGATGTTGAATGGCTTGACGACGTAATCATCGGCACCGGCGTTCAGGCCCTTGACCTTGTCCTGCCAGTGCTCGCGCGCGGTAAGAATCACCACCGGAAATGTGTGCCCGGCAGCACGCAGGCGCGTGATCAGCTCGACACCAGAACGATCCGGCAGACCGAGATCAACGATCGCAAGCTGCACGGCAAATTCGGCGGCAAAGTACTCAGCCTCGCTTGCCGTTCCGGCTTCATCTACCGTGAAATCCGCCGCGCGCAACTGTGCCGCCAGTGACTGGCGCAGCGCAGTATCATCCTCAACGATCAACAGGCGCATCGGCAGCTCCTCAGCGCATCGCACCGGTGGTCGCATCGACCCGGTACTCGCGCACCCGGCCATCGGCCGTCACCACGCGGATCCGGTACACCACGCGTCCATCCTGCTCATGACGGTCGGCGCGCACCACCTTGCCACCGCTGCGCTCCCTGACCATCGCCACGGCCGCATCCTTGCTCATCACCACACGCGGTACGGCAGGGGTTTCTTCAGCAACATCGCGCTTCCGGTCCGCGGTCTCCGGCTTCCCGGCGTCTGCCGGCACTGTCGCCAGCAAGCCGGCCAGCAGGATGAGCGGCAGATGTGTCCGGACCGGAAATGACATGTGGAGCATTGTCGGGGCTGATCCGGATGCTGGCAATGGCAGCAGAATGAGCCTCTGCACTGAACCCGTACTGAATTTCCACAGGCTGGCAATGCGCCGGTCGATCAGGCAACCTTGCCGCCGGCTCTCCATCAGCAGACCGGCCATGCGCACTCTCGACAAGCTGTTTAAACAGAACCGCGCCTGGGTAGCGTCAGTCCGCCGGGAGGATCCGGAGTTTTTTGCCCAGCTGGCGGAGCAGCAGAACCCCGAATATCTGTGGATCGGCTGCTCGGACAGCCGCGTGCCGGCCAACCAGGTCACCGGCCTGATGCCCGGCGAGGTCTTTGTCCACCGCAACATCGCCAATGTGGTCGCACATGCCGACCTCAACTGCCTGTCGGTGATCCAGTTTGCCGTGGATATACTCAAGATCAGGCACATCATCGTCTGCGGGCACTACGGTTGTGGTGGCGTGCGCGCCGCTTATGAGGACCAGCGCCTCGGCCTCGTCGATAACTGGCTGCGGCATGTGCAGGACGTGGCCATCAAGCACCGTGCCGCGCTTGACGAATTCACCAATGATGAAGCCCGCCTCGATCGCCTGAGCGAACTCAACGTCATCGAGCAGGTGGCCAACGTGTGCCGGACCAATGTGCTGCGCGACGCCTGGGCCAGCGGCCAGCAGGTAACCGTGCATGGCTGGATCTACAACATCACCGACGGGCTGCTGATCGACCTGGACCTGTCTGCCTCCAGCAGCAAGGAAGTCCAGGAAATGCAGAGCCGTGCCACTGGCTGAAGCGGGGCCTGACCCCGGACGTTGACTCAGCCTTTCGCCCGCCGGCCGAGTATCTGCAGGATCTTCCACGGCGTGATCGGCATCTCGTTGACCGGTTCACCGAGAGCATTGGCGACCGCATTAGCCACCGCCGGCAAGGTACAGACGATCGGTCCCTCGCCAACTTCCTTCGCGCCGAACGGCCCGAAAGGATCGATGCTCTCGACGATGATGTGCTCGACCTTCGGCATCTCGTATGAGCGCGGCAGCCGGTAATCGAGCCGCGAGGGATTCATCACCTGCCCGTCTTCCAGCAGGGTTTCCTCGTACAGCACCTGTGACATGCCGCTGAAGACCTGGCCGTCGATCTGGCCTTCGACGATACGCGGATTGATCGCCCTGCCCACATCGTGTGAGGCGACGATGCGATCGACGGTGACAAAACCGGTATCCGGATCGATGGTCACCTCGGCAATCTGCGCGCCGAAGGAATAGGCCATCGTGCCGCTGTCCTTCGGCGAGTTGTAGAAACCACGGCCCATCACGAAGCGGCCTTCGCGGCTGTGCAGGGTGTCATAGACGATCTTTTTCAGCGGGATCGCCTTCTCCGGCTGTCCCTTCGGGTAAACCTGCCGGTCGCGGAAAACCAGCTGCGAGGGCTTCACACCGAGCCGCCCGGCGGCAAGTACCTCGAGCTGCTTGCGCGCATCGAGTGCAGCCGATTTCACCGCATTGCCGGTGTTGAAAGTCCCGCGCTGGATCAGCGCGCCCACATCCAGCGGCACGATGTCGGTATCACCGGAAATCACGGTGATGTCTGATGCCTGTGCGCCAAGCACTTCGGCCGCGATCATCGCCATCGCAGTGTGCGAGCTCTGGCCCATGTCGGGCAGCCCGACGAATAAGGACATCGTCCCGTCGTCGACGATCTTGATGAATGCAGCCGAGGTATCGTGCTTGAACACGCCCTTCGCGCCCGAGGCCATCGCACCGACGCCTATACCGATACCTTTCAGCGGCGGCAGCTTGCCGTATTTCCTTTTCCAGCCGGCCTGCTTCGCTGTCTTCGTGATGCACTCCGCCAGTCCGCAGCTGCCGAAGAAGGTGCCGGTCATGCTGGTGTAGCCCTTGGTCACGCCGTTTCGCAGATGGAAGTCGACGGGATCCATGCCCAGCTCACGCGCCAGCGCATCCATGTGCTGACCGAGGCCAAAGGCCATCTGCGCCAGACCACCACCATGATGGAAGTAGTACGGGATGTTGTTGGTATGCACCAGCCGGCCGCTGTAGCGGGCGGCTTCTATCTTGTACAGCGAGTGGATGTACGAACTGGTCAGCGTCAGCACGATCATCTGCGATTCGACGTAGGCGCCGGTATCGAAACTGATGTCGGCTTCGAAGGCCTTGATCTGCCCTGTTGCCGAGACGCCGGTGCGGAAAGTGTATTTCACTTCGCCGCCCGCACGACAGGCGATGAACTCCTCGTCTGCCGTGGCGCGGATCTTTACCGGCCGGCCGGTCTTGCGTGAAAGCACGGCGGCAACATAGTGATGCGGACGCACCGAAGTGCGGCCGGTAAATCCGCCGCCGGTATTGAGGCTCATGATGCGCACCTGGCCATCACTCAGGCGCAGCGCACCGGCCAGGCTCTTCTGGAACAGGATCGCCGTCTGGGTCGGCGTCCACATCGACAGCTTGTCGGGCAGTGACCAGTCGGCGATCGCCACATGGAACTCCGCATAACAGTTGTGCGAGGCATGGGTCGTGTACTGGTCGGTGCGCACATGCGCCGAGTTGGCAAAGCCCAGCTCGACATCGCCGAGGTCCTGCGCCTGCTGCCAGGCGATATTGCCCTTTGCCTTGGCATGAATCAGCAAGGCATCGGCCTTGAGCGCGTCCTGGATATTGAACAGCGCCGGCAGAGGTTCATATTCCACCTTGATGAGCGCAGCAGCCTCGGCGGCCGTTGCTTCATCAAGGGCAGCGACAGCCGCGACTTCGTCGCCGATGTAATTGACGATCGTGTGACGGAACAGCGGCTGCTCGATGCCCACGTACAGCTTTGGCGCGTCGGCATGAGTGATCACAGCCTTGACGCCCGGCAGGGCCAGGGCAGCGGACGTATCGATACCCAGGATCCGCGCACGGGCAAACGGACTGCGCACGATCTTTGCGTGCAGCATCCCGGGCAGCACCACATCGTCGGTGAACAGCGAGCGGCCGGTGAGCTTGTGAGCACCATCCAGCCGGGGCTGATCGTGCCCGACGACCGAAAAATCAGCCTTCCTGGATGCCATGACCGTCCTCCGGCGCCGCGTCAGCCGCCATGGCCTTGATCGCCTCGCGCACCGCGATCTTCACCTTGATGTGTCCGGTACAGCGGCAGAGTGCGCCGGCGAGCGCTTCGTTGATGGCCTCCTCGTCCGGATCGGGGTTCTCATCGAGCAGCGCCTTCGCCGTCATGATCAGCCCGGGCGTACAGGCACCGCACTGCACGGCGCCGTACTCCAGAAAAGCCTTTTGCACCGGATGCAGCTCATCACCACCGGCAACGCCCTCGATGGTCGTTACGGGACGATTATCCCATTCGATAGCGAGCGCCAGGCAGGACAGCACGGCCCGGCCGTCGTCGCCCTGAACCGTGCAAACCCCGCAGGCACCGCTGGTGCAGCCGCGCTTGGTACCGGTCAATGCAACCCGGTCGCGAATCACATCGAGCAGGGTTTCGCAGGGCGCTACCGGAACCTGGTAACGGTCGCCGTTAACGATGAGGGTGATCAGTTGTCTGGTCATCGGCGGTCTGCCCTCAGTCGGCCGCCGGCAGTTTCTGCCGGCGCAGTTCATGGAGTACGCGCCGCACCAGCCCGCGCATCAGGCGCTTCTTGTAGCCCGGCGGCGTAAACAGGTTGGTGACCTCGCCCAGATCGTCGCGCACTGCATCGGCGGCAGCCTCGATGCCGGCTTCGTTAAGTCCTTCGGCGAGGATGATCTGTGCCGGTTTTTGCAGCACCAGCGGCATGGTGCCGACCGATCCGGCCACCAGCAGCAGCGATTTCGGCACGCGGTTGCTGCCGGTCAGCGCACCGGCCAGCGTGGCGTAGCCATAGTCGAGCCCGGTCCGCGCAGCGGCCTTGACGAAAGTGGAACGCACGCGGGCCGGTGGTACCAGCACTGCGGTGATCAGTTCGCCAGGCGCCAGCACATTGTTCTCGATGCCATCGTCGCGGTAAAAATCGGCGAGCAGCAGCTCGCGTTCGCCCTGGCTACTGCGCAACAGCACGCGGGCACCCAGGCTGATCAGCGCCGGCACCGAGTCGGCGCTGTGTATGGCACGACAGTTCGGCGCGGTCTTGATGACATGACAGACCTGCCCGTCTGTCTTCCAGCAGGGCAGCTGCGAACCGCGCCAGTTTTCACTCTGATTGGTGTACCAGCAGCGTGTCGGCAGGCACAGATTGCCGCCCAGCGTGGCCATGTTGCGCACATGCTGTGAACCCACGGCCCGGATCGCCTGTGCGAGACCCGGATAGGGCACGACGATCAGCGGATGTGCCGCGAGGTCCGTCAGCCGTTCACCGGCACCGATGCGCAGCGTGCCGGACGCATCAAGACTCACGCCGGCCAGCTCCGGCAGGTCGCGCACGCTGACGAGCGCGCGCGGGCGTTCCAGACGCAGTTTAAGGTTGATGAGCAGATCGGTGCCGCCGCCCAGCGCGGCTACGCTGTCACCGGCGGTACTGAGCCTGGCCAGCGCCTCATCGAGGCTGGCTGGCCGGTGATATGCAAACGGTGGCAGCTGCACCCCGAGACTCCTTCATGGCCTATGCCGGCCGTCACGGCAATCGTTCGGCCCAGATTCAGCAAAAGAGTGTACTTGATGCGTGCATCGGCGTTAGATTAGTCGTAACCACCTGCAGGATGCACCATGATCAAGTCAGCCAGAATTCTCGCCACCCTGTTGCTCGGCACTTTTGCTGCCGGTACCGCATTCGCCAATATCGGTGACATCGAGCACCGCGTGCAGGCCGCCACCGAGATCCTCAACGACCTGCAGCGCATCCCCGAACAGGCGATCCCGCCGAATCTCCTCAACAGCGCCTATGCGGTTGCGGTGATTCCCAACGTCGTCAAGGGCGGATTCATTGTCAGCGGCGCCTATGGCCGCGGCGTGCTGATGGTCAGGCACAAAGACGGCAGCTGGAGCAATCCGGCCCTGATCCGGCTGGGCAATCTCGGCATCGGATTCCAGGCCGGCGTCCAGGGCGCCGACCTGGTACTGGTTTTCAAGAACCGTCAGGGCGTGGATAACATCGCCAGCGGCAAGTTCACCCTCGGCGGCAGCACTTCGGCCTCCGCCGGTCCGGTCGGGCGCACGGCAGTCGCCATGACTGACGGCGAGTTCAAGGCAGAAATCTACAGCTACGCCCGCAGTCGCGGACTGTTTCTCGGCGTTGCGCTCGATGGCGGCGCGATCACCATCGATCGCAAGGACAACGCGGTGTGGTACGGCAGCGAAGAAAATGGCTCAACCAGCCGCATTTTCAGCGACACCAGCCTGCCCACGCCCGAAGCCGCAAAACCCCTGCTGGCAATACTGACGACCATGGCACCGCGCCTCAACTGGCGCGACGCATCGGCCGCCGAACCTGCTGCAGCACCGGCCACCGAACCCGCGGGGGATCCGGCGACCGGCAGCGGCAGCAAGACCTGGCCGGTTGAAGACGCCGCGCCTGAAACGCAGTTCTGATCACAAGGCCTGGTCAGAGGCAGCCAGGCACACAAGCTCTGGTTACTTGCTGTCAGCCTTGGCGACGCCGATGCTCGTGTGGTATTTCTTCGCATTGCTGCTGTTGTTATTGAAACGGCCGATCATCGTCATGCCCGCGGGCAACTTGCCTGCGGCAGTCATCTTGATCTTGTTGGTTTCGATCAACTGACAATCGCCCGGCTCGACGATGGTTTCCCCTTCACTGTGGGTCACCCTGAGCGGTACTGCACCGCGCCCCTCCTCAACGCAGACCCGGTAGGCCTTGATTTTCTTCCCGCGAATCACCGTCTGCGCATCGTTATTTTCCAGCCGAAACATCCGGTAGTGCGCGAGAAGCCCATCGTTGCTGTCCGCCCGGGCCATCGGCAATCCCGCCATCAATCCGGTACAAATCACGGCGATGAGCCTGATGCTGTTCTTGTTCATGCTGTAACTCCCTGAAACTATCTGAGTGCCTGTCAATGCCGGACCTCCACGCCGGCTTGGGCACAGAGCCTGCGCCGTCATCGCGGACTCGTGTGTCGCGATACAGACAAAGCAGTCAAACAAGCGCGGTGCAGACGCTTTCACGCGATCTTTGTCGCGCCGAATGTCGGCGTACCGACACAGGCGAGACGGTCTTTCGCTAGAATTATGTCAACCAGGTGACAGACCGGGTGACTGACCCGGACAACACTGCTGCACAGGCAGGCGCAACGGATCACGCGACGCGAGGGCAAGGCCGATGAACACGGCACGGGCAATTTTCAAGAGCAATGAGCTGCTGCAACACCTCGACAGCAGCGGCCTGGACCGGATTGCAAAAATGGCGTCGCGACGCAGCTACTGCGGGAGCGCAACGATCTACTCCCACGGCGATCCCGCCGATGCGGTCTATGGCGTAATCGCGGGCCAGGTACAGATCAGCTCGCGCTCATCCGCACTCGATGAAGTCCTGCTGGGCAGCTGCGGATCCGGCCGGGTTTTCGGCATGATTTCAGTCATCGATGGCCTCCCGCGATGCGTTACTGCACGCGCTGCACCCAAGGCCGAGGTGTTCGTCATCTGTCGCGACAACTTCCTGCAGCTGCTGGCGCACGATTCACTGCTGGCGCTCAGCCTGCTCAATGTCTTTTGCCAGCATGAACGGATCGCCACCCGGATGATCACCGACGAGTACGCCCTCAGAAGTGTTCCGGCGCGCCTGGCACACCGCGTCCTGGAACTGGCCGGTCGTTACGGCAACGGTCAGGATTCAGCCGACCAGGCTGTAGAGATCACCCAGGCTGAACTCGCCAGGTACGTCTTCGTTTCACGCCAGGTGGTCAATCAATACCTGGGCGAATGGCAGAGCCGGGGCTGGGTATCCACCTCGCGTTGCCGGGTAACCGTGACCGACCGCAAGGCGCTGGCGGCAGTAGCGACTCACTGCGGGCATGCATGAGCGGCGCTGGCCCTGCAAACAGCTTCTAGCAGATCTGTACCCATACACCGTTCCTGAACACCCACGTCGGGCACCTCCCGCTTGACCAGTTCGCGCCCTCGACATCCATGAAAACGTAGTTGATTCCGGTGATGGACTTGGGCAAGGCCACGTTCGGCCCATCCTTGGGATGAACGATTTCGCCGCCGCAGGTGAACTTCTCCCGGGAACCCTTTTCCGCTCCGTCACCGGTACAGGTCATCGTGAAGACAGTATTTTCAGCCGCGGCCATCGGCGGAGCCGCCATGAGAACTGAAACCACGCCGATCATCGATGCACAGACTTGTCTGCTGAAATGATGCATTGCGATTCTCCTGTCAGTGATCAATACGCGAGGGTGGCCTTGAGGAGGACCACCCGTTCCGGGTAAATCCGCGGGTTGTCTGGATCGATATCCTAAAATTTGAAATCGCTGTCGAAGAGATTCCGGACTTCAAGCGATACGAGCCCTCTCCGCTTCGGCAGCCGGTACCCAATTACTGCATCCACGACAGTGAAGTCATCGCTGTCGGACACAAAAGGAAATGGCGGTGCACTCGTGTCCTGGAAGTGGCCCCGCTGGTGCCCATAGACCGGCCGCAATACCGCCAGCGGTCCGCGCGGATCGAAATAGCCCAACTGCAGGGCGACCTGATGGGTTTCGACATTTTGCACAAAGTTAGGGGTGTAAGCCGGGTCGTTCCGGGCCTGGTCGTAGGCATAGGCAAGGCCGGCAGCGAGACGCTCCGTTGCCGACAAGTAAAGGTAGGCACGGGCAGAATCCTCACGGACCTCAGCTGTGCGATCTTCAGGCGGAAAGACGATGAACGTCGTATAAGGCACATCCAGGCGCCTGCGCGACACCTCGGCACCGCCGTGCAGCTTGCCCGAAAAGCGATGGTCGATGCCGAGTCCGTAACGATCGGCCTCCTCGGACTGGCTGCCAAAGAAGAACTGGTTGAACCCGGCCACGGCAGTCGGCTCCAGAGACGGCAGAATTTCCTGGCGCGCAGGTGTCGTCAGTTGCAGGGTTCGGAACGCACCCGCTCGAACAGTGGTGTCTTCGGTCACCTGCCAGACCAATCCGGCCTTCGGGTTCCACCGGCCCCGGTCATAGACGACATTGCGGTTTTCATCGCGGCTTATACCGAGCGTCAGCTGCAGTTGCGGCAGGATTTCAGCGGTGCCATATATATAGACACCCAGGCTTGCTGGTCGCGTGGTCTCGATGGAGACGTCACCCATAAAGGCGAAGGTGTCTTCAACCTTCGACCGGTAGTAGCGCAGGCCGGAAACCACGCTCCAGGCGTCGGCCCGGTACAGGTATTGAACCTCGCCGGAATAGGTTCTGGTATCGAGATTGCTGTCCAGTGGCGGGGCCGTCAGCGTGAAGTCAAAATCCCTCGATTCATAGGCCAGCAACGCGAGCAGTGTCGAACGCGGAGAGAAATCATGCCGGAACCCGAGACGCAGCGAAGTCGTGTCCTCATTCTCGCGTGGCAGGCTGGAGTCGAAGGTGTCATGGTCGAATCGCAGGCGCAGCTCGCCGCGATCCTGGCTGCTCGTTCTGGCTTCAGCGAGAAAACTTGTGTCCGGTGAAACCTGATACTGGATCAGGAGATTCCCGGTTGTGACATCCAGGTCGTTGTTCGGCCGGAAACCATCCGTCTCGTAGGTATATCCGCCGAGGCTGAAGGACCAGCGATCGTGAATGCCGGCCAGCACGGCGTCCCCACCCTGCGTTGAGTTGCCACCGGCGACTGCAGAAACCTGGCCGTACAGGCCGTTGCTCGCAAACAGCGGATTGAACTCATTGAAGCCCATCGAGCCGGGTCCGGAGCTGTCGAGAATAAACAGGTTGGCCTCACCGAGCTGGGGCTGCACGGCAGTCGTGTTCAATGGCTGCAACAACTGCGACTGCAGCAGCTCATTGACGCGGGCAATTTCGTGGCGGGGCAGTATCGAGTAGCTGTCGGCCAGCAGACGATGGCCGGAATAGTCGGCCGGATCAGTGGCAATGGACTTCCATCCCTCACGCAGGCCAAGTTCCTCAAAACCCAGCGTCTGATAGACACGGCCGAGGCTCGCGCTGCGGGCGGCGAGATCCTCATCGAGCAGCAGGCGTGAGCGATACACGGCGCGGTTATCGTTGAGATCCACCGACTGCTCGAGATCGCCAACTGCACCGATCGGGTCATTCACGGTCTGGCGACGGATCGCATCGTAAAACCACGGCGTCGGATCACGCGGATCCAGTTCTTTCGCGAGCGTCAGTTGCGAAGCGGAGAGCTTGTCCTGCTTCTCCGCATAGTAGGCCTTGCCCATATAGCTTCTGAGCAGGGAGTTGCCCGGATCCAGGATGACGGCCCTCTCGATCTCTGCCCTGCCGGCCTGCAGCTCGCCGCTGCGGATCTGCGTTAGTCCGAGCCCAAGACGCGGTAGCGGTGCATTGGGCTCCAGGCGAATTGCCGCGACAAACGAGTCCTTTGCGGCGCTTAGCCGGATGCGACCGAGTTCCACAAAGCCAAGCACCGAATGCGCCAATGAGAGCTGCGGATCAGCCGCCAGCGCCACCTTTGCTTCCGCTTCGCTGCGCCCGATCTCGCCGGAGGCCAGCCAGAGTTCGGCGAGTCTTGCGCGCAGCAGCGCGTTGTCGGGATGCGCAGCAGCCCCTGCTTCCAGGCTGCTGATGGCACCCGACAGGTCGAAGCGGGCTTGCCGCACATAGGACTGCGCGAGGCGGGCAGCAGCGGAATCCGGCGCAGCTGCTACCGCCTGGTCGGCAAGTCTTGCGGCTGTTTCGGTGTCATCGCGCGTGAGCGCAATCACCGACTGCCTGGCCAGGACCTCGGCGCTGCCGGGCGCAAGGCTGAGCGCGTTGGCGAGATCAGCCTCGGCTGCAGACACCTGGCCGACGGCGACACGCTGCTCGGCGCGACCGATGAAGAACGCCGGTGTCTGCTGCGCTGCCGTCGGCACAGCGTCGGCCGCCGGCAGCGAACCCGCCGTTATCGGCGGATAGTAGAGCGTCCACACGACTGCATCGCGGGGCCGCACGATCTGCTGAAGCACCGGCGCCCTGCCGGCGCGGGCGAGCACGCTCTCGCCTGAAGCTGCCGTCGCTGCACCTGCGCTGTTCTCCACCTTCACGCGGCCTTCGTAGACGATGACGGTGGTGGCATCGTCACCCACACCGACGAAGAACTCCGTACCTTCGATACCGGCATTGGCGAAGGGCGTGACGACGCGCAGCGCCCGCGGGTCGCGGCTGATAACGTGTATCGCGCCCTTCAGGATGTCGAGCCAGGTACGCTTGTCATCGGCCGGTGCGGCGAAGCTGACGACAGTGCCCTGATCGATGCTGACCACGGTCTGGTCCGGCAGCTCGAGAACCGCACGACTGTAGGGGCCGACTTCAAGTACATCACCGACACACAAGTTCTCGTTCAGGCCGGGCTGTGAGACGCGGGCAAGACCCGGTCGGCGCAGACTGAGACTGCCCTGGCTGGATATCAGCCGGGCGACCCGGGCCTCACATTGCTGCGAACCCGAAGCGACTGTCTGCGCGCGGACCGGATTGATGAGAACGCTTGTACCCAGAACGAGTACAGCAAGCAACGACACGCGGATACGTACCATGACACCCCCCCACGACAGGTTGCAATTTGGTACGTCGAACGCCCCACGAACGACGCCGGTTGTTATTGTTCCTTGGCCGCGGAACGATTTGGGTTCCGGAACGCTTTGAGTTTATGTGCTGCCGGTGAAGGGTGCAACGCGCAATAAGTTTAAAACAGTCGTATCACTTTCCGGCCATCCGGATAGCACCGCTCTCGAAACTGTCCGGCCCGCTCGCGAGATATCGGGCGCAGAGCTCCGCATAAAAGCGCGCCGGCCCGTCATCGGGTTGCTCGCGGTGCAGACTGTCGAAGGCATCCGCCGCCACCTGCCAGCGGGCCGCCCTGAACGCCGACAGTGCCGCTGCAAACCGGGCGTGCCAGTCGCCAGCCAATACATCGCGATTTGCATCGGTATCCAGCAGTTCGTGGATCACCAGCGGCGTCGACTTGCCGGCGAGCAGGAAGGTGCCGAGTTCACGAGCGAGCAGACCCTCTGTTTCTGCCAGCGTTTCGCCCGAGACGAGAATCCGCGTGCCGAGCGACTTGTTGAGGCTTTCGATGCGCGAGGCGGTGTTCACGATGTCACCGACAGCGCGAAACTCCATATGGCCCGCGCCGCCGATGTTGCCCAGATGTATCGGCCCGGTATGCAGGCCGATACGCGTGGGCAGCTGCGGCCGGCCCGGCACGGCATTGAATCGCCCTACAGCTGCAGCCACGGCCAGTGCGCCGGCGCAGGCGCGCGCCCGGATCTTGCTGTCCGGCTTCGACGCCGCCCAGATCGCCATCATGGAATCGCCGACCACATCGGTGACGACCCCGCCGCACTTCTCCACCTCAGCGAACATCGCTGCGTAGTAGGCGTTCATCAGCGCCGCGAGCTCATCCGGCGACAGCGTCTCGGCAAGGCGCGTGTACTGCTCGGCATCGGTTGCCATGCAGGTACCGTGCAGGAGTTCCGCATTGGCCTGCAGATCGCCGAGGTTCTCCATCAGCCGGTCCAGCGCCCGCTTCGGCAGATAGGTGCCCAGCGCCAGCATCACGCGCTCGCGCTGCTTGCGCGTCTGCAGGTACTGCGCGAGCAGGCCGAGCAGCAGGGCGACCGGCAGTTGCACGAACAGGGGCACGAACAGGGGCAGCCAGATATTCATGGCATCGAACACCCACCATGCCCATGCTCCATACAGGGGCACCGCGAACAGGCTGAAAGCAATTGCCGCTGGCGGCGTCAGCACGCGGCAGAAACCGCCCACGAGCAGCCCCCAGAATCCGATCACGAACAGTTCAGCGGGAAAGGACAGCGGCTTTATCGCGGTGCCGTCCACCATGTTGGCGATTGCGGTCGCTGCAACTTCCACGCCACTGATGTCGAGGCCGGACTGATCGGAGAACACCGAGTAGAAGCCATCCTTCTGCTCCGGCTGATACTCATCTGAAAATCCGACCAGCACTATCTTGCCGGCCAGCTCATCGCCAGTTCCGCGCAGGGCCTGCGCATACGGGACCGTCCTCACCGAGCGCACCGGCCCGTAGTAGTTGAGGTAGCGGGTATCGGCACCGGCGTAGAGTTCCAGCAACGAACGCAGCACAGCTGGCTGCTGTGGCCGGCGCCAGGCGGCATCCAGTGCGGCCACTGCCGCTTCATCGGTGGTCAGGCAGTTGCGCGCCTGCTGCAGAAAGTTGCCGATCTGGCGCCCGGCAAGCACCTCGACCGGCGTGATTGGCCACGATTTTTCCAGCTCCGGACAGACCGCGCGCAGATCGCTGTACCACTCGCCAGGCTGGTGCAGCATCCAGGCCTGGAACACTGTCGTCGGGAACGTGGCGAGGTTGCCGGCACTGGCCTTGAAGGTCCAGAACTGACTGACCCTTACCGGCACGACCGGCAAGGCAAATGGCGCGATCGCCAGCGCACCCGCGGCAATTGGCGGCACCGGAGGAATGAGCTTTTCCGCCGTCAGCACAATCTGCCGATCCTGGCTCGCACCGACGGCTGTTTTTTTCAGAAAGGCTGCCAGCACCACGTTGCCCGCCTCGCTCAGCGCCTCACCGAAACGCACATCACCGGCTGGCTCGGCCGGATCATCGAACAGCACATCGAAACCGATCACTGTCGCACCCGCGGCAACCAGACGTTCAACGAGTTCCGCGTGGAGGGTGCGTGGCCATCTGGCAGGTTCGTTCGGCAGGCCGAAAGCATCGCTGGAAAACTTGTCGAGGCCCACGACCACCACTTCGACTGGTGCCTCGCGCTGGCCGCGCATCAGGAACAGGCTGCCCAGGCCTATATTTTCCTCGAGGCGCAGCACTGCGGGCACGGCACCGGCGAGCATGCCAAACACAGTCGCGAGCAGACCGAACAAGGCAAACTGCGGCGCCCTGCCCTTCATGGCATGAATTCAGCCGCGCTCATCACGAACGCCGCGCAGTCCGTCCGGATCGCGGATCACCACCCGGCCGCGAGCCAGGTCGATCCATCCCCGCTTGCGCCACCGCTGCAGGTACTGATTGACGCTCTGCCGCGAGACGTTCATGAAGCCGGCCAGCTCCGCCTGGGAGATGTGGAGCGTCACGAGGCCATCGACCGTGCTGCCGTGTTGCTCAGCCAGCTTCATCAGCCGGCGTGCGAGACGCGCGGGGACCGACAGGAATGCCGCCTCCTCGATGAGATCACCGGTCCAGCGCAGACGCTTGCACAGCAGTTGCAGGAGCTGGGTCGCGAGCTGCGGCTCTTTCTCGATCAGGGCCAGTAAATCGGCACGGCGAACGAGAAACAGCTCCGTGTCTGTGAGTGCGTCAGCGCTGGCGGTGCGCGGATGGCCGTCGAGCGCCGCGATCTCACCGAAGCTGTCACCGGACTCGAGGATATTGAGGAATACTTCCTGGCCGCCCGGGGTACTCGCACTGATCCGCACCTGCCCCGAGATCAGGCCCAGCAGCGAATCGCCGGGCTCCCCCTGGGCAAAGATCCGCGTCCCGCTCCGGTACGAGCGACGAATCGCGAGCGCAGCCAGCTTGTCGATCGCCGACTCCGGCAGATTGCCGAGCAGCAGGTTGGCTTTCAATACGGCGCGAGCGGTCAGGGTCATGCCCCCTTTTCCGACTATTTGCGACGATGTGTCAAGTGCCTGACAGATCCGGAGCACCGGCCGGGACATTGTGAGCCCGCAGCCAGGAAATTTTGGACACCTGGTCAGGCAGGATGCCGGAATGTGCCCCACGCGTTTCGACATTGCGCCAGACCGGACCATGAATTTCCAGAATTGCCTGGCCGGTCGGGGTGCGCTGCCACCCGAACCTGTCCTCCAGCGGGGAACAAACGACCGGCCAGGTGTCTCTGTCCGACCACCTGACAAGTGAGCCAGGAGTGCATATGACTCCCAGACAGCAACGCCTCGTGGCCGCCGGTCTGCGCGGATTCTGTTGCGCGAGCCTCGCAACGCTGATCACCGCCTGCTTCTCCTGGACCTTTGTCACTTCGGTTGCCACACCGCAAATCCGTACTGTTTCTGGACAAAGCAACTCGCTTTAGCGACCATGCGCCCGGCACCCGGACCGGACCCCCAGCATGGACATCAGCAATCAGCACAATCTGCTCGCACCCCTGCTGCCGGCGAGCGCAATGAAATTCGGCGTCCGCATCGGTCTGCCCGCTGCTGACCCGCTGCGCGACGTACTCGGTGCGGACTGGCATCGCGAGCACTGGTTTGCGACCGCGGCCGAGCGCGATGCCGCCCTGCGCGAGATGGCCCGGCGCCATCCTTTCAGCCGGATTGGCGATACGCCGAGCATCCGCCTGGAAGCCATTCAGCGCTGACATCGTCCGGCGATGCCCTGTCCCCGGCCTGGTCTGGCCAGCGGTCTTGCAGCTCTGGTCATTGCCGGCACTGTATCGGCCGCTGATCGCAGGTCACCCGAAGAAATCATCGTCACCGCCACCCGCTACCCGGTGACCGCACTCGAGCTGGCCGGCAATACCGCACGCCTCGATACCGCGCGAATCGACCTGCTGAACGCCAGTCATATATATGAATCCGCGACGCAGATTCCCGGCACCTGGATCACGCGCGGCAATGGCCAGGAAAGCATCACCGCAATCCGCTCGCCGGCACTCACCGGACCGGGTTCCTGCGGCAGCTTCCTGTTTCTCGAAGACGGCCTCGCGATCCGGCCCACCGGCTTCTGCAATGTCAATGAAACCTTCGAGATGCTGTCCGAGCTGGCGAGCACCATCGAGGTGATCCGCGGGCCGGCTTCAGCCCTGTATGGCTCGAACGCACTGCACGGCACACTCAACGTGCTGCTGCCGGATCCGGGACCAGACCTCTTGTATGTCAGTGGCGAAGCCGGTCCCGACAGCTTCATGCGCAGCAAGCTGATATGGGGCGATGGCAAGAGTGACGGCGATGGCCTGATCGGCGGCATGGTCTACGACCACGAGGATGGCTTTCGCGACTCGGCCGGCTACAGCCAGGCCAAGAGCTTCCTGAAATACGGCACTGATCTGCGCGGCGGACAACTCGAACTCGGCTTCAGCGGTACGGTGCTCGATCAGGATACCGCAGGATATATCTACGGCGAGAATGCCTACCGGGACGCGACACTGCGCCACACCAACACCAACCCGGATGCATACCGGAAAGCGAACAGCCAGCGTATACAAGCCAGCTGGCAGCCGGATGACAACCGTGCCGACGACGGCTGGAAAGTACTCGGCTTCCTGCGCCGTTCGGAAATGGACTTTCTGCAGCACTTCCTGCCGGGCCAGCCCGTGGAGAAGAACGGACAGGTCAGCGGCGGCGCCACGCTGCTGCGTTTTACGAGGCTCGGCCCGGCAAGGATCACCGCCGGCATCGACACCGAAATCGCCGACGGCTACCTGAAGGAAACCCAGGGCAGCGCGGATACCGGCAACCGGCCGCAGGGCCGGCACTACGACTACGACGTCTGGCAGTATCTCGCCGCGCCCTATGCACAGGTTGACCTGCCGCTCGCTGCGCGCTGGACACTGAGTGGCGGCTTGCGCTTCGAGTGGCTGCGCTATGACTACGACAACCGGATGGTGGACGGCAATACGCGGGAAGATGGCTCGACATGCACACCGCCCTGTCTCTACAACCGGCCGGCAGACCGCAGCGACAACTATACAAATCTCGCACCGAATCTCGGCCTGCTGTTCCGCCTGGACCCTGAAAACTCTTTCTACCTCGCATTGACACGCGGCTTTCGCGCACCGCAGGCGGCAGAACTCTATCGCCTGCAGGCGGGGCAAAACGTCGCCGACCTGAAGTCCGAAACCATCGACAGCCTGGAACTCGGCTGGCATCACCAGACGGCCCATCTGAACCTGTCAGCGGCAACATTTGCCATGCGCAAGGATCACTACATCCTGCAGGACTCCAATCGCTACAACGTGAGCGACGGCGAAAGCCGGCACCTCGGCGTCGAACTGGGCGTCGAAGCGCGCAGCGACAACGGGCTCTACGCCGGCCTTGCCGCCACCTGGGCAAAACAGACCTATGCCTTCAGCCAGCTGATCGCCGGCGGCGAGACGATTGCTTCAGGCAATGACATCGATACGGCGCCGCGCACAATGGGCAGCCTGCATCTCGGCTGGTCAGCTGAGCCCTGGCTGGCAGAAATCGAATGGGTGCACCAGGGCCGCTATTTTCTGACCGCACAGGAAGACCAGCGTTACGACGGGCACGACATTCTCAACCTGCGCGCCGCCTGGTCAGTCAACGCCAACTGGCGGGTGACGGCCCGCATCAACAATCTCAATGACACGCTATACGCTGATCGCGCCGACTACGCTTTTGGCGACTATCGCTATTTTCCCGGCCACGACCGCGAACTGTTCCTGGAACTCAGTTACCGGCGCGGACCGTAGCCGCGCTCAGGACCAGCCTGACCAGTCGCCGCGATTCTCGACCACGTGGAACAGCGCCGCGATCACGCGGCGGTCGAACTGGGTGCCGGCGCCGCGCAGCAGCTCGGCCAGCGCATCATCCATGGACATGCCCTGCCGGTAGGCACGTGCACTGACCAGCGCGACGAAGGCATTCGCGACCGAGAGGATCCGCCCGGACAGGCTCATCTGTTCTTCGGTCAGCCCCAGCGGATAGCCACTGCCGTCCAGACGCTCCTGCTTCTGGGCGATGACATCGAGCACCGGCCCATCGAAGTCCAGGCCCTTGAGCAGTTCCAGGCTGTAATTGACGTGCTTCTGCAGCAGTTCGCGGTCGGCTGCCGTCAATGCTTCTGTCTTGGTGAGCAGGTCGCCCGGCAGCATGATCTTGCCGATATTGGCCAGCGTCGCTGCGAGCCCCAGCGTCTCCTGTTCGTCTGTCGGCAGATCGAGTTCGCGCGCCACCGCCTGCGCCACTTCCGCCATGCGGTTGGCGTGATGGGCCGAGTACGGGTCGTGCAGGTCCACCGCATCTGAAAGTGCGCTGACCAGGCTGCGCAGCATGTCTGCATGATGCTGCTCGGCGAGGCGCAGGTCGGTGACATCACTCAACACCAGCAGGACCAGTTGCCTTCGCTCGCCGATCCGCTCGACAGGTATGAAGCTTGCCTGGTAACTGCCCAGCGTGGAATCGATCTGCAACTGCATGACGCGCTGTACCGGGACCCGCTGCCGGCGCGCTTCGTCGCTGAGTGCAGCGATCTCGGCCGCCATATTTGTGCCGAATATCGCGCTGATCCGGCTGCCGACCATGCCGGCGATCGTGTTCTTTGCCGCGGTCGCCGTTGCCTGGTTGGTAAACACCACTTCCTGGTCGCGATTCATCAGCACGGTCAGCACATCGATATTGTCGGTAATCGTATGCAGGAGATCGGTCTGTTTCTGCAGCTTGGCTGCCTTGTTGCGCAGTTCTTCGGCCTGATGCCGTGCGCGCACGCTGCTGCCGTGGCGCCACGCCGCCACTGAAAGCGTGGCGATACTGAACAACAGCAGGGACAGCGTCGCGAGCAGAAAGCGCCGGCGCTCATCGGCGGTGCTCAAGGCATCCTTCGCGTTGATGCCCTGTACCAGCACCCACGGCTCGCCGGCAGATACCAGACCACGGATCCGCCGGCTGACCTGCAATACCGGCACCCCGCGATAGTTGTCGAGGCTCACGAATTTGCCCGGCGACAGCACAGCGGCAACTTCAGCGAGATCGGAGCGCTCGATCGGCAGGCTGCGGCGCAAAGGCGCACCGCCATCCTGTGTCGGCGAAAGGAAGACGATGGTGTCGTCCTGGCGCGCCACCAGCAGGGCTTCACTGTCTTCGGCAAAGGCTGGCCCGCGACTGAGCAGCGGATAGAGTTCCTGCTCGGCACTGCGCACACCGATGAGTACGCCGTTGGGTGGGCCGCCACCGGTCAGGGAGCCGGACACCGCAGCCACCGATACCGCGATCACCACGACGACACGGTCCTGGGGATCAAGCCGCAGATCAACGAGCGTCGTGCCCGGACTCGCGAGTGCGTGGCGCATCACGTCACCATAGCTGTCCGCAAGCTGGCCGAGACCCGGCGTTACCACGACCGGCCGCAGTTCGGCATCGAGCAGCGCCAGACCGTAACTGAGCGAACGCGGCAGGTTGGCCGGAACGCGGGCAGCGGGATCGGGCATATAGCCGCCGCGCTCGGCGGCCGCGAGCATGAGGTTGCGCAGGTAGGACTGCTGCGCCGACTCGACCTGTACGCCGCCCGGCATCTGCTGCTGACGCGCACGCACCAGCTGCCACAGGTAGAGCTGCAGCGATGCATTGTTGGCCAGTTCGCGCAGATCGCGCTGATCAGCAGCCAGCGAACGCGCCAGCGCATCGGCCTTGCTGTCAGCCACCAGGCCGAGGCGCGTCTCCCATTGCAGGAGGTCGCGCTGTCGTTCGTTCTCTATATATAGGTTGATCAGCAGTCCGCCAGCACCCACCAGCACGGCCAGCGCCAGAATGGCTGCCGTCACCGACCTGCGGATATTCCGCTGCTCGGTCATGGCGTACGCGGAACGTGAATCCACCAATGGGCTTCATTGATGGAAAACACCGGCGCGTAGTGGACGACATCCCGCTGCGACAGTACCGCTTGCACCTGGTTGTCGAGAATAAAGACGTCAGCGCCGCGCGCAACCGCCAGCACCGCATGCGGCACGCGCAGATTGGTATCCTGCACGATCACCAGGCGCAGGTCGTCATCCGGCAGGCCAAGCCAGCGCAGCGAGAAAAACTTGGTGATGGCGTAGTCCTCACAGTCGCCGCCGTTGTTCAGGAACTCGCGCGGGATAGCCCAGTAATCCTCGACGCCGTAGTTCTGCAGATCGAGCACGTAGTCGCGACTGTTCGCATAAAGGTTTACGGCCTTCAGCTGCTCGCCTGCCGGCAGCCGGCGGGCCTGCTCTATGAAGCGCCGCCACTCGGCCATATGACAACGGTTGATCGTCCGTGCACCGCAGTCACCATCCTGCAGGTCATCAGTCAGATGACGTTCGAGCACCCGCAGCCATTGCGGGAAATCCGCCAGCCGCTGCTGGGGTTCCTGGGCATAGCCGAACAGGTCTGCAGGAAAGGCCTGGGCCGCATTCTGGCCGGCGCCGAGCAGGCAGATGGCAAGCGCCCGGAGCGCTGTTTTGACAGAAGCCGACATGGTTAATTTGAGGTGTGGATCGTCATCAAGTACTGTGTACAAGTGTTTGCGACTAGAACAAAAAGGATTATGGAAAGCAAGCTCTTGCGCCGATTGTCGCCAGCTCCCTTCCTGGCCCTGCTGCTTGTCTGTACACCGCTGCTCGCCGACGATCTGCAGGACGACTTTGACCAGGCCATGCAGGCGATCGACCAGAACAAGCTGCGTACTGCACGGGAACGCCTGACCAGTCTGCTGACCACGAACCCGAGCCTGAGCCGGGCACGGCTTGAACTGGCCCGGGTGTACTACCTGTCCGAGGACTACCCCAAGGCGCGCGAGGAAGCGCAACGCGTTGCCGATGACCCGAACACCCCGCCGGCGGTGCGCGCCACGGTACTCGCCTTCCTGGCCCAGATCGACGCCGACCAGAAGAAGAACACGGCCCGGCATACGTGGACGCCCTCGATCTATGCCGGCCTGATGTATGACTCCAACGTCAACGTCGGACCCTCGCGCGACATCATCGACATCAACGGCAGCCCTGCGCTCGTGCTGCCAGAATCACAGGAGACGGACGACTTCGGGATGGTTGTCAGCCCCGGCATCGCCCACACCTGGAACCCGGGCAGGCGTTTCGATGCCGGTGAACAGCAGGGATATTTCCTGTGGCAGAGCCAGGCCAACGCCTACTACCGCGCCTACGCCGATGAGAGCGATTACAACCTTGGCATCCTGACGCTGCGCACCGGTCCCGCCTGGGTGGTATCGGGCCGCTGGCGCGCCGGCATCGCGTTGCAGGGTGACCAGATCTTTCTCGATGGCAGCAACCTCGCCTGGTTCACGACACTGAACCCGAACATCACCTGGGACCTGGGCAGCAACACCGAGCTGTCGCTGGATGGCATCGCAACCGACCGCCGCTATCACGACAATGACGAAGATGGACGGGATGGCGTGTACCTGAGCGCAAACGCGGTTGTCACCCACTACTTCAGGAACCACACGATCGGCGTACAGGGCGGCATCGGCTATGCCGACTTCAATGCCGACGATGATCGTTTCGGCTACACGACGCCGGACCTGATGCTCGGGGTCATCGTTGACGCCTGGCAGGGCGGCTCGGTATACGCGCGGGTCAATTACCGGAACTACGAGTTCGACGGACCCGAGCCGGCGCCCTTCGCGCCGACAGTGCGCGACGAGGATGAAATCCGTCTGGCCCTGGGTTTCCAGCACGAGTTCCGCGGCGATGCATTGCAAAACTGGGTGCTGCTCGGCAGCTGGGTGCACACGAACAACGATTCGAATGTCGCGATCTATGAATACGACCGCGACGTCGTCAATCTCGGCCTGGCACGCAATTTCTGAAACAAGATGTCAAACAGACAGCTTATGGAAAATGTGACGCAGCTCACACAAATGCGCGGGACCGGTGACCTGCGACACAATTCGGTGTAGAAAGAAAAACAGCTGTCCCTGGATGGACAGGCGATAAATATAACGAGGGCAAGCCGCGCTACAGCGGTGCCCCGGGGAAGACCAGCATGAAGACCTTCAGTCTGTTGACCGTTCTGTTTTTGTTCGCTTCACCACTGGCAGCGACTGCAGCCGGCACACCTCAATCCGATGCCGACTGCGCCGCCCTGATCGAGCGCTGGGCGACCGACCCCAAGGTTGCGCCGAAGCAGGTCATCAATGACTGCAAGGACCAGCTTGCCCAGGCAGCGGCGCTGCCTGTCGCCGCAGCGCCCGCCCGGATCGCAGCCGTTGATCCCTGCGCAGGTCCCGGTGCAGCGGACTCGGTGCTTTGCTGGGGACCGTGGGCCAGCGTTGCGCCGGCGGCCGGCTTTACGGAAGACCCCGCACAACAGCCCATACCTGATCGCGAAATCTGCGATGCGCGCACCGAGCAGTGCCAGCCGCTGCTCGCGGCAGTTCCGCCTGAGCCGCCGCTCGGCAGCTGCACGCCCGGAACACCATGCGGCTTCGCCACGGTAGTGAGCGGCATCAGCAGCAGTGACGATGCCGAGGACACGACCTTCGCCCGCTTCGACATGGCCTCTGATGGCAGTCAGTTCACCGTTTCTCCGCAAGACGCGGCAGATATCAACTCGACGCCGGGCATGACGACCGGCGTGACGCCGCGTGACGACGGCTATGAGAGCATGCGCGCCAATGGCCGCGTGGGCGATGAGCAATCACGCATCGTGGCACGCGTGGTGCGCGACGATGAGAACCAGGTATTGCTGGCGGCAGACGTCTGGAGTCACGGTAACCGCGGCACGCAGGTCACCCAGTCGGGCTACTTTGCCTGGGGTACCGCTACCAGCCAGGCAGGACTCGACACACTGAATGCGGGCAACGTCAGCCTCAACTTCAGCGGCCCGATGTCGGTAGACAACCGCACGGTTGGCTCCATGACCATCGACTTTGGCACCAACCCGACATGGACCGGCAACTGGACGAACCCCGGCTACAGCTTCGGTGCCGGTGGCACGGTGAGTGGCGCAGATCTGATTTCACAGCCCGGCCAGTTCACGGAAAATGTCATTGCTGACCAGAGCTTCGTGCAGGGCGTACTGCTTGGCGAAGCGGGCGGCACACGCGGGATCGCCCACATCATCGACGTAACGCTCGTGGACCACGACCGCATCAAGGATGTAGGCCTGCTGCGCGAAACAGTCCAGCCCCAATAACGAAACCGAACGAGACAAAACAGAAGAGCTTCATCATGAACACGTACAGAATTGCTGCCGTATCACTGCTGTTGACACTTGCGGGCAGCGCCGGCGCAGCCAGTCTCGCCCTGAAGCCCTCGCCCGGCATGAACGTCATCGGCGGCGTGATCCAGGTGGGGCAAGGCGGCACGGTCAATCTCGACCTGCAGCTGGTCCTTGAAGCAGGCGATACCCTGCCCGGACAATACGGCGGCACGATCGTGGTGAGCTACGACGCGAGCCAGTTTGATTTTGCCGGCTTTGCGCCAAATGGCGTGAGCTACTTTTGCGATCCGCTGCCGCCCGGCGGCTGTGCGCCCATCGTGGCCACGACCGGATCAGTGGAAACGGTAGAACTCGGTTTTGAAAATGCCGTCAACACCAATGTGGTTGGCACTTTCAGTTTCGTTGCGAATGGCGCAATCGGTGAAATCGCATCGCTGGGGCTGGCTGATGCGGACGACTTCTTCGGCACTTTCCTCCGCTATGAACCGGCTTTTGAGCCCTATACCCTAGATTTCACCGGCGCGAGCGTATCGACCGTACCGCTGCCGGCCAGCGTCTGGCTGCTCGGCACTGCGCTCGGTGGACTGGCCGCACGACGCCGCTTCCGCCGCACCGGCTGAGAGGCCACCAACTTGCGGGCCGGCGTACTGGCCCTCGCGCTGCTGCTGAATACAGCGGCTTTGGCCGCACCACTTCAGGCACCTGCCCAGGATCCAGCCTGGCACATCCCGCTTGCACCCGATACTGCCGGCGAATCGCAACGGCCTGAGGCCGTGCGCCTGCGCGAGGCACTCGCCCGTTACCGGGAAATCGCCGCTGCGGGTGGCTGGCCGGAAATCCCGGCTGGCACGATGCTGCAGGCGGGCCAGCGTGATGCGCGAGTCGCCCTGCTGCGCGATCGCCTGCGCATCAGCGGTGATTTCAGCGGCATACCGGCCACCGCCGATGCATGGTTCTTCGACCAGCCCGCGGCGGCGGCGCTGCAGTCCTTTCAGCGCCGCCACGCGCTGCCCGAGTCCGGCCAGCTGGACGAGCGTACGCGCGCCGCACTCAATGTGCCCGTCGCGGCGCGGATACAACAGCTGCAGGCCACAATCACCCGCTGGAACTGGCTGCCGCGCGACCCGGGACCGCGCTATCTTTGGATCAACGTGCCCGAGGGGTCACTCGAGTACATGGACCAGCGCGAGACAGTCCTGCGCATGAAGGTCATCGCCGGCCATCCGAGCCGGCCCACACCGAGCTTCCAGGATGAGGTGCGGCAGATCGTCGTCAATCCGCCATGGTCTGTGCCACAAACCATCGCCATTGAAGACCTGTTACCCGCCCAGCAGGCCGATCCGGACTTTTTCAACCGGCTCGGCATCCGTGTCTTTCGCGGTACCGGCCCGGATGCCCGCGAACTGGATGCCCGGAAGATCGACTGGCAGCGCGTCAACCCGGAGCGCTTTCCCTACCGGCTGCTGCAGAAGCCGGGCCCGCTCAACAGTCTCGGCCGCTACAAACTGACGATGACCAATACATTCGACATTTACCTGCATGACACACCGTCGCGGCGGCTCTTCGATCTCGGCAGCCGGACACTGAGTTCAGGCTGTATCCGCCTGGAGCAACCGGATGAACTGGTCAGGCTGCTGCTTGATGGAACGCCGCTGCCGGCCGGCATGGAGGACCGGACCAGAACCCGAAACGTCACACTCCCCCGGCCGATACCGGTCTATATCGTCTACCTGACATCGTGGGTAACACCTACGGGCGAGGTCAATTTCCGGCCAGACGTTTACGGGCGGGATACCGGGCTGCGATAATCCCCGGCTTCGCGAAGCTGACTCCTCAAGGAACCCCAAGATGGCAGAACCAAAGCTCAGCGCACCTGCGGGCGGCGCCAAGATCACCATCAGCAACGGCAAGCTGACGGTCCCGAACAACCCGATCATCCCCTTCATCGAAGGCGATGGCACCGGCCCCGACATCTGGCGCGCCTCGGTGCGCGTACTGGATGCCGCCGTCGCCAAGGCCTACGACGGCAAGCGCAAGATCCACTGGATGGAAGTCTTCGCCGGCCAGAAAGCCTGGGACAACTACAACACCTGGCTGCCCGACTCCACCGTCGAAGCGTGCCGTGAATACCTGGTTTCGATCAAGGGCCCGCTGACTACGCCCATCGGCGGCGGTATCCGCTCGCTGAACGTCGCGCTCCGCCAGCTGCTCGACCTGTACGTCTGCCTGCGCCCGGTGCGCTGGTTCAAGGGCGTACCGTCTCCGGTCAAAAAGCCGGAAGAAGTGGACATGGTGATCTTCCGCGAGAACACCGAAGACATCTATGCCGGCATCGAGTTTGAAGCGGGCACCGAGGCCAACAAGAAGTTCCTCGAACTGTTCAAGGCCAATTTCCCGAAGGAGTACGGCAAGATCCGCTTCCCGGACACCTCGGGGATCGGCATCAAGGCGATTTCTCAGGAAGGTACCGAGCGGCTGTTCCGCGCGACGATCGAGTACGCGATTGCCAACAAGAGCAAAAGCGTCACGATCGTGCACAAGGGCAACATCATGAAGTACACCGAAGGCGCCTTCCGCAACTGGAGCTATGCGGTTGCAGAACGCGAATTCGGCAGCAAGGTCTACACCTGGGATCAGTGGGAACGCACCAAGGCTGACAAGGGCGAAAAGGCCGCCAACGAGGAGCAGAAAGCTGCACTGGCGAAGGGCGCGATACTCATCAAGGACGCCATCGCAGACATCACGCTGCAGCAGGTACTGACGCGTCCGTCCGAGTTTGATGTGATCGCCACGATGAACCTCAACGGCGACTACCTGTCCGACGCGCTGGCCGCCCAGATCGGCGGCATCGGCATCGCACCGGGCGGCAACGTCAACTACGTGACCGGTCATGCCGTGTTCGAGGCCACGCATGGCACCGCACCGAAGTATGCCGACCTCGACAAGGTCAACCCGGGTTCGGTGATCCTGTCCGGCGAAATGATGCTGCGCTACATGGGCTGGACCGAAGCTGCCGACCGCATCATCAACGCGATGGACAAGACCATTGGCGACAAGACCGTCACCTACGATTTTGCGCGACTGATGGATGGCGCCCGCGAAGTGAAGTGCTCCGAGTTCGGCGACGCGCTGATCCGGAACATGTAAGGCATCCCCGTAGGAGCGCCCGTAGGAGCGGCTTCAGCCGCGATATTGGGCTGGAAGATAGCGGCTGAAGCCGCTCCTACGGGGGGATAAAGCGTGTCGCGATACGAGACCCTGCACGAGGAACTCGGTCCGCTGCTGACACGGCAGCTGGTCGCGGTCATGCTGCCGACGGTCATCGCCGCAGTTGCCCTCGGTCTCAGCACCGGTAATTACCGCAGCGGACTGGCCCTGGCGCTTGCCGCCCTCCTCCTGGTGCCGCTGCCGCTGCACTTGCTGTGGCGACGTCTTTTTTCCGCATACCGCAAAGGCGCGGAGCGCCGCGCCGCTGTCCGCCGTGAGCTCCAGGAACTGGACCGGCGCATTTCAGCAATATTTGCCGGCTACCGGCAACGTCAGCAGGGCGAGCACTTCAAGAAAGCATACGAACTCGCCGGCCGACCGCTCCGCGACCTGGAGGAAGCGCTTTCGGTAGGCATGTTCCGCGAACGGCGCGAGGTTTTCGTCACTGCGTTCATGCGCCAGGGCATCGCGGTACGCGTCACTGCCTCGATCGGTTCACCGATGCGCTGCTCGGCAGCTGACAACCCGGCCCGCTGGAAGGAACACCTCGAGCGGCTCGGCTGCGACGAGATCCGCCAGTATCACAACCACCCGGTACATGACGGCCACACTTCGCCCTCGCGAACCGACGTCAGAACCTCCAAAAAGCTGCGCACGCTGCTCGGCCCGCACGGCAACCGGCTGCGTTCTCTGATCATCTGCTGGAACCATGCGCGGGAATGGAAGGTTTTCGAACACGACACGACGGGCAGGCATTGGCTGCACTTCGAGTTCGATGCCGCCGCATAGACGCGGCGCACAGGTCAACCCGGCTCAAGTCAACTCCGGACTGCCGGTGGCCCTGATCACCTGCAGGAAATCATCGCCATAGGCTGCCAGCTTGCGCTCGCCGATCCCGGACAGCGTGGCCAGAGCGTCGCGATCCATCGGCCGCTGACGAACCATTTCTGCCAGCGTCGCGTCGTGGAATACCACATAGGGCGGTACGTTCTGTGCTTTGGCCAGCGTCATGCGCAACTCGCGCAATGCTTCCCAGAGCTCGCGGTCTGCGGGCGTGGAGAAACTTCCCGCCGCACGGCTGCCGGAACCTGCAGCACCCCGCTTCGCCCTGGTTCTCGCTGCCGGCGCTTCGCGCCGCAGCCACAGCTGCTCCTCACCACGCAGCACGCCCCGGCAGCTGTCCGTCAGGTGCAAGCCACCGTGCCCGTCCACATCGACGCTGAGCAGACCGCGCGCAATCAGCTGGCGAAAGATGCCGCGCCAGGCCGTTGCACCGATTTCCGTGCCAATGCCGAAGGTCGAGATCCGGTCATGGCCGAAGCGACGGATCCGCTCATCATCCTTGCCCAGCAGCACATCGATCAGATACATCACGCCAAAGCGCTGACCGGTACGGTGCACGCAGGACAGCGCCTTCTGCGCCGCCAGCGTCGCGTCCCAGGTCTCTGGCGGCGTGAGGCAGTTGTCGCAGTTGCCGCAGGGCGCGGGCAGCTTCTCGCCGAGGTACGCCAGCAGCGCCTGGCGACGACAGCCGGTCGACTCACAGAGGCCGAGCATCGCATCAAGCTTGTGGCGCTCGACGCGCTTGTGCGCGTCATCTGCGCCTGACTCCGCCATCATCTGCCGCAGCATGATCACGTCCTGCAGGCCGTAGCTCATCCAGGCGTCGGCCGGCAGGCCATCGCGCCCGGCACGGCCCGTTTCCTGGTAATAGGCCTCCACGCTCTTCGGCAGGCTCATATGTGCGACAAATCGCACATTGGATTTGTCGATGCCCATGCCGAAGGCGATGGTCGCCGCCATGACCAGTCCTTCTTCACTGATGAAACGCGACTGGTTGGCGCTGCGCACGTCGGCACTCAGGCCCGCATGGTACGGCAGCGTCGGCACACCCTTGCTGCAGAGCCATGCGGCCAGGTCATCCACTTTTTGCCGGGACAGGCAGTAGACGATACCGGCCTCGCCCGGGTGTTCTTCACGGATGAAACGCAACAACTGTTCACGAGCGTTGGCCTGGCCCTCGTGCAGCCGGTAGCGGATGTTCGGCCGGTCGAAGCTGCTGACGAACAGGCGCGCGTCATCGAGTCCGAGCCGGGTAATGATTTCCTGCCGCGTACGCTCATCGGCAGTTGCGGTCAGTGCAATGCGAGGCACCTCCGGATAACGCTTGTGCAAGACCGAGAGCTGCAGGTACTCGGGGCGGAAATCATGACCCCACTGCGACACGCAGTGCGCTTCGTCGATGGCGAACAGCGCCAGCGGAACCGCGTCGAGCAATTCGAGCATGCGCTCCATCATCAGCCGCTCGGGCGCGACATAGAGCAGGTCGAGTTCACCGGCACGCAGCTCGCGCTCTACCCGACGAACCTCGTCAGGGCGCAATGTCGAGTTCAGGAAGGCAGCGCGTACGCCTTGCTGGCAGAGCGCAGCGACCTGGTCCTGCATCAGGGAAATCAGCGGCGAGATCACGATGCCGGTGCCGTAGCGGACCAGCGCCGGAATCTGATAGCAGAGCGACTTGCCGCCGCCGGTCGGCATCAGCACGAGAGCGTCTTTACCGGCAATCAGGCTGCCAACCACCTCATCCTGGGGCGGACGGAAACCGTCGTAGCCGAACACGCTACGCAGGATATGCGCGGCCTGGTCCGGCATCAGCGC
The DNA here is from genome assembly GCA_963204745.1 of Pseudomonadota bacterium. GTDB lineage: Bacteria > Pseudomonadota > Gammaproteobacteria > Steroidobacterales > SHZI01. Next base: position 31,866 of record CAUJHF010000010.1, read on the forward strand.
AACTGGCTTTCCGGTGTCGGGCCGAAGAACATCTCGAAACCCACACCGATGCCGGGATTGATCTCCCGCTTCTCGTCCAGTGTCTCGCGTGGCCAGGTCAGCGAAGTCAGCAGATCGATAAACAGCCAGCGCCGGAATACCTGCTGGCGATAACGAACCTCGGCGCCATAATTCTGTATGCGTACGTCAGCACTTGTTTCACCGCGCAGCAGGGCCGTATAGCTGATGGCCCGGCGCCCGCCAAAACTCTGGTAGACCGCAACGCTGGTACCCCAGTCCAGGCCAGAGGTGTCCTCGGCAACGGTGCCGCTGTTGTTCCAGCGCAGCAGCAAGGTGGAACTGACGAGGTGATCGAATGCAAGCTGGGTCGTTGCACCGAAGCCGCGGCTGTCGCGCCAGAAGGGCGTCTCGCGAAAGCGCACCATGTTCCTGGGGTCAAAGATGAAATTGTGCCTGTAGGTGGCCTTGACGTAGGGATCAACCGGGAAACGCAATCGCACCCCTACACCGAAGTCAAAGCCGTTTTCCAGCTCATCCTGCTTCGAGTAACCCAGACCGAGCAGCCAGGCATCGTCCGTATCCGCCTGCACAGCTGTGGGCGGGGGATTCTCGGTATTGCCAGGCCGCTCCTCGACCAGTTCCTGCTCATCACCGCGACCCAGGGTGAGCCGTGCCCGGTTTTGCATGGCCGGGAGCGCCAGACGCGCCCTGAGCTTGAGTCGTGTATCGAGTTTGTCGCGCCGGTCCAGCGTCTCGTAGAGGCCGAGCCGGCCGTAAGTCTCGTTCGAGTCCTGGTCGTAGCGCGGATTGCCAAAAAGTCCATCAAACCAGGAAGCCGCACCGCACACACCTGAATAGACACCGCGCTGTACATCGTCGATCCACTGATCCGCATCGGCGCCCGGGCTGGTGCAGCGCGAGGCCGGCACTTCGGCAGGCGGCGGCGGCCCGGCAGCGGGATCATCTTCCGCCGCCAGACCCGGCTGGGCCATCAGCAAAAACAGCCCAAGCACCCGGATGCCGCGTGTCAGTGGCATGTACATGACATAACTCTGCCTGATCTGGCCGCAAAAAGCTGGGCATCGGCACGCACTCGCCTTATCAGGCAGATACTGGATCCGCAGACGCGCTGGAATCCAGTACGCGGATCTCAGCTTCAAAGGCCTCCCGCTCTTCAGTCAGACGCGCGGCATCCCAGCCCAGATATCTCGACGCCACCGGCAGCGCACGCTCAAGGGCCGTGCGGCCAAGGTCGGGGCTCAAGCCCGCCATGCAGCGACGCAACAGGATGTCGGCCATTCCAGGCGCAAATTCCTGCCGCACGGCAAATACGACTTCGGCAGCGATGGCCGCACTCCAGCTGCAGATCTGCTCAGCCAGATCCGGGTGACCGATGGTCATGGCAGCGACCGCCGGCGCACGCACACCATATACATCAACGAGATGCGCCTGACTGGCGGCAGTGAGTCCCGGTATCCGGGCAAGTTCCGCCAGGAGATCTTCGCGCTTGCCGCCACCGCCCGGCAATGCCAGCTCGGCGGTCACACACGGCGGCGCCTCGATACCCAGTCGGTGCACGACCTGATCGACCGCTTCCTCGGCCAGGTGCCGGTATGTCGTGATCTTGCCGCCGATGACCGAATACAGACCGCGCGCCGTACGCCCGTGATGACGGATCTGGTGACGACGCGTGATCGATGCCGTCTCGCGCAGTCCCTGACGAGGCAGGGGACGCAGACCGCTGTATGCGTACAGCACATTGTCGCGCCTGAGTCGGGCACCCGGGAAAACATGGCTGGCCTCGGCGAGCAGGTAAGCGATCTCGTTCTCCTCGGCATGCACACTCGCCGGATCAGCATCACAACGCGTATCCGTGGTACCGATCAGCACCAGCCCGTTCCACGGCAGGATAAAGAACGGCCGGCCATCACTGCGCGCTTCGGCATAACAGGCCACGTCAGACATACCGCCAAAGCGGCGCACCACGATATGCGTGCCCTTGGTCGGGCCCATGAAGCGCGGCATCGGACAGTCGGCGCCAGCCAGAACGCGATCTACCCAGGGACCGGCGGCATTGACGATCGCTGGCGCAGTGAGACTTTCCTGTCGACCGCTGCGACTGTCGCGCACCATGACACCCTGCACCTGGTTGCCCTCCAGCACGATGCGCTCGACCGTCGTATAGGTGCGGATCGTCGCCCCCGCCGCCCGGGCAGCCAGCGCGTTCTCCACGACCAGCCGCTCGACGAAAGTTACCTGTGCATCGTGATACAGGATGCCGCCATCGAGTCCATCCGGATTCAGCGCCGGCACCTCCGCCAGAGCGGCGTCGCGCGACAGGCGTCGATGGCCCGGCAGCACACCGCCGATCGACAGCAGGTCGTAGACCCAGAGGCCAAAATCGATGGTGTTCATGCCGCGCCGACTGTGCGTGTAAACGGGGATGAGCAGTGGCAACGGCCGCACCAGGTGGCCGGCGTTGCGCAAAAGGTTGGCACGCTCCTGCAACGACTCGTGTACCAGCCCGAGTTCGCCGAACTCGAGGTAGCGAAGCCCGCCGTGGATCAACCGGCTCGACCAGCGCGTGGTGCTGCTGCACAGGTCGGCCCGTTCGACCAGACAGGTACGCAGGCCGCGCAGCGCGGCATCGCGGGCAATCCCCGCACCGTTGATGCCGCCGCCGATGATGATCAGGTCAAATTGCATGGCGTAGGAGTGCCTTCCCGTAGGAGCGCCTTCAGGCGCGATTCCATTCCCGTAGGAGCGCCTTCAGGCGCGATTCCATTCCCGTAGGAGCGCCTTCAGGCGCGATTCTTGTCCGGCTGGGGATCGCGCCTGAAGGCGCTCCCACAGGAAGGCGCTCCCACAGGAGGGCGCTCCCACAGGAAGGCACTCCCACAGGAAAGCACTCCTACCGGGGCCGGGTCTGGCCAGTACCATGGACCAGATACTTGTAGCTGGTCAGCTGTTCGGCGCCGACCGGACCGCGGGCGTGGATCCGGCCCGTCGCGATGCCGATTTCCGCACCCATGCCGAACTCGCCACCGTCGGCAAACTGCGTCGAGGCGTTGTGCAGCAGGATGGCGCTGTCCAGATCATGCAGGAACTGTTCTGCAGCCTTTACATCGCTGGCAATGATCGACTCGGTATGCCCGGAGCCGTAGTGCGTAATGTGTGCAATGGCCGCATCGATATCACTGACCACGCGACAGGCCAGGATCGCATCCAGATATTCGGTACTCCAGTCGGCCTCGGTCGCCGGCCTGACGCGGGCATCGAGCGCGCACAGCTCGGCATCGCCGCGCAGTTCACAACCGGCAGCAACCAGTGCATCGGCAAGCGGCTGCCAGTGCGTCACCAGGCAGTCGCGGTCGATCAGCAGGGTTTCAGCGGCACCGCAGATGCCGGTGCGCCGCATCTTGGCGTTCAGGACCACGTCCCTTGCCATCGCCACATCTGCAGAACGGTGCACATAGACGTGACACAGGCCCTCGAGATGACCCATCACCGGCACACGCGCGTCAGCCTGGACGCGCGCGATCAGGCTCTTGCCGCCACGGGGCACGATGACATCGACGAATTCCTGCATGTTCGCCAGCAGATAACCGACCGCATCCCGGCTCGCTGTCGGCACCATCTGGATGGCCGTCTCCGGCAAGCCGCCGGCACGCAGGCCGGCCACGAGCGCCGCGTGGATTGCATGGCTCGAGTGAAAACTCTCCGAACCGCCACGCAGGATCACGGCATTGCCGGACTTCAGGCACAGGGCACCAGCATCGGCTGTGACGTTCGGCCTGCTTTCATAGATGATGCCGATCACGCCAAGCGGTACGCGGACCCGCTGGATGCGGAGCCCGTTCGGACGCATCCATTCCGCAATGACGGTACCCACCGGGTCCGGCAACTCCGCAACCGCTTCGATACCGGCCGCCATCGCCTCGACGCGTTTTGCATCGAGTGCCAGCCGGTCGAGCAGCGCCGCAGAGAGATCTCGTTTCTGCGCCGCAGCCATGTCGCGGGCATTGGCGGCGAGAATCTGGTCACGGTGTGCGCGGATCGCCGCGGCAGCGGCCAGCAGCGCCTGCGTCTTCTGCGCACTGCTGGTCCGCGCCAGCTCGCGCGCCGCCTCGCGGGCCTGCCGACCGAGCGTGCGCATCGCCGAGGCCAGGCCCTCTGCGGTATCCGTGTCCGGCAGCGATTTCTGTGTCGTACCCATAATGATGTGGCTCAGCTATCCAGCAGGGCGAGATTGTCGCGGTGGATCAGTTCCTCACGGCCACTGTAGCCGAGCAGCGCGGCGAGTTCTTCACTGCGCCGCCCACGGATACGCCGCGCCTCTTCACTCGAGCAGGTCACCAGCCCGCGCGCCAGATCACGGCCCTCGCCATTGCGCACCAGCACCGCATCACCGGGCTGAAAATCGCCGCTGACTTCAACCACGCCGACCGGCAGCAGGCTGCTGCCGCCGCGCAGTGCGCGCTCGGCACCGGCGTCAATGGTCAGACTGCCGCGCGGCACGAGCGTACCGGCGATCCACTGCTTGCGCGCCTGCCGCGGCGTGCGCGCCGGCAGGAACCAGGTGCAGGCGGCACCGTCCTCGATGGCCTGCAGCGGAAACAGCCGGCGGCCACTGGCGATCACCGTCGCGCAGCCGGCATTCATGCAGATCCGCGCGGCCACCAGCTTCGTCACCATGCCACCGGAGCCATACTCGGTGGCCGAGGCGCCGGCGAGCGCCTCGATGGCTGGCGTGAGTTCGCGCACTTCCGGTATCAGCGTCGCACCGGCTTTCAGGGTCGGATCGCCGTCGTAGAGACCGTCGACATCCGACAGCAGCACGAGCACATCGGCACTGGTCATCTCGGCCACGCGCGCACCGAGACGGTCATTGTCGCCGTAGCGGATCTCCTGGGTGGCCACCGTGTCGTTCTCGTTGATAACCGGTATCACCTTCAGCCGCAGCAGGGTCTCCAGCGTATTCCGGGCATTGAGATAGCGGCGACGGTTCTCGGTATCGTCGAGTGTGAGCAACACCTGGGCGATCTTAATGCCGCGCGGCTCAAGCAGATCCTGATAGGCATGTGCGAGCAGCACCTGGCCAGCAGCGGCGGCAGCCTGTGCATCTTCCAGGCGCCGCTGATCGCGCGTCATGCCGAGATACTGCCGGCCCAGCGCTATCGCTCCGGAAGACACCACCAGCACCTGCTGGCCACGGGCCTGAAGGCGGCCCAGTTCATCGGCGATGGATTCCAGCCAGGCGCGATTGAGCCGGCCCGACTCACGATCGACGAGCAGCGAGGAACCGATCTTGAGCACGATCCGGCCTGCACTGCGCAGTGCAGCGTTCCGGCTACGTGACTGTTGGGCCTCTGGCGTCATTGGCCGGCACTCCGGGGGGGCGTCAGCTAACCCTGTGGGCGATGTCTCCGCGGCCTACGGCCAGCGGTCCGCTGCGCACCACCGCAAGAATCTCCGCGTGAGCGGCAACGCGGGTGATGAGGTTGTCGATGCGGGTTGCCGCACCCGTCAGTTCCAGCGTATAGCTCCGCGGCGCATCGTCCAGCACCCGGGCGCCTTCAGTCCTCACCAGTTCGTGAATCCGCGCCAGTTCATCGTCTTCCACCCTGAGCTTCAGCAACAGCAGCTCGCGTTCGATGTGATCACCCTCGGTCAGGTCGACGATACTGACCACATCGATCAGTTTCAGCAGCTGATTGTTGATCTGGCGGACCACATGATCAGAACCGAGCGTCACCAGGGTCAGCCGCGACACAAGCGGATCCTCCGTCGGCGCGACGTTCAGGGATTCGATGTTGTAGCCGCGGGTCGAAAACAGCGAGGCAACCCGGGTCAGCGCACCGGCCTCGTTCCGCAACAGGATGGAAATAATGTGGCGCATCGGATAACCGGGAGGCAATTGAGAAAAAAAAATCGGTCGGGAATACTCGCCCAGATCCACTTCTATTGCAATGCGGGAGTAGTTGGTTAAAACTCCTGAGGAGTCTTGCAGTCCACTTCTTTGAGAACTGTAGAGAGGCTGGAAGACCGTTCCTGCTGCGTCGCGATCATCACACTGAACACAACTTTATGACAACACGGACCCAGACTGCCGAATCCAGACCTCACCCGCTTGCCGGCAAGCGCATGACGGGCGCCGAGATCATCGTCCAGGTACTCGTCGATGAGGGCGTACAGACCGTATTCGGCTACAGCGGTGGCGCGATCCTGCCCACCTATGATGCAGTCTTCCGCTATAACGATGAACACCGCGATGAAAACGGCATTCCGCCACTGCCGCTGATCGTGCCTGCCAACGAGCAGGGGGCAGGATTCATGGCGGCCGGTTACGCCCGCGCCAGCGGCCGGGTCGGCGTCTGCATGGTCACCTCAGGCCCCGGCGCCACCAATACCGTTACGCCGATCCGCGACTCGCTGGCCGACTCGGTGCCGATCGTCGTGATCTGTGGCCAGGTGCCGACCAATGTCATCGGCACAGATGCCTTTCAGGAGGCACCGGTCTCGGCGATCATGGGCTCGGTCGCAAAACACGTGTTCCTGGTCACCGATCCGCATCAGCTCGAGGAAACGGTGCGCACGGCTTTCGAGATTGCGGCGATGGGTCGGCCCGGACCCGTGGTCATCGATGTGCCCAAAGACGTACAGAACTGGGTCGGCGAATTCCAGGGCGCCGGCCGGCTGCCCATCGATGCCTACCGCAAGCGCATCGATGCAGCGATCGGCAGCGAAATTCCGGCCAGTGCCGCAAAGTCGTTCTTCGACATCCTGCGGGCCTCGCATCGCCCGCTGATCTACGCCGGTGGCGGCGTGGTCAGCGCCAACGCCTCCGAAGCCCTGCGCGCCTTTGCCGCCCGCTTTGGCATACCCGTAACCACCACGCTCATGGGTATAGGCGTCTGCGACACCACCGACCCGCTGGCGCTGCGCATGCTGGGTATGCATGGTGCTGCGGCCGCAAACTATGCGGTCGACGACTGCGATTTCCTGATTGCGATCGGCGCCCGCTTCGACGACCGCGTGGCTGCCGTGCCCGACAAGTTCGCGCCGAAGGCCCTCAAGGTCGCGCACTTCGATATCGATCCCTGCGAGATCGGCAAGGTCAAGGCTGCGGACTGGCACAACGTCGGTTTGCTCGACCGTGATCTGCGCCAGCTGATCTCCTGGGCCGACGGCCATGCGCTGCGCACCGACTTCAGCGCCTGGCATCGGGAACTGGAAGATCTCAAGCGAACCTACGCGATGGACTATGACCGGACCAGTCCACTGATCCAGCCCAACTACATCATCGAACAGATCAACCTGCACACGCGCGGCGATGCCATCATCACCAGCGGTGTCGGCCAGCACCAGATGTGGTCGGCGCAGTACTTTGACTTCCGCGAACCGCGGCTGTGGCTCACCTCCGGCAGCATGGGCACCATGGGCTTTGGTCTGCCGGCGGCGATCGGCGCACAGTTTGCCCACCCGGAACGGCTGGTCATCGACATCGACGGGGATGCGAGCATTCGCATGAACCTCGGCGAACTCGAAACCGTCACGACCTACAAGTTGCCGATCAAGATCGTCGTGCTCAACAACTTCGGCGACGGCATGGTGAAGCAGTGGCAGAAGCTCTACTACCAGGGCCGACTGTCGGCGACCGACAAGTCCCTGCACCGCAAGGATTTCGTGCGCGCCGCACAGGCCGACGGCTTCGAATATGCCGTGCGCCTCGACAGCAAGGCAGATGTGCCGAAGATCATCCGCGAGTTCGTCAGTTTCCCGGGACCGGCATTCCTGGAAGTCATCATCGATCCGGATGCGGGCGTATACCCGATGGTCGGCCCCGGCATGTCCTACGACCAGATGATCACCGGTGATTTCATTCCCAGCCGGAAGAAGGTCGCGGCCGAGCTGGATCCGTCCAGCAACAACTCGATGTTCTAGCAGGAACGCCTTCCTGGCAGGAGCGGCTTCAGCCGCTCCCACAAAGCCTAGAGGCTGATCAGCCCCAGTTCGACCAGCTGCTCCGCCGACCGGAACTCAACCGATCCCGGATAGGCAAAAGAGAATGATGGCTCCGCCTGCAGGCGCGCTCCGACCTGCTCATATACAAGCACGGAGCCGGGCGTCGCGCGCCGCTCGCCGATGCGTGCGAGCTTCGGCGCAATATGGCTGAAGAAGCGGAAATGCAGCAGCGCCATGCGGGGCATGTCCAGGTTCAGTTCGAAGGGGTACACCGTGTGCGGGTCCCGGTAGAGGATGCCGGGTTCCAGCACCAGCGCGGTCTTCGCGAGCCACCCGAATTCGGGGCGCGGCCGGATGGCGCGCATCTCCGGACCGCCGCGGATGTTCATTCGCGGGAAGCGCTCGGTGCGCCAGTCCGCCGGCGACTCGATCGTGTAGCCGTCGCCATCGAAGAGAGAGCAGGCGGCCAGCAGGTCGCCGTCCTCACCGGCACGAGTCTCCAGCACCGGTCCGGGCCCGTACACATCCAGCATGATCGAGTTGACGACCCGCCTGCCGGCAGCCCGCATCGAGTCTGCAAACGCATCGAGCCTCACATCAGGCCAGCCAGGGTAGACCACGGTCTCGTCCGCATCGATGCTGAGGCGCCAGCCTGCCCCCGGATAGCGGTCAAGAACGAGGTTGCGCCACACGGCGCTGGACGACGACAACAGGAAGTCGCCCCCGTGCTGGTACACGTCGCAGTCCGGCTGCGCGAGCAGGTACTCGAGGGTCCCGTCTATCGAGCCGTTGTCGATGATGGCGAAGCGGCGGACACCGGCGGCCCGGTGATGGCGGAAGAAATGTGGCAGGTGGGCAGTCGCGTCGCGCACGGTGGCGATCACCACCCCCGTGCCCGCCGCCAGCGGCGCCACCCTCAGCGTCCTGAGCCCCGGGAGAGCTTCCGCCATGCGCAGGGCCATTTCCGTACGCCACGCTTCGACAGCCTCGGGGGTAAGAGTCATCCGGCCATCTTGCGTTCAGGACCCGGCGCGGTCCAGTCCGGCAGCGCATCGGCGGCAGCAATAGTGACGAGATTTTTCGACGACGCCAGATGTCGAGACTAGTGACCTGAAAGGCATCCGGCCGAGCGAACAGACCCGGATCGATTGAGCAGGTTGCTCAGCCTAATGAATAGAATCGTACCTGTTGCGTCTCAAGCCTCCGCCCAAGGTACCGGCCTAACACTTCGCCATACGCGGCGCCTTCCTTCTTTGCCGCCATCCGATAACGCCAAGGCCCGATGCCAGAAGCCACCCGGTAGCCGGCAACGGGACCACGGTGCCGTACAGGAACTGCGCACCGGCAATGTCATCCGGATCAAGTTCGCGGTTGATCACACCCAGGCAGGATGGCGTGACATCCATAACCTGGCAGACCGCGTCGAGGCCGCCAGGATGAGCCAGACCGATCGCGTGGCCAAGTTCATGTAACAGCAACGTTTCGAAGTCGTTCGGGGCAGTCGATGCGCCCGGAAAGGCGTCCCCCTCGCTGCCTGGCTGAAAGGCGTAGAAGGAGTTGAAATCAAAGATGACGTCACCGGCTCCAGTTCCACCGTTGGGCGGCGGCGCATAGCCCACGGCACCACCACCGGAGGAAAATGCAAACACGCCGATACGAATGTCAGGGCTGCCGGCAGCCGCATCGTTGACCGCCAAACCGGTGTCGGCATTGGGACCAGAGAAACCAATGTTTGTCACGGCAGCCCACTTGTCGAAAGTCGCCTGAATCGTTGTCGTGAGGTTGGCCAGCGGCGTCAGGGTGTAACCGGTACCGGGGCTATTCTCGATGTAGATGGAGTCACCCGCTGTGCCCGGACAGGCAGAACCACAGTAACTTGAGCCGCTCGAACCGGCCGGGATGAACCCCCACGTGACCGTGCCGCCCGGTGTGCCATTGCCATTTGAACCCCACTTCAGGGAGTTGCTCGCATCGACCGGAAAAACCGAGAACGCAAAGACATTGTTGCCAAACAACAGCAAGACTCCGAGAGTTATCGGTGCACCGATACGGTGGAGTCGACGCGCCAATCGAACAGCCGGCTTGCCGTGATCTTCCCTCATGATTTTATTCCTCGTTATCGCATCATCAGGACGATTCTGCAGAAAAATCTACCCCCCTTGAGGAAAGTCCGCAAGTTGCCATAATCCGGACTGAGGGGCCTGCCTGGTACACTCATTGACGCGCAGCAGGATCCCGGCAACGACCCAATGTGCAGACTCAGATAGATAGAGCGGATTCCTGCAGGAGCGCCTTCAGGCGCGATCTGGTTGTCGAAAAAAAGAATCGCGGCTGAAGCCGCTCCTGCGGGGGGAATCCTGGCCGGCTCAGGACCGGTTCAGGGATGACTCCTCGAGACTGCTCATGTCCTTCGCCGTGCCCCGCTGAATGAGCAGGGCTTTCTTGCGCACGAAACGCAGCAGGCCCGAAGCACCCATACGCGAGGCACCGAGACCCGACAGCCGGAAGGCGTTCTTGTCGACATCGAAGACTTCAGTGGTCAGCGCGCCATCGTTGATGCTGACCGCACCAACGACGAGCTGACGTGCGACCGCCAGCGCCTCGGCCTCGTCGCCGAACACCGCGGCCGATAGGCCGTAGACCGAATCGTTGGCGAGCTGCACCGCGACGCTGACATCGCCAAAGCTCATCACCGGCAGCACCGGGCCGAAAGTCTCCTCGGTCATCAACGACATGTCATGTGTCACGCCGGTAACGACAGTCGGCCTCAGCCAGTAACCGCCGCCGTGCCTTTCGATCACACCACCAGTGAGGATCCGCGCGCCCTTCTCCACCGCATCGGCAAGCTGCGCCGCGATGATTTCGGCCTGACGGGCAAAGATCAGCGGCCCAACCTGCCCGCTGCGGCTGTCCGGCCAGTTGAGCGGCACCGCCTCCGCGCGCGCCACGAGACGCGTGACAAATTCCTTGCTGATCCGGGCATCCACATAGATGCGCTCCAGCGACTGACAGGCCTGTCCGGTGCCCTGCACCGAAGCGCGCAACACGACCGCCGCAGCGCGGTCCGGATCGGCCGAGGACAGCACGATGGCCGGGTCCTTGCCGCCGAGTTCGAGGAAGGCGGGAATGAAGCGCTCCGCACAGGCAGCCGCAACCTTGCGGCCGGTCGCCACGCTGCCGGTAAAACAGATGCCGTCCGCGGCGCCGATCAGGGCAGCGCCGGTCGAGCCGTCACCGGTGATGAAGGCACAGACACCGGCCAATTCGGGAAACGCCGCCAGGCTCGCCATCAGCGGCGCGATGAACCGCGGCGTCACCTCGCTCGGCTTGACGATCACCGCACAGCCGGCAAGCAGCGCGGGAATCGTATCCAGCATCGACAGCAGGAAGGGGAAGTTCCACGGACTGATCACACCGATCAGCCCGTAGGGCACCAGCTGTGTCTGCGCGTGTATGCCTGGTGTCAGCGAGGGGCGCTCCGACGGCTCGACAAGTGCGGTGGTCGCCAGCGCCACATTGCCGGCAACCATGCCACCCAGGGCATTGATCTCGCGCAGGGCCAGCGCATGCCGGCCGGTGTCGGTAACCAGCGCGTCGAGCACGGGCCCGGGCTCCGCGAGCAAGCGCGCCGACCAGGCCTTGATCAGCTCAGCGCGATGCGCCGGACCTGCCGCAGACCAGGCCAGCTGGTTCGCCCGCAGGCGACTGGCCAGTGCTGCGATCTCTTCGGGACCGGCCACAGGTATGTGGAAGTCGGGCTCACCGGTGCGTGGATTGCACACCGGCAGATTGCGGGGCGAAGTAGCTGACACGATCAGGGCTTCCTCGCATCGATCTGCTTCTTGAAGTATGTCCAGCTGGTCTCGTTGGGACGCTGGTCATCCAGCGGTGGCGGATTGCGGTACTCGGGATATTTGCTGTCGATCTCGGCCTTCATCGTGGCCGACAGGTCATCCCACTTGTCGAGCTTGCGACCGGCGGTATGAAAATACAGCATCCCCGCGCGGTCACCCATTTCCATCCACGGCAACCACGAGGACAGACGCTGCCAGCTCACGGCAACCTCGGCCGTATCGCGCTTGCGGTTATTGAGATCGTCGATATCGCCAAAGAAATTGAACAGCTCGGTGGCGTGGTATGTGCCACCCACATACTGCTGGTAAGCGCCAGCCAGCGGATTGGTATAGAAGAGCGGCACCGGCGTGCTTAGCCACCACTGCTTGCCAAGCACCTCGAAGGGCAGGTTCGTGGGCTTGCCATCGCGCCCCACCACCGAATAGTTGCCGTTCACCGGATCGTTGGTTACCTGCATGACTTCAACCGTCTTGCCGGTCCACGGATTGGACCAGGTCTTGAGTACTTCGCCGCTCACCGGGTCCTCGTAGAGCAGGATTTCGCGGGTAATCAGACGGAAATCGACCTTGCTCTTTGCATTTGCGAGCGGCCCGCAATGCCGGGTGTTCATGCCTTCCACCCGGAACAGCAAGCGGTCTGGCTCGCCCGGCACTCGACTGTAGGCCACGCCCTTCCAGTAGAAAGTCACCGGCTTGCCATCGATCTCCGAGCACTGGATGCGGCGCAAGGCTGCAATCTGTCCCTCAGGTGTTTTGAGGTCCAGCGGTGCTGCGCTCACCGCAAAACTCAGCAGAACAGCGAGTGCAAAGAAAAACCCTGTCATGGTGTACTCCCGTTATTGAAGCGGGGACTTTAGCGCCGGGCCGGGCAAACGCCAACTTCATCTGCAGACCTGTACATGTAGCGAACACCACACAACACCGTGATATGCTCCGAACACGAGTTTATGCACTGATCGGATTTTTTCTCTGCACACAGGGAGCCTGTCATGCCTGCTGTAACGCGCCCCGCATCGAGACTTTCCGCTGCCATCCTCCTTTGCCTCCCTCTGGCCTTGCCCGGTCTGGCGCTGGCCGCGGACAATCCCATCGAGGAAATCATCGTGACCGCGCAGAAACGGGCACAGAGCATTGAGGACGTGCCGATCGCCATCTCGGCCTACTCGGCGGAAACCCTGCAGATTGCGGGCATAGAGGACATCCGCGACCTCACCATCCTCTCGCCCAGCCTCATTCTCACCAGTACGCAATCGGAAACTGCGGGCACCACAGCGCGTATCCGTGGCGTCGGAACCACGGGTGACAACCTCGGACTTGAATCATCCGTCGCGGTATTCGTCGATGGTGTCTACCGGAACCGGAACAACGTGGCACTGACCGACCTCGGTGAGATCGAGCGTATCGAAGTACTGCGCGGACCCCAGGGCACGCTGTTCGGCAAAAATGCCGTGGCTGGTCTGCTCAGCATCACTACCCAGGGCCCGGACACCGAAGAGTTGCGCGCCTATACCGACCTGAGCGCCGGCAATTACGACTACTGGCGCATGAGCGCAGGCATCACCGGCCCGGTGGCAGGCGACAAACTTGCACTGCGTCTGGATGGATCCATCACCGAGCGTGATGGATTCATAGACGAATTGTCGACCGGCACCGAGTACAACGATCGCGACGGTTACCTGCTGCGCGGCCAGCTGTCGAGTCAGATCACCGACAACCTGGACCTGCGCGTCATAGCTGATTTTTCCAATCGTGACGAAGTCTGTTGCGCTGCTGTCGCGTACAAGACCGGTCCGACCAGTGCGGTGATCGGCGCCTTGGGCGGTACGGTCATCAACCCCGCCCGCCCCTATGACCGGCAAATGTATGCCAATACCGACCGTGGCTATGACCAGGAAACCGACGAATGGGGCCTGTCCGCCGAGCTGAACTGGGACATGGGTGGAATGACCCTCACCTCGATCACCGCATACCGCGACTGGGATTCCGATCGTTCCCAGGATATCGACTTTACGGATGCCGACATCCTCTACAGGGATTCGGGCACTTACGGCAACAAGTTTGAAACGCTGACCCAGGAACTGCGGCTGGCCGGGACCTCCGGGCAGCTCGACTGGCTGGTCGGGCTGTTTTACATGGACGAACAGCTGGATGTTCGCGATGCCGTACGCACGGGGTCAGCATATGAGGGCTTTGCCAATGGCCTGCTGCAGGCCGGTGGTGGACCGGCAAACAGCCTGAGCCTGTTTACCGGGCTTGCCCCGGGCACCGTATTCACCGACGGCGACGGCGCGATCAGCGATGCCTTCCGCCAGGACACCGACGGCTGGGCGATATTCACCCACAATATCTGGAACCTCGACGAAACCTCCAGGATCACGCTCGGCCTGCGCTATACCTCTGAAGACAAGGACATGAACGCAGCCATCGCCTCGGACAACGTGGCCTGCCCCCTGATTCTTGCCAACACCAATCCGGCACTTGCGCCGCTAAAGCCTTCAGCTGTGTCACTTGGCTGCCTGCCACTTATCTCGCCGCTGGTCGACGGCAGCTACAGCAGCTCACATGCAGACGACGAGGTGACCGGCACGCTTGGTTATGCCTATGACTTTTCTTCCGGCTGGCTCGGCTACGCCTCATACGGACGCGGTTACAAGGCCGGCGGTTTCAATCTTGACAGGGGTGGCCTCAGTCCTAACGCACCTGATGCAAGCCAGCTGGAGTTCGACCCGGAAACCGTGGATGCCTGGGAGGTCGGCACCAAGGGCATGCTGCTTGACGCAGTCCAGCTGAACATCGCGCTCTTCTGGAGCGAGTTCGATGACTTCCAGCTGAACTCCTTCAACGGCCTCAACTTCGTCGTTGACAACATCGGTGGCGTAACCAGCAAGGGTGTGGAAATAGAGGCACAGGCACGTCCTCTGGATCAGCTGACACTGGCTGGTGGCGTGGTCTATGCCGACACCCGCTATGACGATGACGTTCTGTACGATGGTACGGGCGGCAACCCGGACCTCCGTGACAAGCGGCTCACCAACGCGCCACTCTGGAGCACCACCGGTTCAGCGACCTGGGAGCAGGCCGTCGGCAACGGCCTCATGGGCTTCGTGCATCTGGATTTCCGCTTCAACAGCGACATGAATACCAGCTCGAATCTCGATCCGAACAAGGAGCAGCGCTCGTACATGGTCTGGAACGGCCGGATCGGCTTCGGCCCGGATGACAAGCGCTGGCAGCTGGAGCTGTGGGGTCGCAACCTGTTTGACCGCGAATACCTGCAGGTTGCCATCGACGGACCCTTGCAAGGCAGCGGCTCGGGTACAACCTCGACCAGAACCTACCTTGGGTTCCTCGGCGATCCGCGCACCTGGGGTGCTACCTTCCGCTACAACTTCTGAAGGCAGGCCTCAGATCAGGAGCTGGTCGACTTTTGCGGCACAGATAAAGTCGTTTTCGGTGAGCCCGTCTACCGCATGAGTCGACCACTTCACGGTGCACTTGCCCCACACCACCTCGAGATCGGGGTGGTGATCCTCTGATTCCGCGATCCAGCCAACCGCATTGACGAAACCCAGCGTGCGCGCGTAGTTATCAAAGGCCACGCAGCGCACCAGCCACTTGCGGTCGGCGGACAGGCTCCAGTCCGGGTGCAGGGCGCGGCGCAGTTCGGCGACCGCCGCCTGGTCCAGCGCAGGAACGCCGCCTTCACAGGGTTTGCAACGCCGCCTCTCAAGTTTTTCCGGCTCGCTCATGAGTGATCTCCTTCAGTTGTCATAGCGTCGTCAGGGCCACGAAACTCCCGCCGTTGCGTTCGCACAGCACGCGCATCAAATTGGCAAAGCGTGTGCCATTTC
Organism: Pseudomonadota bacterium; assembly: GCA_963204745.1. Taxonomy (GTDB): domain Bacteria; phylum Pseudomonadota; class Gammaproteobacteria; order Steroidobacterales; genus SHZI01. The sequence continues at coordinate 47,536 of CAUJHF010000010.1, forward strand.
GATCCTGGCCACCCGCAAACTGGGTGGGGAAGCCCACCGCATGGATGCGCACCAGACGCTCGCCATCCTTGCCGGCACTGTTGAGCCGGTCCACATAGCGCGCAACTGCTTCCACCTGGCCCTGCGGGAAATCGTCGCCATAGATATAGATGCTGATCTTGCGCCCGGGTTCATAATATGAATTGATGGCCTCGACGATACCCTCGACCGGACTCGAATCGCTGTAAGGATTCCAGTTTGCCAGCCGGCTGATGATGTTCTTGCGCACGCCGGGCGTATCCGGCATCCACTTCCCGGCGTAGCTCGAGAACATGTACTTGCCCTCGTCGTTCATTACCTGGATGCCGCGCAGCTTCGGATAGACGCTCAGCGTCTCGCTGATCTTCCGCAGCACCAGCTGCCAGGGTCCCTGATACATGCTGCCCGAGGTGTCGATGACGAAGATGATGTACTCGCTGTCCACAGGAATGCCGCCGACCGTGGTGTCTTTCGGCTGTGGCCGGTAATTCGCCAGCAGGCGGCGCATTTCCTCGGTCAGGCGCTGCCGGGCCGCTTTCAGCTCACCCTCTTCGGCCGTATCCGGTACCGGCGCTTTTGCCGGCTTGTGCTGGCCGCGGATCCGGGTCAGCTCGGCTTGCAGCTCTGCAATCATTTGCTGGTCATCGCCGCGCGGGCCCGACAGCTGGCTGGCAAGAATCGCCGTCTGTGCCTGCACATCCGCGAGCTTCTTTTCGAGGCTTGCGATAACGGCGAGGGCTTCCTTGCGGGTCGTCTGGATCGAAGCCGGTTCGAACAGCATGGTGATCACCAGCAGCAGGATCACGGCACCAAAGCCGCAGGAAATCGCGTCCAGGAACGACAGGTTCAGATTGTCCGCAGGCTCGCGTCGTCGCCGTCTCATGGCCAGTCCCGCGAAGGGGTAAGGAACGAACCCTTGCTGGCGATGGCCAGCCGCCAGAAAAAACCGGCGGCATCCGGATCGCCATCAATTGGATACAGCAGCACATTCACCGGCACGCGGCCGGGCAGCTCGCGCACGGCCTGATTGAAAAATGTCGTGCGCTGGGCCGGTTTTACCTGTGTGACACCACCGGGCGCCTGCTTGCCCTGGGTCGGCAGGCCGTCGGTCAGCAGATAGATATTGTCCGGTGCGGGCTTGAGCTGCTGCAGCGCTGCGAAGGCATTGAGCAGGCTCGTACCCTTGTCCGGCACCACCTTGCGCAGCTCGCTCACGGCCCGCTCCAGCGTGCCGGCGGCACCGGCTTCCAGCCAGTTGCCGTCACTGCCCGCCACCACACTGTGCGCCTCTTCATTGAACACATAGAGTTGGAAACGGGTGCCGGGCTCGAGCTGCGTGGTCAGCCAGTCCACCGCGGCGACCACCTGCCGCCACTTGGGCGCCTTGCGTTTGCGGGCCTCCGGCATCGCCCGGTAGCGGACCACGTTCACATAGGTCCGCGCCAGCATGCTGGCCGAGGCATCGACGAGGATCACCACCCGCTTGCCGCCCATCTGCATGCCGGTCAGGTACTGCCGATTGCCATCGCCGACAAAACTGCGCACCCGGCTGCCCGAGCCCGGGGGCTGCTGACTCGCTGTGAGCCGGCCCATGCCTTCCTCCAGGCGCTGTATGTCGGCGCGCAGCTGCTCGGGACTCTCTTTCTGCGCAATGCTGTCGCCGGACTGCGCTGCCACCTTCTCGCGCATGTCTGCGATCTGCCGGCGCAACTTCTCGATTTGTGCAGCCGCTGCCTCCGGCGAGCTGACCGGACCGGCCTGCAGACGGGAGAGATTGCTGCGCGCCTCCCTGAGTTGCTGATCAAGGCTGCCCGCTTCAGCGAGCAGCTCTTCGCTGGCCCGTTCCGCCTTCAGCCGGACCTGCGCACTGATGATCATCAGGAACAGGATCGTTGCACCCAGACCGCAGGCCATCACGTCCAGAAAGGAGAGACTGAAGATGTTGAAGGATCTACGCGCCATTTCCGGACACTTCGGCAATGAGCCGCAGCTCGACCGGCGGAGTACCCAGCGTAATCACATCACCTGCCTTGAGCACCGCCGCCGAATCCACACGGTGCCCGTTCAGCAAGGTACCGAAGCGACTGTGATCGAAGAGCATCAGCGTGCCGTTCTCGGTGCGCACCGTACAGTGAAGACGGGAAACCCCGCGCAGCCCGGTATCCAGCGCCACGCCCCACTCATCTGCAGTGATGCCAGTGCCGATGCGGAGTGGCTCTGCCCCCAGACGGAAAGCCCGATGCCCGGCAAGCAGATGACTTGCAGCGCGCTCGCTGCGCTCCGCCGGGACGACGCTGGCGGACGCCCGCGCAACCGGGGGCCGGTCCCAGGGAAGTTGGGTTTGCACCACCGGCTCGATACCCCACCGCGGCTCGATCCGGCTCAGGGCGCCCAATGCGGCGACACCTGGTTCGAGTACATGGATTTCGCATTCCTGCAGACGCATCAGGCACTCGATCACGCCGGGAAAGTCGGCCAGCCGCTGCGGAACCTGCACCACATGCGGGCCCCGCATCACGATCCGCGAGCGCAGGCGCTGCAACAACGGTTCGCAGGCTGCTGCCATGCGCTCCTTGAAATCCGCGGCGTCGATGGTCGCGCGAAACCTGTCGTTTCCGGACTTGAGTTCGAGCCGCGCATCGACATCGCGCGCCACCCGCCCCAGCCAGTCCGGCAAGTGGTTGAACAGCGCCTGCTCCATTTCCGCGCTGTGCAGCGGATCGAAGCGGCTGTACTCGATGAAGCGCCGTGCGATCAGTTCCGTCGCCAGCCGCTGCAGCGATTCGATGCCCAGGGACGGAAAAAACTCGCGCTCACCGAGGCTGACCTGTCCGTCCTGGCGCATATGCGTCAATGTCAGCGTGTGCAGACCGGCATCGATCTGCAACAGCTCACGCCCCGGGTACTCGTTGCGCACCGCGGCCACCGACGCATCGACCAGACCGAGTATCGGCACGTCATACGCGCGGCTTGTGCCGATCAACGCCGCGATCTGTTCAGGTGTCCACCAGGGTGGTGTGGCGCCGACGATCCCCTGCTGGCTGCTGGTGCCGTAATGCAACCACAGCCGCCGCAGATGTGCGCCGACGATCTCGGCATTCGACTCAAAAGCGCGCAATGGCCTCGGCAGCGGTGTCGCCGTCAGGTCGCGCCAGTAACGCACGCTGGTCAGCCTCGGCCAGCGTTTGAGTACCGGCAAGGCAGCCGTGCCAAAGCGCGCCGGCCCGTCCGCAACCACGACATAGGCCGGCTCAACGTGCAGCAGACCGGCCTCGTTCGCGACCGCAACAGCCGCATCGTTCAGGTCGATAGCCAGAGGCGTGCTGACAAACTGCGTATTTTCCACCGGATCAGCTCACCTGCAGGTGGCGGATCAGATGTTCGTCGAGATAGTTTTCCGTCTCAAAAGACAGCCGCTCCTGCAACAGCTGTAGCTGGTGCACGAGAAACATCAGCAGGATACTGATCAGCAGTGCGACCAGCGTGGAGTTGAAGGCCACGCCCAGGCTCTCGGTAACGCCGCTGATATCACCAGACACTGCCTTGTTGGCCACGCTGAGCGCATCGCCGATACCGCGCACCGTGCCGATGAATCCGATCGACGGAATCGCCCAGAGGATATAGCGGACCATCGACAGCTCGGCCTCGAGCTGCTCGCCACCCGACATCACCACCGTATGCGCCGAAGAGGACGCATCCTGCACATTGTGGGTGGCACCAAAGCGCTGCAGGGCATTGAGCAGCGCGCGCGGCAGCAACAGGCCCTGATCGGCCGCCGGCAGTGACTGGATCTGGCGGATGTAGTTACGCGTATCCTCGGGCAGGATGCGCATGCCTTCCGCGATCGGCACCAGCTCCTGATCGAGGATCTGCCGCTCGCGACTGACGTTGCGCGCCTTGTAGCCCATGATCGACAACGCCCACAGACCGAGTACGAAGCAGGACTCCTGCTCGTAGTCCTTGAGCACGATGAACCAGGAACGTTGCGGCGTGTAGCTCGCGTCCTGTTTCACCATCTGCCGGTTCTGCTCGATCACCGCCTGCGCATTCGGCCAGACCAGGGTGACGTACACCGCATGTACCAGCAGCACGGACAACAGCAGCGAGAACAGCTGAAAGACGAACTCGGCAGAGAAGGTTCTTTGCATGGCGTGGCTTCCGGTCAGCAGATTCAGATATCCGAAGGCAGGGCGACACCGAGATCAGCAGGCAGCGGCTTGTCAGCCGCGACTTCACCCGGATCCAGGCCGCCGCTCAGCACTTTCTCGACGTTCTTCAGCTCAGCTTCAATCTCGGCGGTGGAGAGGTCCCTGACCGGCTCCGCTCCGGTTTTTCCGGCCTCGGCACTGGCGGTGCCGGTCGCTGCTGCCTCTGCCGCAGCATCGAGCTTCAGTACAGAGGGCGGACCGCTGCCGATACGGCCAGCCGCCCAGGTGAGGCCAAGGCCCAGTGTGATCACCAGCAATGTGCGCCAGACTTTGCCCAACATGGCCTACCGCTCTTTATCATCTGCTGTGCGCGCGATCCGGAAGCCGACGTCGAGACGGCCGCTGTCGCCGAAATCGCGATACGACAGGCGCAGCTCGCTGATGCCACTGTGGCGCCAGCCTGAACCACGGATCACATGATACTGCCCATCAGCCGGCCCGGCGGGATCGACAGCCAGCGCTCCGCCGGAGGGATAAACGGTGTAACGGTCGTTCACCCATTCGGCCACGTTGCCGCCCAGATCAAAGAGGCCCAGCGGACTGGGGCTGAAGCTGCCGACAGGCGCTGTCACGGCATAGCGGTCGCTGTAACTGGCGAGCACATTCGTTACCACGCCCTGTGCGGTGCGATCGGCATAGTTTCCCGCCCCGGCCGGCGGCGGCATCGCATCACCCCAGGGATAACGGCGACTGCCCCCACCCCCGTTGTAGCGCGCGGCCCACGCCCACTCCGCTTCGGTGGGCAGACGGTAGCCCGTGGTGACCGGCGTGGCCAGCACCAGCTGCCCGGCAATCTCGGCATAGGCGCGCGGGCGCTGCTCCTGGTCGCTCAGCCAGTTGCAGTAAGCCGCGGCATCCTGCCAGCTCAACATCACCACCGGGTGACTGCCGGCAGCCAGCTGCTGATACTTCTCCGCGCCGGAAGTGTGCTTCGGCTGGAAGGCGCGGTACTGGGTGTTCGTCACCTCGCGCGTGGCGATATAGAACGCGCGCGTCAGCCGCACATCGCGCTCGGTTTCGTTGGCCCGCCGGCCCTGCTCGCGACGCGGTGCGCCCATGCGAAACTCACCCGGCTGGACCAGGCGCATTTCCATGCCCTGCGACGTCGTCACGGTGCGCGGCGTCGCTGCGATCACCGCCTGCTGTGGCGTCAGCAGCCTGGCTGTGACTACCTGAGGCTGGCCCGGCTGCGGCGTCACCTCGGTGACATAGGGCACAAAGCCAGGCTTGCGAAACTCGAAACGATGCGCAAAAGCCGGCAGCGACAGTTCGCGCGGTCCGGTTCCCGCTGGCTTGCCATCGACCAGCAGCTCGGCATCGGCCGGCTCGCTGCTGACGCGGACCACGCCGATGCGCGCAACGAGTTCGACACGCAGCGTTGCACCCCGGCTGTTGACCAGATCCACGTTGCGCGATGCCGCTTCGTAGCCCGGCTTGCTCAGCGCCACCGAATAGCTGCGCCCCGGCGGCAGTCCGGTCTCCAGCGGCGTCACACCACGATAGCGGCCGGCCACCGTCACCGTCGCGCCCGGCGGTTCGCTGATGATGCGCACCAGACCATCGGCCTGCTCCAGCTTCAGCACCTCGAGCTGCTGTGGCTGATTGGCGACCGCCGTAACCCGGTGCCTGAGGGTCTTGAAGCCGTCTTTCTCGAAAACCAGCGTGCGCTCGCCGGCCGGCAATTCCAGCTGCGCGGGCGTGGTACCCGCCGGCGCGCCATCGACGAAGATGGCGGCACCCTCCGGCACAGTGTTGACCGTCACCTCGGCCCAGTCAGGCACCAGACGCGCTTCGATGGCCTGCAGAACACCACCGCCCTCCACCGTCAGTTCCGTCTCATAAGCCTGGTAACGCGGGGCCACCACACGCAGCTTGTGGCTGCCGGCTTTTACATCGATGGCACGTGTCGGCGTACGCCCCGCGCTCACACCATCGATGGTGACCTCGGCAGCGACTGCGGGTGTCGTGCTGACCACAAGCTGACCCGGCAATCGCTCCAGGCGCAGGCTGAAATCCTGGCTGGGGGCGTCCGTTACCCCGATGCTGATGTTGCCCGGCGCATAGCCTTCTGCCGTGGCAATCACGGCGTAAGACCCGGGGCGCAGCAGATAACGACCGGCAAAACGCAGGTCCGGAACGCCCTGCACGTCGAGGACGGCCACGGGCGGGTCTACAGCGATCAGCACCGCACGCGAGGTCAGCAGCCAGAACGCGCACACGGCGAGGATGAACAGCGCGAACCAGATCGCCGGCGCACGCCAGCGCGGGCTTGCCCGACGCCTGAGTGCCCTAAGGGGCGCCACCGGTGCTGAACCCTCCGCTGCAGGCACGGCAAGCTCCGGCACTGCTTCTTCCGGCGGCAAGGTGTCGTAGTCCACGCCACTGAAGCGCAGCCTGAATTCGAGCGCATCAGTGCCGAAGGCACAGCGGATGCGGGCGCTGCCGATACCGATCTCGTCACCGTCGCTGAGCCAGCGCGTCCCGGTGAGCGGCACCTCATTGACCGTGACCTGCTGCGCACCGGTGGGTTGCAGGAAGGGTCGGCCATCGAGCAAGCCCATCAACGCATGGCTCTGGTCGGCAACCGGACCCGGCAAGCGGATTGCAGCGGCCGGGCCGGTCCCTATGCGCAGCGGCAGGTCGGCGTCGCCGAAACGGCGCGTGCCGGAAGCATCATGAACGACGATGGCAGAACTCAAATCGATTCCTCACAGCGGATCACCACGGGCGGCATGTTGCCGGCCGGATCCACACGGATGTTGCGCCGGACATCACGGTAGCCATCGCGCGTGCCGACCACGACATAGGGTCCGGGCCGCAATTCCAGCGTACGACGGCTGAACACGCCGAGCGTGCCGACTTTGTAGATCACCACATTGGTCTGGTTGTCGGATTCGAATTGTACGGGCACCGGCTGCGCTGCAATCTTCAGCTGTGCGTCAAGCCGCTCGATCTGTGCGCTCAGTACCGGGCCTGGTGCCGGCACAGCAGAGGCCTGCGCCACGAGCTGTCGCGCCGGACCTGCGATCGCATCGTCATTGAAGCGGTCGGCACGCGCCAGGGCCTGCTCAAGCTGCTGGTTCAGGCTGGCGCGCGCCTGCGCCTGCGCCAGGCCCCTCTGGGCACCCAGCAGATTGGCATCGATGCCCAGCATCGCTTCATATTGAGAGACTGCGCCCTGCCACTGTTCGGCCGCTTCCAGCCGCCGTGCTTCTGCCTGTAGTGTCGCGAGGCGCTCGCGCCGCTCTTCGGCGACCAGCTGCGCGAGCGCATTTTTCGCACCCGGATCTTCGGGCCGCAGCCCTGTCGCAACGTCGATGGCCTGTCTCGCTTCCGCGAGTCGTCCGGCAGACAGCGCGCCCAGGCCGCGCGACAGGGCGCGCTCGAAGTCGGTTGCGGTGCTGACGACCACCGGCGACTTTGTACGCGGAGCCGGTGACGGCGCCTTGGCCGGCGCATCAGCGACGACGGGTGCGGGTGGCGATTCCTGTGCCGGCGCCGGGTCCGCCACCGTCTCCGTCTCCGGCGGCGGTGGCGCGGGCGGCGGCGCTGATTCCGGTGCTGCGGCCGCAGGCGGCGGTGGCAGGACGACCGGGCGATCGCTGACCAGCCTCGGCAGGATAAACAGCACGCCGGCCAGACACACGAGCAGCACAACGCCACCGGCATAGACCAGCCAGGCGGGCAGACCCGCAGCAGCCTGGCGACGCAGCCGCTGAGGAGCCGCTATCACAGCCGAGGTATCCACGGCGCCGCGTCCGGGCACCTGCTCATCGTCCAGCAATATCTCCGCAAGTAGCGCACGTACTGCAGCCATGCCCGCCGGCCGGCGGGCAGGCGACTTCTCCAGCAGCGCTGCTACCAGCCGGACCAGCGCCAGCGGCAGGGGCTGGCCCGAACCATCGACACCGAGGCGGGCCGGAACCTCGGTGCGTATACGCGCGGCCGTAATACCCGGATGCAGGGGTGGTGCACCGGACAGCAGGTCATAGAGCAGCGCGCCGAGCGCATAGACATCATCACTGACCGTGGGCGGCACGCCGTCCAGCTGCTGCGGACTCGCCGCCGACAGCGACACCGCACCGTCCGCACTGAGCGTCGCCATCCGGAAATCACTCAGCCGCCAGTGTCCTGCAGTGTCGCAAAGCAGATTGCCGGCCTTCAGATCACCGTGGACCACGCCTTGTGCATGCGCGTACTGGAGGGCTTCGACCACTTCAATCACAGCTGCAACGATGGCCTGCCAGGCAGCGCCGCGCAGCGCACCGGGATCGGCACCGACGACCGGCTCCATGGAAATACAGCAGCGCGCGCCGTCCACATCCACGGCGTGGATGCGCACGATGCCCGGATGCACGAGCCGCTGCAAAGACCGTAGATCGCTACGCAGCGCATCGGCCAGTCGGCACGCCGCTGCTGCATCAGCCGCAGGAATGATCTTCAGCGCGACCCCGGTGGCAAGAACCGGATCTTCGGCCAGCCACACTTCGCCACTGCCGCCACGACCGAGCACACGGATCAGACGAAAGCGCCCGGCCAGCACCAGACCCGCGGCAAGTTCTGACATGCGCTGCGGAAACTACCCGGCAGGCGGGCTGATGGCCGCCGCTTCTGCGGCATCGACGCCAGGGGTACCGGTTTCTGCGGAGTAGATCTCGCGGAGCAGCCGGCGCCATTCCTGATAGCGCTCTTCAGCCGTACCGGTCAGGCGGCGCGTCTGGCCTTCGACTTCAACGACCACGGACTCGGCTTCGGAATTGAAGGAACCGCCGAGTTCTTTCAGTGACTCGCGGCTGATGTTGGCCTCGGTGTTCTTGCCCAGTCCGCTCTTGATACCTTCGATGCCGCCTATCACACCGGTCATGGTGACCGCGCTGTTATCGCCACCAGAACCCTCGTAGATGATCGCGGCCAGGATTGCCAGTGCACCAGCCGAACCGCGCACGAATGCCGAGCGTTTCAGATCCCGATAGCGGATCACTTCCTCGCGCGACATCTTGCGCCAGTCTTCATAGGGCTTGCCGATGTCGTAATAGAGGTTGGCATAGTACTCGTTCAGGGTATCCACGAGGGTGTACTCGCGCTCCCTGACCGCGCGCATGCGGCTGACCATCGGATCGTCCGTGGCCGGCAGGCGTCGCAACTTGTAGATGCCGGCGCGGTCCTGCTCCAGCAGTCCGGCGAAAGCTTCCGGCACCAGTTGCGCCCCGTAGCGCAGTTCGGCCACATTGCGCAGCGTACGGAGCTCGCTCGCCGACATCTTCTGGCGAAACGCCAGCAGGTCGTTGGCGATCTCGTTGTATAGCGTCTGATAGGGATCCTGCCCGGGCTCGCGGATTTTGGAATAGGCCTTCTCCGGCACCTGCACCGTGTAGGCCTTGTTCAGCCATTCGCGCCCGGTGGCATCCCAGGCACCGATGTGTACGCTGACATCGAGTCCGTTGGACAGATCGATGCGCCCCGTGACCGTCAGGTCCACCGCATCGGAACGCTGTGGCACCACCCACACCGAACCCCAATAGCCGCTGGACTCAAGCGTCGTCTTCAGCTGATAGGGCATGTAACGCGCCTCAGCCTGGCGCACCTCGGGAAAAATCAGCTTCTTCTCGTCGGCCACGCTGTCGGCACTGGTGCCCGGATCGAAGAGGATGATACCCACATCGAGGCGTTCAGCATCCGCCACTTCGGCAGCCGCACGCACAAGCGCGGCCTCCTTGTAGTCGATGGTACGAGCAGTCGAGCAGCCACTGATGAAGCAGGGAAGCAAAAGGAAGACCACCAGCGCGCGTGGCACGCGACAGTTCGTGAAAGAGCAAAGCTCAAGGCTCATTTCGTTTTCAGTCCCATCTGCTTGCGATACTCGTTCCAGAGCGCGTCGCGGATCTTGGGATCGGTTTCCGCCTGTGCCGCCTCGCGGATCTGTTTCGCAACCTGGTCTTCAGCCGACAAGTCAGCGGGAATGTCATCGGGAATCTTCGCCACCTTGCCAGCCTCACCGGACGGCGACTCCGCGCCACTGCCAGCACTCCGGTTTTTGCCCGCACCCGCCTCGCTGCCTTCTTCGGCGCCGGCCGGCACGCCACCCTCGATACCATCCCCGGCATCGACGCCGCTGCTGCCCGCGCCCCGACCCTGCCGCGACGGCAGATCGGCGCCGCTTCCCGGGCCGTCCACCGCGATGCCGCGACCGGCCGCCTTCACGGCAGAGGAATCGCCCGACTCGCGACTTTCGGCAGCGCGCCCCGAGCCCGCGCCCGCCTTCGCCATCGCCGCGCGTTCGCCGCCGATCTCGCCATCGAAGTCACCGAGCGATTTTTCGAAGGCCACTTCCGCATCGCTGGCACCCGACCCGCCACCGCTACCCGCCGACTGGCCCGTCGAATCCTGCCCGCCTTTTGCACCCGCCTGAGTGCCGGACTCGGCACCTGAACTTGAACCGGCCTGAGACCCGGAAGCCGAACCCGCTTTTGCAGCCGATTGCGAACCGCTCTGCGCGCCAGCACCCGAGCCGGACTGCGATCCGCTTTGCGTACCGGAACTCGACCCCGACTGCGAGCCCGCTGATCCCTGCGCGCTCCCGCTGCTGCCTGCTGGCGGCTTGACTGGCGGACTGCTGCAGGCGCCAAGAGCCAGGGCGAGGGCCAGAACGATCTGTATCCGTGACATGAGCGACTCCCGAAAAGGGGACGCTGCCCGTTTTCAGAAAAGAGGAAAGCGTCCCTCTGGAGACTACTTCGAGAAAAAGGGCAGCGTCCCCTTTTCATGCAGATTATATAGCCTGCGACGGCGGCGCCACGGCGCAGCGACTGGCGGGGGCCGGCACGACAGTGCAACGTCTGCTAGCATCTTTGCACTGCGTCAGTTTTCCCGCCATACCTTAACAGGGAGTTCCTCAACATGGCCCTCGCCCAAGCGCTTGCCGAACTGCGGTCAAAAGTCGGCCAGGAAATTCATACCAGCGACTGGCTCACCGTCGACCAGGCGATGATCGATGCCTTTGCCGGCGCAACGCGCGACAAGCAGTGGATTCACATCGACCCCCGTCGCGCGGCCAGCGAATCACCCTACGGCAAGACCATTGCGCACGGGTATCTGACCCTGTCGCTCTACCCGCTGCTGCGCGGGCTCGTGGATGAGGGCAAGCCGCTCGCTCCCGGTGTAAAGCGCGTCATAAACTACGGCATCAACAAGCTGCGCTTTCCGAATGCGGTGGTGGTGGACAGCCGGATCCGAGCCCACTGCAAGCTGGTATCGGCTGAAGAAACCAAAGGCAGCATCGAACTCGTCGAAGAGTATTCCGTCGAGATCGAAGGCCAGGAACGGCCGGCCTGCGTCAGCGAATGCGTGATGCGACTCTACTTCTGAGCGATATCCGGTGACTGACAAAATCCTGCTGACAGAACGCCATGGCGACACGCTGCGCGTCATCATCAACCGGCCTGACAAGCGCAATGCGCTGTCACTGGAACTGCTGGACCGGATCGGCAGTACCTTCGCGGAACATGCCACGGATGCCACGCTGAAATGTGCGGTGCTGACAGCCAGCGGTGACCGTTGTTTCGCAGCCGGCGGCGACCTGCTCGAACTCGAGGCGGTACGCAGCGAAGCCGACACGCTCGCGATGTCACGACGTGCACGCGCTGCGCTTCAACAAGTGCGGCAATTTCCGGTACCGGTAATCGCTGCACTCAACGGACATGCGCTGGGCGGCGGTGCCGAACTGGCGATGGCCTGCGACCTGCGCATCGCCACTGCCCGGACCGAACTCGGCTTCCTGCAGGCCCGGCTCAATATCACGACCGCCTGGGGTGGTGGTATCGACCTGCTGGCAGCACTGGGTTCGGCGCGCGGGCTGCAGATACTGCTGGAAGCGCGACGTATACCGGCTGACGAGGCCCTGCAACTCGGTCTGGTGCAGCGCGTCTGTACCGGCGATGAAACGCTGACCGAATGCACTGCGGCTTTTGTCCAGCCGTTTCTCGATCGGCCGGTACAGGTATTGCGCGCCTACAAGGCGCTCACGCTGGCAAGCCGGCGTGTCCTGCACGAGCGGCTGGTCACCCAGGAAGAACAGGGCTTTACGACAACCTGGATCCATGCCGATCACTGGGCGGCAGCGGAGAAAACACTGGCTCCGCGATAAGGTGTTAACAGGGCAGCGTTCCCTCTCCGCCCTGTCCTGCACTTCACCTAGAAACCCGGTTTATCCGGATCGAAGATGACGATTCCATGTTCCTCGTAACGCTTCAACAGCGTGTTCAGGAGGCGGCGAAAATCGCGCTCGAAGCGGTCCGATGCGGGATGACCAGGCATGATCTCGATGATCCGCCTGCGCCCATCCTCCGGATGGGCGCGTTCACGCACCCATTTCTGCTGGATGAATTCATGCACGATACGCGACACCGTCGGGCGGGATATACCCAGCGTCTCGGCAATGTCCTTGTTACTGGTCGCATCACCGACATAGAGGCTCATCAGTGCAATGTAACTGCCAATGCGCAGGTGATTGAGCGTCGTCTCGCCACCGAAGTGCCTTGCCAGGGTCCCCAGAAACAGGCCAATGAACGCCTGGATCTCCTGTGCGGTCTGGAATTCGGCCAGTTTCAGGGCTTTGTTGAATCTTCGCGTGTATGGCACGAACCTCCTCCTTGCGCGCGGAGCTGAAACGCTGCGCATTCAACGACACCGGAACTGCAGTTGCCGGATTATTGAATGAACTGACCCGCTTCACCAAGCCCGGAGCATGCGCAAGAAAAAGCCCGCTTGCGCGGGCTTCTTCGTCGTCCTCCGGAAGAGGAAGTCACCCGAGGTGCGGACCCAGGCTTGAGTACACCATACGGCGAGTTGGCGCATCCGGACAGCTTGGTTTCGGCTACGAAACGATTAACGGGGCACGGCGTCTTTTTCGCTTTGCAAAACAAGGGGCCGCACCCCTAATCGCGCAGTTCGCGGCGCAGGATCTTGCCGACGTTCGATTTCGGCAGTGACTGCCGGAACTCGACATGGCGAGGGATCTTGTAGGGCGCAAGCCGCTCACGCAGAAACTCACGTACTTCATCCCTGTCTAGACGGGCCCCCGGCCGCATCACGACAAACAGCTTTACCGCCTCCCCCGTGCGCTCATCGGGGATACCAATGCAGGCGGCCTCGATCACGTCCGGATGGTGGGTAATCTCAGCCTCGACTTCGTTTGGATAGACCTTGAGGCCGGCCACATCGATCATGTCTTTCTTGCGATCCACGATGAAGAAGTAGCCGCGCTCATCCATCTTTGCGATATCACCGGTACGAAAGAACCCGTCATCGGTCATCGCTGACGCCGTTGCGTCCGGATCGTTCCAGTAACCGCGCATCAACTGCGGTCCCTGCATGCAGAGTTCGCCCGGTTCACCGGGTCCAACCACCGCACCCTCATCGTCGCGCAGACTGACCAGCGTACCGGGCAGCGGCAAGCCGATGCTGGCGTTGAACTCATGCTGGTTGGCAGGATTGGAGCAGACTACCGGTGAAGTCTCCGACAGGCCGTAGCCCTCGTGAATTGTCGTCCCGGTAAGTTCGCGCCAGCGCCTTGCCGTTGCCGGCATCACTGCCATGCCGCCCGCCGAGACCAGGCGAACCGCCGAGAAATCCACCTTCGCGAAATCCGGCTGCTGCAACAGCGCCTGGTAGAGCGTATTCACGCCGGATATCGCCGTGAATTTCCAGCGACGCAGTTCGGCGATGAAGCGCTTCATGTCGCGCGGATCGGTGATCAGCACATCGTGACCGCCGATTTCCAGATAGGCGAGGCAGTTACAGGTCAGCGCATACACGTGATAGAGCGGCAACGGCGTGATCACGACCTCTCCGCCCGGTACATTGAGACCGGAAAACCAGCTGTTGATCTGACGCACATTGGCAAGCAGGTTGCTGTGCGTGAGCATCGCACCGCGCGAACGGCCGGTCGTACCACCCGTATACTGCAGACAGGCCAGATCGTCGCCGGCAAGCGCCGCCAGCGGACGGTAGTCCGCCGGAGTCTGCGCCATCACGTCTGGCCAGCCCGCAGCATCCGGCACCGAAGCGCCACCCATACCCCGCAGATAACGGACGACAAAGTTGACCAGCGGGCCGCGCAGAGCGCCGAGCAGATCACCGATACCGGTGACCAGCACATGCTGAACAGTTGTGTGCGCTGCGATTTCATTGAACGTCCCGGCGCTCTGACTGAGCACCACCAGCACTTTGGCGCCACTGTCGTTGAGCTGATGCCCGAGTTCGTTCGCGGTGTACAGCGGATTGATGTTGACCACCACCAGACCGGCACGCCAGACACCGAACAGCGCAACCGGATACTGCAGCACATTCGGCAACATGATGGCGACGCGATCGCCCGGCACAACGTCCGGCAGGCTTTGCAACCAGGCCGCGAAGCGGCGGGTCAGTTGATCGAACTCGCCATAGCTGAGCGTGCGGCCCATATTGCTGAAGGCCGGTTGTGGCGCGTACCGGGAGCAGGCGCGGTCCAGCAGCGCTGCCAGCGTGTCATGGGGGTCCAGCTCGATTCCGCTCGGAACACCCGGTGGATACGCCTTCAGCCAGACCCTGTCATCCGCCATGCCGCCACCTGCTGCCTGAAACCCGGATCATGTTAACGCCCCGGGCAGCGTCAGCGAAATGCACCGGGGCCAGCCTGATACAGCCCGGAAACGTGGCAGCGCCGGGGCATTCCTGATACGGTTGCGGCGCGCATTCGCAGCCTTGCGGAGCGCCTGCGCACAGCCAATCCTGTACAGTCACCGAAGGGCGCCCCGTGACCCGATCCCGCATCCCGCACTTCTACAAGATGAGCGTCGCCGAACGCGTACGCGCGGTACACGAACGCGGCCTGCTCAGCGATGCTGATTTTGACCGCTTGTCCAGCGGCCAGACAACGCTCGACCTGCAGGCTGCCGACAAGATGATCGAGAACGTCATCGGCGTACTCGGCATCCCCATCGGCCTCGGCCTCAATTTCCTGATCAACGGCAAGGACTATGTGGTGCCGATGGCGGTCGAGGAACCCTCGATCGTCGCCGCCATCAGCGCAACCGCCAAACTGGCTCGTGAATCCGGTGGTTTTGCCACCTCCTCCACGCCGCCGATCCTGATCGGCCAGATCCAGGTACTGGAAGTACCCAACCTGCCGGCAGCCCATGCCGCCGTGCTCGAACGCAAGCAGGAAATTCTCGATCTGGCCAACAGCTTCCATCCGCGTATGGTGGCGCGCGGTGGCGGCGCAGTAGATATAGAAGTGCGCTCCTATCCGTTGCGCTCGATGCCCGGCGAAATGCTGATCGTGCACCTGCTCGTCGATACCCGCGATGCGATGGGCGCCAATCTCGTCAACGGCATGTGTGAGGGCGTAGCCTCGCTGATCGAGCAGATCACCGAAGGTACGGTATTCCTGCGTATCCTCTCGAATCTCGCCGACCGCGCCCTGGCGCGTGCCGAGGTGGTGCTGCCCGTAGCGCAGCTTGCCGGCAAGGGTTATGCCGGTGAACGGGTACGCGACGGCATCATCATCGCGGCCGATTTCGCCCATGCTGACCCCTACCGTGCAGCAACGCATAACAAGGGCATCATGAACGGCGTCGATGCCGTGGCGCTTGCCACCGGCAACGACTGGCGCGCCATCGAAGCCGGCGCCCATGCCTATGCAGCCCGGCATGGCCGCTATGGCTCGCTCACCGAATGGTGGAAGGACGAAGCCGGCAACCTGTGCGGGCGCATCGAAATGCCGATGAAGGTCGGTATCGTCGGCGGCCCCCTCGAATCGAACCCGGGCGTGGCGATGAACCTGCGCCTGCTGGGTGCCGAGACCGCTAACGAACTCGCCGAGGTCATGGCGGCCGTGGGCCTGGCACAGAACTTTGCCGCGCTGCGCGCGCTGGCCACCGACGGCATCCAGACCGGACACATGACACTGCACGCACGCAGCGTGGTCAAGGCAGCCGGGGCGCCGCCGGAGCTGTTCAACGAAGTGCTCGAGCGCGTCCTCCAGAGCGGTGAGATCAAGGTGTGGAAAGCGGAGCAGATCCTGGCTGAAGTCCGCCAGCCGGCTCCGGTTGCCGGAACTGCCGCGCGGCGTGAACCGGAAGCTGGCGTCGGCATCGGCTACGGCAAAGTCATCCTGCTCGGTGAGCATGCCGTGGTGCATGGCCGGCATGCCATCGCGCTGCCGATACCGCTCACCATCCGCGCGGTCGTCGAGGATGGTGAGCGCGGTGTCGAACTGCTGATCCCGCGCTGGGGCGTCGAATACCAGCTCGCCAAACCTGCCGAGCAGCGCCGTTCCTTTGAACGCGCGGCCGGTGCGATTCTCGACAAGCTGGGCCTCGCGACGCGCAAGCTGCGCATCGAAGTGTTTCCGGATGTGCCGCGCGGCATGGGTCTGGGCGGCTCCGCTGCACTGGCCGTAGCGATCGTGCGCGCACTGGACCTGCATTTCCGGCTTGGTCTCAGCGATACAGAAGTGAATGAGCTGGCCTGGCTTTCGGAACAGATTGCACATGGCCAGCCCAGCGGCATCGACAACACCATGGCCACGTTGGGTACGCCGCTGGTCTACCGTCGCGGTGCACCGCCGCTGATCGAAACGCTGAATATTCCTGTACCGCTGAAGCTGGTCGTCGGCATGACGCACCACGAGGGCCTCACCGCCCGTACCGTGGCCAACGTTGCCGAAGCACGGCAACGCAACCCGCGGCTCTATGAAAAAATATTCGATGACATCGATGCGCTGGTACTGCAGGCAGTCTCGGCAATCCAGGACAACGATATCGCCACTCTCGGTGACCTCATGAACATCAACCAGGGCCTGCTGAATGCACTGCAGGTTTCAACCCCCGAACTGGAACGGCTGATCGGCATTGCGCGCAAGGCCGGTGCAGCCGGCGCCAAGCTGACCGGCGGCGGCGGCGGCGGTGCGATGATCGCCCTTTGCGATGACCACAGCACAGACATTCAGGCCTCGATCGAGCGGCAGGGATTCCGCACCATGACCATCACCGCAGGCAAGAAGTCGTGAGTGGCCTGGCGCGCTCTACGGTGACGGAAGACCGGCTGATACTGGTCGATGAGGCTGACCGCGAGATCGGCACATTGCCAAAAACAGAATGCCATCTCGGTGCAGGTATCCTGCACCGGGCCTTCTCGGTGTTCCTGTTCGATACCGATGGCAAGGTCCTGATACAGGAACGTGCAGCGGGCAAGATGCTGTGGCCCGGCTTCTGGTCCAACAGCTGCTGCAGTCATCCGCGACCGGGAGAAACCACGGAGGGGGCCGCAAAGCGCCGCGTGCGGGAAGAACTGCGCCTCGATTGCCGACTCAGCTTCCTGTACAAGTTCCGCTATCAGGCGGCCTTCGGCACCGTCGGTTCCGAGCACGAGCTGTGCTACGTCTATGCCGGCCATGCGTCCGGAATCATCCACACCGACCCGCTGGAGATCGCCGCGATCCGCTGGATTACGCCGGCCGACCTCGGTCACGAAATCGCCGCCGACCCCGGGCGCTTCAGCCCGTGGATGAAGCTCGAGTGGCAGCAGATCACCGCGAACTACCTGGATCGCATTCTCGACGATTGCCGGAAGCAGGCCACAGGGTGAATGTCGTCGTCACCGGCAGCACACGCGGCATCGGTCGTGGCCTCGCTGTTGAATTCCTGAAGCGCGGACACAATGTGGTGGTTTCAAGCCGCAAGCAGGCGGATGTGGACAAGGCGGTCAGCGAACTGGCGGCCACCGGGCCGGCAAAAGTCACTGGCATGACTTGTGACGTCACCCGCAAGGCCGATGTACAGGCACTGTGGGACTTTGCCGTCGCCAGCTTCGGCCGCGTGGACTTCTGGATCAACAATGCCGGCCGCGCGACCTCGCGTTACGAAGTGCACGAAATACCCGAGGACCTGGTGCACACGCTGGTCGATGGAAACTTCAAGGGCAGCATATTCGGCTCGCAGGTGGCGATCCGGGGTTTTCGTCAGCAGGGGTCGGGAGCCCTTTACAACATGCTCGGCGGCAGCTTCGATGGCAAACGGCTCACACCGAACATGGGCGTATACAGCGCCACGAAATCCGCCGACTGGCTGCTGACCAAATATCTGGTTCAGGAGAACAAAAACCCTGACATCATCATCGGCACCATCAGCCCCGGCATGCTCATCACCGAGAACTGGTTTGAGGAACAGAGGCAGATCGATCCCGCCGAATGGCAAAAGATCCGGCCCATCCTCAACATCCTCTGCGACTATGTGGAAACCTCAACGCCCTGGCTGGTCGAGCAGATGCTCGGCAACCGGCAGAGCGGCCGACGCATTGCCTGGATGACCACCGGCAAGCTGCTGGGCCGCTTTCTCAAGGCTCGCCTGCCCGGCCCGAAACGCGACCTTTTTGCGCGCTTCGGCCTCTGAGCCGCGCGCACCATGTCAGCACTTCTTCGCACCGAACCCCTGGTGGTGGTGCGCTCGGCGCGGCGCCGCTTTGGTGTGCGTGCAGCGCTCTCAGGTGCCGACCTGACCGCCTGCAGCGGCGAGATCCTCGTGCTGCTCGGGCCCAATGGTGCCGGCAAGACCACGCTGCTGCGTGCGCTCTGCGGCCGGACCCGGCTTGATGGCGGCAGCATCCGCATCGCCGGCGGCGACCCGGCGGACCCGGCTGTCCGGCGCCGGATCGGTTTTGTGCCGCAGTCGATCGCACTCTGGACCCAGCTCAGCGTGCGCCACAATCTCGAACTGTTTGGTCGACTCGCCGGCCTGAAACGAACTGACCTGCAAGCCGCCGTGGCGGACACGCTCGAATGGTCGGGCCTCGCTGCGCGTGCCGGCGATGTGGTTGCCACCCTGTCCGGTGGCATGCAGCGCCGGATCAACATCGCTGCCGGCACCCTGCACCGCCCGGATCTGCTGCTGCTCGATGAGCCCACGGTCGGGCTTGATCCGGTCGCCCGCAACGAGGTCCATCAGCTGCTCGACCGGCTGCGGAAAGCCGGCATGAGCCTGATCATGACGACCCACGACCTGGTCGAGGCAGAAGCGCTCGCCGATCGCGTCGCACTGATGTCCGCAGGGGCGGTACGCGCAGAAGACAGCCTTGCACAGCTGATCGGCCGGCTGTTCGGCAGCGACCAGGAAGTCGTGCTCATGCTGGCGGCAGAACCTGCCCCGTCGATCCGCGACGCGTTGCGCGATGCCAGACTGGCACCGACCAACGAAGACCGAGTCTGGATCGGTCGACTGGGCAGCGGTCTTGAGCATCTGCCGGAACTGCGCAGCCGGCTCATCGACGCCGGCGCAGACATCGCCGAACTGCGGATCCGGCAGCCGGGATTGCACGGCGTCTATATCGAACTCACCGGACAGGTGCCGCACGAATGACGCTGACGATCTTCAGGGCTGCCCTGCTCCAGTTGTTGCATGACCGTGGCGCGCTGCTGCTCAGCCTGTTCGTGCCGGCGGTATTCTTCCTGATCTTTGCGGAAATCTTCGCCACTGCGGCGAGCGACCAGGTCCAGGTCCATGTGGCCATCGTCGACGAAGTGCGGAGCGCTGATTCGATCCGCCTGCTTGCGGCGCTGAACAGCGAAGCGACCGTAACCGTCATTTCCGGCGTAGCCGACCGCGACGCGGCGCTCGACCTGGTACGCAGGGGCACCGCCGACGTCGCGCTGGTCGTACGCGCCGACGGTGAATCTCTGGCGACCGCAGCAGGCCTCGCTGCCCCGCCACTGCTGCTGCTTGTCGATCCCTCGCGCAACGTGGCCGCCACGGTGCTGAGCGGGCAACTGCAACGCGCCTACTTTACAGCGCTGCCGGATCTTGCCATCGGCCGTGTTGCCGAACTCATCGGCACCGAGTTCACGGAATTTTCGCCTCAGCAGCAGGCAGAAATCGACACAGGTCTTGCCGGTCTGCGCGAGTCGGCCGGCGAAGGACAGCGCGGCGGCTGGTCGTTCGAGGAACTGCTGGAACACGAGAACGTTGCCGGACAGACGGCCGCACTCAACCACATCGCCTACTACGCCGGCGCGGTCGCCTTCATGTTCCTGCTGTTTGCCGCCGCCCAGAATGCGGTGGGCATACTCGACGACCAGGCGGCAGGCATTCTCGACCGTATCGCCGCCGGGCCTGGCGGCGTGACGGTCGTGGTGAATGGCAGATTCATCTTCCTGGTACTGCAGGGCATGGTGCAGGGCACGGTGATCTTTACGGTCGCCTGGCTGCTCTATGGTGTGGATGTGCCCGGCAACTTCGGCGCATGGTTGCTGATCTCCTTCAGCGCTGCGGTGCTCGCTGCGGGTCTGGGTCTCCTCCTCGTCACGGCCTGCCGCACCCGCGCCCAGGCGCAGATCCTGCCCACGGTCGTGATTCTCATCATGTCGGCGGTCGGCGGCAGCATGGTGCCGCGCTTCTTCATGCCCGCCTGGCTGCAAACACTGGGCTGGATCACACCCAACACCTGGGCACTCGAAGCCTACAGCGGCCTTTTCTGGCGCGGCGAGCCCTTGCTGGCCTTGCTGCCACGTTGCGCCGGTCTACTCGGCGCAGGCCTGCTGGCGCTCGCCGTCAGCCACCTGCTCGCCCGTCGTCTCGTGCCACCCTGAGTCGCACGGGGCATAAACGGCACGACAGATTTCCTCCATGACTCAGGTCAACTGTTCTGAAATCCAATACCGGGATCATGCGCACAGCGCCGCACGACACCGGCCCGGTATCAAGACAACAAAGGAGAGAGAAGCGCCATGAGCAGCATCGATGGAAAGTGGGATTGCATCAGCCAGACGCCGATGGGCGACCAGCCATCCGTAATGGACCTCAGAAGCGACGGCAATGTCGTGACCGGCACGAACACCAACATGCTCGGCACCATCGAGATCAGCAATGGCAAGCTGGATGGCAACACTTTTACCTGGCAGATGGAAATGACCTCACCGTTTCCGATGAAAATGAACGGTGAAGTCGTCATCAACGGCGACTCGCTGGAAGGTACGGTTGCGGCAGGCTTCTTTGGCAAATCGGGAATTGTCGGCAAACGTCAGTCCTTAAACGCCTGATTCATCAAGCTCCTTGCAATACCGGGGCTGGCGCCTGCGCTGATGCGCGGAGGAGCTGGGGGCGATGCCATTGACTTCGAGAACGTCCGCAGCGGTCGTAATGGCCGCAGAAAGTGCTCGAGCCAGTGTAGTCGCCCGCCGCAAAGTTGGCGATCTACCGTAGCGGCCGGTGGCTCAGGCTGTTTTATGAGTGCCATTGCAAGCACAACATCCAGATCCCTGGTAAGTAAATCTGTCACCTTTTCGTGCGTCACCTTTTTTTCCGAATCGACTGAATCGCTATAAATGGCACACGATTTGACTTATAAAGCCTGCCAACCACTTCTCGATATTTATCACGGCCTCACCGAACGGGCTTTCGGAACCAGGGGAAGAACAGACCATGCAAACCACCTTCAAGCAAGCTCGCGCTATCGCGCTGCTGCTACCACTGACTGCGGCTCTTCTGGCCTGTAATGGCAACAACTCGACAGCGACCGGGTCAGTCGGACCAGCCGTACAGTACGCCGTGGGTGGTTCGACCGCAGGCCTGAGCGGCGCGGTTGTACTGCAGAACAACGCTGGCGACGATCTGACTATCAACGCGAACGGCAATTTCACCTTCGCGACGGCTCTTGACGATGCCTCAACCTATGCCGTCACTGTGCACACGCAACCCGGCAATCAGACCTGCTCGGTCGCCAATGGCACCGGTACCTTGCATAGCGCCGATGTCACTGGTGTGGCCGTCACCTGCACTCCGCCTCGCTTCGTCTATGCCGCAAATAATGGCACCAACGACGTCACCACATTCAGCTACGACGCTGGCACCGGCGCACTCACCGAAGTCGGTTCCGAAGTGGCCGCAGGCTCCGGCCCAGTTTCAATTATCGTGCATCCAAACTTGCGTTTTACCTATGTCGTGAACATGTACTCCAACAACGTCACAGCCTTCAGCATCGATGCCAGCACCGGTGCACTTACCGAGGTCGGCACGGAAGTGGCCGCTGGAACGAGCCCCCTCTCTATCGCGGTGGCCCCGTCCGGCGGCTTTGCCTACGTAGCGAATCTCGGCTCCGATAACGTCACGACCTTCAGTATCGACACCACCACCGGTGCGCTGACCGAGGTCGGTACGGAAGTGGCAGCGGGTACGAACCCTTACTCGGTCACGGTAGACCCGACGGGTCGCTTTGTCTATGTAGCGAATTCAGTCTCTGGTGACATCACCAATTTCAGAATCGATGCCACTACTGGCGCACTCACCGAGGTCGGCACGGAAGTCCCCGCAGGGACGAACCCGGTGGCAATCAGTGTGAGCCCTTCCGGCCGCTTCGCGTATGTGGCGAATTACGCCACCAATGACGTCACCACTTTCAGCATCGATACTACTACTGGCGCACTCACCGAGGTCGGTACGGAAGTGACAGCAGGTACGAACCCTTACTCGATCACGGTAGACCCGACAGGTCGCTTTGCCTATGTAGCGAATATGGGCTCAAGCAATATAACCACTTTCAGTATCGACGCCACCACCGGCGCGCTCACCAGGTCTGGCGCAGATGCCCCCGCAGGGACGGCACCGATTTCAATAAGTGTGGATTCAACGGGCAGCTTCGCCTATGTGTCGAATCGCAGCTCTCATAACGTCAACACCTTCAGCATTGATTCCGTCACAGGTGCGCTGACTGAAGTCGGTACCGCGGTCGCTGCAGGGACAGGCCCCTACTCGATTGCACTTCCGGGTGGCACTCGCTGATCGGATAGATGGATCAGCTCACAGGTCTGCATGATTTTGGAGTAAGAGCAAAGACTCCCGGCTACTGCTCACGGGTTTTTATGCCATGTGGCGTACGGAGTCGTCGCTACCGGTAGCAACCCGGTCGTCCCTGGAAGATGGTCCCCGCCGGGAATGATTGTGACAACGTCAGTTTGAACTCCACCAGCGTAAACTGCCCGAGACTCAGGTTGTCTTGCTCCGCCCTGCGGTTACTCCCCGTCCGGTTTCAGCGCCTTGAAACTGCGCCAGAGCGCGAGGTCATAGATGATCTTGAGGCCGCCGGCCAGCAGAAATGGTGCGTGCAGTGACGTGGCCAGCAGCGCCCCGCTGAGCGCCGGCGACAATGCCGCGCCCAGCGAACGCGCTATCGTGGTCACCCCGGAAGCCGCCGAACGTTCGTCCGGATCGACCACCGCCATGGTGTAGGACTGTCGCGTCGGCACATCCATCTGCGAAATCGTGAAACGCACCAGCAGTACAGCAAGCGCCCAGGGCAGGGTCGGCATGAACGGCACCATGCACAACAGGATGTTCGAGGGCGGATGCGTGAAGACCATCGTGTTGATCAGACCAAATCGTGCCGCCAGACGGCTGGCGAGCAGCGCCGACATGCCGGCCAGCAGGTTTGCGACGAAGAACACACTGCCCAGTACCGCTTCACTGATTCCGAAGCGCAGATAAAACCAGTAGGCGAGCAGGCTCTGGATCACGAAACCGCCAGCAAAGGCGTCGACGGCAAACAGCGCACTGAGACGCATCACCACACCGCGTGAACGGTGCAGGCCAAAGCGCCGTTGCGGTAAATCCGGTGCTGCCTGTACTTCAACCTGCGCGGACAGGCGCAGGAACAGCAACACCAGCACACCGCCGAGCACGGCGTAGGCAGTCAACACGCTTTGATAGGCGCCGAGTGCCGTCATGCCCGTCTTCTGCAAGCCGAAGGCCAGCCACCCACCGGCCAGCGAGCCCGCGGCGGTCGCGAGTGACCCGGCGAGGTGATACCAGGCGAACAGGCGGGTGCGGTTCCGGCCGGGAACCAGACCCGTCAGCGCTGCCTGCTCGACGGAAAGAAACGGGCCGATCTCGTAACCGCTTGGACTTATGACGCCGATGATCGCTGCCAGGGCCAGCAACAGGGGTTCACCGGTGAGGACAAATACCACACCGGCCAGCACCATCAGCACTGCGCCCAGCAGCAGGGTGCGCCGCCGACCAAATCGATCGGCGATCGTCGTCAGCCAGAGCGTGATCGCCGCATCACCCAGCAGGGTCGCCGAAAGCAGCAGGCCGATACCCCAGTCGCTGAGTCCGCGTGCGGAAAGATAGAGCGCCAGCACCACCGATACGAAACCATAGGCGAACAGTCGCACGATCCGCGCGGCGAAAAGCACCCGGATATCACGGGACACGGACGAC
>CAUJHF010000011.1 GCA_963204745.1 Pseudomonadota bacterium
CTCGGCGCTCAGCTGCTGGCGCGCGCGCTCGGTGCCCAGGTCACAGCCAATCCCGTCAAGGAAATCGGCTGGTACAACGTCGAAGCCACCGCAGAAGGCCGGCGCGACCCGTTGTTTCGCCACTTTGCTGCCAGCGAAAAAATATTCCAGTGGCATGGCGACACTTTCACGATTCCGGATGGCGCGCTACATCTCGCCTCCTCACCCGACTGCCGGAATCAGGCTTTCCGCTATGGCGATAACGTCTATGGCCTGCAGTTTCACCTCGAAGTGGATGCACCGATGATCCACCGCTGGCTGCATGCCCCGGTGAACAGGCGCGAACTGGAAGGGCTGCGCGGCACTATCGACCCGGAACAGATTGCGGCCGATACGCCGCTGCATGTGCTGCAGTCCCAGGCACTCGGGACGAAGCTGTTCGGCGAGTTCCTGCGTCTTTTCCAGGGCCGCCACCGGCGCGTGTCGCTACCCTCACGCTAGTAAAGCCGGCGCACTGCAACGCAGCCGGGACTTGACCCTCCCATCATGGGAAGGTTTAGCATGGCCGGCATGAATATCAGTTGCGCAGCACAGCTCTCCGGAGTCTCTGCAAAGATGATCCGTCACTATGAAAGTGCCGGTCTGATACCTGCGGTGGCCCGTACCGCCGCAGGCTATCGCAGCTATACGCCCGAGGATGTCCATCGTCTGGCATTTATCCGGCGCGCACGCGCAGTCGGATTTGGCACGCCCGAAATCCGGCAATTGCTGTCGCTGTGGCAAAACCGGCAGCGGCCGGCACGCGACGTCAAACGGCTGGCCGTCGAACATCTTCAGCAGCTGCAGGAACGGATTGCAGACCTCGAAGCCATTGCCGATACGCTGTCGCACCTGATCAGTCACTGCCGCGGTGATGGCCGGCCGGACTGCCCGATACTTGATTCACTGGCTGCAGAGGATCCCGAACCGGAAACCCGAAGCAATCGCGCACGACGCAGGCAGGCCTCAAAATGAACGACACCGACAAAGCACACGTACCCACCGAACACTTCAGTTTCCCCGTCGAGGGCATGACCTGCAGCAACTGTGCCGGGCGGGTCGAAAAAGCGCTGCGTGCGGTGCCGGGCGTGGTCGAAGCGAATATAAACCTCGCCATCGAACGTGCCGACGTGCGTGCACTGACGGGCATCACGCAACTGCCGGCGCTGGCCGCAGCCGTCAGCGCAGCCGGCTACCGCGCCCGGATTCAGACGACTGCCGAAACACCCGTTGATGCAGAGACCGAAGATCGCTCCCGCGAGCAGTCGAAACTCCGCCGCGAACTTGCAGTGCTGGTGGTTTCGGCAGCTCTGGCTGCACCGCTGCTGTGGCAGATGGCCGGGATGGGCCTCGGCCTGCACTGGCATCTGCCGGCCTGGCTGGAGCTGCTGCTGGCAACGCCGGTCCAGTTCGTGATCGGCGCGCGCTTCTACCGTTCTGCCTGGCAGGCGATCCGCGCAAAGGCCGGCAACATGGATGTACTCGTCGTACTCGGCACGACCGCTGCTTATGGCTACAGTCTCTATCTGCTGGCCACACTGGGCTTCAGCGCCGCAACAGGCAAGCTGTATTTCGAAGCCTCAGTGATCATTATCACCCTGGTGCTGCTCGGCAAGTTTCTCGAAAGTCGGGCCAAACGCGGCACTACTGCCGCCATCCGGCAGCTCATGGAATTGCGCCCGCAGACCGCGTGCGTGCGACAGGCGGACGGCACCGAGCGGGAAATGCCGATCAACGAGGTACGCAGCGGCGACCGGATTGTGGTCCGGCCCGGCGAGCGCATTCCGGTCGATGGTCTGGTGCACACGGGGCGCAGCGAAGTCGACGAATCGCTGATTACCGGTGAGAGCCTGCCGGTCGACAAACAGCCTGGCAGCAAGGTGACGGGGGGTGCAATCAATGGCACCGGTTTGCTGATAGTTCGCACGACCGCCGTCGGTGCGGATTCAACCCTGGCGAAGATCATCCGCCTCGTCGAGAACGCCCAGAGCGGCAAGGCGCCTGTACAGCGCCTGGTAGACCGGATCAGCGCGATCTTTGTGCCGGTGGTCGTGATCCTGGCACTGATCACCTTCGTCGCCTGGATAGTGATCACCGGTGATTTAGAGCACTCGCTGGTCTCGGCAGTTGCCGTACTGGTGATCGCCTGTCCCTGTGCGCTGGGCCTTGCGACTCCCACTGCGATCATGACCGGAACAGGTGCCGCAGCCCGTGCCGGCATTCTGATCAAGGACGTCGAAGCACTCGAACGCGCTCATCGTCTGGATACCATCGTTTTTGACAAGACCGGCACGCTGACAGTCGGGCAGCCGGCGCTCGTCGGTATCCATATGGTCCGTGGCAGCCAAGATGAGCTGTTGCAGCTGGCCGCCTCGGTACAACAGGCTAGCGAGCATCCCCTCGCCCGTGCCGTCATCAATTATGCGGGCTCACGCGGACTGGCAGGCAGCGGGGTCACGGATTTCCGCAGCCATACCGGTCGTGGTGTGACCGGCACGGTGGCCGGACGCGAGATCATGCTTGGCAACCAGAAATTGCTTGTCGAACAAAAGATCGAAGCGGGTACGGCCCTGGAAGCAGCTGCGCGCATGGAGAAGCAGGCCCAAACGGCTGTGTTTGTCGCTGATCGCGACGGCGTGATCGGCATACTGGCAATTGCCGACCAGTTGCGACCGGAAGCCATCGCGGCCGTCGCCACGCTGCGCGACATGGGCGTACACACACTGATGCTTTCAGGCGATGCCGAACTTGTTGCTGAGGAGATCGGCCGCCAGGCCGGTGTGGACGAGGCACGCGGAGCGATACAACCCGAGGGCAAAGCGCAGACTATCGGGCAGTTGCGCAATGCGGGCCGCATCGTCGGCATGATCGGCGACGGCATCAACGACGCACCGGCGCTGGCCGCTGCCGACGTCGGCATCGCGATGGGAACCGGTACCGATATTGCAATGGAAACGGCGGGCGTGACATTGATGCGCGCCGACCCGCGACTGGTGGCCGGTGCGATCGCTGTCAGTCGCGCCACCTTCCGCAAGATTCGCCAGAACCTGTTCTGGGCATTCATCTATAACCTGATCGGCATCCCGGCGGCGGCGCTCGGCTATCTGAGTCCGGCTCTGGCGGGTGCTGCCATGGCCATGAGCAGCGTCAGCGTGGTCAGCAATTCACTGCTGCTGCGCCGCTGGCGCCCCGCACTGCGGGACGCAGTCCAGACTGCTTCAGTCCACGACATTCCCTGAGCAATTCCCGTATTTCATTTTTTCTGGCAGCCGGTATCATAAGATGTATTGCATATGAATGTTCTGAAAACAGCCCTCAGGAGATACCGATGAACCACCAGCACCTGTCAGACGACATGATTTACCCCTTCGATGCCCGCGGTGTCGCGAAACGCTTTCGCCACGCTGCGATTTTCGGCGCCCTTGATGCCCTGATGCCCGGCGAGACCATGCGTTTCTGCAACGATCATGATCCGCTGCCACTACTGGCCCAGGCGCAGAACCGCTATGGCGATGCACTCAGAATCGAGTACATGCAACGCGAACCCGGTGCGATCGTCATCGATTTCACCCGCCAGTAAACCGTACCCGACCGGGCGCCGGTGCAATGCCGGCGCCCGATGATGCCGCTTCGAATACCGCTCTGGACCATGACCGACCCGGCAAACTCGGCCGCGAACGCATGAGTCGCCAGGCAATCCTCTCCGTTCTGTTTGATCGCAGCAGATAGCCGCCACATCCCGGCCGCCCGAGGCCGGGGTTCAGGCCCTGACAGCATTGCTGCGGCTGCATTCCGGGAACCGGAAAAGACCGGGCCCCGGTCAGCCAGCCAACTCTTCGTTGACTGACCAACCGGGGCCCGGCCGGGATATCAGCTGAAAGGTTTCAGCTTTAGCCGCGGATCTTCGGCTCCAGTTCAGCAGACCACTCTCTGCCGAACTCGTCGCCGTACTCCGCCTGGTAGGCCTTCCACTCGTCCGTCTCGGTGTCCGTCTCCGCATTCATGCGGGCACCCCGTGAGAGCACGAAGTACATCAGCGGCAGCAGACCACCGAACACGAATACCGCGCCACCGATCGAACGGAGGTAGGTCAGGGTTTCGAAGACCGGACCCATGACCACGTCCGTGGTACGGGCAGCCCAGTAACCTTCCGTGAGCACGATCCAGATCTGGTACAGGCCGACCGGGAACATGTCGAGGAACATCATCAGCGCAATACCGATGTTCAGGGACCAGAAGGCCGTGCGTACCAGCTTTTCATTCCAGGCAGACTTCTGGAACAGGTGCTGGCAGCAGAACAGCAAACCGGCAAGGGCCACGTTGCCCTTCACACCGAACATTGCAGCGTGAGCATGGTTAAGCGTCATGTAGGTCGCATGCTCGTAGTAGTTGACGATCGGCAACGTGATCAGCGAACCGAACACACCGGCGCCGAAGATGTTCCAGAAGTTGACGCCCAGGATGAACAACCAGACGGCTTCCATCACGTGCATCTGCTTGCCCTGAACACGGAGTTCATGGGCGCGACCGCTCTCCTGGCGCATCTGCCAGGCATCCAGCGTAAGCAGCAGCAGTGGCAACACCTGGAGGGTGGAGAACACGCTACCAACCGCGATGATGCCTGTCGGCTTGGCGATCCAGTAGAAGTTGTGCGAGATGCCGTTGATCGCCGTGACCAGGAAGAGCATGACGGCCAGGAAGATTACCCGCTCTGCCATCAGGCGCGTTACGAGACCCATCTGCACCAGCAGATAGGCGACGATAACGGTCGTGAACACCTCGAAGGTCACCTCGACCCACATGTGGACCGTCATCCAGCGCCAGTAGTCGGAGATGGCGAAGTTGGAATTCGGCGTCATGAGGACGCTGAAGAACAGGAACAGCACCATGATGCCACTGCCCCAGAGCAGCCAGGCGGGAACGGACCACATGTTCTTCGCGGATACCCAGGGCTTCACACCACGATAAATGATGAAGATCCAGAGCACGAAGGAAGCCAGCAGAAGCAGCTGGAAGAAACGGCCCAGCTCGATGAACTCCCAACCCTGACTACCAAACCAGTAGGACATCATGTCGTTCATGTAGCCGCGCTGACCGGTATAGATACCGAATACAGCGCCGAGAGCCACGACAACCGACATCGCGAACAGCAGGTTGATCAGGAACAGCTGGCCCTTCGGTACCTTGGCCAGACGCGGCAGGAAGAAAATCGTGTATCCGACCCATGCCATGAAGAACCAGAAGATCTGCAGCAGCGTGTGATAGCTGCGGGCCACGGTAAACGGCATCAGTTCATTGAGATTGAGGCCGAAGGGGCGGACAAAGTCCATGGCGCCGACGATACCCATGAATACCTGGATACCGAAGCAGATGATTGCCAGCGCAAAGAACTTGTAGGTGGCTTTCTGCGTCGGCCGAACGTAGCCGTTCTCGAGATCAGCGGTGGTCAGCGAATGGCCACCAGACTCCGAAGAATCAAATACGTCGACTTCCTGCATCTTCATCTGGCCGTACGCGTACAGGATTACGCTGATACCGATCCACAGGAAGAAGATGCTGACCATGCTCCAGATGAACGTAGCCGTCGTGGCGACGTTGCCAACCGACGGGTCGTAGGGCCAGTTGTGCGTGTAGCTGTAGGTCTCGCCAGGACGGTTCGCGGCAGAAACCCAGCCACCCCAGAAGAAGAAGCCGGTCAGCGCGCGAATATTCTCGACACCGTTGACCTGGTTGATCGGGTCCATACGGTCCTTGTAGGTCGGGTCGGTGAACATCCGGGTGTAATGGACATTCAGCTCCTCGAACGCATTCATCTGCGCAGCAGTGAGGCTGATGGTACCGGCAGCTTCGTCGTAGGTGTTATTGCGCGCCTCGCGCATGACGCGCTGATTGATCGCATCCCGCTCGTACTCGGTCAGGGCTGCGGCACCGGTGCTCGCCAGCATCTCCTTGGTGTAGTACTCCTGCATCGACACTACCGTGCGATGCAGGGCATCGGCGGTGAAGTCGGGACCACGGTCGCCACCGTCACCCCAGAAGGAGCCATAGCCCATCAGGCCGCGGAGGTGGAACACTTCCTTGCCGCGCTCGATCTGTTCCTGGGAAACAAAGACTTCGCCGGTTTCGGCAGATACGTAGTCAACCAGCGGCGGCGAGCCGCTGTAGGTTTGCTGGCCCAGATAAACCAATCCAGCCACACTGATCACCGTGACGATCAGAAAGTGGGTGGTCCAGTTCTTTTTGTTCAGGAGCCACTGCGCCAGATTCTGGCCACCTGAACTCTCGACGGACTTAGTGCTCATTTGCTTAGGCTCCTTTAAAGGTGGCCGGAATACCAACTAGGTAGAGATAGCTTGCTGAATAATCAATGTGGCGGTAAATGACCCAGATCAATCATCCCTAGGTAATTACACTTATGATTGCCGCAACAATCAGTATTTCATGATGGAGATACTTGAATGGAGACAGCCCCCCGAGCTGCTCCCCGCCGTGCAGGATACATGAGAATTCCTTGTCAACAGTATTCCTGCGCAGTAATTTGCCAGAGAACACCAAATACCTTTCCGGACACCATGACCAGGCGGCGCAATGAAGACCAAGATCCTTTCGTGGCTGAAATCTCCCGTTGAGGAGAAAGCTGTTGTCCGGTCCGCTGATCAGGGCGAAGAGCAGGCCAGTGAGCGTAACGATCAGATCGATGCGCCGCTCGATGGTCCGCAGGAATGGCGGGACAGAAACGGCCAGCTGCGCGAGCGACAGGACTGGAAAAATGGCGTCAGGCACGGCCCCTGGGAGATGCATCACGCGAATGGCCAGCTGCGCTCCAGGGGCAATTACCAGGACGGTCTGCGCAACGGTGCCTTCGAGGTTTACTTCAGCAACGGGCAGTTGCGTTCCAGGGGTACGCACCGACAGGACAAGCGCGACGGGCCCTATGTTTCGCACTACGAAAATGGCCAGCCGGATTCGCGGGGCACCTTTGCAGGCGGCAACAAGGAAGGTGTCTGGGAGTGGTTTTATTCAGACGGCCAGCTCAAACAGAAAGGCGTCTACAAAGACGATCTGCCGGAGGGCGCCCTGGAAACCTATTATGAAAGCGGCCAGCTGAAAGCCACCGAGCACTACTCGGCCGGCAAGCAGGATGGTGCCTATGTGACCTACCACGAGAACGGTCAGGTGCACGGGCGCGGACAGTTCTGGAACGGTCTTCCGGACGGCGCATACGAACTCTACAACAAGGACGGAGGCCTCCGGGAATCAGGCACCTACAGGAAGGGCGTACGCAAGTAACGTTGAAGACATGGCAAGGCTGGTCTTTTACATCAAGCGGTTCTTCTCGCGCCTCAGGCGACCGGACGGGTTTACGGAATGGTACTACCCGAACGGCCAGCTGGAGCACAAGGGCAGCTACCAGAACGGCAGGGAAACCGGCTACTGGGAATACTTCCGTGAAGACGGGACGATGGAATTCCGCGGCAGCTTCCGGCATGGCCTGCGGGATGGAAACTGGGAGTTGTTCCACCCGAACGGCCAGGTGATGGTCAGCGGGAATTCAAAGGCCGGGAAACCCGAAGGAACGTTTGAGCGTTTTTCCGAGAGCGGACACCTGCTGGAGCGGTCGGTCTACAGGAACGGAGAGCAGGACGGACTCTGTGAACGGTTCTATCCGAACTGCCAGCTGAGCGAGAAAGGCAGGTACGAAGGCGGGAAGGAGGATGGCTACTGGGAGTACTACTACCCAAGCGGCCAGCTGAAAAAACGGGGTCGCTTCATCAATCGCGACAAGTCCGGCCTGTGGGATTTTTTCGACGAGAACGGCCTGCTGCTTGAAAGCCGCAACTTCACGGAAAACCAGCGCTAGTCGGCTGCCCGATGCAGGGCATCGGCGATCTACTTTTCCAGCAGTTTCAGCTTGTCCATGACCCCGTCCCATTCCTCGGCGTCCGGCGGCGGGCTCTTGCTGACCTTTATTTTTGGCCAGACCTCGGCGAGCTTCGCATTGAGCTGGATAAATGCCCGCTGGTTTCTGGGCACCGCCCGTTCTTCCATGATCGCGCCCACCGGGCAGGCGGGCACGCAATAGATGCAGTCGATACAGGTCTCCGGGTCGATCACCAGGAAGTTGGGGCCTTCGTGGAAGCAGTCCGCCGGACAGACCGCCGCGCAACTCGTGTGTTTGCAGTTGATGCAGTTTTCAGTAACGACAAAGGGCACGGTCACATCTCCCTGTGAGCGGCTGGCAGTGGGGCAGAATTTGCAGCATTTTATACGCAGGAGGCCGGCGCCCGCATACCCGGCGGCCGGAACGTGCAACAATTCTCCGCGAGGCGAAAAGGGACCGGACACCTGATGATCACGACCGACGGCAATTCTGCCTGCGCGACGATTGCCCACAAGCTCAGCGAAGTGCTGGCCATCTATCCCATCACTCCGTCCTCGCCCATGGGTGATCTCGTCGATACCTGGTCCGGCAAGTCGCGGCCCAACCTGTGGGGCGCGGTTCCACAGGTCATCGAAATGCAAAGCGAGGCAGGCGCTGCCGGTACGGTGCATGGTGCCCTGCAACGCGGGGCGCTGGCCGCGACCTTCACCTCGTCGCAGGGTCTGCTGCTGATGATTCCCAACATGTACAAGATCGCCGGCGAACTGCTGCCGACCGTCTTTCATGTCGCCGCCCGTACCGTCGCAACCCATGCCCTGTCGATCTTTGGCGACCACAGCGACGTGATGGCCTGTCGCAGCACCGGCTTTGCCATGCTGTGCGCCAACTCCGTACAGGAGGTGCATGATCTTGCGTTGATCAGCCATGCCGTAGCACTCGAGTCACGGGTGCCGGTGCTGCACTTCTTCGACGGCTTTCGTACCTCGCACGAGCTGGCAAAGATCGAGCCCTTGAGCGATGACTGCATCCGACAACTCGTCAGGGACGAGTGGCTGCAGGCGCATCGTTCCCGCAGCCTGTCACCGGACAGGCCGGTGATGCGCGGCACGGCGCAGAATCCCGATGTCTATTTCCAGTCGCGCGAAGCGGTAAATCCCTACTACGCCCGTTTTCCGCAGATCGTGCTCGAGGCGATGGATCGTCTGGCACAGAGCACCGGACGGCGTTACCAGCTCTTCGACTATGTCGGCGCGGCTGATGCAGACCGGGTCATCGTGATGATGGGCTCGGGCGCGGAGACTGCACATCAGACCACCGACGACCTGAATGCGGCCGGCGAAAAAGTCGGTCTGCTCAAGGTGCGCCTGTTCAGGCCATTCTCCGCAGCACATCTGGTTGCAGCACTGCCACAAACCGTCCGGCATATCGCGGTGCTCGACCGCACCAAGGAGCCCGGCGCTGCGGGCGAACCCCTGTATCAGGATGTCATCACCGCGTTCGCCGAGCATGTGTCAGCCGGCGGAGAGCGCTTTTCCGCCATGCCACGCATCAGCGGCGGACGTTACGGCCTGGCTTCCAAGGAATTCACGCCGGGCATGGTCAAGGCGGTGTTCGATAATCTGCGCGCAAGCCCGCCGATAAATCATTTCACCGTGGGCATTCACGACGATTTGAGTCATACCAGTCTGGCGTGGGATTCGCAGTTCGAAACGAGCGCTGACCGGAGTCTGCACGCAGCTGTCTTTTATGGTCTGGGCAGCGACGGCACGGTCAGTGCGAACCAGAACACGATCACCATTCTCGGCGAGGAAACCGGCTATTGCGCCCAGGGTCATTTCGTCTTCGATTCGAAAAAATCAGGTGCGGTTACTGTCTCCCACCTGCGCTTTGGCAATGCGCCGATCCGTCTGACCTATGCCATCGGCGACAACCAGGCAGAATTCGTCGCCTGTCACCAGAGCACTTTCCTGGAAAACTACGACCTGCTGGACAAGGCCCGGCCCGGCGGCACCTTCCTGCTCAATGCGCCGTGGCCCGTCGAACAGGTATGGGACCGGCTGCCACGGCATATCCAGGCCTACATCATCAGCAAACGGCTCAAGGTCTACGTCATCGACGCTTACCGGGTCGCACGTGAGGCGGGACTCGGTCCGCGCATCAACACCATCATGCAGACCTGCTACTTCGCCCTGTCCGGGCTGCTGCCGGAAGCGGAAGCCATCCGGCATATCAAGGCCATGGTGCAGCGCAGCTATAAATTCAAGGGCGGCACGATACTCGAGGCCAATGAGACCGCCATCGATCAGGCGCTGTCGCATCTGCAGTCGCTGCCTGTGCCTGATCAGGTCAGCGCGACGCACGAGCGCCGCAATCCGGTTCCGTCTACCGCATCCGCCTTCGTTCAGGAAGTAACCAGCACGCTCATGGCCGGCCGCGGCGACACCCTGCCCGTGAGCCAGATGCCTGCCGATGGCACCTGGCCACTCGGCACTGCCGCCTATGAGAAACGACAACTGGCAACGGAGCTGCCGGTATTCGAACCGGATCTCTGCATCCAGTGCGGCAAGTGCGCATTCGTCTGCCCGCACAGCGCAATCCGCAGCAAGGTATTCGACCCGGAATTGCTGAACGACGCGCCGGAAGATTTCCGCCATGCCACGGTAGTGGGCGCGGAGTTCAGCAAGGGCATGGCCATCACCTATCAGGTGGCTCCGGAAGACTGCACGAGCTGTACGCTGTGCGTGGAGGTCTGCCCGGCCTGGGACAAGACCAACCGCAGCCGAAAGGCGCTCAACCTGCACCCCGTCGAACCGATCCGCGAGCGCGAGAAAGCCAAGTGGGATTTCTTCCTTTCGCTGCCCGAGTACGACCGCCGGCAGATTCCCTGGGACACCCTCAAGGGTGCCGTGGTGGGGCAGCCGCTGTTCGAGTTCTCCAGCGCATGCGTCGGCTGCGGCGAGACGCCGTATATCCGCCTCGCGACCCAGCTGTTCGGCGACCGGATGATCATCGCAAATGCCACCGGCTGCTCGTCCATCTACGGTGGCAACCTGCCCACAGCACCCTACACCACCAATCCGGAAGGCCGTGGCCCGGCCTGGTGCAACTCACTGTTTGAGGACAATGCCGAGTTTGGCCTCGGCATCCGCGTTGGCCTCGACGAGCAGGTCAAGCATGCGCGACAGCTCCTCACCGAGCTGGGCGCCGAAGTCGGCACCGAACTTGCGACCGCCATCCTCGATGCCGAGCAACAGGATGACGCCGGAATCCAGGCGCAGCGCGAGCGGATTGCGGAACTGGGGCCGCTGCTGGAAAAGATCGGCTCTCCGGCGGCCAGAAACCTGCTCAGCATCGTCGATGCCCTGACCAGCAAGAGCGTCTGGATCATCGGTGGTGATGGCTGGGCCTATGACATCGGCTTTTCCGGGCTGGACCACGTCATGGCATCGGGACGCAATGTGAACATACTGGTGCTGGATACCGAGGTGTACTCGAATACCGGCGGCCAGATGTCCAAGGCCACGCCCCGTGCCGCAGTGGCCAAGTTTGCTACCGGCGGCAAGTCGGTACCAAAGAAAAACCTGGCGATGACTGCGATGGCCTATGAAAACGTCTATGTCGCGCAGGTGGCCTCCGGTGCAAAGGATGCGCACACGCTGCGGGCCTTCCGCGAAGCAGAATCATGGAACGGTCCGTCGCTGATCATCGCCTACAGTCCGTGCATCGCACATGGTGTGGACCTGCGCCGCAATCTCACCCAGCAGGATCTGGCGGTGAAGAGCGGGCACTGGAACCTGTTCCGTTACGATCCCCGCCGCCGCGAGACGGGCGACAACCCGCTCATGCTCGATTCACGCAAACCGAAAATTCCCTACCGGGAATTCGCCAGAACGGAAATGCGCTTCGGCATCCTGATGCGCACGCACCCTGAAGTGGCCAAGGCGCTGCAGGCACAGGCACAGCGCGAGGCCAGCGAGCGTCACGACCATTACGAGCAGCTGTCCGGCCTGATTTACCCGGCCACCGGCGATACTGATGACGATTCATCATCTGGCGACGATTCGTCAGATAACCACAGCAGCGGAGGTTACTGAGTCCATGGATCTCAGCACTACCTACATGGGACTGGAGCTCAAGAACCCCTTCGTCCCCTCCTCTTCACCCCTGACCAAGCGCCTCG
Source organism: Pseudomonadota bacterium (assembly GCA_963204745.1). Lineage (GTDB taxonomy): Bacteria > Pseudomonadota > Gammaproteobacteria > Steroidobacterales > SHZI01. Next base: position 12,081 of record CAUJHF010000011.1, read on the forward strand.
ACCCCGCCCGGCAGCTCGAAGATGCCGGCGCGTCAGCGCTCGTCATGTACTCCCTGTTTGAGGAAGACATCGAAGCGGACGAACTGCAGGCCATGCAGCTCGCCCACGAACAGGATCTGGGCCATGGCGAGGCGTCGAGTTATCTGCCGATGGCCGAGGTCTATCCGGGACGTCGCGATGAGTACCTGGAACAGCTACGCTGCCTCAAGGATGCGCTGGATATTCCGGTCATCGCCAGCCTGAACGGTACGACGCTCGGCGGCTGGGTCCGTCACGCGAAAGCGATCCAGGAAGCTGGCGCAGACGGGCTTGAGCTGAACATCTACTACATTGCGGCGGATTTCACCGAGCCACCAGCTGCCGTCGAGCAACGCGTGATCGACATCCTCAGCGAAACCGTGCGCCAGGTGAGCATACCGGTCGGCGTCAAGCTGTTTCCGCACTACAGCTCGCTCGGCAACCTCGTGCAGCGGATCGAAGCAGCCGGGGCCGCTGGCATCGCACTGTTCAATCGTTTCTACCAGCCGGATCTCAACCTGGACAGCATGGATATTTCACAGACCATCAGCCTGTCCAGATCGCGGGATGCGCTCATCACCATGCGCTGGATCGCCCTGCTATACGGTCATGTGAATATGTCGCTGGCCGCCACCGGTGGCGTGCACACGGTCAAGGACGCGCTGAAGATGTTGCTGTGCGGAGCTGATGTCACGCACCTGTGCAGTGCGCTGCTGACCAATGGCCCCGGACAGATCGAGCGACTGCACGACGGTGTACTTGCCTGGATGCAGCGCAATGAATACGAATCGCTGCGCCAGCTCAAGGGCAGTCTGTCGCAGAAGAACTCGCCGGACCCGGTCGCCTTCGGACGCGGCAATTACCTGCAGATGCTGGCGCGCTACGAGCCGCCCAAGTCCGTATGGCCGGACTGAGGCAGCGCGGCAGGCATCCAGGTCCAGAGGAAAATGTAGATGACGACACCGGGCAGAATCGCACTGCCGGCCGTACTCAGAACCCACAGCAGCCTGACGAATTGCGGACTCACGCCGAAACCTTCAGCAAGCCCCCCGCAGACTCCGAGCAGGCGCTTGTCGCGCGAAAGGTAGAACTTTTTCCTGTCTGCCATGACGGCGGAGTATACAGGTTGTCAATCCGGTGACTCCCCGCTCTCCGGTGGTGGCATCCAGGCCCACAGAATCAGGTAAATGATGACTGCGGGTATCACTGCACTGAAGAACGCGCCAAACAGATACATCAGCCGGACGAGGCCGGGATCAAGACCGATCGACTTCGCAATACCGGCGAGCACGCCAGCGATGATCTTGTTGTTCGAACGTGGTGTATGCGACTTCCTGGCCATGGCACAAAGATAAGCCCGGTCCCAAATCCGATCTATGCAGCAGACGGCCCGCCGCGGTCTTTCAACCGCGCCGCCCCGGGTACAGGCTGCGCGCACCGATGACGCCGAGCACGGCACCCATACCCGTAGCGAACAGCACAGTCAGCACGGTCAGCAGCGCAAGCCCCAGCGCATGCAACACCCAGTAAGCGCCGGATACCGGCAAGGCAAATTCGCGCTCCAGATAGCCCGAGAAGAACACGCTGATGAATATCGCTGGCGCCAGCGCTATCGCGCCCAACACCCCGCCCATCACCTTCATGAACCTGCGCTGCGCGGGAGAATGGGTATAGCGGTCGGCGAACAGCTCCAGCAGCTTCTTCGCCAGGTACCAGGCAGCTGCTGTACCGAGAAAATACCCGAGGATGATTGCGGCTAACATGGGCTATGCGCGTACCTGTGGTGTGAGCGATGCAGCTAAAGACATCGCGCTGCCATGATGCCGCCTATTCAGACTTCCTGGCCCTGAGTTCCGTGACCTTGGCAACTATCCGGGTAGTCACCCAGGCGAACGCATAGATGCCGCCGAAGATCAGGGCCCAGATCTCGAGGAACTTCGCCCCCCGTTTGATACCTGTAGTCCTGCGGTACTCGTCGTAGTCGCTCACCGAGGAAATAACAACACGATCCCGGACCATCAGTGTGCGCAACGCAAAGCAGGGATCGCCCGTAATCGGGTAGGCATCATAAACCCGTTCCGGGGCCATCTCGCGCCACTGGCTGCACTCGGGTGCCTGCAAATCGGCCATCACCGCCGGATCACGCAAGGGCCATTGCATGAAGATGATGGCCAGCGTCGTTGCCAACATTGCCAGCGCTCCAAGCATCCAGAAGCGCTGTGCGGTATTGAGTTTTTTCATCGACAAGCCCGTCACCGTATGATCATCCCTACGCGCCATAGTATGGGCATCGGCCATGCCTGCCAAGAGTAGAACCAGCAGGCCGTTCGCACACAGGCGGGGTGGCTGGCATCATATGGGCACCCCTGTGCCCTCAAGGTTCCGCTGAAGTGAGTTTTTCCAAGCATCCTGTCTGGCTGGCCGGTTTCCGGCCGTTCTTTATCCTCACCTGTTTGTCGGGCCTGGCGCTACCGGTCATCTGGGCACTGCTGTTCGCCGGTACCTTCGGTTTGCCGCACAGCCGGTATTCGATCGTACAGTGGCATGCCCACGAGATGTTCTTCGGTTTCGGCTGGGCCCTGCTCGGCGGATTCCTGCTGACTGCCACCAAGAACTGGGTGAAGATCCGCGGCTATCACGGCGGGGCGCTGGTCTTTCTCACTGCAGCCTGGTGCTTCGAGCGCATCGGCATGACCTTTGGCGGCAACTGGCCGCAGCCGCTGTTTCTGCTCTCGAACCAGCTGTTTCTGGTCAGCGTGACAGGCATGCTGCTCTGGAGCCTGTTGCGCTATCGGGCAGCCGATGGCTACCGACGCGACAACCTGTACTTCATTGTCGCGCTGCCCCTGTTTATCGTCGCCAAACCACTGATGCTCAGCGCCGACTACGGGCCAGCCGGCACGCTGATGGTACTCGGCCTGTTTCGCGTGTGTTTTCTCATCATGCTCGAACGGACGCTGAGCGAATTCATGCGCGGCGTGTTCAAGGTCGATATCCTGCGTAATCCCCTGCTCGACGGTTCGATCAAGCTGTTGGGACTTGCGGTCGTGTTTGCCGGATTCCTGCCGCCGTTGCTGAGTGCAGGGCTCGCCGTCGCTCTGGCGCTGCTGCTTGTCGTGCGCCTCGCCTTCTGGCGGCCGCTGCTGGCCTGCTCACGCATTGACCTCGGCATCATGTACCTCGGTTACCTGATGATCGCCGGGCAACTGCTGGTCGTGGCCTCCGAAGTAACCGGGTATAGCACCTGGATCGGCAACTTCTCCATACACCTGTTCAGCTTTGGTGTGATGGGGCTGATCGTCCCGGCGATGATCATCCGCATTTCCAGGGGACACACCGGACGCAAGGTCATGTTCGATGCGATAGACAAGAGCGTGCTGTGGATCATGATCCTGGCGCTGGCCCTGCGCGTGATCGCGCCACAACTCGTGCCGGCGTCATACCGGACGTGGATCGATCTCGCCGCAGCCTGCTGGTTTATCGGCTTCGGCATTCTCGCCTGGCGCAGCATACCGATGCTGCTTCGGCCGCGGATCGACGGCCGGGAACATTGAACGGAAAGTGGTTCTGCGCAGCTAATGCGCCATAAAGCTGCCGCGAACCGAAAGCGGCCCGGGGGCCGTCCGGCGCACCCAGAGACCATAGGCGACTACAACCAGCGACAGTCCGCCGACCATGACGAACACGGCATGCGGGCCGATTGAATCATAGAGTCGGCCACCGACGGCGGTACCGAACAGGATGCCGATCGCGCCGAAAGTATTGAACATGCCGACCACGGCGCCACGCGATGCGATAGGCGCCTCCTGGCCAATAAGGGTTGCAGCGCCCGCAAATGCGCTGATCTGCCCGATACCGAGAAATACAAAGAAAATCCACGCGCCGGGCGCCAGCGGATGATCGACCAGGTTGACGACAAGGAAGCCGGCTGCCGCGAGCGTCATACAGATCGTGGTGCCGGTAACACGATTGACCCGGTCCAGCATGATGCCCATCAGCGGCAGCCAGAAAAGTCCGGCAATACCGGTGATCGCAAACAGCATGCGCCCCTTGGCAGTTGCGTCGGCCGGATCCAGCCCGGCTTCGATGCCCGCGCCGGTACCCCACAGGTTGACGAAGGTACCGACGACCACGAGATCGCCGCGCGCGATGAAAGCGCTGGCATAGGCCAGCGCGATGCGCGGATTGCGTGCGGCTGCGAGGCCGCTGCGGACCAGTTCGCGCAGCGGCAGCTGCTCGTGCTTGTGTACCGGCGTGCCCTTCTTGAGTCCGGCGGCAATCACCGCCGCAGAAAACAGACACAACCCCGCCACGATGAAGTGCGTGATGTAGCCGGCATCCTCGGGCGAGTAGCCGCGGCCAACAAAGGTCTTCATCAGGCCGCCGAGGCCCACAGACAGAATCACCACACCGAGCCCGTTCAGCGTGCCCACCAGCGCCGTGGCCTTGCCGCGCGAGGTATTGGCCGGATAGTCGGCGAGAATCGTCTGCAGCATCGCGGTAGCGGCGCCCACGCCGACCGCATAGAGCAGGCGGTATGCCGTCAGCTCGCCGACCGAGCTCGCGAAAGGATACAGCGCATAGGCAATCGCCATGAAGATGAAGCCGACGGTAAATACCTGTTTGCGGCCGATCCGGTCAGCGAGCACGCCGCAGGGGCCAAAGACGAGCAGCATCGCGATCTCGTTCCACGCCGCCAGGTCACCCGCAATCTGGCCCTGTTCGGCCTGGGGAATCTTCAGATAGACATTGAGTACGTATGGCGTACCGATACTGACAAAGGCCAGCAGACCGATCGTGGTGAATGCGCCGTACAGCATCGTGCCGAAATTGCGCGGCAGGATGCCCGGCGCAAGCTCGACAAACCAGAACTTCAGGCCCGTCGCAGACGGGTCCGGCGACACATTACTCATGGATGCCTCACGCTAGACGAAAATATGAATAGCCTTGTTCTGGGTGTAGCTTAACAGTTCACCCAGACATTCTTCACGGCCAAGTCCGCTGTTCTTCCAGCCGCCGAACGGCGTGCCGACAAAATGCCGGGCGGTAGTATTGACATACACGAAACCGGACTGGAGCGAGCGCACGAAAGCCATCGCCACCTTGAGGTCGTGCGTCCAGACGCCGGACACCAGGCCGTATTCGGTAGCGTTGGCCATCGCGATCGCTTCCTCCTGGGTGCGCCATTTCAGGACCGAGAGTATCGGCCCGAAGATCTCCTCGCGCGCGACGCGCATGTTCATCGTCACATCGCCGTATACCGTGGGCTGAATCCAGTAGCCGCGACGGAAGTCGGCACCTGGCGGCCGCTCGCCGCCTGTGAGGAGCTTCGCACCTTCTTGGCGTGCGGATTCAACAAAGGACAGCACGCGCTGGTAATGCCCGGCGGAATTGACCGGCCCCATCTGCGAGGCCGGATCGAGCGCATCGCCGACCCGGATCGCGGAGACCTGTGCAACGATTCGCGCCACCACATCGTCGTAGAGCGACTCGTGCAGCAGCAGACGGCTGTTGGAGCCGCAGGACTGGCCCGCCCAGGCGAAGTTCATGCCCCTTACCGCTTCCGCAGCCACGGTCGCCGGATCAGCATCGGCGCAGACGATCATGGCGTTCTTGCCGCCGAGTTCCAGCGATACATGCTTGACAGCGACTTCAGCGGCCGAACGCTGGATCGCGAGCCCGGTCTGCACCGAGCCGGTAAAACCGATACGCCAGATCTTCGGATGACGCACCAGCGCATCGCCGGTCGGCAGACCCGGCCCGTGCACGATATTGACGAGTCCCGGCGGCAACACCTCGTGGCAGATCTCGCCCATCAGTGTGCCGGACAGCGGGCTGGTTTCCGGCGTCTTCAGGATCACCGCATTGCCGGCCATCAATGGCGCGGCCAGATGTGCCGCGGCAAACAGGAAGGGATGATTGAAAGGAACGATGCGCGCCACGACGCCGTAAGGCTCGCGAACCGAAAAGTGCATGCCGTCCTTCGAGGCCGGCACGCTGTCGCTCTTGATCTCGGTACCGAGACCGGAAAAGAAATCCAGATAGTTGGCGGCCACTTCCACGTCGCGACCGAGACTGCCGATGGTATTGCCGGTATCGGCAGCTTCGAGCGGCAGCACTTCGGCGGCCCGTGCGCGCATTGCAGCGCCCAGCTTGCGCAGTACATCGCGCCGTTCCCACACGGAGAGCGCGGCCCAGGCGGGTTGCGCGGCCTCGGCGGCGTTTGCCGCCCGGTTCACGTCGGTGACCGTGCCGACCGGGACACGGCCATGCACTTCTTCAGTACCGGGGTTGACCGAGTCTAGCCACTGGCCGTCGCTGCCGGGCACGAACTGCCCGTCGATATACATGAGTCGGTCGCCAAAATTTCCGGACATGCTGGGACTCGGGCTACTGGAACTACAGGATCACTTTAGGCAAGACGCGAGGGACGCGGAAGCCCGCGCGATAGCGGATTGAATACGCGACCACCTACCGGCGACCGGCTACGGTATTTTCAGGCTGTCGCCGGGGCCTTGCGCGTGAAGAACATGGTCAACAAGGCGAGCCCGAACAGCGTCGCATTCGATGCAGCCATGTAGAGAAAGGGCCCCACCGGTTTCCAGTTGTCGAACAGCCAGCCGCCGACCAGGCCGACGACCATGATGCCCACTGCACCGAACAGGCTGAACAGGCCCAGCACTGCGCCGCGACCACGCTCAGGCGCTTCCTTGCCGATCAGTGAGGTGGCGGAGATGTTGGCGGCCATCTCGCCGGCACCGACAAAGGCCGCGGCGATATACATGCCGTTACCGAGCGGGTTCTCGAGCACACCCAGCGAGGCATAGCCGACGAAGGCCACCGACATGCCGATGGCAAGGCCAATCAAACGGTCGATACGATCGAGCACGATCCCGAAGATCACGGCCCAGGGCAGCGCGAACAACTGGATCACCACATAGAAGGTCGTGGCCTTGACCGTTGCCTGCGCGACCGTCAGCCCCTGGGCCATCCCCTCGCGAACCAGCCACAGGGTCAGGAACTGGCTGACGACCGCCAGATCAGCCCTTGAAACAAATGCAGCCGCATAGCCGAGCGCAACGCGCGGCATGCGCGCCGCATTCATGCCGACACGCAACGTAGCCAGCAGGGGTTCCCTTCTGGTCGTCCTTACCGGCGGTCCCGGCTTCAGGCCCCAGAGCAGAATCAGCGCAAGAAACAGGCAGATGCCGGCGACACACCAGTACGTCACACGGCCGGCGGCGACCGGATCGAGGCCCATCTCGATGAATCGCTGCGGCAGGCCGCCAACAAAGCGCGGTATGGTGCCGACACCCAGACCATTGCAGATGAAGACCGCCGCAATCATCTTGGCCCGGTTGGCATCGACCGGATAGTCGTTGGCAACCGAAGAAAGCATCACATTGATGCCGGCGACACCCGAAGCGATAAACAGACGGAACAACACCAGCTGCACCATGACCATATCGGGCGCACCACTCGCCAGCGGATACAGGCAGTAGCCGATAGCGAGCAGCGAAAATCCGGCCGCGAATACCGGTGGGCGGCCAATGCGATCGGAAATGGCGCCAGCAAAACCGACCAGCAGTATGACTACCAGCTCCTGGGTTACCAGCAAGGTACCGGTCAGGGAGCCCTGCTCATTTGCAGGAATACGCAGGATCTCGTTGAACAGATAGGCCTGCAGGATGCCCACCGTGTTCATCATTGCAATGCTGAAAAAAGAGATAAAAAACAGCGTCCACACATGTTTGCGGCGGACGCCCGGCAGCATCAGCAGAGGGCCCAGGCGGTATGCGGCCTGGCCGGCTGCAACGGGCGGCGGCTCGTGGCTTGCGCTCATGTCTGGATCCCCTGCCGGAAAGTCCCGGACCGGCAGTGTCGCAAGACTCGGGCAACAGGCATAGCATCCGGATTACGTGACTATCCGACAGGTGATCGGCAAGCTCCGGACTGATCCCGCCATAATGACTGCCGGACAATGAGGTCAAGCCCCATGCGCATCGTCAAAACCGTGTTCAAACTGCTTGGCGTACTGCTTCTGGTCGGCGTCATCGGTACGCTGTACATACTGAATCGCGGTGGTGTATTTCGCGAGCTCAAGCCGCATTTCGCCGGACGCTGTGATGCTCTGCCGCTGGATGGCAGCGCCGAAGACATCACGGTCGACCGCGAGCGCGGCTTCGCCTACATCTCCTATATGGATCGTGCGGCGCTCATCCGTGGTGAAGCGGTGCAAGGCACCATCATGCGCATCGACCTGAACCGCATGCCGCTGGTCCCTGAGGACGCCCTGCTCGACCGCCCCGCACACCTGCGCACCCACGGCCTTAGCCTGTACATCAGCCCGGAAGGCCAACGCAGCCTGTTCGTCATCAACCACCCGGTTCACCGCGGCACGGAGCCCGAGCTTGTCGAGGTCTTCGACGAAGTCGCACCCGGCCAGTTCCGGCATCGGAAAACATTCCGGAGTCCGTTGTTCAACTCACCGAATGATCTGGCCGCGGTTGGCCCGCGGCAGTTCTATATTGCCAATGACAAGGTATTGAAGGGCGGACTCGCTGCAGGGCTGCAACAACTCGGTATCGGTGGCTCGCCACTCACCTGGTTCGACGGTGAAGAAGCGCGCGTGGTCGTCGATGACATCGCCTCGGGCGGCGGCATCAACGTCTCGGCCGGCGGCGGCACGCTCTACGTCGCCGAAACATCCGGCCAGCGCATCCGGGTTCTGCAGCGTGATCCGGCCAGCGGAGCCGTCACGGAACTGGCACGAATCGCCGTGCCCACCTCACCCGACAACATCGACGTCGCGGCTGACAGCAGCCTGACCGTTGCCGGCCATGCCAACACGATGAAACTGATCATGCATTTCATCAAGGGCACACCAGCTCCGAGCCAGATACTGCGCGTCATACCCGACAACGATGGCAAGGCGGCGATCGACGAGATCTATCTGAATGCCGGCGACGGAATTTCGGCCAGCAGCGTCGGCGTAACTTACGGCAACAAGCTGCTGATCGGTTCGATCACCGACAAGAAGCTGCTGGTGTGCGAACAGGACTGAGGCGGGAATACAGCCGGCGTGCGGCGGCTTATGTCCAGTGCAGATTGTCGCGCACATGCAGCAAAGCTAAGATCAGCCGAAACAACCTCATTACCCCAACCGGAGCGTCTGATGTCACTTCGTGGTCTGTTACTGATTTGCGCCACCCTGATATCACCGGTGCTTCATGCCGCCCCGGTTACCGTTAGTCTCTGGGACACCACCGGCAACGGTACCGCCTTGTGGCCCTTTGGCAATTTCTCGGTTTCAGGACTTGCCATCACTGGCACCTCAAGACAGGACTGGGGTAATTCAGCCGTGACCGGCTACCTCTACCTGCAGGCCTATGGGTTCAGCGATCTGCACGGCGTGAGTTATCCGAATTCATCGATTGGCGAACTGAACATCATGCCGGTCGCAGAAAATGCCGACGGCGTGACGCTCTTTGACTTCGACCTGGGTTCATGGGCAGGCGCAGACCGGAGCGTGGCGACCAGAATCTACAATGGTGATTATTCGCAGGTACTCACCCAGGGAACAGCCACTGCAGGGGCAGTGAAGGGGAACTTCGTCGCCAACGTCTTCAGCCCGAACGGGCTGCATATCCAGTTTGCTTCCCCGATCGGCGACCAGAACGCCATCGATAACATCCGGATTGAGGGTGGTGACCCGCTGGGCATCGGCGCGGTTCCCGCACCCGCAACGGTTTGGCTGCTGGTGACGGGCCTGCTGGGAATCGGGGGCCTTGCCCGCCGACGCCCAAAGGCGCCCTAGTTTCGTAGCAGCCAGGCTTTCGTGATCATCCCGCCGGCCATAAACGCACGGAGCTGATTCAGGTTCCCGGGCACATCGCCCGATTCCCACACACCGCACCGGGTTTGCTCATCACCCGCTTTCGACCTCATTGCTGACGCAGGTTGTCAGCGAAGAAGCGCATGATTGCCTCGTAGGCGTGCCGGCCGGTACCGGGCATGCGCAACAATCCGTGCTTGCTCCCCGGATAGACCATGATATCGAAGGGCTTGCCCAGTTCCTGAAGCCGCTGGAACAACGCCGTGCTGTTGGTGAAGAGTACGTTGTCGTCGGCCATGCCATGAATGACCAGCAGCGGACCCTGCAGGCCAGCCGCGTGGCTCATGACCGTACCCGCTGCATAGCCCTCGGGATTGTCCAGTGGCGTACCCATGTAGCGCTCGGTGTAGTGCGTGTCATAGCGCTGCCAGCTGGTGACCGGGGCACCGGCGACCGCGGCTGCGAAATAGCCGGGTGCCTGCATCGCGCACATCAGCGCCATGTAGCCGCCGTAGCTCCAGCCGAAAACACCGATGCGCGCCGGATCCACGTAAGGCAGCGTGCGCAGGAACTCGACGCCGCGGACCTGGTCCTCGACCTCTACCGATCCCATCTTCCGGTACAGCGCCGTCTCGAAAGCGACGCCCCGATAGCCGGTGCCCCGGTTGTCGAGACTGAAAACAATGTAGCCATTCCGGGCCAGTATCTGCCGGAAAAAGCCGCTGTTGCTGCGCGCGGAACTCCCCCAGGCGCGACGCACGATCTGCGATTCCGGGCCGCCGTACACTTCCACGATCACCGGGTAGCGGCGTCCGGGTTCAAGCACCCGCGGCCTGGTGATCTGGTAATGGAGCGTCTCGCCATTCAGCGCTTTCAGCGTGCCAAATTCCGTCGGCGCATGCTCATCAAGATACGGTGCATACGGATGCCCGGCCTTCAGCTCGTTTGGCACCATGACGTCGAGGATCGTCCCGGTGGCCGAGCGCAGCGTTACAGAGGGAGGCTGCTCCGGGGTCGAAAAGGTGTCGAGAAACACCTGCGCATCCTCCGACATGGTGACCGAGTGCCAGCCGGCTCCTTCGGTCAAACGTCGTGGACCGGCTTCCGGTTTGTGCATTGACACCGAGTACAGCTGCCGCTCAACGGGCGTGTCCACATTGGCCGTGAAATAGACCAGCCCGCGCTTCTCATCGACGGCCTTGAGTGCGCGACGACCGCCATCACCAACCACATTCCAGGCTCCGCCGGTCAAGGCGCGAACCAGCGTACCGTCATTCTGATAGAGATAGAGGTGTCGGTAGCCTGACCGGCTGGAAGACCAGATGAACTGCGGCGAGTCTTCGAGAAAGGTGAGTTCGTCATTGAGGCCCACCCAGGCATCGGCCCTTTCGGTCAGCAGTTCACGCGTGGTGCCGCTGGCCGGATCGGCCGCCAGCAGCGTGAGGATCTTCTGATCCCGGCTCTGGCGCTGAACGGCAATCCTGCTGGCATCTGGAAACCAGTCGACTCGTGCCAGGTAGATATCCGGATCCGCGCCCAGATCGACTTTGACAGGTACCGGATCGGCAATGTCAGTCACGTACAGCTCGACTAGCGCATTACGGCCGCCCGCCTCCGGGTAGCGCTGGCGGACGACCTCCACGTTGTCGGCCATGATTTCAAAACGCCTGGTTTCCGCGACCGGCGATTCGTCGACGCGTGTGTAGGCGATACGTTTGTCGTCGGGGGACCACCAGTAACCCGTATAGCGGCCCATTTCCTCCTGGGCGATGAACTCGGCCATTGCAAAGCTCACAAGGCCACCACCGCCGGTCGTCAGCGCACGCTCGGCGCCACGTTCCAGATCGTAGATGACGAGATTCCGGTTACGTATGAAACTCACGTACCGGCCGCGGGGCGAAAAGCTTGCGTCAGTCTCATAGTCGTCGGTGTTGGTTATCCGCCGGACGGCCTTGTCCGGTTCGGCACGCAGGTTATAGATATAGATATCGCCACCCAGGGGTACGAGCAACGAGCGGGAATCCCGGGAGAACCGGTATTCGACAATGCCTGAAAATGCTGCCGAACGCTGGCGTTCACGCCGCTGGCTCTCTTCGGCCGACAGCCCTGCCGGTTGTGAGGCGAGGACCGCTGAATCAACCAGCAAACGGTGGCGACGGGCCCTGATGTCGTACGCCCACAAATCGAGTTGTCCCGCATTACCCGGTTTGCCACGCAGGTAGGCGACCAGCCGCCCATCCGGCGAAATCTGCGGTGCGCGCAACGTCGCTCCGGACAGGTCTGGTGCGGAGTACAACCGCTCGAGAGTCAGCTTCTCGGCGCGCACACCGCCGCTGACCCCGAGGATCGCCAGGGCAATGAAGGAAACACGGCGGAACACGTTGCGCCCCATGGCAGTCGACCTCATGGCAGATGGAAGATCAGGTCTGGCAGCGGAGCACTGGCGCATCCGGCACATGTCACGGCACCGTGTCGGTGACCAGCCGCACCGCTTCGTGGACCTTGTACACCGGGTACTCCATCGGCTGCGGGATCCATTGAAACGCGATGTAGCGGTCGAAGAAATTCCAGGTGACCATACCATCGGTACTCTCGGGCTCCAGCAATTGCGCTACCACGTTGGCCAGCGGTTGCGCCATGCTGACGTAGTAACTGCCGGCCGGGAACGGCATTTCCTTCCGCGAGTACGTGCCCTCGACTGTGCTCGGGTAGTGCCCCTGGTCGGAGTACTGCGAGCCGGCGAGCTTTGTGACGCTGAATGCTTCCACGTTGAGGGTCGCAGGCGAGATGAGTCGCTGCACAATGATTCCATGCTCGCGGAGCTTGCCAATCACGGCCGTGTCCTGCACGGCGATGAGATAACCGCGCGGCAGCTGTACCGTGCGCTTCGGCACGTATTTCGCAAGATACGGGACGTCCCTGTAAGTGCGCCTGACGTCGGTCGGGCGGACCCGGGGATAGCGGCTGCCGGTATCGGTCACCTCCATTTCGAATCCCTGAATCGTGAGCTTGCGATCGATGGCAGCGGGCTCGGCGTCGATAACAAAGACATCGCTGGCGGCGGGGTTCGCACCACGCACGATGGCTCGGCGATCGGCATTGCCGACCAGCGCGACCACCTCGTCACGATGGGTTGCCAGAAAATCCAGGAACGAGCGCATCAGGTCATGCGCACCCTTGACCCGGGTCTCGAAGTCCACGTAGGGATACTGTTCGTCGAGCACGGCGAGCCGATTGCGCAGACCGACGTAATTCGAGAGGTAGCGGGGCTCGGGGCCAAGCGGCACCCAGCCCTGGGCCGGATTTTTCACGTCCTGGAAATCCCCGTGGGGAATCGTTGCCGTGGCATAACGCTCGCGCATCTGTCGCTCGAGGGCGGGCCACACGGTGCCGGCCATGTAGTCGAAGACAGCAGGATCACCGTTCGGATTGAGGCCCCACACCCAGGTGACAGGCTCCTGATGATATGAGCCATTGTGCGTGTGCGCATCAAGAAAGAAGACCGGATCCCAGCGCACCAGTGCCTTCTGGACCAGTCCCTGAACCTCCGGCGTTTCGAGCTTGATGCCGTCGCGGTTGAGATCGAGATTCTGACCGTTGAATCGCACACCGACCCCGCCTGCCGGACCATTCTGGCTGGCGCGATTCGTGGTACTGATTCGCTCATTGCCATCCGCGTTGAAGATCGGCGCGATCAGCACCACGAGCCGGTCCAGGTACTTCGATGCCTCGCCCAATGTCAGCTCGCGCGCCAGCATCAGTGCCGCCTCCTTGCCTTCAACTTCGCCGGCATGGATATTGGCCTGGAAATACACCACGGCGCGTCTGTCGTAACGCAGATCTGCGGGCGATGCCGGTACCGGGTCGCCGATAACCAGCAGCGGAATGTCGCGGCCCTCGGTGCTGGTACCGAGGCTCTCCACCCGCACGCGGCCGGTTTGCCGCTGCAGCTCGTGGACAAATGCCATCACCTCCGCGTAAGTGGAAGTCGCGGTGTAGCCGCTGGACTCCGCTTTCGTCAGCGGCATATCCGCTGCAACCAGGGGGTTGATCGAGGCAGTCAGCAGGATGCCAATCGACGCCGAGCGTATGCGTGTCACGAGATGCAGCATCATTCCCTCATCGCTAGGGCCGCAGGTAATCTATTTCCGGCCCTTGTCGCCGGGTTTCACGCGCCAGACAGCGAAGTCAGGATCCGGCTTCCAGGCGGCTGGCGGTCTGGCGGTCGGCGGGACGCCCTTGTAGTTCTCCGGGCCGAGGTTCAGCGATGAGACATCCATGACATAGGAATACAGGGCATGGCTGCCCGGATCGCTACGGGTAAATACCATCTTCTTGCCGTCCGGAGAGAAGGCCCCCATGCCGTCCCAACCCGGATTGTAGGTCAGCCGCACCGGGTCGCCGCCGGCCATGTCAGCGAGGAACAGTTCCCAGTTGCCACGCTCGATAATCCGCACAACCAGAAAATGCCGCCCGTCTGGCGCCGGGAACGGGGCCCAGTTCGTATCGCTGGTGAAGGTGCGTGGCTGTACATCGCGATCGGGACCGATGATCTTCATTGAGTAGATGTTCATCGGCGTCTGCGAACGCGTGCCGTTTTTTCTGTCCAGGTCTGCCAGCCGCTCTTTCTCGCTTTCTTTCCAGGCCCGGAAGATGACTGTCTCGCTGTCGGGCATGAAATAGGCCTCGCCTTCCTGCCAGTCGCTGGTGAAGGTGAGCTGCGTCTGCTCGGTCCCGTCGGCCTTCATGCGCCAGAGATCGGCATTGCCGTCGATCTGGCGGCCGAAGACAATCCACTTGCCATCCGGAGAAACTGTCGCCTCGGCGTCGTACCACTGGTTGTTGGTCAGGCGCTGAATGTTTCCCCCGTCCGGATCCGACGCATAGAGTTCAGCACCCTGCGGGTAGTCATGGTCGTCCGACCAGTTGCCGGGTGGCAGGTCGTCGAGATGATCACGGGTCGAGGTCCAGAGCAGGCGCTTGCCATCCGGAAAGAACCAGGAGCAGGCATCCTGACCGCGGTCATTGATGCGGCGGATATCCGTGCCCGTATCGGTGAAAGTATAGGTCAACGCACCACCGACCTTGCCTTTGCCCGGCTGCTGGGCGTCCGGGTCCTTGACCTGGGCGATGAGGTGCACGCCGTCAGGCGCGTAATAGGCCTCGCCGCTTTCGGGAAGGTTGGGGATCCTGTAGATCGGCAACTCCCGGCTGTCTCTCCCGGCCGATGCAGGCTCCGCAGCGTAAAGGCTGACCGAAACAAGCGTGCCGGCGGCGACAGTCAGTAACTTCATCAGGGGAATTGCGTGCATCAACATCTCCTCAAAAAAGCGGCGCCGTAACCTGACTACTTGCCCGTCGCAGGTGCCTTCTCTCGTGCCACGGTGAAGTCGGATACCAGCAACGCATTCGCCGGCACCGGTGTCGCCGGAATGCCCTTGTAGTTTTCCGGACCGATATTCAGCGATGAAAGATCCATCACGTGGGTGTACAGCCCGCGATGCTCGCTATCCAGCCGGGCGAACAGCATCTTCTTGCCATTGTGGGAAATGGACTTCATGCCATCGAAACCGGCGTGCCAGGTCAGCCGCACGGATGGTCCACCGGTCAGGTCACCGAGGAACAGCTCGTGGTTGTCCCCGTCAAGGATGGTCGTGTACAGGTAGTGACGCCCGTCGGGGGTCGGCGCCGGGCCCCAGTACATGCCCCGGTCAAAGGTGCGCTGGGTAAGTTGGGTACCGTCGTGCTTGATGGTGAATACAGTCATCGGCGTCGGCTTGACCTTGCCGTACTCGCTCTTGCGCCAGCCCTGGAACATGATGGTTTCGCTGTCCGGCATGTAGATCGGGGCGCCGGGCTCCCAGTCATCAGTAAAGGTGATCTGCTGCTCGTCGCTGCCATCCGGACGGATGCGCCACAGGTCCATGTTGCCGTTCATCTGCCGGGCGAAGACGATCCACTTGCCATCCGGCGATACCGCCACCTCGGCTTCGTACCACTCGTTGTTCGTCAAGCGAACGATATCCTTGCCATGAAGATCCGAGGTATACAGCTCCGCGCCTTGCGGGTAATTCTGCGGGTCAGACCAGTCGCCGAGCGGCATGTCCATGCGGTCCCGGGTCGAGGTCCAGAGCACGCGTTTCCCGTCCGGGAAGAACCACGAACAGCCGTCCTGGCCGCGGTCATTGATCCGCCGATTGAGCTTGCCATCGTCGGTGAAGATGTAGATCAGCGCGTTGTTTCGTTTGCTGCCCGCCGGCTTCTGGGCATCGGGGTCCTGCGTCTGGACGATCAGGTGGTAATCGTCAGGCCCGTAGTAGGCCTCCGCCGCCGCCGGGATGTCGGGGATGATGCGAACCGGGAATTCCTTGCTGGTGTCTATCGCAGGTTCACCCTCGGCCCAGGTCGCGGGCGTGAACAGCAGCGAAGCTGCCAGGAGAATAACGGGACGGTACATGAAGGCATTGCGCATGGTCTGACTCTCCGAAAACTACCGCGTCACCAGCATAGTAACGCGGTTTTTCAGTTCCATGCTGCGGCCAGGCCGCTCGGCTGAATGTGCCCACTGATGCTCGGGACAGCAAACGCAGACTGATCGTGATGCCAGCCCACGGAGACAAGAACCTCATCGGGACACCCAACCGGTACGAGCACCGGACTGCCGAATGGCATGGTGACCGCCGACCGACACACCGGGTCAGCAGAATAATCAGCCCCACTCACCCGATCTGCCCTGCATGGGCTCCTGTGATCAGACAGGTGGAGATGCCTGGGTAGCGTCCAGGCTAGGCACAAACAGTATGGTGGGCCTCTGATACCGCAGTGTCAGCAGACTCATCTGCCGGAACGACACAGCTCCAGGACCTGCTCAGGCAAACGTTCTCACCGAGTTGCCATTCACGGTCAAATCCGCCGGTTCTGGAATAGAACCTGCGACTGCATCCTGGCCTGATGCGATCATGAAGTTCGATGATCAGCGCACCGACCTTGCTGATCCAGCGGGACGGGTCATCGAAGACTTCATACTCGGCACCTTCGATGTCCATTTTCAGGATGTCGATCCGCTCTAACCCGTATTTCTGCATGATTGCGTCGACAGTCATTGCCGGTACCTGGCTAGACTCATTGCCCGGTGCGCGCTTCCGCACCCCCGACCGAACCATGAAGCCCCAGTGACCCAGGCCCGGGTCGACGATGGTGACAGTCGAATTGTCATGCCAGAGCGCAGCGCGTACCGGCGTGATATTGGGATACGGCGCAACATTGCGTTCAAGAAGTGCAAAGTTTCCTGCCTCGGGCTCAATAGCGATGATCCTCGCCCGGGGAAACCGGTTTGCCAGCGCTATCGACGCGAGACCGATATTGGCGCCGGCATCCAGAATCGATAGCGGATGCCTGGCAACATCGAAATCGTATTCCTGCCGGACGAAGATCTGCTCGAGCGTCCAGGGATCCGAAGACGGCATCCGGAGAAAGAACGGATGCCGCACACGCGGCCGATGCGTCCGGACAAGGAAGGATGTTCCCGTCAGCTTTCCGGCGATTGCAGAAAAGACACCATGGGCTCCGGCCGCATGGAAACAGACTCTCAAGCTTTCGATCATGAGTAGATGCCTCTTCGTCAATGAATGACGCTGGCTCACACCCCGTGTCGCTTGATCATCCTATCAGGCTACGGAACCCTGTGAAACAAACCGATGTTGCAACGCGGCCCGGCCTGCCCTGAACAGGGCAGGCCGGGCTTCAACCATGACTTGGGTGCGGTGACCTTGGCGTGGTCTGCCCGCCGCACAGAACAGAACTACTGTTCAGCACCCCCAAAACGCATCTTCGCCACCAGTCCGTAGGTACGCAGGCTCGGGTAGGACACCGACATGCGCAAGGGCGGAAAGTCGTCGAAGTTCGAGGCGGTCCTCACGTTGGCCGGATTCTGGAGGCCCTGAATATCGTCGTCGTTGGTCCAGTAAATATCCCGGAATGCGGCAATGGGATCGTCGTTCTCGAACAGGTTGCGAACCCAGAATTCCACCGAATAACGGGGCGAACGTATGCCCAGGCGCAGGTTGGCGTTGGTGCGAGCAGGCAGCCATCCCTGGTTGTCGTTACCGATGTAGATCTTTCCCAGGTAGTTTGCATCGGCCCGCGCGAACCACGACCAGTCACCACCGAGTGCGTTGAAGGAGAGCGGGTGCTCGTAGCTGAGGGACGCACTGGCCGTCCATTCGGGTACACGCATCTGGGTGTTGCCGGACAAATCGCCCGACAGCAGCTGACACTCTGCAGCCTTGGCATCCTGATCCCCTACCGGCAGGTTTTGTATCGAGGCGGGCGTACAACTCGGCTCGGTTGTGTAGAAACTCGGAAACAGGGAATAGGTATCCATCCGTGCCTCGGTCAGTCGCGAGTCTGTCCAGGCTGCCGTAACCCGGCCGGTCAGATTGTCGGTGATATTGAGACTCGTCGTCATTTCCCAGCCCGTTACCTTGGCGTCGCCGGCATTGACGTTAAGTGCAGTAGGCTGCGTAAACTTCAGACCGCTCTCCGGAGATGTCTCGGTGAGCTGGCGCAACACGATATCGCTCCAGTCCTGATGGAATATCGCAAAATCAAGGTAGATCCGCCGATCGGTGGTATAGCCCTTGATGCCCAGTTCATAGGCAGTCAGCTTTTCCTGATCCCACGAATTGGTGACAAGCTCCCGGGCAACAGATGTTGAGGTAATGACCTCGGTATCGATGAGCTGGAGGCCACCCGGCTTGTCGCCCCGGGCGATGGAGCCATAAGCCATCCAGCCACTGTCGAAGGTATATTTGAGGCTCACGCGGCCGGTGATGGTCTGGTAGCGCTCGTGCCCGGAATCAGATCCGGGCATACAGCTCAGGTAATCACCCGACACCGCATCATATTGGCGTACGCAGGGCTCCAGCACCCGCAAGTCGTAGACATCGTCACCGCAATCCGCCACCGGCGCGTCGTTGAACGGATACACATCCGGATTGCCACAGGGCGCATAACCGTTGCTGATCGCCTTCTGCGCTTCTTGCGAATAGCGAAGTTCAGCACCGGCTGTCCACTTTTCTGCGAAATCAAGATCCACGGATCCGAATACCGACCAGGACTCTGTCTTCTCCTGTGAAGCCACGCGACCCAGCGGGTCGCGCCCCCCGTCTGGCGTCAGCGACTGGGCAAAGATATAGGAACCAATAGCCAATGACGTGGGATAGGCAATGGGACCGACACCGATATCGCTGTAGTCGGCCGGCAGCTGCGTCGTGGCGATCTGGGCACCGGGATAGTTCTTCTGGTCTACGTGGAAATAGTAGGCACCAGCCAGGTAGCGCAACGATTGATCCTGCGGGCTGGTAAACCGGATCTCCTGACTCCACTCCTCGACGGTAGACCCGCTTTCGATGTCGATCCACCCCATTGGCGCACGCGCATAGGCAAAGGGTGCGTTACAAAAGGGCGGCGCTGCCGCGGTGTTGGCATCGGGACAATAGATCAGGGGCAAGGAGTCGCCTGACGAGCGACTGAAGTCGGAGATGCTGTTCTGCTCGGTATCGGAGTATCCGGTCAGGAAATTGAAAGTGCCGATATCGAGATCCCAGGCGATATTCAGGTTGCCACGGGTGAGATCGCGGTCTTCACCGACCGCCTCAGCCAGCTTGGGCATGGAATCACTGGTTATGGAATTCGGCAGCAGCACCATGTTCGGGAACTGCGCGGGATCGAGTCGATCCGGCAACGCTGCGAGTTTCGGGATCTTGCCACACCAGTTCTGCAGGCGGGGGAAAGGCTCGTTCGTGGCATGCTCCGTTGTCGTCTCTACCTGATCTTCACAATTGACAGGAAGTCCGGCGATTGCCGCCTCATCGATTTCATCGTTGGAACTGTACAGACCCAGATTGATATCGAGCCTGTCTGTAGGCCTCCAGCGAAGACGGCCCTGCAAGCTGCGATAACGGTAGCCGCCGATGTCGTTCTCCGGGGCTATCGTGTTGTCGTAAGACCCGTCCCACTCGTCATAGAGGGCCGAGATACGGCCGGTCAGGGTTTCCCCGAAGATAGGGCCGCTGACCTGACCCATGACGCGCTGCTTGCCACGGTTGCCCAGTTCGCTCTCGGCCTTGGCCTCGAATTCATCGCTCGGCGCCTTGGTGACATAGTTGATTGCGCCAGCGAAAGCATTGCGGCCATACAGGGCGCTCTGCGGGCCCTTGACCACCTCGATGCGTTCAACGTCGAGTTGACTGAAATTCAGACCCTCGCGCCCGGAAACGTAAACGCCATCAACAAAAATTGCGGTAGCGTTGACGCCGAAAATATCCTGCGGAACGATGCCGCGGATGACCGGAACCGGCAGGTTCTCACCCATCGCATTGAAAAATGAAAGGCCCGGCGTCAGGTCGGCCACGTCCCCCATGCTGGTGATCGCAGCCGCTTCAATCGTGTTGGTATCAAATGCCGTGATCGCCAGCGGTACGTCCTGCAACCGTTCCTCGCGCCGACGCGACGTAACGACAATTTCAGCTATTTCCGCCGACCAACCGGCGCTGGGAGAGAATCCCAGTCCGGTGCCCAGCGCAGCCAGGACCGCGAGCGACAGGCCGCTCGCGCGCTGGCTGCAATTCAGGTTCGTCCTCATGTCTAAGCCCCCCAACAAAGCTCAATATGAGAATGCCCGCGACACCTGTCGCGGGCATTCAATCAGTTATCAGTACGCGGCGGGCTGCTCTAGCCCTGACCGCGATCGGCAGTATCCGAATTCCCCTGCCACGCCAGGCGCTTGCGGCGCAGCAACAAGAGTCCGGCGAGGAGCGAGAGGCTCCACGGGTCGACCGCACCCCCACCCGGCAGGCTGACGCCGCTACCAGTGCCGCCCCCTGCGGCATTGACCGTGACGGTGATCGTGGCCGTATCGGTATCGCCATCACCGTCGGTGAGGGTCAGGACGCAGCTGTCAGCGCCCGTGTATCCCGCATCCGGGGTGTAGGTCACGGTACCGGTCGCATTGGCTGCCGAGAGCGCGCAGCTGCCGTTCGTGCCGTCGGTGGTTACCGCCAGCGTGTGCTGCGCACCTGAACCGTTGCCGGCCGTGATGGTCGGGGCGAGTGCGGTTGAAGCGGTGTCCTCATCAGTGGTGATCGCACCATCGGCAATGACCGGTGAGACATCCGCAATCGTCACCGTGACCGTACCCGTATCGACCTCATCGCTGGCCGCACCGTCGGCATCCGTGACGGTGTAGGTGAAGGTGTCGCTGCCGGCAAAGAAGGCCGCATCGGTGACCGTGTAGGTGATGACGTTGCCAGCGACACTGGTGGTGCCCTTGGTGCCATTACCCGCCGTGGTCACGCCTGCGGAGCCGAGGCTGCCACCCGTACCCGGAGAGGTGAAGGTCGCCGTGAGGCCAGCCGGTGCATTGCCCTGGGTAGAGATCGCCGAGGCATTGCCATCAATGGCCGCCGGCACCGAGTTGGTGACCGCAACCAGGATGTTGGCCGTGTCATCGGGCTCGTCGCCGTTGCCGATGGTGTATGCGCAGCTGTCATTGAGGGTCGTAGCGCTGCCCGAGGCCGGGTTGTTGGCGGGCGGCGTATAGGTGACCAGCACATCCTGCCTGCTACCGCCATTGCCAGACGTTACGGCAATCGTACCGGTGCCCGAGGTACAGGCCCCCGGCGTGACGGTGACGGTATCAGGGTCATAACCCGCATCGTTTCTGGCCGGATAAACGGTCACCGGCACACCGCGCGTGGTGCTGG
>CAUJHF010000012.1 GCA_963204745.1 Pseudomonadota bacterium
TGCGTGGAACCGGGTGAGAGTCTGAGGGCCAGGGCCTGCCAGAGGATCAACTGACCGGCCCCGGATCTCTGGTCCAGCTACAGTTAGCCAGTAGACGGTGCCCGCGTATATTCTGAGGCGGTTCATTCATGCTGCAGGCACTATCACCCCATGTGTGGCCGCTACGTTTCAAAACTCGACGCTGCGATGGAACGCGAGTGGGCCTTGAGTCGCCCCCCACCCCCGTTCGAGAGCTACAACATCGCGCCGACCCAGCAGGTACCGGTCGTCCGGGAACGGGAGGGCCAGCGGTGCTGTGAACTGCTGCGCTGGGGCCTGGTGCCATTCTGGGCGAAAGGCGTCCCGCCCAAACTCAGCACCATCAATGCGCGGATCGAGACGATCGCCACGGCGGCCAGTTATCGTGGTCCCTGGAAGCGGAGCCAGCGGTGCATCCTGCCAGCGCTCGGCTTCTATGAATGGCAGGTGCGCGATTCCGGCAAGCAGCCCTTCTACGTCTATCTCGCTGACCAGCGCCTGTTCGGGCTGGCCGGGTTGTGGGAGCACTCTGAAACCGACGACGGATCGGCGATCGAATCGGTCACCATCATCACCATGCCTGCCAATCCGATGATGGCGGAAATACACAATGCGAAAGCACGGATGCCCGCAATCCTGCGGCACGAAGATCACAATGCCTGGTTGACCGCCAGCCCGGCGGACGCGATGAACTGCCTGCACCAGTACCCGGAAGCAGAGATGCGGGCACACCCGGTAAGTACGGTGGTGAATTCACCGAAGAACAATGAGCCACGATTGATTGTGCCTGTTCCGTAGAATAAGCCACTCCACCACTACCCCCGGAATATCCACAATGATCCGCCTCCTCAAACGCCTCGGCCTCGGCCTGCTCGCCCTGATCGTGCTTGCCGTGCTGGGCTCGTTCATCGCCAAACCGGTGATGACAACGCGGCTGGTGGGTCTGCCCTTTGGCGGCAGCCAGGGTCCGACGGAGCTGGTACGCGGCGGGCCGGTGCCAGCGATCGTCGTTGCTACAGCAGCAGAGCGCACGATTCCGGCAGCGGTGCTCGATGCGGCGAGCAAGGCTGCTGCGGGAACCAAGGCGTATTCACTGCTGGTCTGGCAAGGTGGCGCCCTGCAGCTTGAGCAGTACTACGGGGATCGCAACGCGCAGTCCATTGCGCCTACCCAGTCGATGCACAAGTCGGTGCTTGCGATGCTGGTGGGCATTGCCATCGAGCAGGGTCTGATCAAGTCGGTGGATGATCCGGCCGCAGACTACATTCAGGAATGGGCCGGCGACGAGCGTCGCCACATCACCATCCGGCAGATGTTGCAGCAGGCGAGCGGCATCGACTTCCCTGCATTCCCGGCCGTGATCGACATGACCATCGGTGACGGTCTGGAGCAGATCACTTTCGAGCAGGGCGTGCTCGCACCGCCCGGCACGCAGTTCGACTACACGAATATCAATCCCGAAGTGCTGGGCATCCTGCTGGCCCGCGTGTCCGGACTCAGCTATGCGGAGTACCTGTCAGAGAACCTGTGGCGGCATGTCAGCGACGACGATGCGACCGTATTGCTCGATACGGAGACAACCAGAACGCCGCGCACCTTCTGCTGCCTGGATACCACGGCGCGCGCCTGGCTGCGCATCGGCCTGCTGCATCTGACGCACGGCCGTGTCGGCGATCAGCAGGTGGTACCGGAACAGTGGATGAAGGACATCATCACGCCCAGCGCGCAGAACCCGAATTACGGCTATCTCACCTGGCTCGGCACCACGTATCAGAAAGAGCGACGCTACAACCGCAAGTCATCGGCGGCAGCATTTCATTCCGAGCCTTTTGCGGCGCCGGATGTGATCTATTTCGACGGCTTCGGTGGCCAGCGCGTGTACATCGTGCCGTCCAGACAACTGGTGATCGTCACCACCGGCCCGCTGCGGCAGGACTGGGACGATGCGCTGTTGCCGAACCTGATCATCCGCGGCATGGGTGACTGAGGGAATCAGCGCGGACTGCCGGGCGCCTCGATGGCCGCGGCGAGTTCGATATGCAGGGCGCGTTCTCGCCAGATCAGGTAGAGGCCGCTGGCAATCACCAGGGCCCCGCCGCTCCAGACCCGCGCTGAAGGCAGCGCCGCCCAGAAGACCCAGTCGAGTCCCACGGCCCACAGCATCGCGGTGTATTCGAAAGGCGCGACCACCGAAGCGGGCGCGCAGCGAAAGGCCTCGGTGATGAAGTGCTGGCCGAAGGCGCCGAGCAGGCCGAGCAGCGCCAGCCACAGCCAGTGCTCGCGCTTCAGCGGCACCCAGTCCGGCAGGGCCAGCAGGCCGGCGAACACCGTGAGCAGCACCAGGAACCAGAACACCATCGAGGCCGTCGAGTCGGTGCGCGTGAGCATGCGCGCGGTGATTGCACTGCCCGCATAGGCCACCGCCGCGATCAGCGCACCCACCGCACCGAGCAGGCTGAGGCGGCTCGCACCCGGCTGCAGCATCCACAGCACACCGATCAGGCCGGCAAGGATTGCCAGCCAGCGTCGCCAGCCGACATGCTCGCCGAGCATCGGTACCGACAGCGCCGTGACAAACAGCGGCGCGACAAAAAAGATCGCGTAGGCATCAGCCAGCGACAACTGACCCACGGCATAGATGAAACCGCTGAGCATGACGAGCGCAAGCACGCCACGGCCGAGATGCAGGCCCCAGCGCACCGGACGCAACTGGCGCCAGTTGCCGGTGTATGCGAACAGCAGCAACAGGTATGGAAGCGAAGCGGCGCCGCGCAGTGCAGCCACTTCCAGCGGCGGATAGCTCGCCGCGAACAGCTTGAGTACCGCATCCATGCCGGCAAAGAAAGCCACCGCGAGCAGCATCGAAGCGATGCCACGCAGTCGCTGGTCATTCATGACGTGGATCGCCAGTCGCCAATCAGGTCGGCTCCTGCTGATAGGGTACCGGCGGCAGGGTCATGAAGAAGTCATAGAGCGCACCCAGGTCTTCATCGCTCATTGCGCCGAAGGCATTCCAGTTCATGAGGGTGTTGGCCGTCGGCTCAACCGCGACCCGGGCCACACGACTCCTGAACAACCCGATGAACTGCTCCTTGCTCCAGCTACCCAGCCCGCTTTCATGCGGCGTGAGATTCATCGTGTACATCGTGCGGCCGTTCAGGAAAAACGGCATGCCGCCTGCAAATTCTCGTCCTTCAAAGCCCTTCATCGACTGCGGATCCTTGGGCGTGTGGCAAAACCCGCAACGCGCCACGGTGGCCAGATACTTGCCGTAGGCCACCGGATCCGCCCGGTCCGGCGCGTGTGCGGGACTGTCGAATGGCTCAGGCCAGAGCTGGACCAGCATGTTCATCGGAAAATCGATCTGCCGCTCGGGCCGGACGGAGCGCACCGGCTGCATCGAGCGCAGCCAGGCCACCACCGCCTGGATATCGTCATCCGCGACGTTCTTGTAGATGAAGTACGGCATGATCGGGAACAGGCCCTTGCCGTCCTTGTTCACGCCTTCGCGCACAGCACGGATGATCTCGCCATCCGTCCAGCTGCCGAGACCCGTCTCCTCATCCGGCGTGATATTGCGGATACAAAGACGCCCCGGAAATCGTTCCTGGCCCGCGTTGACACCTGCCGCGATGGTTTCCCGGGTCATGCACGCGCGTCCCGCACCGATGGGCTCAACCGGCGGGCCACCATAAAGATTCCAGTCACGCTCTGAATGGCAATCCACGCACTGCAGGACATTCACGGCGAGGTAACGTCCCCGCTCGATGTTCTCTGCAGTCAGTTCAACTTGTATGTCGGCGGCAGGCCGCTGTCGGGGCAGCTGGGTCGCAAAACCGATCCAGGCAATCAGGATCGCGACGATGACTGCCAGAACCACCCGGACCAGGTTTTTCTTCATTGCCTCATCTCCTGCCGGCCCACTGGAATGAAGTCCGGCTTGTCAGGTACCCAGTAAACGGAGGAACTCGTTGCGGGTCTGCGGATGCGAACGGAAATGGCCGAGCATGCACGAGGTCGTCATGATCGAGTTCTGCTTCTCGACACCGCGCATCATCATGCACATGTGCTGCGCCTCGATGACCACGCCGACACCCTTGCCGTTGATGGCAGACTGCACGCACTCGGCGACCTGCTTGGTCAGCACTTCCTGTATCTGCAGACGGCGCGCGTAGTAGTCCACGATGCGCGCGATCTTCGACAGGCCGAGCACCTTGCCGTTCGGCAGATAGGCCACGTGACATTTGCCGATGAAGGGCAGCATGTGGTGCTCGCACATCGAGTACATCTCGATGTTGCGGATGATCACCAGTTCATCGGTATCGCTGGTAAACACGGCATCGTTGATCAGTGTGCTGATGTCCTGGCGATAGCCACGGGTCAGGAAGTGAAAGGCTTTCGCCGCACGCTCGGGCGTCTTGACCAGGCCTTCGCGCTGCACGTCCTCGCCGAGCAGCGTGATGATGTCGCGGAAGCGGTCGGTCATCTGCTCGATGACGTGTTGCTCGTCCTGCTGTGATGCGCTGCTAATGGGCTGCTGGGACACGGCGGCTGCTCCTTGTTCTTGTCCGGCTATGGTAACGGACCACGGGCCTGCCGTCCGATCGCCGCCGGTACTGCCGCACCGCCTGACCGCTCCGTGAGTTGCGCCACGACGACTGCCAGTCCGCGGATGGTCGGCGTCTCGAAAATACTGATCAGCGGCAGCTCGACTCCGAGCCTGTCGCGGAGCCTGGCGATCAGGCGGATAGCCAGCAACGAGTGACCGCCGAGCGCGAAGAAGTCGTCTTCCGGGCCGATATTTTCACGTTTCAGCAGTGTCTGCCAGAGTTCAGTCAGCGTGGCTTCGATATCGCCCTCAGCGACCACCGTCCTGTGGGCCGCTGCCGGCCGCGGCAAGGGCCGGCCAGCCAGCGCGCGGCGATCCAGCTTGCCGTTCGGCAGCTGCGGCAGGCTGTCGATGGCGATGTAGTGAGCTGGCAGCAGCGGATCCGGCAACAGCGGTTTGAGATGAGCGCGCAGTTCAGCCGGTGTCGGCATGGTCGCCGCTCCGGACAGACTGCAGTACGCAACCAGCATCGGCTCGCTGGCGGGCTCGGCATGCAGGACCACGGCAACAGCAGCCAGGGCCGGATGCGTGCGCAGTGCGGCCTCAACGTCGCCGGGCTCGATACGAATGCCGCCGAGCTTCAGCTGATCGTCGCGCCGGCCCAGCCAGGCCACACTGCCATCCGGCAGCCAGCGCGCCAGATCCCCGGTGTGCAGACGTCCGGCCGGTACATAGCGGCTCTCGATCACCAGTTCGCCGCTGACGCCAGCCGACTGGCCCTGCTCATCGAGCAGCAGCACGCGCTGGTCACCGACCGGCCAGCCCAGCGACAGCACATTGCCGTAAGGCTGCGAATCGTGTGTCGAAAAACACTGCAGCACTGCCGTCGCTTCGGTCAGGCCATAGCCGTTGACGAACTGCGCGCCCCTGCGAAAGCGCGACCTGAACAGCTCGAAGTCGGCACGACGCGCTGTCTCGCCGCCGAGCACGACGAGCCGCAAGCGCGACAGGTCCTGACGGCAGGCGACGTGACTGCCGAACAGATAGCGATACACGGTGGGCGTGGCGTGCAGGACGCTGAG
This sequence comes from Pseudomonadota bacterium, assembly GCA_963204745.1. GTDB lineage: Bacteria > Pseudomonadota > Gammaproteobacteria > Steroidobacterales > SHZI01. The sequence continues at coordinate 5,650 of CAUJHF010000012.1, forward strand.
TCCCGAGTCGGCGATGCGGTCGAGCAGCGTCTCGCGATCGAGTCGCCGGATGTCGAGCGGATACACGGCTGCACCGCTCAGCAGTGCGCCAAAGATATCCTGCACGGCTGCATCGTAGCCGTAAGTGGATACCAGGCTGAGCCGGTCAGCCGGCGTGAGCCTGAGGTTCGCTGCCCAGCTGCGCACGTAGTGCAGGACGTTGCGCTGGGTCTGCGCCACGCGTTTCGGTGTGCCGGTGGTGCCCGAGGTGTAGAGCAGATAGGCCGGATCATCCGGACTGCCAGGCACCAGGGCGAGCGCTGCGGGCGGCGAGGCAGGCAACTCGTCAAGAACGATCAATTCCAGCGCGCTTCCCTTCAGCCAGGCACTGGCCGGACTGTCGAGCGCCGCGCGTTCGCTGACCACGATGCGCAGCCCGCTGTCGCGAACGACGGCATCAAGCCGCGCCGCCGGTGCGAGCGGATCGAGCGGCACATAGGCCGCCCCGGCCTGCAGCACGCCGAGCATCGCCGCAACCTGCCCCGCACCCTGGTTGAACCACAGGCCAACGTGCGTACCGCGTGTGACGCTCCGCTGCAAGAGTGCCGCTGCCACTGCCCGCGCACGCTGGTCAAGGCCCGCGTAACTCCACTCAACGCCGCTGCTGCCGGCGACGGCCGATGCCGCGACTGCCGTTGCCGCCGCGCGCTGTTGCAGTTGCGCGGCGAACGCTGCCGCGAGCGTGCCCTCGCCCGCCTGACGCAAGAGCGCAATCTCCGGCAGGCTGCGTGCCACAGGCGGTGCGGCAACACACAGGCTGGCCAGCGGCGCGTCCGGACTGGCAACGACGGCAGCCAGCACGGTGGCGAAGTCGTCCAGCATCCGCTGCATCGACGCGGCAAGGAAAAGATCCGTGCTGTACTCGAAACTCACGGCCAGTCCCGCTGCGGTTTCACTCAGCGAAACGCTCAGCTCGAACTTCGCCGTACTGCGATCGACGGCCAGGGGCGTCGCCTCGAGACCAGACAATTCCAGCCGACCAGCCGGTTCGTTGTGCAGGTTGAAGAGCACCTGGAAGAGCGGCGACCGGCCGGTGCTACGCGGCGGTTTCAGCACTTCCACGAGTTGCTCAAAGGGCAGGTCCGCATGCGCCCAGGCATCCAGGGTGCTGTGCTTTACCCGCTGCAGCAGCTCGCGGAAACGCGGATTGCCGCGCAGCTCCGTGCGCAGCACCAGCGTATTGACGAAGAAGCCGATCAGCCCCTCCAGTTCAGTACGCGGCCTGCCCGCTACCGGCGTTCCGACCACCACGTCTTCGCTGCCCGCATGACGCGCGAGCAGCACATCGAAAGCGGCCAGCAAGACCATGAACAGCGTGCAGCCTTCAGCCTGCGCCAGAGACTTGAGCGCCGACTGCAGCCCCGGCTCAAGCAGGCGAAAACAGCGTGCGCCGCGATGGGTACTCAGCGCCGGACGTGGCCGGTCGGTGGGCAGATCGAGATACGGCGGCGCATCTTTCAGCTGCGCACACCAGAACTCCAGCTGACGTGCGAGTTCGCCGCCCTCGAGGGCTGCGCCTTGGCGGATCGCGTAATCGGCATACTGCAGAGGCAAGGCCGCCAGATGCGGTGACTGCCCGGCCAGCGCCGCGTTGTAGAGCGCTGACAGCTCGCGGCCCAGGATGCCAAGCGACCAGCCATCGGCGACGATATGGTGCACGACGATCGCCAGCACCTGGTCATCCTCCGCTACCGGCAGCACGAAGACCTGCAGCAGAGGACCGTGCGCCAGATCGAAACGCACCAGCTGCAGACAGGTCTTCAGGCGGGCCTCCCAGCTACCGGCCACGCCGCCGGACGGTTCCGCGCCCAGCACATTCACCGGCACGGTGAGCGTCTCGGCAATCACCTGCCGGGGCTCGCCGTCGGTTTCCACAAAGCGGGTGCGCAGCACTGCATGACGTGCGACCAGCGCATCCACTGCGACCTGCAGCGCGTCGGTATCCAGCATCCCCCGCAGACGGAAAGTCCATGCGAGGTTGTAGACCGGGCTGCCCGGTTGCAGGCGGTCCAGAAACCACAGCCGCTGCTGTACCGGTGAGAGCGGCGCCAGCGTATGCCCAGCCGGCGGTGCGGGCGTCGATGGCGGCGGTGCAATGCGTGCGGTCGGCAGGCCGGCGGCGATACCGGCCACGGTCGGCGTCAAGAACAGGGTCTTCAGCGGCAACTCGATCTGCAGCGCGTCGCGGATCCGCGCGATCAGCTGTGTGGCCAGCAGCGAGTGTCCGCCCAGAGCGAAGAAGTCCTCATTCGCACCGACGCGGTCGCGGCCGAGCACGGTGGCGAACAGTTCGCACAACAGGACTTCGAGTGGCGAGAGCGGCGCATCGTCGGCACTGTCAGTCCCGGCACCAGTCGGCAGCACGGCCGGCAATGCAGCCCGGTCCAGCTTGCCGTTCGGGTTCAGCGGCAGTTCGGGCAGCCAGACGAATTCAGACGGCAGCATGTATTCGGGCAGACGGCTGCGCAGATGGCGCACGAGCACTTCAGCCGCAACTGCGGCCGCGACGTCAGCGCCAGCCGGCACCATGAAAGCGACCAGCCGCGGATCGCCGGCAAATTCGCGCAGCACCACGACCGCCGCACCGACCGCCGGATGCGCGAGCAACGCCGCCTCTATTTCGCCCGGCTCGATGCGAAAGCCGCGCAGCTTGAGCTGGAAATCACTGCGTCCGAGGATCTTCAGACTGCCATCGCTGCACCAGCGCGCCCGGTCACCGGTCCGGTACATGCGCGCAGGGACACCGACGAAGGGATCGGCAAGGAAGCGCTCCGCGGTGAGCTCCGGCCGCGCGTGATAGCCGCAAGCCACGCCATCGCCACCGATCCACAGCTCGCCGCGTACACCGCGCGGCACCGGCAGTCGCTCTCCGTCCAGCACGTAACAGCGCGTGTTGGCGATCGGCCGGCCCACCGGTACCGGCGCTGAAACACCCGCCGTGATCTGCGCGCAGCAGGACCAGACCGTGGTCTCCGTCGGCCCATACATGTTCCAGAGTTCAGCGCCGCGCGCGAGCAGCGCAGAGGCGAGATCCGCATCCAGCGGCTCACCGCCGCAGAGCATGCGCAGACCCGGCTCGCCGGCCCAGCCGGCTGCGATCAGGTTGCGCCACAGTGCCGGCGTCGCCTGCATCACGGAGATGCGCGACCGGGCAAGAAGACGGATCAGAAGCTCTGGATCGGCCAGTTCATCGCGCGTGGCAATCACGGTCGTTGCACCAACGGTGAGCGGCAGCAGGAGTTCCAGCACGGCGATATCGAAGGCCAGCGTGGTCACTGCCAGCAGCCGGTCATCCGCTGTGAAGCCTGGCGTGCGCGCCATGCTGTGCAGGAAATTAAGCACCGCCTGCTGCGGAACTGCCACACCCTTCGGCTGGCCGGTCGAGCCGGACGTATAGATCAGGTAAGCGAGGGCATCGCCGGACAGCAGCGCGAGCGCCGGAACGCTGCCGGCTGCAGCGGCGCTGGCCGTACCGGGATCAAACACCGCGCCGCGAAAATCCGCCAGGCGCTCCGCCAGCGCAGGCGCAGCGACCAGCATGCGGGCGCCGGAATCCTCAAGGATGAATGCGAGCCGAGCGGCCGGATGCGCGGTGTCCAGCGGCACATAGTGTGCGCCGATGCGCAACACCGCGAGCACGCTCGCCAGCATGTCGATGCCGCGCTCCAGGCAAATCGCCACAGCCTGACCGGGCCGCACGCCGCGGGCGTACAGGGCGACAGCCAGCTTTTCCGTATGGTCGAGCAGTTGCGCGTAAGTCAGCACCGCACCATCGGCCTCGACGGCAACGGACCCGGGGCTGCGTGCCGCCCGGGCAGCAAACAGCGACCAGACGCCGCAGCTTCTGTCATAGGGCGCGTCGGTGTCATTCCATGTGACCAGCAGCTGCTGCCGGTCCGCTTCGGCCTGCACCGGCAGCGCAGCCAGCGATGCAGCCTGGTCGGCCACGATCGCGGACAGCAGCGTCTCGTAGCCCGCGCCAAGACCCTCAATGGTGCCCCTGTCGAAGAGGTCGCTGTTGTACTCGAACGCCAGCCAGAGCTGCGACTCGAACGCCGAGACCGACACGGTGAGCTCAAACTTTGCAGTATCCGCCGCATCCATCTCCGCGGGGCTGACTGCCAGCGTGCCGAACTCCACCGTTTCCCAGGGCGTGTTCTGCAGGATGAACATCACCTGGAACAGCGGCGAGTACGAAAGATTGCGTGGCGGCTGCAGGACCTCGACCAGTTTCTCGAAGGGCAACTCCTGGTGGGAGAAGGCGCCCAGCGTGGCGGTGCGTACGCGCGCAAGCAGCTCGCGGAAACTGTCAGCGCCCTCCAGCCGGGTACGGATAGCAAGCGTGTTGGCAAAGCACCCGATCAGCGCTTCGAGTTCACTGCGCCGTCGTCCCGCAATCGGCGTGCCGATCACGAGATCGGACTGACCGGACCAGCGCGCGAGTAACAGGTTGAAGGCGGCAAACAGCAGCATGTAGAGCGTCACGCCCTCCTCTGCCGCGAGCGCCTGCAGCCGGGCGCTGAGCGCTGCGGGCAAGGCACGGCTGAGCCGGTTGCCGCGGTAGGTCTGTAGCGCCGGACGCGGCCGGTCAGTCGGCAGATCGAGCAGCGACGGCGCACCCTGGAGATGCTCGCTCCAGAAAGCCATCTGCCGCTCGAGTTCGGCGCCGGCCAGCCAGTCGCGCTGCCAGACCGCGAAGTCGGCGTACTGCACCGGGAGTTCCGGCAACTGTGCGACAAGGCCGCGACTGAAAGCGCTGTAGCAGGCGGCAAGATCCCGAAACAGCACGCCAGCCGACCAGGCATCCGAGACGATATGGTGCATCACCAGCAGCAACACATGTTCAGTGGCCTCTGCATCCAGACGCAGCAGATGCACACGCAGCAAGGGACCGCGTTGCAGATCGAAACTCGCCGATCCCAGCTCATTCAGCGTTGCCGCCAGCACGGTATCGCTGGCGCCATGCAGTTCAGCCACCTGCACCGGCACCTCAAGCTGGCTCGCAACCCGCTGTACGGCATCGACGCCGCGCGTCGCAAAGCTGGTGCGCAGGGATTCATGTCTCGCCACGACCGCATCGACGGCGCGCTGCAGGCTGTCGTGATCCAGCCGACCGGAGAGTCGCAGTGCCATCTTCAGGTTGTAGACCGCGCTCGCACCCTCGAGCTGGTCGAGAAACCACAGCCGCTGCTGGGCGAACGAAGCGGGAAAGACGTAGTGCGCGGTGCTCATGCTTCTGCCCGGCGCTCCAGTCGCGGAATCACATCCGGCGCGACCGGCTTGCGCTGTTCAGCCGCCGCCACGCGCATCGCCAGCCCGCGTATGGTCGGCGCTTCAAAGACGCTGATCAGCGGCAGCTCCACACCGAGCCGGTCGGCGATCCGCGCGATCATCCGCGTTGCCAGCAGCGAATGGCCGCCAATGGCGAAGAAATCGTCATCCGGTGCGATGGACGCCACCGGCAGCAGGCTTTGCCAGATCTCTGCCAGCTGTGTTTCCAGTTCGCCGGGCGGCGCCACATTGTCAGATGCGGCGGGCACAGCCGGTTCTGGCGCATCAGCGGCGCGCGGCGGCACCCTCAGTTCCGGCAGCAGGCCGGAGAGCCGTGTTTCCGGCGCTTGCACGACAGCTTCCAGCAGAGCAAGAAAATCCGCAGCGAGTGACTCGATCCGCGCCCTTGAAAAAAGCGCACTGCGCCAGGCAAATGCGATATCGAGCCCGCCTGCTTCTTCGGCCACATGCACGCTGAGATCAAACTTCGCGGCCTCACCGCTGATCAGCACAGGCTCGCTCTCAAGTCCGGACAGCACCAGCGGCACCCGCGGCTGGTTGTGCAAGGTGAACAGCACCTGCACGACCGGGCTGTGGCTCAGCGAACGCTGCGGTGCCAGCGCCTCGACCAGCCTTTCAAAGGGCACCTCGGCATGTGCGTATGCATCGAGCGTGATGCGCCGGACGCGCACCAGCAACTCGCTGAAAGCAGGATCGCCGCGCAAATCGGTGCGCAGCACCAGCGTGTTGAGGAAGAAGCCGATCAGTCCCTCGAGCTCGGTATGCGGACGGCCAGCCAGCGGCGTGCCGACGAGCACATCCTCGCTGCCGGCATGGCGGCCGAGCAGCACATCGAATGCCGCGAGCAGGACCATGAACAGCGTGCAACCCTGCGCACGCGCCAGTTCGTGGAGACCCGCGCAACTCTGTGACGGCAACAGGCAATGGTGCCAGGCGCCATGCGCCACATCGCCGGACCCACGCGGCTGATCCACGGGCAGCGACAGCAGCGCCGGGGCACCCCGCAACGCCTCACGCCAGAAGTCGAGCTGTCGTGCCAGCTCGCCGCTGGCCAGCCAGTCAGCCTGCCAGCGCGCATAGTCCGCGTACTGCAGCGGCAAGGGACTCCAGTCGGGCGCGGTACCGTGCAATGCCGCCTGATAGGCAATCGCAAGCTCGCGGTTCAGCACAGACAGCGACCAGCCGTCGGCGATGATGTGGTGCATGACCAGCACCAGCAGCTGATCGTCCGGCGTGATTTCCAGCACGCGGAGCTGCCACAGCGGGCCGCTCGCCAGATCAAAGTGCAGTCCCTGCAGCCATTCTGCAGCGGCCTGCTGTGGATCACGGCCATTCAGCGCAAGGAACGCCGCGCTGATCCAGCCGTCCGGGATTTCCTCCGGCTTCAGCACCTGCTGTGTGGCTACACCGTCGTCTGCGACGAAGCGGGTGCGCAGCACCGCATGTCTCGCGACGAGCGCCGCTACGGCAACTTGCAGCGCAGCGCGATCAAGCCGGCCGCGCAGACGCACCGCCCAGGGCAGGTGCCAGGCACGGCTGTCCGGCTGCAGACGGTCGAGAAACCACAGCCGCTGCTGCATCGCTGAAAGCGGCGCCGGCCTATCGGCCTGTCGGGCATCAGGACGCTGGCGATAGCGCGACATTTCCGGGGTGCGCAAGCGCCCGCTGTCCCGCGCGTCGTCGAGTGCCGCAGCGATCCCGGCTGGCGTCGGCGTTGTGAAGATCACCCGCAGCGGCAGTTCCATCTGCAGCGCATCGCGGATGCGGGCCACGAGCCGGGTGGCCAGCAGGGAGTGGCCGCCGCAGGCAAAAAAATCATCGTGCACACCGACGGCACGGTGACCGAGCACCTCGGCAAACAGCGCGCAGACGACCTCTTCGACCGGCGTGCGCGCGCCGACCGGCATCGGGCCAGAAACCGGCGCGTCCCACTGCGGCTCAGGCAAGGCTGCCCGGTCGATCTTCCCGTTGGGACTCAGCGGCAGCGCCGGCAGCATCACGAAGATGTTGGGTACGAGGTAGTCAGGCAAGCTGGCCTGCAAGACCAGCCGCAGATCCGCCATCGGCACAACCGCATCACCGGGGACGATCCAGGCCACCAGGCGCGCGTCGCCAGCCGGCGTTTCGCGTCGGCCAACGACAGCGTGGCGGATGGCCGGATGTTCTGTCAGGCGCGCCTCGACTTCAGCCGGTTCGATGCGGAAGCCGCGCAGCTTGAACTGGAAGTCGGCGCGGCCAAGCAACTCCAGATTGCCATCGTGGCGCCAGCGTGCGCGGTCGCCGCTGCGGTATAGCCGCGCCCCCGACACGCCGGCAAAAGGATCGGCAATGAACTTTTCCGCGCTGAGTTCCGGCTGACCGAAGTAGCCGCGCGCCACACCGGCACCACCGATGCACAGTTCACCGGGCACACCGGCCGGCACGATGTCGCCGCGCGCGTCGACCACGTAGAGCCGCGCATTCGCAAGCGGTTTGCCAACAGGCACCGCGCCCGCAGCAGGCAGATCGTCGCCAACTTCATAGCAGGCGCTGTCGATGGTTGCCTCGGCGACGCCGTAGGAATTGAAGACGCGGGTACCCGGCGTGCAGCGGGCGCGCAGCGCGGTGGCCTCGGCAGCAAACCACAGGTCGGAACCGACGATCAGCAAACGCAGCGGTGGCAACCGCGCATCCTGTGCCTCTGCATGCGCAATCAGCAGCCGGATCACCGCCGGCACGAATTCGGCAACGGCAATTTCTTCGCGGATCAGCACAGCCAGCAGCGCCGATGGCTCCAGCAAGGTCTCGCGCGGACACAGCACCAGCCGGCCACCCGAACCCAGCGCACGTACCCAGTCGCCGGTAAATACATCGAAAGCCGCGCTCGCCATTTGCAGGTGGGATTCGCCCGGTCGCAGGGCATAGACCTCCAGCCACGCCGACAGCGCGCTGGCGAGATTGCCGTGTGTGACCATCACGGCCTTCGGCCGACCGGTGGAGCCGGAGGTGTAGAGCAGATAGGCCAGATCATCGGCGCCGACGCCGATCACCGGTGGGCTGGCGGTACAGCGGTCTGTTTCGGCCCGCAGCGCATCAAGCTGCAGCAGGCGCGCATCGTCATCGGCAAAACAGGCGCGGGTTTTCGCATCGACGAGCAGCAGCGCGAGATCCGCGTCGTCCGCCATCGCCGCAAGCCGCGCGGGCGGGTAAGCGGGATCCAGCGGCACATAGGCCGCACCGGCTTTCAGCACAGCGAGCACCGCGACCAGCCACGACGGCTCGCGCGACAGGCAGATGCCAACCCGTGAGCCGGCCGGCAGACCCCGCGCAAGCAGGAAATGCGCAAGCCGGTTGGCATGTGCTTCGAGGTCGCCATAGGCCAGGGATATTCCACCCAGCGAAACCGCCGGCGCATCCGGCCAGCGCAGCGCATTGCCGGCCACGGTCTGATGCACCGGCACGAAGCTCGCAGCAAGGACCGGCGGATTGAAGTCTTCGAGCAGGCGTTGCCGGCCGGCTTCATCGAGCAACGGCAAGCGCGATATGGCCTGTTCCGGGCGCCGCACGATCCCCTGGAGCAGACACAGACAGGAATCAGCAAGCTGCTCGATACACCGGGCGGCGAACAGATCGGTCGCGTATTCGAAGATCAGCCCGACCTGATCGCCCTGCTCACTCGCCGTCAGCGTGAGATCGAAACTCGACACGCCCTGGTCAACCAGCCGGTCGAGACGGAACACAAGACCCGCCGCCTGTTGTTGCTCTTCCGGCATGCGGATCAGGTTGAACATGATCTGGAACAGCGGCGTACGGCCCAGGCTGCGCGCGGGACGCAGCGCTTCGACGAGTTTCTCGAAGGGCAGGTCCTGGTGCGCCTGGGCTTCGAGCGTCACCGTGCGCACACGCTGCAGCAACTCCGTAAAGGCCGGATCACCGCTGAGATCCGTGCGCATCACCAGCGTGTTGATGAACAGCCCGACCAGCTGCTCCAGCGAACGCTCGGTCCGCCCCTCTACCGGCGTACCGACGACAATGTCCTCGCTGCCGCTGTAGCGGGACAGCAGCACGTCGAAGGCAGCAAGCAACACCATATATAAGGTGCCCTGCTGCTCGCGGGCCAGCGCCCGCAACGCCCGCACCAGTCCGGGCGGCACCGTGCGGCGGATCCAGGCACCGCGGAACTGCTGCTCGGCGGGCCGCGGATAGTCAGTCGGCAACTCGAGTGCTGTCGGCATGCCCGCCAGTCGCACGCGCCACCAGGCGAGGTCCGCGGCCTGCCCCGCATCAAGCGGTTGCTGCCGCTGCCAGAGCGCATAGTCCGCATACCTGACTGCGGGCGGCGGCAGTGCCGGCTCCCTGCCAGTGGCGAATGCCCCATAGCTCGTCACCAGTTCTCCAAACAGCACATGGTTGGAGGTGGCATCCGTGATGATGTGCTGCATGGCGAGCATCAGCAGATGTTCATCAGCCGAGCGACGCACGAGCACCGCGCGCAGCAGCGGGCCGGTGGCCAGCACGAAAGGCGCCCGCGCATGGCGCAAAAGCCCGGCCTGCAGTTCCGTTTCCCCGGCGATATCCAGCTCGACCAGGCTGAGCGTGCCCGGCTCATCGATGCACTGCTGCGGCCGGCCAGCCACCGCCGGAAAGCGGCTGCGCAAGGCTTCGTGGCGCGCGATGAGAAAATCGAGTGCGGCGCGCAACGCACTGCGGTCCAGCGCGCCGGACAGACGCACCGTCCAGGCGATGTTGTAGGCCGGACTGCCGGGATCGAGCTGGTCGAGAAACCAGAGTCGCTCCTGGGCAAAGGACAGTGGCAAAACATCGTCATGCGTAGCCGCGACCAGGCCTGCGGCACTGTGCGACCGCCGCCGGCTGTCCAGCGCCGCCGCCAGCGCCGCGATCGTCGGTGCCGCAAACATCTCACGCAGCGTGAAGTCCTGCGCATGGCGGCTGCGGATCCGGCTGACGATGCGCGTGGCGAGCAACGAATGGCCGCCTGCATCGAAGAAGTTCTCCTCGACGCCGATGTGCCTGCCACCGAACACCTCGGACCACATCGCGGCGATTTCGCGCTCGGTATCGGTGCGCGGCCCTGTACCGACGGCTGCGACTTCGGCACTGCTCGCGTTGCCGTACAAGGCTGCAAAGGCGCGCCGGTCGAGCTTTCCGCTCGGCGTCAGCGGCAACTGATCCAGGCATTGCCAGCCGGTCGGCACCATGTGCGCCGGCAGCAGGCTGCGCAGATGGGCGCGCAACCCTGACCACAGTTCGGCATCGGCTCCGGCATCAGCCTCCGCAGCGCGCACCACGCCCGCCACCAGCCGTGCGGCCTCGCCCTCTCCGCAGATTGTGACGATGGCGCCCGCGACGGCTGGATGTGCAGCGAGTGCGCTCTCGATCTCGCCCGGCTCGATGCGCAGCCCGCGCAACTTGAACTGGGCATCGAGGCGATCCAGGCATTCAATCCGGCCATCCGCAAGCCAGCGCGCACGATCGCCACTGCGATACAGGCGTCGCGGCTCGCCATCCGTGGCAAGACGGAGCGTGATGAACTTCTCCGCCGTCAGTTCCGGCCGCTGCCAGTAACCGGGTCCGACCCCGATGCCACCAACGACCAGCTCGCCGGGAATACCCGGCGGCAGCAGCTCACCGTTGGCATCAAGTACATAGACGCTGGCATTGGGAACCGGCCGGCCTATCGGCACTCGCCCCGTCGCTGCGGGCATGGCGTCCACTTCATGACAGGTGGCATCCCAGATCTCCGAGGTGCCATAAGTATTCAGCAGGCGTGCGCCGGGAAAAGCCGAGCGGAAACGCCGGGCGAGCGCCGGATCCAGCGGCTCGCCGCTGCTGATGCAACTGCTGAGCGCGGGCAAGCCACACTCCGGCATTGCATCCAGCAGTGCGCGCAGCAGCGAGGGCACGAGCACCAGGTGCGTGACCGCATGAGCGCGCAGGAAGTCCGGCAGGCGCAGCGCATCGCTCGCGATATCGTCCGGCACGATCACCAGCGGGATACCGTGGCTGAGTGCGCCGAAGATCTCCCACAGCGAGTCGATAAAACCGAAACTGGTGCGCAACGCAAACACGTCCTGCGCACCGAAGCCGTAGCCCTGCCACATCCAGTGGCATCGATTCACGGCGGAAGCGTGCGTGGTCACCGCGCCCTTCGGCATGCCGGTCGAACCAGAGGTGTAGAGAATCACTGCAGCGTCTGCTGGCGCCGCGCCGGCCGGCTGCAGCGACACATCCGGCCGCACCGGACGCAGATCGCCAAGCACGATCTGCACGCCCGCATCGGCGGCGACAAACTGCCGACGTGCCGGCGGCCAGGCCGGATCCAGCGGGACGATCACGCCGCCCGCACGCAGGATACCGAGCAGCGCAACGACCGCTTCGGCCGAGCGCGGCATGCAAAAGCCCACCGGCATGCCGGGCTGCAGGCCGCAAGCGGTCAGGTCGGCCGCCAGCTGCGCGCTGCGCTCCTCAAGCCGGGCGTAGCTCCAGCGCCCTGTGGTGGTGTGCAGCGCCGGCGCTTCCGGCGCACGGCGGGCTTGCACAAGAAAGGCATCGTGCAACGATGTCTGCTGCGGATACGGCGCAGCCGTATCGTTCCAGTCATGAAGAATCTTCCGCCGCGCGGTCTCGGACAGCAGGCTGAGACCGGCCATCGGCGCATCGGGGCGGTCGACGATCGCAGCGAGCAACACCGCGTATATCGGCGCCAGTTGTGCCCCGACCAGGTCTTCAAGCACAGCCGCCGACCAGGCGAAATAGCCGCCCAGCGGCCGACCCTCACCCGCATCGTGCAACAGACACTCGAGATCAAAATACGAAGCGCGCTCTGCCGGCAGCGACAGCAAGCTGAAGCGCGCCTCAGGCGCAGTGTCAGCCGGAGCGGCGACCACAGACTCCGGCTGTATACCGCTCTCCCATGAAAACAGGATCTGGAATAGTGGATGCTCATCCAGCTTTCGCTCCGGGCTGACGGCAGCCACAACCCGCGAGAAAGGCACATTCCGGTACTGCATGGCCTCAAGCACCATCGCCCGCTCGCGCAACAGATGACTGCGAAATGAATCCTGCAGTTCAACCGGCGTACGCAGGGCAACCGGGTTCACCAGGCAGCCGATCAGCTCGCGCTGCTCGGGCGTGTCGCGCAGGGTCATCGGCGTGCCGATCACCAGATCGTGCTGCCCTGTCAGACGGACGAGCAGTACGCGAAACGCGGCCAGCAGCACGACATACGGTGTGGTGCCGTTGTCACGCGCAAGTCGACGCAGCCTGTCGGCCAGCGGCACATCCAGGCTGAAGGCAGAGCGCCGCGAGATTTTCGTGCCCCGCTGCGGACGCACCAGCGCATGCAGGGCCGAAGGCGGCGGCGATGCGAGTATCTCCTGCCAGCGCTGCAGCACGCTGGTTTCAGGCCGCGCATCGGTCTGCAGCTGCGCACGCGCCACATCGGCATACTCGAGCTGCAGTGGCGGCAGCGGCGATGACTTCCCCGCAAGCAGCGCCTGATAGAGCGTAACCAGCTCCGCGCGAATGACCGGAACCGACAGCCCGTCAGCGATGATGTGATGCGCCGTGACCAGCAGTACGTGCTGCTCGTCGGCTATCCGGCAGAGTTGCGGCTTCAGCAGTGGACCACGGCGCAGATCGAAGGGCTCGCGCAGCGCTGTGGCAGCGATCTCCAGCAGACCGGACTGCACCGCACCGACATCGACATCGACCCGCAACAGCGGCAGCCCGTTCTGCAGCGGTGGTACCGGAACCTGCCAGACCTGGCCATCCTTTTCACTGAAAGTCGTACGCAGTATCGAATGACGCGCAAGCAAGGCGTGCCAGGCTCGCGCGAGCAGCGCCGCATCCAGCGGGCCATCGATACGGATCGCAAACTGCTCGCTCGCGCTGGTGTCCTGCGGATAGAGTTCATGCAGGAACCACAGGCTCTGTTGTGCAAAGCCGAGTGGCGCCGGATTCCCGTTGTGGAAATAGTCCAGCAGCTCCGGCTTGCGCTCGCTGAGCGCCTGACGCAGCTCCGGGGTCAGCGCGCCAGCCGGCGCGTCAAAGAGCAGACGCCCGCGCTCGACCCGCAGCGTGATTCCCGCCGCGCGCGTTGCCGCGAGCAGCTCCGCAACGGTCATAGCTCGCCGTGCTCGCGATCCATCGAGCCATGCTGCACATGAGCCTCGCCGCGCCCGAGTGCGGCCGCAAGCGCTGCCGCATATTCGGTTTCAAGATGGCAGCACATCGCGGCCACCGTGGGCGCATCGAACAGGGCTGCGAGCGGTACCGGCACATCCAGCCAGCGCTGGGTCGTCGTGGTGAGTTGTACCGCGGTGATCGAGTCACCGCCCAGATCAAAAAAGTTGTCCTCGACGCCAATCGCTTCCAGGCCCAACGCCCGCGCCCAGAGCCTGGCGAGGGCCTTCTCAACGGCATTGCGCGGCGCGATGGCTGCGGCGGCAAGCCGCGGCCGGTATCGGCCCGGTGCGGGCAGCGCTTCGCGGTCGAGTTTTCCGCCCGGCGTCAGCGGCAATTCCGGCAGGAACAGCCAGCTCTGCGGCACCATGTATTCGGGTACGCGATCGCCGAGCCATGCTCGCAGGGCATCGACCGACACCACCTGATCCTCGCTACCGATACCCGCCAGCAGTTCGCGATGCAGTCGCATCGCACCCGCCTCGGTGCCTGCATGACGCGTCACCCGCCTGAACTCGCGCGCCGGCCTGTCGCCCTCGGCGCGCAAGGACACGCACAACTCGTAATCCGGATGACGCGGATCTGACTCGTTGAAGGCCCGCCAGCTGATGCGCACGACATCGCCACGATGCACGGTGATGCCGGTTTCTGCCATCGGCACGAACACCGGCAGCCAGGCGCGCTGCTCCTGCAGATAGTCCACCGTGTGTATGGCATCGGCAGACACCACGGTCCACAGCAGGCAGCCATCCAGATATCCGTCGCGCTGCACTTCGAGCTCGGCACCGCCGCTGTGGCCGGCCGGCAGTGGCCCGTGGAAATCCAGCACTTCGAAATCGGTGCCTGCGGTCAGCAAGTCCGCAGCTTTGACGTTGCGTACGCAGAGACGCACGTCGAAGGGTTTGCCGGTCGTCATGAACATGCGCCGCACATAGTCGGCCGCAAGCGGCGAAAAACGTGGCCGCTCACGCGCTGCGGCAGGCAACTCCATCAGCGCAAGCCGGGTGACGCAACGGGACGGGACCGGCACGCAGCCGGCAGCAAAATTGCGGCGTGCCGCATTCCAGACCGGCACGATGCCGTCGGCACTGCCGATATTGCCGACGATGCCCTGGGTACACACTTCGACCGGCTCCGGCAGCGTCAGGGCTGCGATATCGCCGTGCAGGACGGTGATGCGATCTTCGAGCCCGAGCGTGCGCACCAGTTCAGCTGCCTGCCGCGCTGCCGCCTCGAGTATTTCAACCGCATACACATGACGGGCACCGGCTTCGATACACAGGCGCGCCAGCACAGCATCGCTGCCGGTACCGATATCGAGTACAACCTTGCCAGGCACGCTGCGGGCAAAAGCCGCGCGATAAGCGTTCAGCCGCACCGGTTCGGCGTTCATCAGTCCGTACAGGAACTCGTCGTATACCTCATATGCGCCCAGCGAAGGCCAGAACTCCAGTCCGGTTGCATCGGCCTGTGTTTCCGCGCTGACGATGTGCGCCGTGAGGCGCGGATTGCCGGCTGCATCGTTCTGCAGTGCCACGGCTGCATCGCGCACGCCCGGGTGGCCACGCAATGCGGCTTCGATTTCCGCCGGCTCGATACGGTAGCCCCGATACTTGAGCTGCATATCGGCACGGCCCAGATACTCGAGTGCGCCGTCAGCGCGCAGCCGTACCTGGTCACCGGTCCGGTAACCGCGCAGCAATCCCTGCCCGGCCACGGCATGCGTGGTGAAGCGCTGTGCGGTGAGCGATGCGTCGCCGAAATAGCCCGCCGCGATACAGGTACCGGCCACCCACAGTTCGCCCACCTCGCCTGAGGCGACGGACCGGCCGTCAGCATCCAGTACCAGCACGTGACGACCGCCGAGCGGCAGTCCGATATTGCGCACAGCTTCGGTGCCGGAATCAGCTGCGCCGTAAACGCGCAAGGTTACCTGGCCAGCGGTCTCGGTTAGCGCATAGGTGCTGAGCAGTCGTGGCGCAGAGGGCTGCCGTTCTGCATCGTGGTAGTGATGCCAGGTGGCGATGTCTTCCGGCCGCAGCGCCTCGCCGCTGAGCGCGAGATAACGCAGCCGGCTGCAGGCAATCGCCTGATGAAATTCCTGTACGCCGAGCAGCCGGCGCAGGGCCGATGGCGTCTGGCTGAAGATCGTCACACGCCGCTCGGCAATCCAGGCGCCCAGTGCAGCAGGTGCATTGCGGACCACTTCGGGCACCACCTGCAGGCAGCCACCGTGCAGCAGTGCGCCGTGGATCTCCCAGACCGAAAAACCGAAGGAAGCGGAGTGAAACCAGCTCCAGACATCATCGGCACTGAATTCAAGCGCCGCGCAGAGCGGCGGAAACAGCCCGGCGAGATTGCCATGCGTGACCATCACACACTTCGGCGCACCGCCGGAACCGGAAGTGAACATCAGGTAGCAGAGCTGCTCCGGAACGATCTCTGCTGCCGGATCTGCAGCACTGTATGCCGCAATCCGTACGCGCTCCTGATCGATATCGAGCAGCTCATGCATGCCGGCAGGACAATGTTCGCGCAGGCGGCTACAACTGATCAGCACTGCCGGATTCACGACACCCAGCATCTGCTGCAGGCGTTCGCGGGGCCAGGCCGGATCCAGCGGCAAGTAAGCGCCGCCGGCCTTCAGCACGGCGAGCATCGCAACCAGCAGCTCCGTTCCGGGTTCGAGACAGATACCGACCGGCACATCACGGGCAACGCCGAGATCCTGCAAACGATGCGCAAGCCGGTTGGCCGCTGCATCGAGCGCTGCATAAGCCAGCTGCTGTTCGCCACAGACGATCGCCGGCGCGTCGGGCCGCAGCTGCACGTGGGCCGCGAGGCGCTCCAGCAGGCTGAGCGACAGGCGTTCGTCCGGCGCATCAGACCCTGGCAGCGGTGTGCGCAGCAGCGTGCTCATGATCGCTGCATCCCGGGAAGTTCAGCGGTCAGGCCCAGCACCGGCGGGTTACGCAGATAGTCAGCGTAATCGTTGGCGTCATCGGCAGCCGGATCGACTTCCAGCCGGTGCCACGCGATCGCGCTGAACCCGGCGTCGCGCAGCGTACGCTCGTAGCTGTCACGCGAGTAGTACCAGGTGTCGAAGCGGATCATCTGCCGCCCGGCCACCAGCGAGTAACGTATCCGGCTGGCTTCGGCACGCGGCTCCACCGCGACCTTGTCAAAGCCGTAGAGCGCATAGCCGGCGTAGTCGGCCACCGTCTGGTCCGGATTCTCGACGAGGGCGACGAGACGGCCGCCGGGCTTCAGTACGTTCGCAAGCCGCTGGCACATGCGGGCGAGCACCTCGACCGATGGCGCGTAGTGCAGCAGATAGGCAGCCAGCACGAAATCGAAACCACCCGCCCCGTAACCGGCACAGGGCAGCTCCGGCAAATCTTCGACCGCACAGCACTGGTAGCCGATACCCAGCGGTGTCCGGCTCTCCTCCTCGCGTGCGAGCCGGATCATCGCCGCCGAAACGTCCACGCCGGCGATGCGGCCTGCGCCCCTTGCCATCAGTCGCCGGGCATGAAAGCCGTCGCCGCAGCCTGCATCGAAGATCGCGCAACCACGGATGTCGCCGAGCAGGCGATCGATGGTCCAGCTTTCGATGGCCGCGCGCAGCGGTGAGCCCTTGCTGCGCTGATAGTCGCGGGCGAAGGCATCGTAGACAGCGGCCACAGCTACACCCGCGCCTGCCGCTGCGCTGACCACTCGGCCAGCATGGCGCGCGCTTCATCACCGAGCACATCGCCGTGCAACCGGATCGACGGGGGTACCGGCGCGCCCAGTTCGTGGCCGGTGACCGCCTGCATGTCCTGCAGGCTGGCAGCAAAAAACACCTGGCTAATCCCGGCGTAGTGACAGGCGGCAAGACACATGGCGCAGGGTTCAACGCTGACATACAACTCGCAGCCGGCGAGCGTCACGCTGCGCAGACTGCGGCACGCGGCGCGGATGGCGAGAATCTCGGCATGCGCGCTTGCATCGGGACCACCGGCCACTGCGGTATGCGCGCTGGCAATCACCCGCCCGTCCTGCGCGATGCAGGCACCGACCGGCGCTTCGCCGGCAAGCAGCCCGCGACGCGCCAGCGCGAGCGCCGCGCGCATCAGTGTCTCGTCAGCCACCGGCCTCGCAGTCCTCACCCCGATAGATCGCACCGCTCGTACAGGTCTCATGCACGATGACCTTCGACAACAGGGGCAATACCGGTTTCAGTTGCTGCCAGATCCAGCGCGCGACCACCTCGCTGGTCGGGTTCTCGAGACCCGGCACATCGTTCAGATAGTGATGATCGAGAATGTCGTAGACAGGCGAAAACTTCTGCTTGATTTCACCGAAGTCCATCACCCAGCCGGCATGCGGATCGACCGGCCCCTGCACATAGATCGCGCCCCGCCATGAGTGGCCGTGCAGGCGGCTGCACTTGTGGCCGGCAGGCACGTTGGGCAGACGGTGTGCCGCCTCGAAGATAAACTCCTTGAAGATCTCCATAACTCTCTTTATTTGTGGTCGCGGCCGGTATGCCCGCGGATGTTCGGTTCAAGTTATATGCAGCGAGCCTGTGTCGGCGAGCCTGCGACCGGGGGCCGGGCAGCCTGAGTGCGCCATTTTGCCCTGCCAGCCGCGACCTTGCCAGCAGCTGATTTGTGCGCTCTGCAGCGGCTCGGTACCATGCTCGCCCCGGGTCACAGCAACGAGTTCCAGCCAATGGTCAATGACAGCCGCTTCGGCGCAATCAGTATCGTGGGTGGCACCGGTGCGCTGGGCGGCGGGCTGGCCCGTCGCTGGGCCCAGGCCGGTATTCCGGTGATCATCGGCTCACGCGATGCGGCCAGGGCCGAGGCCGCTGCCGGCGAACTGCGCAAGGCCTTTCCAGGCGCCAATGTCCGCGGCCTGTCCAACCTTGAAGCTGCCCGTGAGGCCAACGTGGTTGTCCTCACCGTGCCTTTCAGCCACCAGCGGCCGACGCTGGAAGAAATCCGCGCTGCGCTGCCGGGCAAGATACTGGTCGATACCACGGTACCGCTGGTTCCGCCCCGGGTCGCCCGCGTGCAGCTGCCGCCTGAAGGCTGTGCCGCGCTGATCGCCCAGCAACTGGTCGGCGAAAAAACGACGGTCGTCGCAGCCTTTCATAATGTCTCGGCCGACTCGATGCAGAGCGATGACGCTCTCGATTGCGACGTGCTGGTCACCGGCAACAAGGCCGAGGCCCGCGAGGTCGTGGTGGGTCTCGCCAGGGCAGCCGGGCTGCGCGCCTGGCATGCGGGCTCGCTGGAGAATGCCGCTGCGGCCGAAGCGCTCACGTCGGTGCTGATCTTCATGAACAAGCGCTATGGCGGACTGCATACGGGCATACGCATTACCGGCATCGCTGACGACGCCAGCTGAGCGTCCGTGAACGGGCTCAGCTTCATGCGCATTCCGGGCGTACCGCTGGTACAGCCCGGTGACGATCTGGCTGCGCTGATCAGTACTGCGCTGCGCGCAGCCGGCGTAAAGCCGCTGGCCGGCGATCTCATCGCCGTTGCACAGAAGATCGTATCCAAGGCCGAGAGCCGCATGGTGCGGCTTGATACGGTAAAGCCTTCGGCAGAGGCAGAGGACATCGCCGCACGCGCCAACAAGGATCCGCGCGTCGTCGAGCTGATCCTGCGCGAATCGCGCTCGGTGATCCGTGTATCGCCCGGCGTGATCATCGTCGAGCACCGCACCGGCGTCGTGCTGGCCAACGCCGGCATCGACCGGTCCAACCTCGAAGACAGCGATGAGACAGCGCTGTTGCTGCCCGAAGATCCGGACGCTTCGGCAGCACGCTTGCGCGCGACTCTGCAGAAGGAATTCGGCGTCGCGCTCGGACTGATCATCACCGACAGCATCGGCCGCGCCTGGCGACTCGGCACCGTGGGTATCGCGATCGGTTGCGCCGGCATCAAGGCGCTCAACGATCTGCGCGGCCAGCCCGACATGTTCGGCAGAACGCTGCAGGTGAGCGAGGTGGCAGTAGCCGACAGCATCGCGGCGACGGCAGTGCTGGTGATGGGCGAAGCAGCCGAAGGTACACCGCTGGTTCTGGTGCGCGGCGCGGGAGCGGGTACCGAATCCGGACAAACTGCACGCGACGCACTGCGGCCCGCCGACGAAGACCTGTTCCGGTGAGCGCAAAGTCCCGCTATGTACTGCTTGCCGGCGGTGTCGGCGGTGCCAAGCTGGCACTTGGACTGGCGCACACGCTCGATGCGGGTCAACTGACGATCATCGCCAATACCGGTGACGACTTCAGCCATCTCGGTCTCGCGATTTCGCCGGACCTCGACACGCTGATGTACACGCTCGCCGGTGTCGTCAACGAGACGACCGGCTGGGGCCTCCGCGATGAAAGCTGGTCGTGCATGGAAGGACTCGAGACGCTGGGCGCCGAGACCTGGTTCCGGCTCGGCGACCGCGATCTGGCCACGCACCTGGAGCGCACGCGGCTGCTGGCATTGGCGCAGAGAATTTGGGCTTGATGCGGCCCGTCATTCTCGGACCGCGCAAAGCGCGGAGCCGAGAACCTCTCGACAGGAGGGCACAGGTTTCCGAGATGGTCGGGTCAAGCCCGACCATGACGCGTCGG
>CAUJHF010000013.1 GCA_963204745.1 Pseudomonadota bacterium
TTCTATGCCAGCGACGAGCGCTGCAATCTGTATTTCGTATCGGATGTGAAGACGCGTCACGGGCGCGACATGGGTCGCGAGCCACGCGTTGTCGCCGCGATCAACCGTGATGCAGGCAGCTGGGACGAGGTGATCGGTCTGCAGGTCGAAGGGCGGGCCGAGATGCTCGCCGGTATCGAGCGGGTCACTGCGCTCGCTGCCTATCTGGCCAAGTTCATCCAGGTGCGGCGGATCTTCGAGTCCCCGCGCGAAGCCAGCGAAAAGCTGATCGCCACGCGACTGCAGAGCACGGCGTTCTGGCGCCTGACGCCGGAGTGGATACGCCTCATCGACAGCACGCGCGGTTTCGGCTGGAAGCGCGAATTCCGTCTCTGAGTCCGCCTCTCAGTAGGAGTCGCCGCTGGAGTAGGGCGGCAACGTGCCGATATGGATGCCGCTATCGACGATCAGCGTCTCACCGGTGATCAGGTGCGGGCCTTCCAGGAACCACACCAGCACGCCGGCGATGTCTTCGGCGGTAGCCACTTTCTTCAGCGGCAGCTGATCGCCCATCGTCTTGATCATCGCCGCATATTGCTCGTCACCCATGCCGCCCTTCAGCCAGCGGGTCTGGATCATGCCCGGCACCACGGTGTTGATGCGGATTTCCGGGGCCAGTACATGTGCCAGCGACTTCGCCATCAGGTTGAGTGCCGCTTTTGATGCCGCGTAGGGAATTGACGAGGCGATGCCGGTTACGCCGCCGATCGATGAGTCATTGACGATGGCGCCGTGGCCCTGCTTCTTCATGATTGGTGTGACGGCGCGGATCATCTGATAGGCGCCGACCACGTTGACGGCATAGATATCCAGAAAGTCCTGCTTGGACACGCCGTCGAGCTTCGGGTAGGGGTTGAACTTGGTGCGCGCGGCGTTGTTGATCAGGTAGTCGATGCGTCCCCACTTGTCGATGGCGGCCTTGGCCATGGCACGGCAGGCATCGTCGTCGGAGACGTCGGCCTGGAAAACGATGGTTTCCACGCCTTGGGCAGTGCAGGTCGCTGCAGTCTCGTCGGCCTCGGCCTTGCTGCGCGTGTAATTGATCACCACGTTGCAGCCGTGTTCGGCGAGCAGGATGGCTGCCGCGGCGCCCACGCCGGTGGCAGACCCGGTGACGATGGCTACTTTCTTGTCGGTCTTTTTCATGTCTGTCTTCCTGTTTGCAGAATGGCCGTTGGCCCGCAGGGCGCATAGCCTACCGGATCTCGCTGCGGATCGTGTTCTGCCCGGTTGGTCTGTGGCAGTCGCCGGGCTGCTCCGGTCTGGCCGGCATGCTATGGTTTGCGGATTCCGGTTCAGGGTTACGGATCAAGGGAGCGACGGGCGATGGCGTTCAAGGACATGCGGGAATTTCTGGCCAGTCTGGAAAAGATCGGCCAGCTCAAGGATGTGGACGTGCCCCTGGATTGCGCGCAGGGCACCAATGAACTCCAGGCGCTGATGCGTTATCTCGCCGAGATCAGTGGTCCGGGTCTGATGCTGAAAAACCTGCAGGGCTACAACACGCCTGGCGTACCCGTAATCTTCAATCCGTTTGGCACCCGCGAGCGTACCGGTCTCACCATCGAGACCGCAGACGTCATCGAAGCCAAGATGAAGCATGCCCGCATCCTCAACGACCGCTCTACCTGGCACAAGCCGACCATGGTCGAGCGCAGCAAGGCACCCTGCAAGGACGTGGTGATTGGCAAGGACGACATTTCGGTCGACAAGCAGTTGCCGCATGTCTGGATCGGCAAGGAAGGCGCTTCCTATATCACCGGCGGTGTCGTCGTCACCAAGGACCCGGAAACGGGCGTGCGCAACGTCGGCTGGTATCGGCTGACCCAGCTGTGGAATTGCAAGCATCCGCAGGGCGGCACCTATACCGAGAAAGAACAAAAGAAGCAGCTGTCGATCTTCGCCTTCTGGAATCCGCCGATGAATCACATCGGTCTGCACCTCGCCAAGGCGCAGCGCATGGGCAAGCCGCTGGAGATCGCGGTCGCCTGCCAGTGTGATCCGGCCGTGCACATGGCAGCCGCGACCGGCGTGCCATATGGCCTGGACGAGTATGAGTACGCGGGCGGATTGCGTGGCTCACCGGTAGAGCTGGTGAAGTGCGAGACCGTCGATCTTGAGGTGCCCGCCACCGCCGAGTACGTGATCGAAGGCGTATTCCAGCCCGACGTGCCGCAGCAGATCATCGGCTGGCATTCGAACTCGGTCGGTTACTACGACAAGCACCAGGTCTTCCCGCTGTTTGATGTCACTTGCATCACCCATCGCAAGAATCCGCTCTGGTACGCGACCATCGAGATGATGCCGCCGTTTGATCACAACTATCTGGCGCTGATTCCGATCGAGGGCGAAATGCTTTCCGACCTGCAGCGCAAGATTCCCGAAGTGAAAGACTGCGTGGTCACGCCGAACATGACCTACATCGTGCAGCTCAATGTCGATGGTGCGCACAAGCCGCATCCGGAATTCGGCAAGTATGTGCTGCACGCCCTGTGGGGTGCCGCCGGGCGCTGGCCGCGGACCGCCAAGATCGCGGTGGTGGTCGGTCCGGACGTCAATCCCTACGACCTGTCGGCGGTCGAGTGGGCGATACAGACGCGCGTGCAGCCCTACAGCGACATCATCATCAACCGTTCGGGCCAGGCCTTCGTGCTCGACCCCTCGGCGCCGAAGGGGCCGCAGGGTTTCCCGATGGTCGGTGAGCAGATGGGCATCGACGCGACGATCAAGATTCCCGAGCGCTTCACCGAGTACGCGGACGTCAGCCAGGCTGATCCGGCTGACGTGGCGAAGATCGCCGAGAAGCTGAAGGGGATCCTCTAGCCTGCGGTCAGACGGTTGCTTGCCGTATCCGGAAAGATGATGCTGGGCTCGAAGGTCCTGGCTGCGGAGAAATCCATTCCGGCATAGGACAGGACCAGTACGATATCGCCGACCGAGAACAGCAGCGCAGCGGGTCCGTTCATGCAGATGACGCCGGAGCCGCGCTCGCCCTTGATGACGTAGGTGATAATGCGTTCGCCGTTGCGCTGGTTGAGTACGTGTACCTGCTCGTTTTCGATCAGGTTGGCGGCATCCATGAGGTCTTCGTCGATGGTGATGCTGCCGATGTAATTGATGTCGGCTGCGGTAACCGTCACACGGTGAATTTTGGACTTCAGAACCTGTATCAGCATGGTACGGTGCCGGGCGCTCGTTTTGAAAAGAGCGACATTGTCCGGACACGAAACACGGCAGGTCAAGCGCGACAAGCATCGGATGAGCCATCGGGCCATGGGACAGACGCTTAGCGAGAAGATTCTGGCGCACGCTGCGGGACAGCCGGTGGCCCGGCCTGGCGAAATCCTGACTTGCAGGGTGGATCTGGCCTTGCTGCTCGACTCCGGCGGCCCGCGGCGTATCTGGCCCCGGCTGAAAGAGCTGGGAACCGGCGTCTGGGATGCGGACCGCATCGTGCTCTGCACCGATCATTTCACGCCTGCCGTGGACGCTGAGTCGGCGGCCATATTGCAGCTCACGCGCGAGTTTGCGGCCGAGTTCGGCATCCGGAATTTCTTCGATATGCGTGGTATCGGCCACGTGCTGCTCGCCGAGCAGGGTCTGCTGCAACCCGGAATGTTTGCCTGTGGCGGTGATTCCCATTCCAGCATGGGCGGGGCCTTCGGCTGCTTCATGGCCGGCTTCGGCGCCATCGAAATGACCGGTGTGGTCGTGACGGGCGAGATCTGGATCCAGGTGCCCGAGACCGTACAGCTGAACTGGTCAGGCCGCTTCGGGCACGGCGTGGTCGCCAAGGACATCGCGCTGTTCCTGTGCCGGGAGCTGGGCATGGAGAATGGTGGCCGGGTGATCGAGTATGGCGGCGAGACGGTGCGTGCCATGTCGGTCTGGGAGCGCATGGTGCTGACCAACATGGCGGCCGAACTGGGTGCAGAAACCGGCATCGTCGCCGCCGATGAAGTCACGCTGGCGGCGCTCCGCGCGGCAGGCCGGGAACCGGCTGCCGAAGCCCTGCAGTGGCGTGGCGATGCCGATGCCGCGTACCTCGATGTGCGCAACTACGCAGCGGATGACCTCGTACCGCAGGTGGCGGCGCCGCACTCACCGGCCAACAGCGGGCCGGTGGACAGTTGCGACAAGGTGCGCATCGGTCAGGCCTACATCGGTGCCTGCGTCGGCGCCAAGCTCACCGATCTGCACATGGTCGCTGAAGTGCTCAAAGGTCGGAAAGTGGCGAACGGTTCCCGGCTGCTGGTTGCACCCTCGTCATCAGCCGTGATGGCTCAAGCGGCTGCCGACGGTACGCTGGCGACGATCTCTGCAGCAGGCGCCTATATCCTGCCCACCGGCTGTGGCGCCTGCGCGGCACTGGGCGCCGGCGTGCTGGCGGAAAACGAGGTCTGCATCTCTTCGACCAACCGGAATTTCAAGGGTCGCATGGGTGCCAATTCCGCGCAGGTGTACCTCGCGTCGCCGTATACCGTGGCGGCGTCAGCCGTGGCTGGCCGTATAGCCGACCCGCGTGAGTTTCTCGCGTGAAGATCATCAGTGGCCGCGCCTTCGTGTTCGGTGACGACATCAACACCGATGTCATGGCACCGGGGTTGTATTTCAAGGCGCCGATGGCGGAGATGGCGCGGCATTGCCTGGAGGCCGTGAATCCTGATTTTGCCCGACAGGTACAGCCCGGCGACCTCATCGTCGCCGGCCGCAATTTCGGTGTCGGTTCCGCACGCGAGCAGGCGGCCCTGGCACTCACGCATCTGGGCGTCGGTGCGGTGCTCGCCGTGTCTTTCGGCCGGATCTTTTATCGCAATGCCCTCAACTTTGGCCTGCCGGCGCTGGTTTTTCCGGGCGCAGGCCTGATCCGTGCGGGCGACACCCTGCAGCTGGATCCGGTGACGGGCCGTATCGAGCGGCCGGCGACGGGAGAGAGCTGGACGGTCCAGGGTCTGCCCGTGCATCTGATGGCGATGATCGAGGCGGGTGGACTGATGCCCTGGCTGAAACTGCGTTTGGCAAAAGAGAAAACCTGAATGTCACACACGAAGCGTTTACGCGAACTGCTTGTCGGGCAGCCCTTCATTGCGCCGGGCTGCTATGACGCCTTTACGGCGCTGCTCATCGAACAGGCGGGTTTCGGTTGCGCCTATGTAAGCGGGGCGAGCATCGCCTTCACCCGGCTCGGTCGCCCCGATATCGGCCTGACGACCCTGACGGAAGTTGCCGAAACCGTCGGCAGTATCCGTGACCGTGTCGGCCTGCCGCTGATCGTGGACGGCGACAACGGCTTCGGCAATGCGCTGAACGTACAGCGATCCGTGCGCCTGCTGGAGAAGATGGGTGCCTCCGCGATTCAGCTCGAGGACCAGACCCTGCCGAAGCGCTGCGGTCACCTGGACGGCAAGACGCTGGTCAGCACAGCGGAGATGATCGGCAAGCTGCATGCGGCGCAGGATGCGCGTTCGGATCCGGCGACTGCAATCGTTGCGCGTACCGATGCGATTGCGGTCGATGGTTTTGAGGCCGGGCTGGAACGGGCACACCGCTATGCCGAGGCCGGCGCAGATGTGCTGTTTGTCGAAGCGTTGCGTACTCCGGAGCAGATGGCGCGCCTGGGTCGTGAGCTGGGCGGGCGTGTGGCGCTGCTTGCGAACATTGTCGAGGGCGGCAAGACACCGTTGCTGTCCATCCGGGAACTTGGTGAGATCGGCTTTCGCCTGGCCATCTTTCCCGGTGCGATGGTCCGCGTCGTCGGCTTCGCGGCCAGCCAGTACCTCGCGACGCTGAAGGCCGACGGTACGACCCGTGGAATGCTCGACCGGATGTTTGATTTTTCGCGTCTCAATGCCACCGTCGGCACCGATGCGATGCTGCAGACGGGCGAGCGCTACTCTGCCGGGAGCATGGCGAAGAAATAGGCGGATACCGTCCGGTCGGCTGCGTCCGGTACACTAAGGACCGTACCTTGTGCTGGAGGCGGGCAGGACGCGCCGCGACCGGGAATGCAACTGAAAAAAACCACCCGGTTCCGGCAACTGCTGGCCAGCCCGGAGCTTGAATTCCTCATCGAGGCCCATAACGGCATCAGTGCCAGGATCGGCGAGGAGGCTGGTTTTCGCGGCATCTGGGCGGGCGGCCTGTGCATGTCGGCTCAGTACGGGGTGCGCGATTCAAACGAGGCAAGCTGGACGCAGGTCCTCGAGATGCTCGAGTTCATGGCCGATGCGACCAGCATCCCGATCCTGCTCGACGGCGATACCGGCTACGGCAACTTCAACAATGTGCGCCGCCTGGTACGCAAGCTGGAACAGCGCGGCATCGCGGCTGTCTGCATCGAGGACAAGCTCTATCCCAAGACCAACAGCTTTATCGACGGAGACAAGCAGCAGCTGGCTGATGTCGACGAGTTCTGCAGCCGCATCAAGGCCGGCAAGGATGCGCAGACTGACGACGAGTTCGCGATCATCACCCGGGTCGAGGCATTCATTGCGGGCTGGGGCCTCGACGAGGCGATGCGCCGCGCCGAGGCCTATCATGCGGCCGGCTCGGACGGCATCCTGATTCACAGTGCGCTGGGCAGCGCGACGGAGGTGCTCGCCTTCCAGAAGGAATGGGCGGGCCGTTCGCCGGTTGTCATCGTGCCGACCAAGTATCACGCCACGCCCACAGACGTGTTCCGCGAAGCCGGCTTTTCCATCGCGATCTGGGCAAACCAGCTGCTGCGCGCGGCAGTCGTCGCCATGCAGGAAACCGCGCGGACCATTCATGGGGAACAGAACCTGCGCTCGGTCGAGGACCGTATCGCGCCGGTGAAGGAGCTTTTCCGGCTGCAGGGCGCTTCAGAGCTGCAGGAGGCCGAGGAGCGTTATCTGCCGAAACGCCAGGCACGCTCTCGTGCGCTGATCCTGGCGGCGTCGCGCGGCTCGGCGCTCGGCGAACTTACCGAGCACCGGCCGAAGACCATGGTTAAGATCCGCGGTCGTCCGCTGCTCTCGCATATCGTGTCGGCCTACAACGCGGCGGGCATCAAACGCATCAATGTGGTACGCGGCTATCTGCCGGAAGCGATCGACCTGCCGGCGATCAGCTATGCCGACAATGCCGATTATGCGGACAGCAGCGAGCTGGTTTCGCTCGCCTGCGGTCTGGCCGGCGATCCCGATGACTCGATGGACCTGTACCTTTCCTATGGCGATGTGATTTTCAAGCGATACATACTCGATGCACTGGCCGAGACCGAAGACGATTTCGCAATCGTGGTGGATACCGAATGGCACGAGTCGGTGAATCGGGGCAGGGCTGCCGATTACGTCAGTTGTACCCAGCCGCATTCGCGTCGGGCTTTCTACCAGCAGACATTCCTGGAGCGGGCAGCAGAGGATTTGCCCGAGAGCGCGATCCACGGCGAGTGGATGGGTTTCATGAAAATCTCTGCGGCTGCGCTGCCGCGATTCCGAAGCACCGTGGCCGCGCTGGCCGCCGAGCCCGGGAACCGCAAGGCCAAGCTGCACGAACTTCTCACCGGGCTGGTGCGCGGTGGTGAGCGGATCCGCGTGATCTACACCACCGGGCACTGGCTGGATATCGACAGCCTGGAAGACGTGGTTGCCGCGGGCAGCTTTGCATGATTGAGGCCGGCAGCTTTGTTGCGGCCGCTGCGAAGCGCGGTTTCAGTGTCTACAGCGGCGTGCCCTGTTCCTATCTGACGCCATTCATCAATTACACGATCGGTTCGGACCGGCTGCGCTACGTCGCGGCTGCAAACGAGGGCGATGCGGTGGCAATTGCCGCCGGCGCAGAACTCGGTGGCTGTGGCGGTGTGGCGATGTTCCAGAACTCCGGGCTCGGCAATGCGGTCAATCCGCTGACCTCGCTGACCTGGACTTTCCGCATTCCGATACTGCTGATCGTCACCTGGCGCGGCGAGCCGGGCGGTCACGCCGATGAGCCCCAGCACGAACTGATGGGGCAGATCACGCCGCGCATGCTGGAGCTGATGGACATTCCGTGGACGCTGTTTCCGGCCAGCGACGCAGCGATTGCGCCAACGCTCGATGTCGCAGTCGCCCGCATGCGGGCTGAGCAGAGACCCTATGCGCTGGTCATGCGCAAGGGCAGTGTCGCAGACAGCGCGTTGAGCGGAGAACTCAGGCCACCTGTGCCGCTCAAGGCTGCATCTGTTCCTCGCCGGCCGGCCGTTGCCCGGCGTCAGGCGATGCTCGCAGCGATCCGTGCCGCTGACACCGGGCGCGATGTACTGGTAGCGACCACCGGTTACATGGGTCGCGAACTCTACGCGCTCGGTGATCGGGCCAATCAGCTCTACATGGTGGGTTCGATGGGCTGTGCGGTCAGCCTTGCGCTCGGTATCGCACTCGCGCAGCCACGCCGACGGGTAATCGCCATCGACGGTGACGGAGCTGCGCTGATGCGGCTTGGTGCGTTGAGCACGGTGGCTTATGAGCGGCCGGACAACCTCGTGCACATCGTGATCGACAACGGGCAACACGAGTCCACCGGTGGCCAGAGCACGGTATCGCCGCATGTGGACTTCTGTGCAATCGCAGCGGCCTGCGGCTATCCCGCCGTCGCGACGGCCAGCGAGCCGGCAGAACTCTCCGCGCTCCTCGCAGCGCAGTCGTCCGGTCCGCTGTTCATACATGTACCGGTGCTGCCCGGTGTGCCGGCAAAGCTGCCGCGTCCGGTGATCACGCCCGCCGAGGTAGCGGCGCGGTTTCGACAGCACCTGAAGGACTGATCCATGCAGCAGAGGCCCGCCGAAAACCAGCGCCTGATCCTGCTCAATCCGGGACCTGTGACGCTCACTTCACGAGTGCGCGGCGCGCTCGCTGCCGGTGACTGGTGCCATCGGGAACCGGAGTTCGCTGCGCTGATTCGCGATATCAATTTGCGGCTGGGACAGGTGCATGGCAGCCTCGTGCAGGACTACTGCGCCGTCACGCTGGCCGGTTCGGGAACCAGCGCCGTAGAAGCGATGCTTTCGAGTTTTGCCCCTGACCACGGTACGACGCTGGTGGTCGCCAATGGCGTGTATGGCGAGCGCATGCAGCGCATGCTGGCGGCGCATGGCAAACCGCACCGCCTGGCAGAACACGACTGGACGGCAGGCATCGACCTGGCGGTGATAGAGAAATGCCTGCAGAGCGACCCGTCCATCAGTCATCTGGCCATCGTGCATCACGAGACCACGACCGGGCGGCTCAACGATATCGCCGCGGTCGGACGGCTCTGTCAGGCGCGTGGGCTGACGATGCTGCTCGATGCAGTGAGCAGTTTCGGCGCCGAGCAGATCGATGCCGCTGCCTGGAATCTCGGTGCGCTGGCTGGCACTGCAAACAAGTGTCTGCACGGTGCCCCCGGCCTGTCTTTCGTGCTCGCTCGCAATGATCTGTGGGCCAGCCCGGCTTTGAAGGCTGGCAGCATCTACCTGGATCTGCGCGCCTACTACGCGTCCCAGCACCGCGACGGCTACTCGCCATTTACGCTGCCGGTACAGATTGCATTTGCGCTGCATGAGGCGCTGCTCGAACATGCCGAGGAGGGAGGTGCCGAGGCGCGCCGTCAGCTCTATCTGGCCCGCGCGCAGCGTATCCACTCGGCGTTGTCGGTCTGCGGTGTTGCTACCTTGCTGCGTCCGGACGAGTACTCCAGTGTGCTCTGGTCCTACCGGTTGCCGGCGCGTCGCAGTTATGCCGAGCTGCATGCGGCACTGAAAGCCGAGGGCTTCATCATCTACGCCGGACAGGGTGACCTGGGCCGGCAAATCTTCCGGATCGCGCATATGGGCGATATTCAGGAAGAAGACCTGATCCGCCTGTGTACGGCGCTGACCGGCAATCTGGGCACCCGTTTGTGAGTGTCACGGGAATCAATACGGCGGTGATCCTGGCTGCCGGGCGCGGTACGCGGCTCGCCGGCCACGTGCAGGACTATCCGAAAGGGTTCCTGCGGCTTGGCGAGAAACCGATCATCGAGGAGTCGATCGATCGCCTGGTCGCTGCAGGTATCGGGGAGGTGATCATCGTGACCGGTCATTGCGCCGGGCATTACAATGATTTCGCCCGAGGCCGGGCCGGTCTGGTGCGCGTGGTACACAACGAACGCTATGCCGATTCCGGCAGCATGTATTCGCTCTGGTGTGCGCGGGATATGGTACCCGGACCGTTTCTGCTGCTCGAATCCGATCTGGTTTATGAGCCGCGTGCGCTGCGCTGCCTGCTCGATGAGCCGGCGGCTGATGCCGTGCTGCTGTCCGGTCCGACGGGCGCCGGCGACGAGGTCTATGTCGAGGTGCGCGATGGCCGTTTGTTCAATATGTCCAAGCAACCCGCGGCCCTGGGGGGCCCACCTGCGGGTGAACTGGTCGGCATCTCGAAGATTTCCGCGCAACTGTTCCGGCTGATGTGCGAAATTGCCGGCCGCGCCTTTGCAGCGACGCTGCGCTTCGACTACGAAACCGACTGCCTGGTCGCCGCCGCGCGCGAGCGGGCCATTGCCTGCCCGGTAGTTTCCGACCTGGTCTGGGGCGAAATCGACGATCCTTCGCATCTGGCGCGTGTGCGGGACACCGTATATGCGGAGGTGATGCGTCGTTCCGCCGCCAGCGTTGCAGTGCCTGCCCAATGATTGTATACAGCCAGCAGTTTTCGCCCCTGACCCAGGACATTACAAGGCCATGAATCGGAAACCTGATGCCGCCATCATGATGGTCGCGCTGCTCGGTCTGCTGGGCTTTGCGCCGCACGCACAGGCCTATCTGGACCCGAGTACCGGCAGCATGATCCTGTCGGCCATCGTCGGTTTGTTTGCTACAGCGGCTCTGGCGATCAAGACCTGGTGGTACAAGCTGAAGTCGCTGTTCCGTGGCGGGCGGGACAACAAGCCGTCCGGGCGTGCTGATGTGGAAAAGCAGCCGCCGTCTGCCTCCGGAGATGAGGGTTCCCGTCGCAGCTGAACAGCTGCCGGACCCACCAGCCGCGCATGGCCTTGACGTTCTTCCGGGACTGGAGCGGTTATCGTGCTTTTCGTCGCGTCCCGCGCAATGAGCGCCGTATCGTTTTCCTCGCCGAGAGCGGACAGGACTGGCATCACTTCGAGCCGGTCATCCGCCACCTGACCGGGCGTCTCGGTGAATCCATAATCTATGTGTCGTCGGACCCGGGTGATCCGGGCCTGCATCAGGCTTCGCCACTGATCCGCCCCTTCTGCATCGGCACGGGGCTCTGGCGTATCTGGTTCTGCCAGTTCCTCGATGCCGATGTGCTGGTCACGCAGATTCTCGATTTCGGGAACCTTGATCTCAAGCGTTCGGTGCATCCGGTACATGTGGTCTACATGTTCCATTCGTTGATCAGCACGCACATGGCTGATTACGCCAACTCCTTTGACAGTTACGACACCATCCTCTGCGCCGGTCCGCACCAGATGCGGGAAATCCGCCGTCGTGAAGAACTGCACAAGCTGCCGGCCAAGCAACTGATCCCGCACGGCTATGGGCGCCTGGAAGAACTGCTGGCCAACCGGCGCGAAGCGCCGCCGATCAGCAGCGATGCCGACATACATGTGCTACTCGCGCCGTCCTGGGGCGAGGAGACGATCCTGCCGGTATGCGGCAGCGAGCTCGCCGACATGCTGATGTCGGCCGGATTCCGGCTGACATTGCGGCCGCACTACCAGACGCGCTGGAAGATGCCCGAAGTGATCGACCGCATCGTGGCCCGGCATGGCAGCAATCCACGTTTCAGGCTGGTGGAGCAGATGGGCGAGAGCGATTCACTCTACGATTCGCACGTGATGATCACCGACTGGTCGGGCGCCGGGCAGGACTATGGCATGGGGCTCGAGAAACCGGTGCTGTACATCGATGTGCCGGCCAAGGCGCGCAATGACACCTGGCCGGAGCTTGGCATGGAGCCCTTTGAGTCGTATGTGCGTGAAAAGCTGGGCGCGCTGCTGAAGCCGGATCGTCTGGCGGAAGCGCCGGATGTGATCCGCGAACTGGTGCGCGATCCGGCGCGCTTCCGCCGCTCGGTAGCGCAACTCCGCGACGAGTCGGTATACAACCTCGGCAGCAGCGGTGCAGCCGGGGCGGATGCCATCGCGAGGATTGCCCGGGAGTACGTGCGCTGATGCTGCTGCGTGTCGTGGTGATGCTGGCTGTGCTGCTTGCCGGTGCTGCCCATGCGCAGGCGGTGCGCCTCGATGGCGAGCAGCTGCTGCTGCTGATCAATCCCTACGGCGGCTTGCCCGGCCGCTGGCTCAGTTGCATGGAGCGTTGCACGGGCACTACGGAGGCGGGCGCTGCACAGACTGCCCTGCTGCGTGTGGGTGCCGGCGGCAGCCGCTTTGCCTGGCAGGTGCCTGGTGATCCCGACGCCACCCGGCAACTCGAAGCACTGGCCTACCGCGCTGACTACCAGAGTTCCGATACGGGGATGACCGTGATCCTCAGTTCGCTGGAACCGTTTCGCGGCATGCGCCTGATTCACCGCTATACGCTGGCGCGCGATGGCCGCACGCTGTCGATGTCCCTGCAGATGCCGCCGGGCGCCAGTCTGGAACTGTCGGGTGGTGATGACCTGGTCGGCACGCGCCTGCCCGGGTTCGGCAGTTTCTACAGCTATGCGCGGGCCGTGCGCGTGGATGCAGACGGGCAGCAGAACCTGAGCGGCGATGAGGATGCAAGCGGCGCAGAGCGCTTGTCCGCCCCCGGTGAGTGGGTGGGCCTGCGGGGCCGCTTCTGGACGCTGCTGATGCAGTCGCGCGACGCAGTGCAGGTTAGCGCCGCCGAGACCGCTGCCGATCAGCCGACGATCAGGATCCGGCGCAACAGTGCCGGTGGCGGCAGTCTGGATCTGCAGATTTATGCCGGGCCGGTGCTTGCGACGGAACTCGAGACCGTGGCGCCGGAGCTGCGCGGCATGCTGTACGCCTCGCTGTGGGACTGGTTGCGCAGCCTGGCCTTTGGCATGCACTGGCTGCTTGGCCAGTTGCAGCAACTGGTGGGCAACTGGGGGCTGGCGATCATGCTGCTGTCGCTGTCCGTAAAAGTGCTGATGTGGCCGCTGACCTTCGTGGCCGAACGCTGGCAGGCTGAGGTCAATCGTACGCAGAGTCTGCTGCAGCCGGAGCTCACAGCGGTCCGGCGCGAGTTCAAGGGCGAGGAGGCACACCGCCGTACGCTGGCAGTCTATGCAAAGCACGGTGTCAGCCAGTTCTACACGCTGAAGAGCCTGGCCGGTTTTCTGATCCAGATCCCGGTGTTTATCGCGGCCTTCGACATGCTGGGCGAGAATTTCGGTCTGGGTGGCGCCGGCTTTCTCTGGGTACAGGACCTGTCCTTGCCCGACCGGGTGATGGCCCTGCCGGGCGTGCTGCCGTTTTTCGGCGGCTACCTGAATTTCCTGCCGGTGCTGATGACGCTCTTCACGATCGCATCGGCCCGCCTGCAGGAGGAGGCCTCGCTGTCACCGGAATTGCTGGCCGGCCAGCGGCTGCGGCTGTATGCGATGGCGGCCCTGTTCTTCGTGCTGCTCTACACCTTTCCGGCCGGCATGGTGCTGTACTGGACGACCAACAACCTGCTGCACCTGTGCAAGATCATGCTGGCGCCGTTGCTGCGCCGCTGAGCTCAAAGGTCCCGGATTTTCAGTACCAGCTTGCCCTGCGTCTGGCCGCTTTCAGACAGGCGGTGCGCCTCCTGTGCCGCATCCAGGTCCATGATCCGGATGCGCGGAATCCTGAACGTGCCACGCGCATAGAGGGCGACCAGTTCGGCGAGCATCTCGCCATCGGGGCGGTGGTGCAAAAATGCCGTCTTGATGTTCCGCGCTGCGATTTCCGGCAGGTCCGGCGGCTCGTTGTTCATGTAGACCACGACGCCGCCGGTCTTTGCGAGGCGGATTGCCGCTTCTGCACTGCCATCCCCGAGCAGTGATTCAAGTATCACGTCCAGACCATCCGGCTCCTGCGCCCTCAGTTCCTGCTCATAGTCCGAGGCGCTGTAGTCGATGACGTGGTCGGCACCGAGACTGCGCACGTAGTTGAAGCTCTTGTGCCGCGCGGTGGTATAGACGATTGCGCCGAGTCGCTTGGCCATCGGTATGGCGACGCTGCCGAGCCCGCCGGCACCGGCCTGTATCAGCACCGTCTGGCCCGGCTGCAGATTCGCGTACTCGGCGAGCGCCTGCCAGGCAGTCAGGCTGACCAGCGGCAGGGCGGCGGCTTCGATGAAGGACATCTTCGCCGGTTTGGCCGCAATGGCTGAGGCATCTAT
Source organism: Pseudomonadota bacterium (assembly GCA_963204745.1). Lineage (GTDB taxonomy): Bacteria > Pseudomonadota > Gammaproteobacteria > Steroidobacterales > SHZI01. The sequence goes on from CAUJHF010000013.1 coordinate 14,339, forward strand.
CGGCGCGTATTCGGCGTAAGTGCCGTGCTGCACAGACCAGCTGAATGCCAGTCCCAGTATGTCATCGCCAATCTTCCAGTCGCTGACATTCTTCCCTGTAGCGACGATGCGGCCGGCCAGATCCCAGCCCGGTACGACTGGGAAAGTGCGCGTGATGTATTCCTGCAGTTCTCCGCCGCGCAAACGCCGGTCGATGGGATTGACTCCCGCAGCAGCGACCTGCACCAGTACCTGGTCATCGCCCGGCACCGGTATCGGCAGCTCGCCGATCTGCAGAACCTCCGGAGCACCGTGTGTCGCGTAAAATGCTGCTTTCATGACTGCAAATGCCTTTATCATTCCGGATCATGATATCCACCCCCGATACTGTCCAGCCTGCAGCGCGAGGCCCTCACCGGACTGGCGGCTACCCGATCTAGTGTCTCGAACCGTACCGCAATATCTGGGGCTTGCCGTGCTTCTCGCCGGCCTGTCGATGGTAAGCCCGTTCTCCATCGACACCTTCTTTCCGTCGTTTCGCGCCATGGAAGCGGATCTGAACGTTTCCCGCTGGCAGATGCAGCAGACGCTCACTGCCTACATGCTGCCCTATGCGGTCACTGCCCTGTTTCACGGGCCGCTGTCGGATGCGCTCGGCAGGCGGCCGGTGATCATCTGGGGCCTGGGTCTCTATACGCTTGGCTCTCTCGCCTGTGTGCTGGCACCAAACTTCGGCTCATTGCTCGCATTCCGGGCAGTGCAGGGGGCGACTGCCGGCGCCGGCATGGTGGTAGGACGCGCGATCGTGCGCGATCTGTACGATGGCCCGCAAGCGCAGCGGCTGATGAGCCTGGTCACTCTGATCTTCGGCGTCGCACCGGCGCTCGCACCGGTCATCGGCGGCTGGATTCACGTGGCGCTGGGCTGGCGCGCGGTGTTTGCATTCCTCGCGCTGTTCGGCCTGTTAATGGTGATCTCATCCCATATCCGGCTGCCGGAAACGCATGCACCGGAGCACCGTGTCCCGTTTTCCCTGCGCACGCTGGCGGCAACGGCATTGCGCGTCATCTGCGACCGGCAGTTCCTGTTGCTGGCACTGGCCGCGAGCTTCAATTTCCTGGGTGTGTTCTGCTATGTGGGCGCAGCACCGTCACTGATTCTCGATCACTGGAAGCTCGGCGAAACACAGTTCATCTGGCTGTTTCTGCCAATAATTGCCGGTTTCACGCTGGGCGCGACGCTTTCGGGTCGGCTGGCCGGGCGCATTCCGCCGATGCGGCAGGCGGGCTTCGGCTTCGCGCTGATCGTCACCACCTGCACGCTGCGGCTGTTGTTGCACTGGCAATTTGGTGCACTGCCGATCTGGCTCCAGCAGATCGCGCTGTTCCTGTCGGGCATTGCAACCCAGCTCGTGTTCCCCGTGCTGACGCTCCGGATGCTCGATCTGTTTCCGCAGGCGAGGGGATCCGCCGCCTCGATGCAGTCCTTCGTCTCGCTGGCGGTAGCCAGCCTGACGGTCGGTGTGCTGGTGCCGCTCGTGCAGGCGAGCCTCATGCATCTTGCGCTGTTGTCGGCGTTCAGCGTCTGGCTCGGGCTGGCGCTGTGGCGTGTCGAGTGCCGGTTATCCGCGCGGGTGGTTTGACCTCGGCTGTCAGAGCGGACACCTGTTCGTAGAGGTCCTCCAGGGTTTGCGTCGCCAGCGCTATGCGTTTCCCGGAAATCCGGTTTGCGGCGTGTTGAATTGACTCGCCGCCGACGCGCGTCCATTCGCGCATCACCTCCGAGCCACGTTCGGTCAGCCGGACCAGTTTTGCCCGGCGATGGTTCGGGTTGGGCAGGTACTCGACAAGACCATCCCTGACGAGAGCATCCGTTGCCCGCTGGACGTTTTGCCGGCTCATGGCCATCTTCCGCGCCACCCCGGATACGGTTACCGGTCCGAGGGATATGGTGCTCAGAACCATGATCCGGGATCCGGTGGTGCCGAGCCTGGCAGCAGTGCGGTCGGTAAAAACCATCAGCTGTACATAGGTTTTCTGGATCCCGGCAAACAGGCGATACAGCGCCAGTACTTCCGCTGAGGGGCTCGTCTGGTCGATGAAGCTCATGGGGCATTACTCACGGGGTGGTCGTGTCGTTGACAGCATGATGACAGACTGACACCATACTGCGTACTTGACAACTTGTTGACAAGTTCCGGCAATCGTCTCAAGCGGGGAGTCGCGACGGATGGGCATGTCCTTGTTCGATTTCTTTTCGGTATTCGACCGCTTCCGTCGCCCCGCAACGACAGGTGATGAGTCCTTTCATCGCGTGCACCCCAAGGACAACTTCTATCAGTCGGCCGGATTCTTTCCGATGCCCTTTGCGCTGGTTACGACGGTCAACGAGCAGGGCATTACTTCAATTGGTCCGCATTCACTGGCCTTTCCCTTCGACATCATCGAGCAGCCCTCGATGATGCTGATCTCCAGGGCGAGTTCGAATACCTCCACCAACCTGCAGCGTGGCAGCAAGGCCGCGCTGCACTTCATTGAATACAAGCAAAGCTGGTTGCGGCCCATCGTGGCGCTCGGCTATCCGGGTGTGGAGCCGGAAGAGAAGATGAAAGGCATTCCCTTCGAGATGGTCAGGACCCCATCCGCAGAATATGCCGGAGATCCGGAATTTCCGCTGCTGATGAAGGATGCGTTCCAGGTTTTCGAGTGTGAACTGGACGGAGAATTCCGGTACCAGCCGGGCCGGGAGACCGACCCCCCTGGCTGCGAGAAATTCTGGTGTCTCAAGGTCAAGAACATTCTTCTCAAGGAGACCTTCCATGAGCGGCTTCTGGCGCAGAAGGAATTTCCCAGCATGCCCTTGTCCTATGGCTTCCGGCATAACGAAACCGGTGACCGCCGTTTTTTCTTTTGCTCGCACAACCGGCCAAAGCCGGTGCCCATACCGATGGCCAAAGGGCTCGAGGCAAATTCCGTCTATTACACGGCCAACAAACTCGACCCGGAGGTCCGCTTCGAGCTCGAGGCCTGCAAACTCCTGATCGAAGTACCGAAGGCGCTGCTCACTGTTGCCCTGAAGGGCGTCATCCGTGAGGCAAAGAAGCAGGGTGTCACCATGGTCGATGAGGACTTCATCCGCCAGGTCAACGCAAAGCGTCGGGCGTAGCTGGAGGAGACCGGCTCTCCGGGGGCGGGCAGCCGGCGTGCGAACACGCGTTCGCACGCTGTGAGCGGCTGGTACCATCCCGGCCCATGCAGGAACAGCGCTTCGAAGCCAGCGAACTTGCGGAACACAGACCCGTTCTGTTGCGCTATGCACGGCTGCATCTGCGCGATGCGGCTGCCGCCGAAGATGCGGTCCAGGACACTCTGGTGGCTGCCCTGCAGGCGGCGGCTACCTTTCGCGGCGGCTCTTCGCTGCAGACCTGGCTGATTGCCATCCTGCGCCGCAAACTGATCGATCAGTTGCGGAGGGGGGAACGCGAGGTCGCCGAAGCGGATGCCGGTCTCGATATGGCGGGAGGCGACGATGGCGGGTTGCTGAACCGGCTTTTCGAGCGCAACGGTCACTGGGCTGTACCGCCGGCCGTCTGGGCCAATCCCGACGCTGCGCTCGAGCAGGCGGATTTCTACGCCGCCTTTGAAGAGTGTGTCCAGGGGCTGCCGGAGCGCACGGCGCAGGCTTTCGTGCTGCGCGAGGTCAGCGGT
>CAUJHF010000014.1 GCA_963204745.1 Pseudomonadota bacterium
GGATCAACAGAATCCCAGCAAGTTTATGACCAGACTGCAGCAAGAATACGTCGCCACCATCGTGCCGAAACTGCGTGAGCGGCTCGGTATCGCGAATGTGATGGAAGTGCCGCGGATCACCAAGATCACGCTGAACATGGGCGTGGGTGAGACCATCACGGACAAGAAAGTGATCGAGAAAGCCGTGCAGGACATGACGGGCATCGCCGGCCAGAAGCCGCAGATTACGCTCGCGCGCAAATCTGTCGCAACCTTCAAGGTTCGTGAGGGTTATCCGGTAGGCTGCAAGGTCACCCTGCGTCGCGGCCGCATGTACGAGTTTCTTGACCGCCTGGTCAACATTGCCATACCGCGTATACGCGACTTCCGTGGCCTGAACGGCCGGTCGTTTGATGGCCGTGGCAACTACAGCATGGGCATTGAAGAGCAGATCATTTTTCCGGAAATCGACTACGACAAGATCGATACGATCCGGGGCATGGATATCACGATTACGACAACAGCGCGGACGGATGAGCACGCGCGGGCCTTGCTTGAAGCTTTTAATTTTCCTTTCCGCAAGTGACGGGATAGATACGAATATGGCCAAAAAATCGATGGTTCTCCGGGACGTGAAACGGGCAAAACTCGTGCAGCGCTACGCAAAGAAGCGCCAGGAGCTGAAAGCCATAATCGCCAGCCCGAAGTCTCGCCCGGAAGACAAGCAGACGGCGCAGGAAAAGTTGCAGTCGCTGCCGCGGGACTCGAGTCCGAGTCGCATGCGGAGCCGTTGCGCAATTACCGGAAGGTCGCGTGGCTACTACCAGAAGTTTGGTCTGTCTCGTACCAAGCTTCGCGAGCTCACGCTGGAAGGCAATATTCCGGGCATGCGCAAGGCCAGTTGGTAAACGGATCAGCAACCTGTCCGGCTGAGCCGGCAGGCTGCGAAATAACAGCAGACAGAAGCGAGTAAACGAATCCATGAGCATCTCCGACCCGATCGCCGACATGCTGACCCGCATCCGGAATGGCCAGAGGGTTTCCCTGCCTTCCGTGACCATGCCTTCTTCGACGAAGAAGGAGTCCATTGCGAAGGTGTTGCTGGATGAAGGCTATATCGCTTCGTATCGCGTGGAGCCGGGTGAGAACAACAAGCCGGTTCTGCAGATCGAGCTCAAGTACTTTGAAGGACGCCCCGTAATCGATGAGATACGGCGTGTCAGTCGTTCGGGGCTCCGCATCTACCGTGGCAAAAGCGATGTGCCGAAGGTCCAGGGCGGCCTTGGAATTGCGATTGTCTCTACGTCGGCGGGTGTAATGAGCGACCGTGCGGCCCGCGCTGGCGGGCATGGCGGAGAAGTGCTCTGCATCGTTTCCTGATGCTGGCTGAATACAAATCCGGGATGAACTAGATGTCCAGAGTCGCAAAAAAACCCGTGCTGCTGCCGAAGGGGGTCGAGATGACCCAGGCGGCAGGTACGGTCAAGGTAAAGGGCCCGAAGGGCGAGCTGCAGCTGTCGCTCAGCGCCGATGTGGAATTGAACATTGCCGACGATCAGGCCAATGTCAGTAGTCGCAAGCCGGAGCAGCGTGCATGGGCCATTGCGGGTACCACCCGTGCCTTGCTCGCCAACATGGTTGAAGGCGTCTCCAAGGGGTTTGAACGGAAGCTCGAGCTGGTCGGCGTCGGCTATCGCGCCCAGGCGCAAGGCAAGAAGCTCAATCTGACGCTGGGTTTTTCGCACCCGGTGGCGTATGCGGTTCCCGATGGCATCACCATCGATACCCCGAGCCAGACGGAAATCCTGATCAAGGGCGCAGACAAGCATCAGGTCGGCCAGGTGGCCGCTGATATCCGCAGTTATCGCCCGCCCGAGCCCTATAAAGGCAAGGGTGTGCGGTATTCCACAGAACGAGTTGTGCTCAAGGAGGCGAAGAAGAAGTAGGTGCCAGGTTGAGCTAAACCAACACCACTTGCTTCAGAGGCGCTATGACCAAAAACGACAACAGACTGAGACGTGCCCGGCGGTCCCGTGCAAAGATCCGCGAGCTCGGCGTTGCCCGGCTCACGATTCACCGGACTCCGCGGCACATGTATGCGCAGATCATCGGGCCCGATGGCGGTACGGTGGTGGTTTCGGCATCGACCTTGCAAAAGGATGTGCGCGAAGCGCTCGACGGCACCGGCAACATCGCCGCCGCGGCGGTGGTTGGCCGGTCTATAGCCGAAAAGGCAAAGGCGGCTGGCGTCACGCGCGTGGCGTTCGACCGGTCCGGTTTTCAGTATCACGGGCGCGTCAAGGCATTGGCTGAAGCGGCTCGCGAAAACGGCTTGGAGTTCTGATAGTGGCGCGTAGACAGGAAGGTTTGGGCCAGGGCCGCTCGGGTGAAGGCGACGACTACCTCGAGAAGCTCGTTGCGGTTAACCGCGTGGCCAAAGTCGTCAAGGGTGGTCGCCAGTTCGGCTTTACCGCGCTGACGGTCGTCGGTGATGGCAAGGGCAAGGTTGGCTTCGGCTACGGCAAGGCGCGTGAGGTGCCAGCCGCAATCCAGAAATCCATGCAGGCCGCACGTCGCAATCTGCGCACCGTGGCGCTGAAGAAGGACACGCTGTTCTATGCGCGCACCGGTAACCACGGTTCGACGCGCGTTTACATGCAGCCAGCTTCAGACGGTACCGGAATCATCGCGGGCGGCGCGATGCGTGCGGTGTTTGAGTGTGCCGGCGTGCGCAACGTGCTGGCGAAGAGCTACGGCTCACGTAATCCGATCAATGTGGTGCGCGCCACGATGAACGCGCTCAGTGACATGTACTCGCCCGAGACGATTGCGGCCAAGCGCGGCAAGACTCTGGCGGAAATTACCGGCGCCTGAGTCGGACTGACCAGGAATTCCGGGTTCAAGGAAACGGTGCGCTAATGGCAAAGCCCAAGCAGCTGAAAGTTACGCTCGTAAAGAGCAAGTTTGGTCGTCTCCCGAAGCATCGGGCCTGCGTTTCAGGTCTCGGTCTGCGGCGGATGCACCACTCGGTTCTGGTCGACGACACGCCGGAGAATCGCGGCATGGTCAATCGCATCGCTTATATGTTGCGTGTAGAGCAGGCCTGAGAGACAAGGAAGCAGATATGAAGCTGAACACGCTTAAGCCCGGGTCCAGAAAGGCACCGAAACGCGTTGGTCGCGGCAGTTCCGCCGGCCAGGGCAAGACCTGCGGCCGTGGCCACAAGGGTCAGTCGGCGCGTGCCGGCGGTTATCACAAGGTCGGCTTCGAAGGCGGCCAGATGCCGTTGCAGCGGCGCCTGCCGAAGATCGGCTTCGTATCGCAGATGATTGGCGCGACTGCTGAAGTTCGTTTGCATGAACTTGAGCGTGTAAAGGCAGACGTAATCGATCTGGCCAGCCTGAAGGATGCCGGCATCGTGTCGCGGGAAGCCGAAAAGGCCAAGGTGATCAGCTCCGGCAAGATCGCCAAGGCAGTAAAGGTGCGTGGTATCAAGGTCACGCCAGGGGCCCGCAAGGCCATTGAAGCTGCCGGCGGCAGCATCGAAGAATAATTGCAGGACTGACGGAATACATCGTGGCAAAAGGCGGAAAGGCAAATCCTGCGGCGACTCTCGGCGAAGCCCCGCGCTTCACCGAGCTGCGCAAGCGCCTGTTTTTCCTGCTAGGCGCCCTCGTGGTCTACCGTATCGGCACCTTTATCCCCGTCCCTGGTATCGACCCGGAAGCCCTGGCGCGCTTCTTCGAGCAGCAGTCCGGCACGATACTCGCGATGTTCAACATGTTTTCGGGCGGTGCGCTTGAGCGTCTGAGCATTTTTGCGCTGGGCGTGATGCCCTATATCTCGGCTTCGATCATTGTGCAGATGGCCGGTATGGTTATTCCGCAGTTGAGCCAGTTGCGCAAGGAAGGCGAGTCGGGGCGGCGCAAGCTGACGCAGTACACGCGCTTTGGCACGGTCGGGCTGGCTCTTGTGCAGTCCATCGGCGCAGCTGTCGCGCTGCAGAATCAGTCGGTCGTGATCAATCCTGGCCCCAATTTTGTCTTCACGGCTGCTGTAACGCTGGTTACCGGGACGATGTTCCTGATGTGGCTCGGTGAGCAGATTACCGAGCGCGGTCTGGGTAATGGCATTTCGATGATCATTCTGGCCAGCATCATCTCCGGCCTGCCGGCCGCCATCGGCGGCACCCTCGAACTCGTAAATACCGGTGAAATGAACCCGGCCATCGCACTCATCCTCGTCTTGCTGGTGATTGCGGTCACCGCTTTCGTGGTGTACATGGAGCGCGGCCAGCGCAGGATTACCGTCAACTATGCGCGCCGCCAGCAGGGCCGTCGGGTCTACGCCGGTCAGTCCAGCCACCTGCCCTTCAAGATCAACATGTCGGGCGTCATCCCGCCAATCTTTGCCTCCAGCATCATTCTGTTTCCGGCCACAATCGCCGGCTGGTTCGGTACCACCCAGGGCTTCGGCTGGCTGCAGACGCTTTCTGCGGAACTCTCGCCGGGTCAGCCGATCTACATCATGCTGTATGCGAGCATGATCATGTTTTTCTGCTTTTTCTATACGGCACTGGTGTTTAATTCCCGCGAGACTGCCGACAACCTGAAGAAGAGCGGCGCGTTTATTCCCGGTATCCGGCCGGGGCAGCAGACGTCCGAGTACATCGACAAGGTACTCACACGGCTGACCTTCTGGGGCGGCCTCTATGTGGTGGCGGTCTGTATGCTGCCGGAGTTCATGATTCTCTACTGGCGGGTACCGTTCTATTTCGGCGGAACCTCGCTGATGATCATCGTCGTAGTCACGATGGACTTCATGGCGCAACTTCAGGCGCACACGATGTCTCATCAATACGACAGCATGCTGAAGAAGGCCAATTTCAGCGGCATTGGACGGGCTGGTCAGATCCGTTAAGAAGCTGGCCACAGGAGTACATATATGAAAGTCCGGGCATCAGTGAAGAAGATCTGCAGAAACTGCAAGATCGTTCGGCGTAATCGCGTGGTACGGGTGATCTGCAGCGATCCCCGTCACAAGCAGCGCCAGGGTTAATGGCTCCGGTTACTGGAGAGCAGGTGTAATGGCACGTATAGCTGGCATCAACATCCCCCCCAACAAGCATGTGGGGATTGCGTTAACGCATATTTTCGGCGTCGGACGGCAGCGCGCCCTCGATGTCTGCGAGGCATCGGGTATTGCACCTGACGTCAAGGTGAAGGATCTCACCGAGCCCGAAGTCGAACGGATCCGCGGCGAGATCGCGCGGTTCCCGGTCGAGGGTGATCTGCGCCGGGAAGTGTCCATGAGCATCAAGCGCCTCATGGATCTCGGCTGTTACCGGGGCATCCGCCATCGTAAGGGTCTGCCGATGCGAGGGCAGCGTACGCGTACCAATGCGAGGACCCGCAAAGGTCCGCGCCGGGCAATCAGAAGATAGCTGGACGGTGATCGTCACCGGCTGCCGGTGATGGCGCCTGCCACGACAGGATTACAGAGAGATTTATGGCACAAGAACCCGAAACACCAGCTACCCCGGATACCCCCGAAGCGGAAACTACCGCTGCGGCTGCCACCAAGGCGCGGAAGAAGGGCAAGCGGCATGTCGTCGATGGCATCGCTCATATCCATTCCACGTTCAACAATACGATCGTGACGATCACCGACCGGCAGGGCAACACGCTGAGCTGGGCAACGGCCGGCAGCTGTGGGTTCAAGGGCTCACGCAAGAGCACGCCGTTTGCCGCCCAGGTTGCCGCCGAACGCGCTGGTCAGGCGGCCCTCGACTATGGCGTCAAGGCGCTGGAAGTGCTGGTCAGCGGTCCGGGTCCGGGACGTGAGTCAGCGGTCCGGTCACTCAATGGTGTGGGTTTCCGTATTGGCAATATTGAAGACATCACGCCCATTCCGCACAACGGCTGTCGTCCGCCGAAGAAGCGGCGCGTTTAAAGGTAAGAGTAATGGCCAGATATCGTGGACCGACATGCAAGCTTGCCCGCCGGGAAGGTACAGACCTGTTCCTGAAAAGTGGCATCAAACCACTTGAAACCAAGTGCAAGCTGGAAACTCCTCCGGGAACCAAGCAGCAGGCGACCAAGAAGTCCCGCCTCTCGGGTTACGGTCTCCAGTTGCGTGAAAAGCAGAAATTGCGGCGCATGTACGGGGTGCTGGAACGGCAGTTCCGCATTACCTATCACAAGGCTTCGCAGATGAAGGGTTCGACCGGCGAGAACCTCCTCAAGCTTCTGGAGGGGCGCCTGGACAACGTGGTCTACCGGATGGGTTTTGGTGCAACGCGTGCGGAAGCCCGTCAGCTGGTGAGCCACTGCGCGATCCTGGTCAACAAGAAAGTGGTCAATATCGCTTCGTATCAGGTTTCGGCAGGCGATACGGTTGAGGTGCGTGAGCGCTCGAGGCAGCAGCCGCGGATCAAGAACGCTATCGCGATGGCCAGCCAGGTCGGTTTCCCCGAATGGGTGCTTGTCGATGACAAGACCATGACCGGAACCCTGAAGTCCCTGCCGGCCCGGGAAGATATTCTGCCCGACGTGAACGAGAATCTCGTCGTCGAGCTGTATTCCAAGTAATCAATCAATCAAGAGTGGGTTCGCATATGCAACCGTCAATCAGTGAGTTTCTGAAGCCGCGTAACGTTCGCGTGCAGGCCGAGACCGGCAACCGCGCCCGTATCGTGATTGAACCCCTTGAGCGTGGCTTCGGCCATACCCTGGGTAATGCCCTGCGTCGCGTTCTGCTCTCCAGCATGCCCGGCGCTGCCATCGTTGAGGCGGAAATCGAAGGCGTGCTCCACGAGTACACCAGCATCGAGGGTGTACAGGAAGACGTCGTTGAAATCCTGCTCAACCTCAAGGGCGTCGCATTGCGGATGCATGCCCGGGACCGCGTCGAACTGACCCTGCATCGCAAGGGTCCCGGCCCGGTGACCGCTGGCGACATCACGACTGATCACGATGTGGAAGTCGTCAACCCGCGGCATGTGATTGCCAACCTGACCAATGCCGGCGAACTGAAGATCCTGTTGACCGTCGAGCGTGGCCGTGGTTACCGGGCTGCTACCCAGCAGGTCGATGCAGAAGGCCAGACTACCGCCACCATCGGTCATCTGCGCCTCGACGCATCGTTCAGCCCTGTGCGCAAGGTTACCTATACCGTTGAGGCGGCGCGTGTTGAGCAGCGTACGGACCTCGACAAGCTGGTGCTTGATGTAGAGACCAACGGCACCATCAATCCGGAAGACGCGATCCGGCGCGCCGGCACGATCCTCAAGGATCAGCTCGATGTGTTTCTGGAACTGCGTGGTCAGGACGAAACCGCTGCGTCGACCACCGAATCGCAGATCGAACCGATCCTGCTGCGTCCGGTCGATGAGCTCGAGCTGACGGTGCGGTCGGCGAACTGCCTCAAGGCGGAGAATATCAACTACATCGGGGACCTGGTTCAGCGCACTGAAGTCGAGCTGCTGCGGACGCCGAACCTCGGCAAGAAGTCGCTTACCGAGATCAAGGAAGTCCTGGAAAGCCATGGGTTGTCGCTGGGAATGCGTGTCGAGAGCTGGCCACCGCCGGGCCTCCTCAAGCACGACGAGCAGGCAGCCTGAGTAAACGCCCGGGTCAGTATTGATCCGGCGAATCTGAAGATTTAACGGAATTTGTCACCATGATGCACCGTAAGGCCGGCCGTGCGCTCGGCAGAAAGAGCAGCCACCGGACAGCCATGTACCGCAATATGGCCGCTTCGCTGATTTGCGAGGAGACCATCCGCACGACTGTACCGAAAGCCAAGGAACTGCGGCGCGTCATCGAGCCCCTGATCACGCTGGCGAAGGAAGACGGACTGGCACGCCGCCGTCTGGCTTTCTCGCGTCTGCGCGACCGGACCTCGGTGGGCAAGCTGTTCAACGAACTCGGTCCGCGCTTCAAGAGCCGGCCCGGTGGCTATCTGCGTATCCTGAAGATGGGCTACCGCGCTGGTGACTGTGCGCCGATGGCGCTGGTCATGCTGACCGACCGGGCTGCACCTGCTGATGCAGCACCCGAGCCGAAGGGGCGGAAGAAGGTTGCAAAGAAGGCGGCCACCAAACCGAAGGCTGAAGCGAAGACCGCTGCCAAGCCCCGCAAGAAGGCTGCCAAGAAGGCTGCCGCTGCCTGATCAACGGGCGGCCCGTTTTCCGGGCCGCCGTTTACTGGCCTTTTGTTGCCCCGCCCTGTTTCAGTGTGCGGTAGCTGATTCCGGCTGCGTCTCTGTCTCTTCGCGCTGCAGTTTCTCGATCTCCCGGCTGATGTGCTCCGGGGACTGTGTCTTGCGCGCCAGCAGGACATAGATCGCGGGAATCAGGTACAGGGTCAGGAAGACCGAGATCGTCACGCCAAAAAATACCGTGGCGCCCAGCGTGCGTCTTGATTCGGTGCCCGCACCGGTTGCCAGCATCAGCGGAACGGCCCCGAAAGCTGTACACAGGCTGGTCATCAGCACCGGGCGCAGGCGGATACTGGCCGACGAGATAATCGCTGCGTAAAACTCCGTGCCGCGGTCCCGTAGCTGATTGGCAAACTCAACGATCAGGATGCCGTTCTTCGCCGCCAGTCCGATCAGCATGATCGCGCCGATCTGGCTGTAAACATTGATCGAGGATCCGAACGCCCAGAGGCCAACCAGTCCGCCGGTGATCGCCATCGGTACCGTGAGCATGATGATCAGCGGGTGTCTGAAGCTCTCGAACTGCGCGGCGAGAATCAGGAACACGACCACCATGGCAAAGCCGAAGGTCAGGTAGATCGCATTCCCCGATCGCTTGTACTCACGGGCCTCGCCATCGAAATCGATCTTCGCTTCGGGCGGCAGTTCGCTGGCGATCAGCTGCTCCATATAGGTCACGGCTTCGCCGATGGAATAGCCAGGTGCCAGGCTCGCGCTCAGCGTCACCGAGCGAAGCTGGTTGAAGCGCTTGAGCTCCTTCGGTCCAGCCACCTCTTCAAGCTGAACCAGGCTGGCGAGCGGTATCAGCTGTGTTGAGCGTTCGGAGCGTACGTAGATGTTTTGCAGGTCCGATGGCGTGGCGCGGTCCTGGGCCGCGCCCTGCAAGATGACGTTGTACTCTTCGCCCCGCTCGATAAAACTGGTGACGATGCGCGAGCCGAGCATGGTTTCCAGCGTGTTGCCGATGGTCTGCAGCGAAACGCCGAGGTCAGCAGCCCGGTCGCGATCGACAGCGATCTTGATCTTGGGCTTGCCCGGGAAGAAGTCCGAGCGCATGCCGAGTATGCGCGGATTATCTTCATCGACCTTGTTGATGATCAGGTCTTGCCAGGCGGTCAGGTCTTCGTAGCTGGTGCCGCTCAGGATCACGGCCAGTCCGGCGCCACCAGAGCGTATGGCCAGGCTGGGCGGCAGAAATACCGTGGCCACTGCACCCGGCAGGCTGCTGACCTTGATGCGGATCTCGGCGGAGAGTTCCTGGGCCGAGCGCTCCCTGCCTGCTCGCGATTCCAGTGGCATGTAGATAAAAGCGGTATTCACATCGCCGCCACTGCCCCACATGCCGGTGCGGGTAACCACCCGTTTCATATCGCCTGCTTCGACATAGGGTTTCAGCAAGGCTTCGATTATCCGCACCTGGCGGTCCATGTACTCCGGGGAGGCGCCTTCAGGGCCACGTACGGTCATCAGCATCATGTTGCGGTCTTCGGCGGGCGCGTATTCGCCGGGCAAGGTGCTGAACAGTGCAGCGCCGAGCAAAGCCACCAGTACCAGCGCCACCACAGCCATCCAGCGCAGCCCGATGAAGCGGGTTAGCGATGTCCGGTAGGCTTCGGTGAGCCGCTGGAACATCCGGTCGAGAGAGGTCGCCAGCCGGCCGCGTTTCACACCGCCGGTATAGAGCCGCGAAGTCAGCATCGGCACGAGCGTCAGGGCGACGATGCCGGATACAGCAATCGCGGCGGCCAGCGAGATGCCGAACTCGCCGAACAGCCGTCCGACATTGCCTGGCATGAAAGAGATCGGCACGAACACGGCTACCAGCACTGCCGTGGTCGAGATCACCGCAAAACCGATCTCCTGGCTGCCTTCGATCGAGGCGAGCAGGGGCGGACGTCCCAGCTCCATCTTCCGCACGATGTTCTCCAGCACGACGATTGCATCGTCGACGACCAGGCCGATTGCCAGCACCAGGCCCAGCAGCGTCAGGGTATTGATCGTATAGCCGAGTACCGCCATGACGATGAAGGACGAAATGATCGCTACCGGGATCGTCAAGGCCGGAATGATCGTTGCGCGCAGTGAGCCGACGAAGGCGAATATCACGACCAGAACCAGCAGCAATGCCTCTACAAGTACCTTGACCACCTCAATCATCGATTCCTCGATGAAGCGCGAGAAATCGATGCTGGCCGAAACGATGAGGTCGCCGGGTAGGCTGTCCTGCAGACGATCCACCTCGTCGAGCACAGCCTTGTTGACCTGCAGGATATTGGCATTGGCCTGCGGCACGATGCCGAGGCTGATGCCGGATACGCCGTTGGAGCGCGAGAAGAAGCGCGCATCCTCCGGGTCAATGCGCACCTCTGCCACTTCGCCCAGCCGCGTCAGGTAGTTATCGCTGCTGCGGCTGATTACCAGCGCTTCGAAGTCGGCAACCTCGTCGAGGCCGGTGGCGGTACGCAGCGAGAATTCGCGCTGCTGTGACTCGATACGGCCGGCTGGCAGTTCCACGTTTTCCCTGCGCAGCGTGTTCTCCACGTCTTCGACGGTGAGGCCGCGGGCGGCGAGCGCATCGCGATCCAGCCAGATGCGCATTGCGGTCTTCTGTGCGCCGGCCAGCCGGATGGTGGCGACGCCGTCGACAGCAGACAGCCTATCCACCAGGTTGCGTTCGGCATAGTCGGTGAGGTCCATCAGCGTGCGCGTCTGGCTGTCGACGCCGATGTACAGCGTGGCATCCATGCCCTGATCCTGCTTGGTGATCTCGGGCGGGTTGGCGCCATCGGGCAATTGCTTCTGCACCCGTGAGACGCGTTCGCGGACATCGTTGGCGGCACCGTCCGGGTCGCGATCCAGGCCGAACTCGATCACGATGTTCGAACGTTCATCCTGACTGCTGGAGGTGAGCTTCTGTACGCCCGAAATGCCGGAGATCTGGTCCTCGATGACCTGCGTGATGCGCCGCTCTATAACCTCCGCCGATGCACCCCGGTAGACCGTTGTTACGGTTACTACCGGCGGATCGATATTTGGAAATTCGCGTATCGCCAGCCGGCTGACGGCCAGCAAGCCGAGGATGACAGGAATCAGGCTCAGAACCGCGGCGAGTACGGGGCGGCGTACCGATATGTCAGACAGGATCATGGTATGTCGGTGTTCCCTGTGCGCTCAGGTGTCGGGGGTTACAGTGACCGATGTGCCCTCGTGCAGACGCTGGGTACCCTCGGTGACCACCAGTGCGCCGGCTTCCAGGCCGCTGCGGATTTCAGCAAAACCCGGTGTGCGGCCGCCGACTATCACCTCACGCTCTGCGGCTTTGCCGTCCTCGATGACGAACACGTACTGCCGACCTTCGCGCGGCACCAGGCTTTCCTCGGCAATCAGCAGCACCTTTGCGCGCTGCTTTTCCAGACTGACCGTCATGAACATGCCAGGCTTCAGTGCACCGCCGGCGTTGGGCAGGGTAGCGATCACGGCCACCGACCGCGTTACCGGATCGACGCGGGAGTCGATGCTGGTCACCTTGCCGGCAAACTGCTGGTCCGGATACACGGTGGTCACGGCCGAGATCGGCATGTCGGTATGCACCGTGTCCATGAAGGTTTCAGGAATCGAGAAGCCGAGCTTGATCGTGCTGACATCATCGAGCGTCGTGATGACGGTATCCGGGCTGACCAGGTCACCGAGACTGACCTTGCGCAGGCCCACCACGCCGGCGAAGGGCGCCCTGACCGACAGCGTGTCGAGCCTTGCCTGTGCACCGCGCACCTGCGCCCTCGCGACTGCCAGGTTTGCTTCCAGCTGGTCGAGGTCGGCCGCCGATACCACCTGCGTGGCGGCGAGGGCCTGACTGCGCCGGTACTGGCTTTCGGCCTGCTTCAGTTGCGCTTCGGCGAGGCTGAGGCTGGCAGCTTCCTGTCGCGTATCCAGTTTGACAAGTACCTGACCGGCTTTTACCGGTTGGCCTTCGCGAAAATTGATGCCTGTGACGACGCTGCTGGAACGGACGGTGACCTTGATTGACTCGTTGGCCTGGGCGGTACCCAGCGCTGTGTAGCGGTCTGTGAAAGACTGCGGTTCCAGCCGCTGTGCAATGACGGTCACGGGTGCGCCGCCACCGAAACCGGACGGTCCACCGCGGTTCCCGGCTGCCTGATCAGAGCCGCAGGCGGCCAGCAGGCCAGCCGCCAGCGCCGGTATCAGCCGCATGAGGCAAGCCAGGATCTGCGGGTCGGCGAAATACCGGCACGGCGTGTTGTTGTTTTGCGGCACGGGACGATCCTGATTCAAGTGGTTTCTGCTTCACGCGTCAGGTTTCTGTGACCATCTGCGGTGACCAGCACATTATCCTCGATACGGATGCCACCGTAGCAGCGGAGCGCGGCAACCTTCTTCCAGTCCACCTGCCGGCTGTGGCGGCTCTTTTTCAATCTGGCCAGCAGCGAATCGATGAAGTAGATGCCGGGTTCGATCGTCACCACCATGCCGGGTTCCAGCGTGCGAGTCAGCCGCAGGCGCGTGAAACGCTTCGGTCGCGGCAGCTTGCGCCCCTGCGGGCTGGCGAGGTCGCCGCCCACATCGTGTACCTGCAGGCCGAGCAGATGGCCGAGTCCGTGCGGCATGAAACTGTCGACGATGCGGCGTTCCACCATTTCCTCGGCTGACAGGCGAACCAGTTCCCAGCGAGACAGCAGTTCGGCCAGCGTCGTAAATGCACTGAGCTGAAGCTCCGGGAAGGACACTCCGGGCCGTACCTGCGCACACAGCTGCTGCTGGGTGCGGTCCATGTCCCGCACCATGGCCGCGAATTCACCGCGTCGGGCAGCGTAGGTCCGGGTGATGTCGGAAGCGTAGCCCGCGACGCTGGATCCGGCATCGAGCAGCAGGCTGTGACGTTCGCGAGCCGGCAGGCGTTGCCGGTCGCGATGCTGGTAATGCAGCGTGGCGCCGTTCCGGTTCATTGCCACGATGGCCGGGTAGGGCAGCTCGGCATCGGTCTGGCCGCAGGCGGCGAGAAACATGAGACCCATTTCAAACTCGCTGAGCCCGGCATCAAACGCGGTGTGCACCGCCCGATGTCCGGCCAGCGCCTGTACCGTTGCCTGCTCGATGCACTGCACTTCCCAGGGCGTCTTGCAGGCGCGGTCGTAATCGAGATGCGCCAGCAGTGACCGGGGATTCTTGCGGCCACCGATAGCCAGCCCCCGCCACTGGGCGGGCTCGCCGAGCAGGGCCAGCGCTTTTTCCGCACGCGGCATGTGGCGTCGCAGATCGGCGGGCTTCCGGAATACGCGGATATCGAGCGCACGCTGCCAGGGTCCGCGGGGTACGGGCGCCGGCTGGTGCCAGTAGTCCACCGGTTCCAGAACCAGCAGCAGTGGTTTCTTGCCCGGCCGGTAGAGCAGGGCGGAGCCGGGATGCGCGAGCAGTGGCGCCCACTGCAGGAACAGCGGCTCGGCCCGGTAGGGGTAGTGCTGGTCATCGCGATGGACCGGCGGCGCATGGCCGGCACCGATCAGCACGGCATCGAAGCCGTCCGCTTCAAGCGCGCGGTCGTAGCGCTGACAAAGGCTTTTGATGTGTGCAGCGTAGAGTCTGGATGAGGACGGCATGCTGTCTGGTTTCCCGGATGAAGCGATAGTGGGGCAGGGCATCAATATATAGCAGTGGCGTCATATATCAGCTGCGGCACTGGTCGCCATCGCGAACAGATTTAACAGCGCTGCTGAACTCCGGCATCATATGAAGATCATGGAAACCCATCTCACCGGCATAACCACCACGGGCACACCGCATCTGGGCAATTATGCCGGCGCGATCCGGCCGGCAATTGTCGCCAGCCGACGCAGCGATGTGCAATCCTTTTACTTCCTTGCCGACTATCACGCGCTGGTCAAAAACCAGGATCCCGGAGCGCTGCAGAGGTCCAGCCTGGAAGTGGCCGCTACCTGGCTGGCGCTCGGGCTCGACACCAGCAAATCGGTTTTCTATCGACAGTCGGATATTCCGGAAATTCCCGAGCTCACCTGGCTGCTGACCACCATCACTGCCAAGGGCCTGATGAACCGTGCGCATGCCTACAAGGCGGCGGTACAGGCCAACCAGGACAGCGGCGATGCGGACCCTGACAAGGGCATCACCATGGGGCTCTTTTCCTATCCGGTACTTATGGCAGCCGACATCCTGATGTTCAAGGCGCACCGGGTGCCGGTCGGCAGGGACCAGAAACAGCATGTGGAGATGGCGCGCGATATAGGCCAGCGCTTCAATCACCTGTTCGGCGAGCACTTCGTGCTGCCCGAGGCGGTAATCGCGCCGAACACCGCGGTGCTGAGCGGGCTCGACGGCCGCAAGATGAGCAAGAGCTACAACAACACGATTCCGTTGTTCGTGCCGGCCAGCCAGCTCAAAAAACTGATCATGCGCATCAAGACCAACTCGCTGGAGCCCGGCCAGCCGAAGGAAACTGCCGGTTCAACGCTGTTCGAAATCTATCAGGCCTTTGCCACACCTGAAGAGACTGCCGCGCTGGCCCGACGTTACGCCGAGGGCGCTGGCTGGGGCGATCTCAAGAAAGAGCTGTTCGAGTATCTGGATGCTCATCTGGCTGAAGCGCGCGGCAACTATGAAAAGCTGCTCGCTGATCCGGGCCATGTAGAACGTGTGTTGAAGGAAGGTGCCGAACGTGCGCGCAGCCTCTCGGTGCCGTTCATGAAGGAACTGCGCCACGCGGTGGGCCTGCGCGCGGTCGGCTGAAACGGGCTGCGCCACGCAAAACAGTCGATCCTGAAATGGCTTTGCTTTGATGTCTGGTGCCATACCGGCTGTAGCTGTAGTCGATACCAATGTACTGCTGGCGCTTTGGCTGTTCAGGGATCCCGTCGTCGAACCCCTGCGCGCGGCGTTTGCGGCCGGCCTGCTGCAACCGGTCCGTTCCGCCGCAACCGATGCCGAGTTCGCCGAAGTCCTGGCCCGGCCAGGGCTGTTTTCGGTGGAAGCGGAACGGCAGGGCAGGCTGCTCGATGCCTGGCAGTCGGTGGCCTCACTGGTAGCAGCGATCCATGCCGCACCCTGGGTGTGCCGCGACCCCCTGGATCAGAAGTTTCTGGATCTCGCCTTCTCGACCCAGGCCGGCTGGCTCATCACCAGGGACCGTGATCTGCTGAAGCTGGCGCGCAAGACCCGGCGTCAGGGACTGTCGATCCTGACGCCGGAAAGCTGGGCGCTGCGGGGCCCTCAGGCCTGAGTAAACCAGGCAACGAGCGAATTCCTGACGCCCCCCGTTACCGGCGCGACCCGGTGTACCTCCGCAGAATTAAACAGGACGATGTCGCCCGTTTTGCGCAGCTTCGGTGCATCCATGGCCCTGAACTCGAGATCACCGCCCGAGAAACCATCCGACAGCAATATCGAAGCTGATACCAGACGTTTTACCGGATCGGTATCGCACACATCCGGGTGCCAATCGTAGTGATGACCCAGCCGGTAGGTGGCGAGTTGCATCCCACCGGCAAAGCGCAGTGGAACTTTCACTCCCAGTCGTGGCTGGTGCTCGAGCACGATTCGTCCGATCTCGGCATACAGGGCCGGATGGTCCTCCTGCAGAATCCAGCGCACTTCGGTCTTGCGCAGCGATGCCGTACGTCTTTCGCCATCCTCTGAATCCGGGTCATAAGTCCCCGCCTCCAGTGGCTCGCTTGACTGTTTGAATGCCAGCACTTGCCTCATCAGGCTGCCACTCAGTCGATATCTGACCTTGATGATCATCCGGGCTGCAAGACCGTTGATTGGCTGTAACCAGATATCTGTATTGTGCCACCGGCTTTCTGCAGTACCAGTGGCCTGAGGGCCACTACATCCGGGGTTGCCTCGCCGGCTGGCCACACTGCGCGCAACCCGGGCCTTAAATCTCCTGTCCGCTTGAAACAGCCATTTCCCCCGCCTATGGGCTGTTCAGATAGGCAGCGACTGCTGCCGCCCGGCTTGCCGCATGTGACCGGAGCGCAGTCACTGCGCTGTAAAAATCACCGGGGCCTTCCAGGTACGAATATCCGGCCAGTTCCGTGGTCGCATATGCAGCGACCAACGCCGAATAGTAGTCATAAGTCGCCTGGACGCTGCCGGTATCGAAGGCACCGGCAATCACTTCAGACAGATAAGCATCGTAGCGCGCCTTGTACACATCATCCGCATAGATCCTGGCGATCAACGGCCAGGCGGAAGCATTCATGTTGGAAAAATCCAGAGCCAGCGCCCCGCCTTGCTTGCCTTCCTGGAAGGCTTCGTTGTTGTCCCAGGGGATCCAGGTCAGCTTCCCCGTCGCCGGATCGTTGTAGAGATAGAAATTGTGGGGCATTCGGCCGTAGCTGTCCCAGTTCTGGATGATTCCGTTGACTGCCAGGTACTTCAGGAATCCATCGACATCGAAAACCGCTTCGAGGTTGCTTCTCCAGGTTGCCGGATCAGAGATTGCCGTATCGTCATGCAGTGCGGAAAACATCGCGATGATGTCTGACCAGTCTTCATCATCTTCGTTGGTCTTCTTCTCGAAGTCGTCCTGATTGAAGGTGCCGGCGACAAAAGTGGCGCTGCCGTCCTCAGGCTTGTACAGGTTCCCGTCATCGCTGGAGAACTGCGTGTCAATCACCGTGTCGTCGACTTCTTCAGTCAGGGTGTAAAGCCCGAAATACCCGGGGCCATCGCCATGATCAACATACAGGGCATAAAAGGCCGTATGGGACACCGGAACACCGGCATTCATGAAGACATCTGCGGCAACCTTCTCGCGCAACAAGGACTCATCATCAAAGTTGTTCTTCAGGCTGAACTTCTTGAAGCCATAAAAACGCTGGTTTTCTATTTGCGGGTAATCATCTTCATATTCATCAAAATCCAGCTTGAATGGCAACTTGAGAATCCCTGCCAGCCAACCGCTTTGCAGTGAAGAGTTCCCCTTGAACCTGATGCCAACCCGGTACCACTCCTTGTCCCCATAGAACACTTCAGCAGGCACCATGACCGGATCTTCGTCGGTGTCGATCAGGCCGATCCCGCCTGGCCCGCTCCCGAATGGGCCATAGGTGGCAGTCATGTCGTCCAGCATGCTCTGCCACCGCTCCGCAGTGACGACGATGTCCAGCCGCTTCACCTGAGTGTCGTCAAACACTTCAGCAAAGTCCGGATCGACATCGTTGCTGTGGCTTGCATCAGTCCAGTCGGTGGGCACGAAGTTGGCATCGGCATCAACGGCTGTATCACTGTCCGCAGTACCGCCGCTGCCGCACCCGGATGCGAACAATATGGAAATCAGGGCGGCAATCAGGAATGCATTCCTGAATATTGCAGATGAACACGTGGCGCCTGATGAACCAGACATCGATGAATCCTCGCTGCTGTTGTTATTGACAGGCTCTATCTGGAGCCGGCTTCCGGCGCATCACTGCCCGGCTCCGGGGCGTCGTCCGGCCGGCAGGCGAGTGGCTTGCCTTCCGGTGCCCAGCAGCTGCCTTGATGCTGGGTTTCGCCCTGCGAGAAGCTGCAGGCATCTCCCGCGGTCAGGGCCTCGCAGGCATCGATGGCTTCTGTTGGCGGCGCCCGGCGGCCGCCGCCCGGCTTACCGCCCCCCGGCGCCGCTGTGGCGCAGGCACTTGAGCCGAAGGCGATGACGGCAAGGGCGGCAAGGCTGGTGGCGCGGTGCGGTGCGCGGCGGATTGGCTTGCTAGACTTCATGATGATGATTCCCGGTTGCTCGGCCCAGTGCCGATCGGGAGGAAGTCTGCGCGGCGACTGTGGAGGCAATTCGCCCGAATCTCCACAGTTCACTCACAGTTTGCTGGTCAACTGGATCACGATGCGTATCCGCCTTATCCATACCCTCGCGCTCTGGCTGCTGGCCACCGTCGGCGTCAGCGTTCTTGCCATGGGTGGCGTTACGGCCTGGAATCTGCGGGAGGGCTTCAGCGCCTATCTGCAGGCGCGGGATATCGAGCGGCTGGACAAGTTCGTTGAACTCATTGTTCTGCGTCTGGATCAGGCCGGAAGCACTGAGGACCTGCCGGAGCCGGGCGGCCTCGACATGCCCTCCCTGCTGCGCGAGTTGCAGCGGCTGGACGGAACCCTGGTGGATGCGCCTCGCGCGCACACCGGGCAAGGGCCGCCATCCCCGGGAGCACGGGATACCGGACGACCGCCCCCGCCACGCCGGCAAGCACCCGTGGATGCTTTCGGGGACCGTGTGGCGGTGTTCGATGCGAACGGGCGCCAGTTGGCAGGGCCGCCCCTTCGTGCCGGCGCAACCCCGCTGATCGAGCGGCCGGTGCGGGTGCAGGGACAGGTGGTCGCGCTGGTCCGCATGCGTCCGATGGATCCGGTACCGGACGCCAACGATGCACGCTTTCTCCAGCGGCAATACCAGGGCATCGCTGCCGTCGCTGCCGCGCTCATCCTGCTTGCGCTCATCTCGGCGTGGTGGCTGGCGCGCCAGTGGGCCAAACCGCTCGCTGCCGTTCAACAGGCCACGGCGCGTATCGCGCGCGGCGAGCTGAACGTAAGAGTACCTTCCGCGCGGAAAGACGAGATCGGCGACGTGGTGCGCAACGTCAATCTGATGGCCGAAAGCCTGCAGAAAATTGAAGGGGCCAGGCGCCGCTGGATAGCGGATATGTCGCACGAACTGCGCACTCCCCTGGCCGCCTTGCGTGGCGAGATCGAGGCGCTCGTCGATGGCATTCGTCCGCTGAGCCAGGCTGCCGTGCTATCGCTCCGGGACGATGCACAGCGGCTTGGTGTACTGATCGACGACCTGCACCTGCTGGCGATGTCCGACCTGCAGAGGTTGCCGTGCCACATGGTCGAAACCGATGCCGTGGCAGCCGTGGGTGACGCGCTCAAGGGCTTTGAGACGCGCGCGGCAACTGCCGGCCTGAGCCTCGGTTGGGCCAGCACGCCGCCGGCCTCGCTGCGGGTTTACTGGGACCCCGAGCGTATCCACCAACTGCTGGCCAATCTTCTGGAGAACAGCCTGCGTTACACCGACCGGCCCGGACGGGTCGAGGTGTCCGCGGAACGAAGTGGCGATACCGTGCGGATTACCATCAACGACAGCGGTCCGGGAGTCGGGCCCGAAGACCAGCTTCACCTGTTCGAGCCGCTGTACCGGGGAGACTCCGCCCGGAGCCGGAACACGGGTGGCAGTGGCCTGGGGCTGGCGATCTGCGCGGCCATTGTCGGTGCCCATGGTGGCAGCATTCAGGCGCAATCGTCGCCGTTGGGCGGCCTGCAAGTGACGGCGAGCCTGCCGGTTGACGCCAGGGGCCACAAGTCATGAGTGTCGATAGACGACGGCACATACTCGTGGTGGAGGATGACCCGAAGATTGCGCAGGTCCTGCTCGATTACCTCCGCGCTGACAACCTGGATGCGAGCTGCGTACCGGATGGCTTGCGGGCCGTACAAGCGGTGAAGGAATCTGTCCCTTCCGCCATCATCCTGGACCTCATGCTGCCCGGTCTCGATGGCATCGGCGTGTGCCGGGAGGTGCGTCGCTTCAGTGACGTACCGATCATCATGCTGACGGCGCGGATCGACGAAATAGACCGCCTGCTGGGGCTCGATACCGGCGCCGACGACTACGTATGCAAACCTTTCAGTCCACGGGAGGTGCTGGCTCGCGTGCAGGCGCTGCTGCGTCGGGCCGAAGGCAGGCTGGTTTCGGTCGGGGTGCCCTGGAAAATCGATGATGCAAGTCTGCGCATCACCTGGCGCGGGCAGCAACTCGCCCTTACGCCCCTGGAGTTTCGCATGTTGAGGCTGATGCTCAACCATCCGGGCCGGGTGTTCTCCCGGGCGCAACTGCTCGACAGCGTTCATGACGAGTTGCGGGACGTGAGCGATCGCGCCATCGACAGTCATGTGAAAAACCTGCGCCGCAAGATCCAGTCGGTGGATCCGGACTGCGACTGCATAAGCTCTGTATATGGCGTCGGTTATCGCTTCGATAACCCGGAGCCTGGCTATCGCCCGTGACGGGCCTGATCAGCCGCACACCGGACTTTGAATCGCCTGCAGGCTCAGGGCACCTCGATCGCACCGATATCGGCGGGCGAGTTTGATGGCCGCGCGCGGCCGAGCTGGTCGACGCGCAGTGGCGTGACGGTCAGCCGCGGCCGCGTGCTGATCGTCACGTTGATGCCCGGATTCTCGTTGAGGTGGCCGGTCGAGAAGAGCCCGCGCCATGCCGCATCGCCGAGCAACTCGGGCCCCATGCCCGGAATCGATGCTGCGGCGAGCGCGATGTCGAGCCGGTGCCAGAACTCGATGTAGGGATGGTTCTCGAGTTCCTGCGGCCAGGTCTGTGCCGGGCCAAAGAACGCGGTGGCGGCAAGCGTCAGGATCGGAACGCCTGAGGGATCCGTATAGGGCTGCACACCAGGTGTAGTGGAATCCGTGTCGACCGACTGCAGGAACGCTTCGAAATCGGCCTGGAAGGCGGTGGCGAAGCCGGGCAGCGTGTAGCGATTCTCCAGCCGGCTGAGCACGATCTCAAGGAAGTTGTCCTCGGCACCAGCCGTGACGGAGTATTCGCCGTGTGTCTCTTCGATCTGCCAGGCCGACGCCGGGACTTGCCAGAGGGCACTGCCCTGCGGTGCGTAATGCAGCACTGCCGGCTCTCCCGAGTCGGTGCCAACTGAAAAGATCGTGTTCGATCGGGCGATTCCGCCAGTCATGTCGATGACGTCCGTCAAGGTGACACCGCCGGTGTCACCAGGCTGGGGGTAATGTTTGCGGCTCAGCGACGCCCAGCCCGGCTCGCCGATCGGAACGAGGATATTGCTGAAATCGAGCACACCGATCCGGTTGTAGCCGGCACTGCGGAAGTAGAACAGCGACCCGCTGTAGATGTCCTGTGCATAGCGGTTCCCGCCGACCTCCTGCACCGTGTTTCCCGCGACGATCGAGTTGCCGATGATCAGGTCCTCGACGGCGTGGGCATTGCCGACCGTCGCCGCGATACCGCCCGCGAGATTGCGCCGCCCCAGGCTGTCGGTGCGGGGCACGCCGCGGACTTCGTTCTCGACGATCGTGCAGTTCTGGATCTCGAGGTAACCGTTCGACATGTAGACGCCGCCGCCGCGCCAGTAGCCCATCGCCAGCATGAATCCCGGCAGACCCGGCGCGGGCTCGGCAAGATTTCTCGCGATGGTGCTGTTGGTCAGCTCCAGGCTGTTCTGGTTGCCGATGCTGCCCCCGTCCGAATACACGCCGGCCCCGTAGGTGAACAGGCCGCTGATGCGGTTGCCGCTGATAGTCGACTGGTCGATCGTTGATCTCGTCCCGAGATGCCCGGCGCCGCCGACGGAATAGACGCCGCCGCCTGCAGCGCCGCCGCCAAGCACCGAGTTGCCGCTGACCACGCAACCCTGCATGTCCACCAGATCCGCATAGACGGCGCCACCGAAAGCGCCCCGATCCCGTGATGCGTCGAAGTCACCGCTGACGTGGTTGTCGTAAAGCGTGCAATTCACCAGCCGGGCCGTGCCCCAGACCGCCAGCGCGCCACCGCGAGCCAGCGTCCAGGGCTGGGGGTATGGCGTCGTGATCGTGATCGCCTCGGCGACGCTGCTGCCACCGGTGATCGAGACGTTCGTGAGGCTGAGATCGCCGTTGACGGCCAGCACCCGTGCGCCGGGCTGGTCACCGCCTGTCCACGCAATCGTGATGCCCCGCGGGAGACCCGAGGCATCGATGACTACATTTTTTCGCGCTTCCAGCGCCGATCGGCCGTAATCCCGGTCGAAGTAGCCGATCAGGTACGAGACGGGGCCGCTGGGTTCATTGCGGATACCCATCACTTCGCCCTTCAGTATCGTGTGTTCATTGGCGACGATCGACAGCGCGATCGTGCCGCCATCGAGTGCCGCATCGAAGGTGATCGGCTGGCCCGGTGCGGCCTCGGCCAGGGCCGAGCGCAGCGTCGTCATGCCCGCCGGCGGCGTCGCAGCGTCGAGGAGGCTGGTGACGACGATCGGGGGCACCGGGGATTCTGACGATCCGCCTCCACCGCAGCCTCCGAGCAGCAGAATGACGGCCAGCGCGGCGGCAGGGATCGAGGAATTCGTTGTCGTCAAGTGCCTAGCCCTTGCCGGGCAGAAAGGCACCGGACCGCTGCCGGTATTGCCCGTAGGCCGGGTCTGCGCCGTAACGTTTCTGTTGCTGTTCATCGGCGCCGAGTCCGGCGTAGTACATCAAGATCACGATATAGAGTGGCCCGATCAGGCAGGCTGCGTATTCCAGCCATGTTCGCGCCGTGCCGATGCACGCCAGCATCAATCCGGCCTGGAAGACCATTTCGCCGACATAGTTGGGATGCCGGATGCGCCGATAGAGTCCGTCACTCACGAAGCTGTCCGAATTGCGGGCCTTGCCGGTCTGCTTCTGCTGGTCGGCCACCGTTTCCAGCAGCAGACCGGCCACCATGATCAGCGCACCGGCCACGATCCACGGCGTCAGTACGCCGCTTTCCGACACGCGCCACGCTGTCATTGCCGTGAAGGTCATCAGCCAGCTCACGGCGACCCACAAGTACAGCCGCAAGGGCAGCGGCAATGTTGTGTCCGCCTGGTCACCACGGACCCTGATCCGCCCGTAAGAAGTCCCCCGGTAACGCACATGCACAAAGCGCCACAGGCGTGCGCCATAGGCGGCAGCAAGCCCGGCAATCAAGGCCGCAGCCAGAGAGGGTTTCAGGGCCAGTATGGCCAGGTGAATGATCAGCATGCTGATCGCATAGCCGTAGGAGAACAGATAGGCGAAGTTGATGAACACCACAGCGCAGCCCAGATGCGCGAGGCCCAGCATCAGCCAGTTAGTCATGGTCCAGCTGCCGTTGGCGAGTGACAGGCCGAATATTCCCCACATCAGCAGCAGCGTCAGCGAGAAAATGATACGCAGGGGGCCGTTCATGGGTTCTCTCCGTGCCGGATGCGGTCAGAGCCAGTCGGCCCGCCGCAGGCGTCTGAATAGTAGAGCGCAGGCCGTCAGCGTAGCGCCGACAACCAGCGGATAACCCCACTGTGTGTGGAGTTCCGGCATGAAGCGGAAGTTCATGCCGTACATGCTGAACACCACGGTGGGAATGGCCAGGATGGCGCCCCAGCCGGCCAGCTGCTTCACGACCTCGTTCTGGCCGACGGTGACCAGCGCCAGGTTCACCTGGATGGCAGTCGTGAGCATCTCGCGCACCGTGTCCGTCATCTTGATGATCCGGCTCACATGGTCTTCGATGTCGCGGAAGTAGGGCCGCAGCTCCTTGCGCACCACGTCCTCATGAAAGCGGATCAGCTGGCTGCTGATGTCGTTGATCGGCAGCACGGCGTTGCGCAGCTTGATGAGCTCGCCCTTGAGCCGGTACAGGTCGGCGATGGCCTCGCGGTCGAAAGACTTCTCGAAGATGTCCAGTTCCAGCTCTTCAAAGCGCGCTTCCAGGCTTTCCGCCACCGGCTGGTAGTTGTCGACCACGAAATCGATGATCGAGTAGAGCGCAAACCCCGGGCCGAGCGCCATGCGCTGCGGAAAGGCTTCGCACTTCTGCCGTACCGGTGCGTAACTCACCGAGGAGCCGTGCCGGATGGTGATGATGAAGTTGTGGCCGACGAACAGGTGGGTTTCACCGAAGCGCACTTCGTCGTTCTGGATCTGGGCCGTCTCGACGACGATAAACAGCGAGTCGGCATAGGCCTCGAGTTTGGGCCGCTGATGGGCGTGCTGGGCATCTTCGATGGCCAGGTCGTGCAGCGAGAACTCCTCCTGCACCTTGCGCAGTAGCTGGGTATCCGGCTCGTGCACACCCAGCCAGACGAGGGTGTTGGATTCCTTCAGCACATCGCTGATGGCATCGATGGAGATGTCACCGAGGCTTTTGCCGGTGCGGTAGGCAATGCAGTTGACGATCATTGCGGTCTGCCCTGGCGAAATCGGGTTGCCGGCAAGTATCGCACAGCAACCTGCGGGACCAACCTCAGGTCACAGGTCTGCAGTCGGGGAGCAGGGTGGGAGACCAGCCGGTATACGATCGTCTTACGCAAACGGCTGCAAATTCAACACGCGCTGTATCTTCTCGCGCACGGATTCCGGCAGGCCGGCCTGATCAGCAAACGATCGCCAATTAGCTACCGTGGTCTGTACCTCGGCAACGATAGTCGCCGCACGCCCCCGTTTCATCGAAGCCGACCTGGCGCAGGCATTGAAGTCGTCCATGCTGAAATTGCCCCGCTTGCCGTTCATCGTCATCTGGTGGCTGGCCGTCCATGCGCCGGAAGGATTAAAGCTGTAAGTCACATCGAAGGCAGGCGCGAGCGACCACTCGCCTGATTTGTTCATCAGGAATGCGATGTTCTTCACGTGGTCG
Source organism: Pseudomonadota bacterium (assembly GCA_963204745.1). GTDB lineage: Bacteria > Pseudomonadota > Gammaproteobacteria > Steroidobacterales > SHZI01. Next base: position 24,608 of record CAUJHF010000014.1, read on the forward strand.
TCCTGATTGCGGGCCACGATGTTGAAGGCCATGCGCCGGAACTGCTGTTCGATGGCCTGCATGGGCAGTTGCAGCTGCCGCATGACCAGTAGCGCCTGTTCGTAGCTGTAGGCGCCGGCCATATTAAAATCGTAATGCGCCAGCGCACCCAGCGATTGCATGTGCAGCTTCTCGCCGCTGGCAAGGCGGTCAAAGCGGCGCGTCATGAAATGGCGTCGGCCATGCTCTTCAAACAACCGGCACTCGCTGATGTCGATGCCGCATTCGTGCGCCATCAAGGCGTAGGCGTATTCGATCGCGCCATAGCCCTGCGGGTCTTCCAGTTCCTTGTCCTTGTTGCCGCTGACACCGTCAAATTTCAGCAGCCAGTATTCAAAACCCCTGGCGGCCCGTACCTGGCCCGACCGCACTTCCCTGGTTGTCGGGTTGAAGGCAATCACCGCCTTGGCCCTTGCGCCACCGGCGGAGGTGCCCACGCGCAGAATGTCTCTCAGCGCCTGCGCCTTCTCTTCGTCGGCGAACGAGGCCTGCAGGTTGTTTCGATGGGTCAATACCTCCGATGCGAGTTCCACGAGCTTGCCGATCTCGATGGGATTTGTCTGTCGGGCCCCGGGGCCGATCGAGGGGGCAAACTCCAGCGCCCCCATGCCGCGCTCGCCGGTATAGCAAAGCCGCTCTACCGCGTTGAACGATGCCGGTTGCCGCCCCTGCGAGGCCAGCCAGGCATCTATCAGCGCGTTGCCAAACCTGTCGGGCAGCGAGTCAGCCAGCAGGCCGGGGAGGCCCAGAAAAGTCTGGCGGGACAATTCAGGAAAGCGATACACACGCCGGGACAGCGGCATCGTGATCGGCGCCACCTGGATACCGCTTTGCGCGAATGCGGGGTCGTACTCAAATGCCGCGACGTCTTCGCCTTCCTGCAGCGCGACGGCGCCGATAGTCCGGCCCCACAGCCTGACTTCACCCACCGAGCTCACTCGTCTTTGTCCCAGCTCCAGGCTTTGCCGGCCGGCCTGGCGGTGCGTCGACCCGAGGCCCGCTGTCGCGGTTTGCCCTTGTGCTTCAACAGATCCATCGGCCTTGGCCCGGTTTCGGGAATCAGGCTATCCAGGCCCGGCAGGGCGTCCAGCACCCGCAGCACCCGGACCAGGCTGGACAGCTGTGAGGAATAGCCGGCCTCCATTCGTTCGAGGGTGCGCTTGGCAATGCCGGCCTGCTCGGCCACCGCGGCCTGGGTCAGCTGCAAGTCGATCCGGCGGGCAGCAATACGCTCGCCGATCTCGTGCAGCGCCGCATCATCCGTAAGCGAGCTGGATATCTGCATAGTCGCCATATATTACGATAAAACGATATTTATGGATATATATCGTTAAATATTGCGAGAAATACTTCAATAATGTGATGTATTAACTCGTTATAACGTGCGACTTATAGATATCTACGGTGGCTGCATAGCTCCATATTTTTTGAAGTCTGGCCCCCCGGTTCAACGCCATCCCGATCTCATTTAGAGCTGGTCTTGAACGGATCGTGGAGAGGGGTGTAGTGTCTCTGGCAAGTCGGGCGGTTTTGATCCGATCAAGAACACTAAATAGTTGCGACATTCCTTCGGGGGAATTGCCCATGACCAGGTCTCTAGTCGGGTTGGCTTTTGCCGCTCTGTCTTTGCTGCTCGGTGCCGGTGTCACAAACGCTGCGCCTGTATCCGTCAACTGTCCGGGCACCGCGTCCACGGCCGATCGCGAATTCACGATTACCACAGATCCTGGCACGGCTGTCTGTCTGGCTTATGCGCCTGGCAACCTGAACGGTAACGGTGATGCCATCAATGCCCTTGGTTACATCACCTTGGACAAGTCGGACGACCTGGTTTCCGGTGCTCTGCCGCAGTCCCTGACGGCGACGCCACCGACCAGTGGCTTGAGCGGTACCTTTTCCTTTTCTGCTCCGGCTTACACCGATTTCGTGATCGCCTTCAAGTCCGGTCAGGGCACTCTGAATCCCGACTGGGCAGCGTTCACCTTGCCGAACGGCATCACCTCGGGCTTTTGGGCGATCAGTGGCCAGCAGGCACTTTCCCATGTGAATCTCTACGGCAAGCTGGCAGTGGTGCCCGTCCCGGCCGCCGCCTGGCTGTTTGGTTCCGCGCTCGGTCTGGCTGGCTTCCTGCGACGGAAGGCAGCCGTCTGATTCCAAATGCCCTGAACCAGCCAACAGACCTGAAAAGAAAATCCGCTTCGGCGGGTTTACTTTTTTCCGGTGCCACGTCCTGCCAGCATCGGCGCCAGATACTGCCCCGTATATGACTTCCGGTTGGCAGCCACGCCTTCCGGCGTGCCCTCGGCGATCAGCTGCCCGCCGCCATTGCCGCCCTCGGGGCCCAGGTCGATGATCCAGTCGGCGGTCTTGATGACATCGAGATTGTGCTCGATGACCACGATGGTGTTGCCCTGGTCGCGCAGCCGCTGCAGTACGCCGAGCAGCTGTGCGATGTCGTGAAAATGCAGGCCGGTGGTCGGCTCATCGAGGATATACAGCGTGTTGCCGGTGGCGCGCTTCGACAACTCCTTGGCCAGCTTCACCCGCTGCGCTTCGCCGCCTGACAGGGTGGTCGCATTCTGGCCAAGGCGGATATAGGACAGGCCCACGTCGAGCAGCGTCTGCAGCTTCGGCGCGATCATCGGTACAGCGGCGAAGAAGGGCTGGGCATCCTCTACGGTCATGTCGAGGATGTCGCTGATCGTCTTGCCCTTGTAACGAATCTCCAGCGTCTCGCGGTTGTAGCGCTTGCCCTTGCAGACATCGCAGGCCACGTAGACATCCGGCAGGAAGTGCATCTCCACCCGGATCACGCCGTCGCCCTGACAGGCTTCGCAGCGGCCGCCCTTCACGTTGAAGCTGAAACGGCCGGCCTTGTAGCCGCGTGAGCGGGCTTCCTGGGTGGCGGCGAACAGTTCGCGGATCGGTGTGAATAGGCCGGTATAGGTGGCCGGATTCGAGCGCGGCGTGCGGCCGATCGGGCTCTGGCTGATGTCGATCACGCGGTCCACGGCCTCGAGACCGTCGATGCCGTCGCAGGGTGCATGCGGTGTTTCGCTGCTGCCGTTGAGCTGCTGCGCGGTGTAGAGGAGCAGCGTGTCGTTTACCAGCGTGGATTTGCCCGATCCGGATACGCCGGTCACGCAGGTGAATACGCCCAGCGGGATGCGTACGCCGATATTGGCCAGGTTGTTGCCGCGCGCGCCGCGGATGGTCAGCCAGCGCGCCTCATCCACCGGCTGGCGTCGTGCGGGCATTGGAATCTGCTTTTTTCCCGACAGGTATTGCCCGGTTATGGAAGCCGGATTCGCCATGATTTCTGCCGGGGTGCCCTGGGCGACGATCTGGCCGCCATGCACGCCGGCACCTGGCCCCAGATCGACCACGTAATCCGCGGCGGCGATGGCTTCCTCATCGTGCTCGACCACCAGCACCGTATTGCCGAGGTCACGCAGGTGCAGCAGCGTATCGAGCAGGCGTCGGTTGTCGCGCTGATGCAGGCCGATCGACGGCTCGTCGAGGATGTACATGACGCCGACCAGCCCCGAGCCGATCTGGCTGGCCAGGCGGATGCGCTGGGCCTCTCCGCCCGACAGGGTTTCAGCACTGCGGTCCAGCGACAGGTAGTCGAGGCCGACGTCAGCGAGAAAGCGCAGACGGTTCTGGATTTCCTTGACCACCTTGGCGGCGATCTCGCCCCGCCAGCCTTCGAGCTGCAGGTTCTGGAAGAATTGCAGCGCATGAGCCACCGACATCGTGGTCACGGCCGCGATCGACTTGTCGCTCACAAAGACACTGCGGGCCGCGGTGTTCAGGCGGGTACCTGCGCACTCGGGACAGGGCTGGCTGCTGAGGAATTTCGCCAGCTCTTCGCGCACCATGCCGGAATCGGTTTCGCGATAGCGGCGTTCGAGATTGGGCAGGATGCCCTCGAAGGGGTGCTTGCGGCGGATGCTCGCGCCATTGCCGGTGGTGTAGCTGAACTGGATGACTTCTTCGCCGCTGCCGTGGAGCAGGAGTTCCCGGATGCGTTCCGGTAGTTCGTTGTAGGGTTTCTCGCTGTCGAATTTGTAGTGCTTGGCCAGGCTCTGCAGCATGGAAAAATACCAGGCATTGCGACGGTCCCAGCCGCGGATTGCGCCGCCGGCCAGACTCAGATCCGGATAGCGCACCACGCGCTCTGCATCGAAGAACTGCTTCACGCCCAGACCGTCGCAGCTCGGGCAGGCACCGGCCGGATTGTTGAAGGAGAACAGGCGCGGCTCGAGTTCGGCAATGCTGAAACTGCACACCGGGCAGGCAAAGCGGTCGGAGAACAGCATCTCGGCCGGGGCATCCGCGGTGTCCGGGTCCATCGGCGCTACGCGTACCACACCGTCAGCCAGCTTCAGTGCGGTTTCGAAAGACTCGGCCAGTCGCTGCTTGACGTCCTCGCGCACCTTGAAGCGGTCGACGACCACTTCGATCGTGTGTTTTCGACGCAGGTCGAGCTTCGGCGGGTCGTCGAGTTCGCATAGCGCGCCATCGATCCGGGCGCGCACATAGCCCTGGGTGCGAAGTTCCGCCAGCAGCTGCATGTGCTCGCCTTTGCGCGCCTGCACCACCGGGGCGAGCAGCATGAGCCGCGTACCTTCGGGCAGTGCCAGTGCCTGGTCCACCATCTGGCTGACGGTCTGGGCCAGCAGGTCACGGTTGTGGGTCGGGCAGCGCGGGGTGCCGGCGCGGGCGAACAGCAGGCGCAGGTAGTCGTAGATCTCGGTGACCGTGCCGACCGTGGAGCGCGGGTTGTGGGAGGCTGTCTTCTGCTCGATGGAAATAGCCGGCGACAGACCCTCGATGTGGTCCACGTCCGGCTTGTCCATCATCGACAGGAACTGACGGGCATAGGCCGACAGGGATTCCACATAGCGGCGCTGGCCTTCGGCATAGATCGTGTCGAATGCCAGCGATGACTTGCCGGAGCCGGACAGGCCGGTAATCACGATCAGCCGGTCGCGGGGCAGGTCCAGGTCCAGGTTCTGGAGGTTGTGGGTCCGCGCGCCGCGGATGCTGATGTACTGCATTTGCTAAGGGACAGGGCCGGTCGGGAGTGAACCGCTAACTATACGGGGCAGGGCGGACGCAGCCAAAATCGGCCCCTGATTCGGCCGGCGTGTGGCTACCTTGCATTGCATAAGGATATGACCAGAAATCCCGATGGCTTTTGGGGTGGTCCTGCTTACAATGTGGCCATAGACGAATGCATGCCTGCCGGCGTGTATTCTTGGTTCCTCCGACGGTAGCAATAGCTGGAAAAGATATGGCACGTGGCATCAACAAGGTGATCCTGATTGGAAATCTCGGCAAGGATCCGGAAACCCGATATATGCCCAGTGGCTCGGCGGTAACCAACCTCCGCATTGCAACTTCCGAGAGTTTCAAGGATCGGGAGACCGGCGAGCAGCAGGAGCGTACCGAATGGCACAGCGTCGCCATGTTCGGCAAGCTGGCCGAGATTTCGGCGGAATACCTGAAAAAGGGCTCACAGGTTTATATCGAAGGCCGGCTGCGTACGCGCAAGTGGCAGGACAAGGAGCAGAAAGACCACTACAGCACCGAGATCATCGCCGACCAGATGCAGATGCTCGGCGGCCGCGGTGGCGGCCAAAGCGGCGGCATGGGTGGCGGATCCCAAGACGAGGGCGACGGTTTTGGCGGTGCTGCGTCCAGCTCGCGCCCGGCCAGAAAGCCCCAGGCCAAGGCTCAGGCTGCAACAGCTGACTCACCGGAGTTCGACGACGACATACCATTCTAGAACCCTGGACCCGAAGCGGGCGGGCCCCGCAAGAATACTGATCGGCGCACTTTATGTGCGCCGATTTTTTTTCCGGACCTGAATACCGATATAACAACCATACTCAGAGGAATAAGCGACCATGGGTGCGTTCAAGGAACCACACGGCGGCGAGCTCAAACAGCTCTACCTTGGCGAAGCGGCGGCCGAAGCCGAGAAGAATGCAGCGCGCAGTTACAAGTCCTGGGATCTCGGCGAGCGTCAGCTTTGCGATCTCGAGCTGATCCTGAACGGAGCGTTCTCGCCTCTCGAAGGTTTCCTCGGCAAGGACGACTACGAGCAGGTGTTGCGCGATATGCGCCTGACGTCCGGCGTGATCTGGTCGATACCGGTCAATCTGGATGTCAGCAAGGCATTTTCCGAGACCATCCAGGTTGGCCAGGCCATCGCCCTGCGCGACCAGGAAGGCGTGCTGATTGCCACGTTGCAGATCCAGGATATCTGGACCCCGGACAAGGCCAAGGAAGCCTGGGCTGTCTATGGCACCGAGGACCAGAAGCATCCGGGCGTGGACTACATCATGAACACGGCCGGCCCGGTCTATGTGGGCGGCACGGTGCGCGGTGTCGAGCCGCCGACCCACTATGACTTCAGGCTCTGGCGCGATTCGCCGGCTGAACTGCGCGGCCGTTTCCGCAAGCTGGGCTGGCGCAAGGTGGTGGCTTTCCAGACGCGCAACCCGCTGCATCGCGCGCACCAGGAGCTTACTTTCCGTGCCGCGCGCGAGTGCGAGGCCAACCTGCTGATCCAGCCGGTGGTCGGCCTGACCAGGCCAGGTGACGTGGATCACTACACGCGTGTGCGTTGCTACGAACATGTGCTCGAGCAATATCCGGAGCAGACCACGACCCTGTCGCTGCTGAATCTGGCCATGCGCATGGCCGGTCCGCGCGAGGCTATCTGGCACGCCATCATCCGCAAGAACTACGGCTGCACGCACTTCATCGTCGGCCGCGACCATGCCGGTCCGGGCAACGACTCGAAGGGCGAGCCTTTCTACGGCCCCTATGACGCGCAGGAACTGATGGCGCAGTACGAGAATGAACTGGACATCACGATGGTTCCGTTCAAGGAGATGGTCTACATCGAAGACCGCGCCCAGTACGTGCCGGCAGACGAGGTCGGCAAGGATGAAAAGGTTCTGAACATCTCCGGCACGGAATTTCGTCGGCGTCTGAATGAGGGACTCGATATCCCGGAGTGGTTCTCCTTCCCGAAAGTGGTCGAAGAACTGCGCAAGACGCACCCTGCCCGCCACAAGCAGGGCTTCACGGTCTTCTTCACCGGCCTCTCGGGTTCCGGCAAGTCGGCCGTTGCGCGTGCGCTGTTGTCCAAGCTGCTGGAAAACGGCAGCCGCCGCGTGTCGCTGCTCGATGGCGATCTGGTGCGCAAGAACCTCTCCAGTGAGCTGGGCTTCTCCAGGGAGCACCGCGACATCAACATCCTGCGCATCGGCTATGTGGCCTCGGAAATCACCAGGAACGGCGGTGTGGCCATCTGCGCGCCGATAGCGCCCTATACCGTTACGCGGCGCAAGGTCCGCCAGTTGGTCGAGCCGGTCGGCGGCTTCATCGAGGTGTATGTCTCTACCTCTATCGAAGTCTGCGAGCAGCGTGACCGGAAAGGGCTCTACGCGAGGGCTCGCGCCGGCATTCTCAAGGAATTTACTGGAATATCAGACCCTTACGAGGTGCCTGAGAGCCCGGAAGTGGTGATCGACACGCAGGGCATTACGCCTGACCAGGCCGCCCACCGGATCCTGGTGAAACTGGAGAGTATGGGCTTCATCCGCTAGGTGATAGCCTGTCGAGCCTATGCCGGGCAAGGTTTACATCAAGACATTCGGGTGCCAGATGAACGAGTACGATTCCAGCCGTATGCTGGACGTGCTCCGCATCAGTCACGGGATGGAGTCGACCGACCGGCCTGAAGAGGCGGACGTGTTGCTGCTCAACACCTGCTCGATACGCGAAAAGGCGCAGGAAAAGGTTTTTTCGCACCTCGGGGTGTGGCGCGAACTCAAGGAACAGCGCCCCGGCGTGCTGATCGGCGTCGGCGGCTGCGTCGCCAGTCAGGAAGCTGAGGCGGTTCGCAGCCGCGCACCGTTTGTGGATATGGTCTTCGGTCCGCAGACACTGCATCGCCTGCCCGGCTTCATCGACGAAATCCGCGCGCGAGGCCGGGCCGTTGTCGATGTGAGCTTTCCGGAAATCGAAAAATTTGACTGTCTGCCAGAGCCCCGGGCCGACGGGCCGACGGCCTTCGTGTCGATCATGGAAGGCTGCAGCAAGTACTGCAGCTTCTGTGTCGTGCCTTATACGCGCGGCGAAGAAGTCAGCCGGCCGCTCGACGATGTGGTTGCCGAGGTGGCCGGGCTTGCGGCGCAGGGCGTGCGTGAAATCACGTTGCTCGGACAGAACGTCAACGGTTTCCGCGGCCCGACCCACGACGGGAAATTCGCTGATCTGGCCCTGCTGATCAACTATGTAGCGCTGATCGAGGACATCGGGCGCATCCGTTTCACCACTTCACACCCGCGCGAGTTCAACGAGCGCCTGATCGATGCCTATGCGCGCGTGCCGAAACTTGCCAACCATCTGCATCTGCCGGTGCAGAGCGGCTCGGACCGGATCCTCACGCTGATGAAGCGCGGGCATACGGTTGCCGAATACCGGGAGAAGATCCGTGCCCTGCGCGCCGTACGGCCGGATATCAGCATCTCGACAGATTTGATCGTCGGTTTTCCCGGCGAGACAGCCGAAGATTTCGATGCCACCATGCAGCTCATCGAGGCCATCGGCTTTGACCAGTCTTTCAGCTTTGTCTACAGCCCGCGGCCCGGTACACCGGCGGCGGCGCTGGCGGACCCGGTGCCGGAAGAAGAAAAGCTGAGCCGACTCGCGGTACTCCAGGCGAAGATCACGGCGCATTCACAGTCGATCAGCCGTGACATGATCGGTACCGTGCAGCGAGTGCTGGTCGAACGGCCATCGCGCAAGAATCCGCGGCAACTCGCGGGCAAGACCAGCAACAACCGCTGGGTAAATTTTGACGGGCCGCCGGATTGCATCGGGCGCTTCGTGGACCTGCTGATCACCGAGGCGATGGCCAATTCGCTGCGCGGCCGGCTCGTGTCATCCGCTCTGGCGGCCTGAGGATCGCTGACACAAATGTCCGGTCCTGACACGCGCCCCGAACCGGCTTCCGGAACGCAGGAGCTGCTGCTCGAATCGCCTGACAATGCGGCCCTCGCCAACCTGTCCGGCCAGTTCGATGAAAACCTGCGGCAGATCGAGCGGCGGCTCGATATCCTCATCAGCAATCGCGGCGACCGTTTCCGGCTCAGCGGTGCGCCGGCTGCAGTAGAGGCGGGCAGCCGTATCCTGCGCGAATTGTTCCGGCTGGCGGCAACAGCGCCGGTCGATGCACAGCGCCTGCACATGACGATCCAGGAGAACCTGATGGAGCACGCGGCGGCGCAGAGTGCCGGGTCCGCAGATGACGGCGGCTTGACCATGAAGACGCGGCGCCTGCATATCCGGCCCCGCGGCAGCAATCAGCGCGCTTATCTGGAAGCGATCCGCAGCCACGACCTGTGTTTCGGTGTCGGGCCAGCCGGTACCGGCAAGACTTATCTGGCGGTGGCCAGTGCCGTGGCGGCGCTGGAAGAGGAGCGTGTGCGGCGCATCGTTCTGGTGCGCCCGGCGGTGGAAGCCGGCGAACGGCTCGGCTTCCTGCCCGGCGACATGTCGCAGAAGGTAGATCCCTATTTGCGCCCGATGTACGACGCGCTTTACGAGATGATGGGCTTCGATCGCGTGGCGCGACTGATCGAGCGCAATATCATCGAGGTTGCGCCACTGGCTTTCATGCGCGGCCGCTCGCTGAACGAGAGCTTCGTGATACTCGACGAGGCGCAGAACACCTCCATCGAGCAGATGAAGATGCTGGTGACCCGACTTGGCTTCGGTTCGTGTGCGGTGATTACCGGCGACCTGACCCAGATTGATCTGCCCAGGCACCAGCTTTCCGGTCTCAGGCATGCGACGCAGGTGCTGCAGGGCGTGGCGGGGATCAATTTCACCTACTTCACTGCGGGCGATGTCGTCCGGCATGCGCTCGTTCAGCGCATCGTCGAGGCCTATCAGCGCTTCGAGGTGGCGGCTGCACCTAAAGAAGGCGAGCGGCACGGTGGGGGCTGAACCGCCGGGACCACACGTCGATATCGACGTGCAGCTTGCTACTGGGGAGACTCCGGTGCCGGATGGTGCCGACTTCGGGCGCTGGGTCTGTACCGCCATGCGGGTGGCCGGCAGCCGGCGCAACGGCGAGCTGGCGATCAGGCTGGTCGGTGCAGATGAAGGCGGCCAGCTCAACCAGACCTGGCGCGACAAACCGGGGCCGACCAATGTGCTGGCCTTTCCCCCTCCTGACCTCGCTGCCGCCGGGTTGCCGGACGATGTGCCGGCAGAGTTCGGTGATCTGGTGATTTGTCTGCCGGTGGTGGTCCGCGAGGCGGCCGAGCAGGGCAAGGCGCCGCTTGCACACCTCGCCCATCTGGTCGTGCACGGCACCCTGCATCTGCTTGGCCACACGCACGACGGCGCGGCCGATACGGCACGCATGGAAGGGCTGGAGACCGCAGCGCTGGCGGAACTCGGCTTTACGGACCCCTATGTCACCGACGCTTACGCCGGAACCAAGTAGAATGCAGCCATCATGACTGACGACGATACCGACGAACGATCAGGCGGGACCTGGTTCGGCCGCCTGCGACAGGTAATCAGGGGCGATACCGCCACCCGCGAAGACTTGCTCCAGCTGTTGCGCGATGCCCGCGACCGCACGGTGCTCGATGCTGACGAACTCGCGATGCTCGAGGGTGTGCTGGCGGTTTCCGAAATGCAGGTGCGGGACGTGATGGTGCCGCGTTCGCAGATGGTGGTGCTGGAGCGTGATGCCTCGCGCGATGAAATACTCAAAACCATCGTCGAGAGTGGTCACTCCCGGTTCCCGCTGATCGGCAACGACCGCGAGGAGGTGGTCGGCATCCTGCTCGCCAAGGACGTGTTGCGCTACTTCGTCGAAGCGCCGGATCAGGCCTTCGATATCACGCGCTGGCTGCGTCCGGCGACCTTCATTCCGGAAAGCAAACGGCTCAACCGGCTGCTCAAGGAGCTCCGCATGAGCCGCAATCACCTCGCCGTGGTGGTCGATGAATATGGCGGCATCGCCGGGCTGATTACCATCGAGGACGTGCTCGAGGAGATCGTCGGCGAGATCGACGATGAATTCGATGCAGCCGAAGTTGGGCCGGTGCCGCAGCAGGACCCTGGCTGTTATCACCTGCGCGCGCTGACCCGCATTGAAGAGTTCAATGAGTTCTTTGATACCTCGCTGGAGGACGAACACTACGACACAGTTGGTGGACTGGTGATGTATGCGCTGGGCCACCTGCCGCGGCGGGGCGAAACCGTGACCGTCGGTGGATTCCAGTTCCGCGTATTGCAGGCGGACCGGCGCCGCATCCACAGCGTCGAGGTTACGCGCCGTGCGGCCGCTGGTGAGAACGGCGACACCGCCGTAGCCTGATACCAGCGCAAGCCCGTGGTGATCCGTCGCCTGCTGAACAGTCGCGGACTTTTGCTGGCGCTTGCTGGCGGCGCCTGTCTGCCGCTTGGCTTTGCTCCCTTTGCACTCTGGTGGCTGACGCCGCTGCTGTTTGCCGGACTGTTTCTGCTGCAGGACGGACAGCCGACGCGTGAGCGCGCTTTGCGGGCCTTCGGTTTCGGGTTTGGTGCCTTCGTCACGGGCACGTACTGGCTCTACATCAGCATCCACGATTTTGGTGGCCTCGCGCCGCCGATTGCCGGTGGCATCGTGCTGCTGCTGATTCTCATCATGGCGCTCTATCACGCGGTCTGGAGCCTGCTCTGCAGCCTGGTGCCGGGCCGCGCCCGGGCCTGGCAGTGTCTCGCCGTCCTGCCCGCCGGATGGACGCTCATCGAATGGCTGCGCGGCTGGTTGTTCGGCGGCTTTCCCTGGTTGAGCGTCGGTTACAGCCAGATCGACGGGCCGCTGGCGGTCTGGGCACCGTTGCTCGGCGTGCACGGTGTCTCCCTGCTGGTCCTGCTGATTGCCGGTGCTCTTGTCGTGCTGCTGGTCGGTACGCTGCGCGCACGACTCGCCGGGCTGCTCGTGGTTGGCCTGATCGTCGGCGGCACGATATGGCTTGACGAGTTGCAGTGGACCACGCCGCATGGCGATCCGCTGCAGGTTGCGCTGGTGCAGGGCGGTATCACGCAGGACCGCAAGTGGCTGGCCGAAGAACTTGAGTCCACCCAGGCGCTGTACAGCAAGCTCACCATTGCTCTGGACAAGCCGGATCTCATCATCTGGCCCGAGGCCGCCATCCCGGCGCTCGCGCATGAAGTCGAGGACTACCTCACTGCCTTCGCCGAACTTGCCAGGGCGCGCCACCAGACCATCGTGCTCGGCATTCTCAGCTACGAATTCGACACCGGGGCCTTCCACAACTCACTGCTGATGATCGGCGAGGGTGCCGGCCTCTATCACAAGCGCCACCTCGTGCCTTTCGGCGAGTACTTCCCGGTGCCGGATTTCATTCGCAACATGCTGCGAATGATGAACCTGCCCTATCAGGACATCGATGCAGGCCTGCCCCGCCAGTCGCCTCTGCAGATGCCCGGTGTCGCGCTTGCGCCGACCATCTGCTACGAAGACGTCTTCGGTACCGAACTGCGCAGCTTCCTGCCCGCCGCCGGGTTGCTGGTCAATGTCAGCAACGATGCCTGGTTCGGAGATTCAATTGCGCCGCACCAGCATCTGCAGATGGCCCGCTTCCGTGCGCTCGAAACCGGCCGCTACATGTTGCGCAGCACGAACACCGGCATTACCGCGATCATCGACGAGCGGGGCAGGGTCATTGAGCGCGGCAAACAGTTCGGCGTCGCGATCGTGAGTGGAGCGGCACAGCCCTTTAGCGGTGCAACCCCGTGGGCGCGCCTCGGCAATACACCAGTACTCGGCGCGTGCCTGGTGCTGTTATTGTTGCCCGTGGTGATGAGCCGCCGGCGCGGAATCGCTCCGGAGGATTAGGCGGCAGGATTGGCAAGGATGCCCCCATGCCCGATTCATACTAAACTTCTTCACCAGTTTTCCGAGTGTCGACCCAAGGATCACAGCCCATGTCTTCAACAAAAGCCTCCCAGTACACCGTCGCCAAGGTCCTGCACTGGATTGCCGGTGCGTTTATCGGCTTCAACCTGATGTCCGGATGGCGCATCGCCACTTTTGAGCTGAATGTGAAAGAGATCCTCATCTCGATCCACTCGGGTGTCGGGATCATGGTGTTCACGCTCATGATTGTTCGCTGGTGGTGGCGCAAGAAGAACAACCTCTACACGCCGCCGAACTGGTGGAAGCGCTGGCCGATCGTGCTGCAGTGGATTTTCTATCCCTTGCTGCTGGTACAGCCGGTCCTCGGTTTCTGTGTGGCGCTGTACAACGACTACGATGTGAAGGCATTCGGCTTTATCGATATTTCGTCCCTTGCGGACAGCAATCCGGTGTTGCGCGCACTGTTCTTTGACATGCACACCTGGCTCGCGGTCGCGCTCATCTTCCTTGTGCTCACGCACGGCGCTGACCGGCTGAAAACGCTGTTTACCTGAGCGGGCTGCAGGGATGCCCGGTGCCTGATGCGTCTTCTGCTGCTTGCGCTGGGTTTTCTGTTCGTCAGTATGGTGGCGTTGCCGCTGCTCAGCGTCGCGCTCGGGCGTGTGATCGTCACTGATGGAATCGACAGCTTCCGCAGCGATCCGGCTGCCTGGGCAGTAGCCAGAAACGCCCATGTGATGGCTGATGCGCACCGGGACAACCTGATCCGGCGTCTGGTTGCGCCCGCCGGACGTGTGGTGGCTGTCACGCTTCGACCGGGACACTGCAAGCAACCGTCCGGCAGCGGTTCCCGACCGGCCTTGGATCGTCGGGCCCGCCGTTCCTCACTCGCACAGGATCCCGCTCAGCCCGATGCGGCTGTACTGCGCCAGTACACGGCGCAGGTGCGCTTCCATACCTTCTTCGGTTATCCGGTCGAGGATGTGTATCTGGAGTGCGGGGGCGAGAGTGTGGGCGACCCGCCATGAAGCTGAATGGTGCCGGAGCATCTGATTATTTGATCTCTCCACTAGCTATCTAGCGATGGAAGTGCCGGATCAATAGCGCGCGGAGTTCAACCGCCGCGCAGCTCCCGGTGTATCCTTGCCGGCCGTTTTCAATAACTTGCAAGTACTGTATCCGTGAGCGAAGTACCCCGTAGCGAGACCCCCTACAACCCCCAGGACGTTGAGGCTGAGGCCCAGCGCTGGTGGACAGAGCAGGGCAGTTTTCGTGCGCAGGAGGATCCTGCCCGCGAGAAGTTTTATTGCCTGTCGATGTTCCCCTATCCCAGCGGCCGGCTGCATATGGGGCATGTGCGCAACTACACGATCGGGGATGTGATCGCGCGGCATCAGCGCATGCTGGGCAAGAACGTGCTGCAGCCGATGGGCTGGGATGCCTTCGGTCTGCCGGCGGAGAACGCGGCGATGGCCAAGGGCGTGGCGCCGGCGGCCTGGACCTGGGACAACATCGCCTACATGCGCAAGCAGCTGCGCTCGCTGGGCTTTGGTATCGACTGGGATCGCGAGTTCGCCACCTGCCAGCCGGAGTACTACCGCTGGAACCAGTGGCTGTTTCTGAAGCTGCTCGAGAAAGGTCTGGTCTACCAGAAGACCGGCACCGTGAACTGGGATCCGCTCGACCAGACAGTGCTCGCCAACGAGCAGGTGATCGACGGGCGCGGCTGGCGCACCGGTGCGGTGGTCGAGAAGCGCGAAATCCCCATGTACTACATGCGCATCACCGCTTATGCCGATGAGCTGCTGGAGGCGCTGGATACGCTCACAGACTGGCCCGAGCGGGTGCGCCTGATGCAGGCCAACTGGATCGGCCGCAGCGAGGGCGTGGAGATCTGCTTCCCTTATGCCGACTCGGCACGTGTCGCAGCCGGCGCAGACGGCGCGCTGAAAGTGTTTACCACCCGCGCCGATACCCTGCTGGGTGCGACTTACTGTGCGGTGGCGGCCGAACACCCGCTGGCCACGGCTGCGGCGCGCAACAATCCGCAGCTCGCGGCTTTCATCAATGAGTGCAAGAGCGGCAGCGTGATGGAAGCCGATCTGGCCACTGCCGAGAAACGTGGCATGCCGACCGGTCTGCACGTGATCCACCCGCTGTCGGGCGCGCAGCTCGAGGTCTGGGTGGCCAACTACGTGCTGATGGGCTACGGCGAAGGCGCGGTGATGGCGGTGCCGGCGCACGACGAGCGGGACTTCGAGTTTGCCGGCAAATACGCCTTGCCGATCCGCTGCGTGATTGCTTCGGCAAGCGGCGCTTACACCGATACCACGGCCCCCTGGCAACCGGATTACGCCGAGTACGGCATTACGATGAACTCCGGCGCTTTTGACGGGCTGGATTTCCAGTCGGCGGTTGATGCGATTGCCGCCGCGCTGGAAAAGAAGGGGCTCGGAAAAAAGCGCGTCCAGTTCCGGCTGCGCGACTGGGGGATATCCCGCCAGCGCTACTGGGGTACACCGATCCCGGTCATTCACTGCGCGGCCTGCGGTGATGTGCCGGTGCCCGACGATCAGCTGCCGGTCGTGCTGCCCGTGGACTGCGTGCCGGACGGCAGCGGTAACCCGCTCAACAAGCGCACCGATTTCGTCAACTGCAGCTGCCCGAAGTGCGGCCAGCCGGCGCGGCGCGAAACCGACACCATGGACACCTTCGTGGATTCGTCGTGGTATTTCCTGCGCTTTGCCTGCGCAGACAGCGCCACGGCGATGGTCGACGAGCGGGTGCGCTACTGGCTGCCGGTCGACCAGTACATCGGCGGCATCGAGCACGCGATCCTGCACCTGCTCTATTCGCGCTTCTGGACGCGTGCGATGCGCGATCTTGGCCTGCTGCAGCTTGATGAGCCCTTCGCCCGCCTGCTCACGCAGGGCATGGTGCTGAACGGGATCTATTTCCGCAAAACCGATACCGGGCGACTGGACTACTTCAATCCGAGCGAAGTCGAGGTACGCGAAGATGCGTCCGGCCAGCCGGGCCATGTACTGATTGCCGACGGCGAGCCGGTGCAGACCAGCGGCATCGGCACGATGTCGAAGTCGCGCAACAATGGCGTAGACCCGCAGGCGCTGGTCGACACGCTGGGTGCAGATACCGCGCGGCTCTTCACCATGTTTACCGCTCCGCCCGAGCAGTCGCTTGAGTGGTCAGACGAAGGCGTGCAGGGTGCCTCCCGATTTCTCAAGCGGGTCTGGAAAGCCGTCCATGGCCATGCGGCCGGCGGTCCGGCCAGCAAGGTGGATGCGGCTGCGCTCAATGAAGCGCAGCGCACCTTGCGCCGCCAGGTGCATCAGACGCTGGCGAAAGTCAGCGATGATATTGGCCGCCGACGCACCTTCAACACCGCGATTGCCGCGGTGATGGAACTGCTGAACAGCGTGGTGCGCGCCGAAACGGCGACGCCGGCTGATCGTGCCGTGATCCAGGAGGCGCTGGAACTCTCGCTGCTCATGCTCTCGCCGATCGTGCCGCACATCTGTCACCGGCTCTGGCGGGTACTCGGCCATGCGGGCGCGATAATCGACGAGCCCTGGCCGCGGCCTGATCCGGCTGCGCTCGTTGCCGCCACGCTCGAAATCGTCGTGCAGGTGAACGGCAAGGTGCGCGGACGGGTTACAGTAGCGACGGGCGCCAGCGAGGCCGAGGTGCGGGCGGCGGCGCTTGCCGATGACAATGTGCAGCGCTTCGTTGCCGGACAGCCGGTTCGCAAGGTGATCGTGGTTCCCGGAAAGCTTGTCAATGTGGTGGTCTGAGACCCGTCTGAAACGCGGCATCAGCCGTGCGCTGCTCGGCTGCAGCCTGCTGTGGCTGACGGCCTGCGGTTTCCATTTCCGCGGCGCGCCCGCATTTCCCGCCGATATGGCAGCGACTTATATCCAGACCGACGACCGCTACAGCCTGTTCTATCGCGAACTGGTCAGTACTTTGCGCAGGAACGACATCACGCTGACCGCAGATCCGGCTGAGGCGCGTACCGTCATCAGGATACTCAGCGACGAAACCGGGCGCCGCACGCTCACGGTGACCGCGCGCAATGTGCCAGCCGAATATGAGGTTTACTACCGCGTGGCATTTTCGGTGGATGTGAACGGCAAGGAGGCAGTTCCCTACGAAGAACTCTTCCTGACCCGTGACTATCCCTTTGACGAAACGCAGGTGCTCGGCAAGGCCAATGAAGAGCAGCTCATAATGCAGACGATCAGTCGCGACATGGTCGGGCTTGTGAGCCGTCGCCTGGCCGCGATCAACTGATCTGGCCGGTTAATCCTGCGCATGGCCCGCGCCAGATTTCGTCACCGGATCCTGCGTTTCCTGCTGTTTGCGGCAGCGGGCTTCGTATTGCTGACCCTGCTGCTGGTGCTGCCCTTGCGCTGGCTGCCACCGCTCACGACGAGCTTCATGCTGCAGAACCTGGTGGAGCAGGGGAGCCTGGCTGCGCGCGTGCGTTATGACTGGCAGCCGCGTGCAAAGATCAGCCGCCGTGCCGCACTGGCGGTGATGGCTGCCGAGGACCAGAAGTTTCTGGACCATTCGGGTTTTGATTTCGAATCCATCCGCAAGGCCTGGCAGCGAAATGGGCGCAGCAAGCAGGTGCGCGGCGCATCGACGATCAGTCAGCAGGTGGCGAAAAATCTCTGGCTGTGGCCCGCCCGCAGCTGGGTGCGCAAGGGCATGGAAGCATGGTTCACGATGTGGCTGGAGATCTGCTGCCCCAAAGTGCGCATCCTCGAGCTCTACCTGAATGTCGCCCAGTTCGGTCCGCATGTGTTCGGTGTCGAAGCTGCATCCCGGCAGTACTACAACAAGCCCGCCGCATCCCTGAATGAGCCTGAAGCCGCATTGCTCGCTGCCGTCCTGCCCAATCCGCAACGGTTCAGCGTGCGCAATCCCTCGCTCCATGTGCGCGCCCGCCAGACGTGGATCCGGGTGCAGGCCCGCCGTCTCGGCGACGAGCTGCCGGCCGCGCGCTGGCAATAACGACATTGCCGGGTTCTCCCGGCTGGCAGTGGCCGGGTTTGCACGGTGCCGCAGGCGGGTTCAGAGCTTGGTCGGGTTGGGCTGGCCGGGGTAGACGAGTTCCGGGTCGAAGACCTTTTCGGTCATGGTGAATTCCAGCGGCAGCGGGCTGCCGTCGCTGGTACCTGTGCCGACTCCCGGGATGCGCCGGTAGAAGCAGCTGCGATAGCCCACATGACAGCTGGCGCCGCCGGTGACATCGACGCGCAGCCAGATGCAATCCTGATCGTCGTCCACCAGCAGTTCGCGGACCTTCTGCACCAGTCCGCTGGTGGCGCCCTTGTGCCACAGCACCTGGCGGCTGCGGCTCCAGTAATGGGCCTCGCCGGTGCTGATCGTGCGGCTCAGCGCTTCGGCGTTCATGTAGCCGACCATCAGCAGTTCACCGCTGGAGTAATCGGTGGTGACGGCGGTGATCAGGCCCTGTGCGTCAAATTTGGGCGCCAGGTCGTTGCCTTCCTCGACCTGTTCGATGGTCTTGCGCGGGGCGAAGGGTGCTGCCGGATTCATCTCATATTCCTCGGGGCGGACGATCCTGCGGACGGGACCGGCTTGGTATTATAGCCAGCCTTCCGTACGGTCCTGCCCATGACTCTCAGTCTTTACAACACGCTTACGCGCCAGAAAGAGCCTTTTGCCCCGCTGCAGCCGGGGCGGGTGACCATGTACGTCTGTGGCCCGACCGTTTACAGCTTTCCGCATATCGGCAATGCGCGGCCGGCCGTGGTTTTCGATGTGCTGGCCCGCCTGCTGCGTACGCGTTATCAGCTCACCTACGCACGCAACATCACCGACATCGACGACAAGATCAACCGGGCTGCTGCTGAGGAAGGTGTGCCTATCGGCGAGATCGCCGCGCGGTATGCCAAGGCCTACCATGCCGACATGCGGGCACTCGGCGTACTGCCGCCGGACATCGAGCCGCGCGCCACTGAACATCTGGCCAGCATCATCCGCATGATCAGCGGTCTGATCGACAGCGGCCATGCCTATACCGCAGAGGGGCATGTGCTGTTTCGCGTCGCGTCCTATGCCGACTATGGCGCCCTGTCGCGGCGCGATCAGCGCGAACTGCTGGCTGGCGCGCGGGTGGAGGTGGCCCCCTACAAGGAAGGCGCCGGGGACTTCGTGCTGTGGAAGCCGTCCACGCCCGATCTGCCCGGCTGGGACAGCCCGTGGGGGCGCGGTCGGCCCGGCTGGCACATCGAGTGTTCGGCGATGGTCGCCGAGCACCTTGGCCCCACCATCGACATACACGGTGGCGGCAACGACCTGATTTTCCCGCATCACGAGAACGAGATCGCACAGAGCAGCTGCTCGAATGGCGGCGCGCTGTTTGCCCGTTACTGGCTGCACAATGGCTTCGTGAATGTGGACCACACCAAGATGTCGAAGTCGTTGGGCAATGTGCTGCTGGTGCGCAATCTGCTCGAGCAGGCGCCTGGCGAGGCGATCCGGCTCGCGCTGCTCGCCGCGCACTACCGGCAGCCGCTGGACTGGACCAGCGAGGTGCTGCCCGAGGCGCAGCGCAAGCTCGATCGCCTCTATGGCGCACTGCGCGATGTGGAGGGCTGGCAGGCGCTGGAAGCCGGGCCGGACGCGGCGTTCATCGCCGCGCTCGACGATGACCTGAATACGCCGCAGGCGCTCGCCGTGCTCTTCAACCTGGCCCGCGATGCCAATCGCAGTACCGATCCTGCGGAGCGTGCTGCACTCGCTGCCCGCCTGCGTGCAAGTGCGGTACTGCTCGGCCTGCTCGGCGCCGATCCGGACGCCTGGTTCATGACCGAAGTCAGCGATGGCCTGACGGCCGAGCAGATCGAGACCATGCTTGCGGCGCGGCGCGCGGCACGCACCGATCGCGACTTCAGGCTGGCGGACCAGATCCGCGACGAGCTGGTCGAAGCCGGCATCCTGATCGAGGACAGCGCCGAGGGTACGCGCTGGCGGCGGAGCGCCGGATGAGCACCCCCGCACAGGAGCAGTCGATCACCGAGGCCCAGCAGGAACTGATCGGTGACTTCGCGCTGTTTGACAACTGGGTGGACCGCTACCAGTACATCATCGACATGGGCCGCCAGTTGCCGCCCTTCCCGGAGGCCGAAAAAACCGAGGCGCACAAGATCCAGGGCTGCCAGTCGCAGGTCTGGCTGGTCACGCATGCCGAGGGCGACCGGCTCGGCTTTCAGGCCGTCAGTGATTCGGCGATCGTTTCCGGGCTGATCGCGATCCTGATGCGCATCTATAACGGCCGGCGGGCGCAGGAGATTCTCGATACGCCGCCGGACTTCATCAGCGCGATCGGCCTCGACCAGCACCTGAGCCCGACGCGCAGCAATGGCCTGCATTCGATGATCGGCGCCATTCGTCGCGCGGCAGCCGTATGTGTGGCGAGCTGAAAACCCGGCACGGTCTGCCGACCCGGGCCGCAATCGGGCTGATCCGCGGCTACCAGCTGATTCTGTCGCCCTGGCTGGGCCCGCGCTGCCGTTACTTTCCGACCTGCTCCAGCTATACCGCCGAGGCCATTGCCCGCTTCGGCCTGATGCGCGGCAGCTGGCTCGGGCTGCGCCGCATCGGGCGCTGTCACCCCTGGGCAGAGGGCGGGTCTGATCCGGTGCCCGAGCATTATGTCGCCTGGGGTCGCGCGCAGGAGCCGCGTACCCCTGTGCTATAGTTTTGGCGTATCGAATGGACAAAAAACTTCTGGACATCATCTGCTGCCCGCTCACCAAGCTGCCCCTGCAGCTGCTGGACGGAACGCGTCTCGCGCGTCTCAACTCGGCGATCGAAACCGGCGGTGTCCGGGCCCGATCCGAGAGTCCTGTCGGCGAGAAACTCACTGAAGCCCTGGTGACCCGCGACGGACGGCTGGTCTATCCCGTCCGTGAGGGGATTCCGATTCTGCTCGAAGAGGAGTCGATTGACTGGACACAGCTCGGCGAGTGACGGTAGTGCATGCAGCTGCGTGCTGAGCGGTTAGGCGCACATCTTTCTGCCCCACCGGGCGGGAGCCTGTCAGCCTGTTACCTGTTTTCCGGTGACGAGCCACTGCTGGTCAACGAGGCACTCGATGCGCTGCGCGCCGCGGCGCTCCGGCAGGGTTGCGACGAACGTGAATCCTTCACTGTCGAGCGTGGCTTTGACTGGTCCGCCCTGGTCGCCTCGCTCAGCGTTCGCTCACTGTTTTCTGCCGGCAAGCTGATCGTGCTGCGCCTGCCGACGGCAGCGCCCGGCGACGATGGCTCGCGTGCCCTGCGCGAACTGGCTGCGCGACCGCCTGAAGGCAACGTCGTCGCGGTGGTCACGCCGAAATTGACCAGCAAGATTGCTGATTCGGCCTGGATCAAGGCACTCAGGAAAGATGGCGTGTCTGTTGATCTCTATCCACCCTCAGCGACTGAACTGCCGCACTGGATCGGCCGGCGACTGAAGGCCCTGCGGCTCAGCTGCGACAACGAAGGTGCGGAGCTGCTGGCGGCCCGTGTGGAAGGCAATCTGCTGGCCGCGCAGCAAGAGATCGACAAGCTCGGTCTGCTGTATCCGGAGGGCGCACAGTTGAGCGTGGCGCAGATCCAGGCCGCGGTGGCCGACGGTGCACGCTTCGATGTTTTTCAGCTGGGCGATGCCGCACTGGCCGGTGATACGCCGCGCGCCGTTCGCATACTCAACGGTTTGCGCGAGGAGGGCGTGGCTGCGCCGCTGGTCCTTTGGGCGCTGGTCCGCGAAGTGCTGGTGCTCGTAGATGCCGGCGCACGTGCTGGTCGTGACATGCCGCTTGATCAGGCGGTACAGGCAACCGGTGTCTGGAAATCGCGTGTCGGCGTTTATGTGCAGGCCCTGCGCGGCCGGAAGCCTTCATCGCTGCGCCGTCTGCTCGGCATGGCCTGTGATGCCGACCAGATCGTCAAGGGCGTCCGCCGGGGTGAAGCCTGGAACGCCTTGCTTGAACTCACGCTGGCACTGGCTGGTGAGCCGCTGTCGCCGGCCGAACTCAGCTGATGGGACTTCTGCCAGCGCCAGTCGGTCTGCTCGGTGGTTCTTTCGATCCGGTGCATGTCGGACATCTGCGCACCGCCTGGGAACTGCTGACTGGTCTGGGTCTCGCCGAAGTCCGATTCATTCCCAGCCGCGTACCGCCGCATCGTGCACCGGCCATCGCCCCGGGGGCGCTGCGTCTGCAGATGCTTGAAGCGGCCATTGCCGGGCAGCCCGGCTTCGTGGTCGATGACTGCGAACTGCGCCGCGAAGGACCCTCGTACACCGTCGATACGCTGGTCGCCCTGCGCGCCAGCCAGCCGCAAAGACCGCTGGTCCTGATCCTCGGCATGGATGCCTTTCTCGGGCTGCCGGCGTGGCACCGCTGGCGCGAGATTCCGGATCTGGCACACATCGTGGTGGTGCAGCGCCCCGGCTGGACGCAACAGTTCGATGGTGAACTCGGGCAGCTCTGCGCCGACCGGCAGTTGCATGAAGTGGCTGCGCTTGGTGCGGCACCGGCGGGCGGTATCCTGCTGAGGCAGGTGACCCGGCTGGAGATCGCGTCCTCGTCGATCCGCGACCTGGCTGCCGCCGGTGGTGATCCACGTTTCCTGGTTCCGGACAGCGTCCGGGAACTCATGCAGACAAATCGTATCTATCTGCGCCCAAAGGAGGTGCAATCTCGTGCATAGCAAGAAGCTCCTGAGTCTGGCGACCACAGCCCTTGAAGAACTGAAAGCCCGCGATGTCCGGGTACTCGACGTGCGCCGGCAGACTGCGATTACCGACTACATGATCGTGGCCAGCGGTACCTCCGACCGGCACGTCCGGTCGATCGCCGACTGGCTGGTCCAGCAGGCCGATGCGGCGGGGGTCCCGGCACTGGGCGTCGAAGGGACGGGTAGCGGCGAGTGGGTCCTCGTGGACCTGGCCGATGTGGTGGTTCACGTCATGCAGCCCCGCGCCCGCGATTTCTACAAGCTGGAAAGCCTTTGGGACATGGAAAGCGCGGCAACCGCCTGAGCGCCGCCAGCCTACTGACTGTCCAGCCGGAGCGTGGCGCCGTGTATCATCCTCACCCCTGCCGGAGGCGGGGATACCGGACCCGCGCAGCATGAAAACAAGAATTCTGGCGATCGGCAGCCGCCCCGATGACTGGGTTCGTGCGGGCGTTGACACCTACCTGGAGCGCCTGCCGGCGCACCTGAAGCCGGAACTCGTCGAGATCCCGTTGTCGCTGCGCTCCTCGGGAGGCGACCCTGCCGTCGCCAAAGCCAAGGAAGGCCAGCGCATCCTGCAACGGCTGAAACCGGGTGAGTTCGTGATTACGCTGGACGAGCGAGGCAAGCCCTGGTCGTCGGTAGAGTTGTCGCGGCAGCTGGTCCGCTGGCAGCTGGAGGAAAGTGCTGTCGCACTGGTCATCGGCGGCCCTGAAGGCCTGGCCGATGAAGTACGCAAGCGCGCCAACCAGAGCTGGTCGCTGTCGGCGCTGACTTTTCCGCATGGCATGGTGCGCGTGATCGTTGTCGAGCAGTTGTACCGGGCGTGGACCATTCTGCAGGGCCACCCGTATCACAAGGTCTGAGCAAGGGTTTGAATGTGGTGACTACCAGGGCTTTTGTCTATCTCGCGTCAGGGTCGCCGCGCCGTCGTGAGCTGCTTGCCCAGCTTGGTATCGCCTGTGAGGTTCTGCGTGTGGCGGTGGATGAAACGCCGCGCCCGGGCGAAGGCGCCGATGATCTGGTGTGCCGGCTGGCAGCGGCAAAGGCCCGTGCGGGACTCGAGCTGCCGCGCGCGCGCAATGCCCCGGTGGTGGCGGCTGACACGGCGGTGGCGCTCGGTGCGGAGCTGTTTGGCAAACCGGTGGACGAAGCGGATGCGGTGCGGATGCTCACCCGTCTCGGCGGTCGCACGCATGAGGTCTGGACTGCCGTTGCGATCGCTGATGCCGGGCGTGAGCGCGTCGAACTGAGCCGGAGTGAGGTGAGTTTCCGCACGATCGACGCACATGAGGCTGCCGCCTACTGGCGCAGTGGCGAACCGGCCGACAAGGCTGGTGGTTACGGTATCCAGGGTCTTGGTGCGCTGTTCATATCCGCGCTGAAGGGCAGCTACTCCGGCGTCATGGGCCTGCCGCTGTTTGAAACGGCCCGTCTGCTCGAGACCTTCAGCGGCCCGCTGCTTGAGGAGACTGCTGGCGGTGAGTGACGAGATCCTCATCAACGTAACGGCTCGCGAGGTCCGCGCCGCAGTGGTCGAGAACGGTGCGCTGCAGGAGATCTTTATCGAGCGCACGTCCCGCCGCGGGCTGACTGGCAACATCTACAAGGGCAAGGTGATGCGCGTGCTGCCGGGCATGCAGGCGGCTTTCATCGACATCGGCCTGTCGCGTACCGGGTTTCTGCACGCTTCCGACATACAGCCACTGAACGGCGCCGCCCCGGCGGTCGCCGAAGAACTGAACATCCGCCAGTTGCTGCGCGAGGGCGATACGGTTCTGGTGCAGGTGGCGAAGGACCAGCTGGGCAGCAAGGGTGCGCGCCTCACGACCTTCATTACCCTGCCTTCGCGCTATCTGGTGCTGTTGCCAAACGAGACCAGCCTGGGCGTGTCCGGCCGTATAGAAGAAGAAAGCGAGCGGGCGCGCCTGAAGGCGGTGATGACTGAAGTGCTTGCCGATTCCGGTGCGACTTGCGGCTGCATCGTGCGCACGGCCGCTGAAGGACTGGACGGCGAATCGCTGCGCGCCGATCTCCTGTTCCTGCGCCGCCTATGGGAGCTGGTCGCCAATCGTGCGCAACAGGCCAGCGTGCCGGCTCTGGTGCATGAAGACCTGCCGCTGGCGATGCGCGTGCTGCGCGATCGTGCCGGACCACAGACCGAGCACGTGCGTATCGACGCGCAGAAAGCCTGCGGGCAACTGGTCGAGTTTGCCAGCACCTTCATGCCGGAGCTGGTACCGCGCATCGAGCTCTATGCCGGTCCACGACCGGTCTTTGACCTGTTCGGTGTCGAGGACGATATCCGCAAGGCGCTCGAGCGCAAGGTGGAACTCAAGTCCGGCGGTTATCTGATCATCGACCAGACCGAGGCGCTGACCACCGTGGACGTCAACACGGGGGCCTATGTTGGCCACCGCAATCTGGAAGAAACCATTTTCCGCACCAATCTCGAAGCCTCGGTGACGATCGCGCGCCAGCTGCGGCTGCGCAATCTGGGCGGGATCATCATCATCGACTTCATCGACATGCTTGAGGCGGCGCATCGTCGTCAGGTCATGGATGCGCTCGTGGCCTCGCTGGCTGGTGACCACGGTCGCGCGCAGATCGCCAGCGAGTCGCCGCTGGGCCTGGTGGCGATGACCCGCAAGCGCACGCGCGAAAGCCTGGAACGCCTGATGTGCAAGCCGTGTCCTACCTGCGATGGCCGTGGCCAGGTGAAAACCGCGGAAACGGTTTGCTACGAGATTTTTCGCGAGATCCTGCGTCAGCACGGCCAGTTCAATTTCAAGGAATACGTCGTGCTGGCACAGCCGGATGTGATCGAGCTGCTGCTGGATGAAGAGGCGGCCAGCATCGCCGAGCTCGAGGAACGCACCGGCAAGTCGATCCGTCTGCAGACGGAAGGCCTGTATGCGCCGGACCAGTTCGATGTGGTACTCGTTTAGGCCGGTGCAGCCTTGAAGAAGCGCAGCACCATCAGTCGTTGGTTGGGCTGGCTGGCGACGGCCGCTGCAGCCGGGCTCATCGTGCTCGCCGTGCTGGTCGGCATCGCCCGACTGCTGCTGCCGATGGCGCCTGAATACCAGGACGACATACGGCGTTTTGCCAATGAGGCTACCGGCTTCGATGTGCAATTCGCGCAACTGAGCGCGAGCTGGCCCCTGCATGGTCCGGAGATCCGTTTTCTTGATGTACACATCCGTACCCGGGATGGCCGGCAGCCCGTGCTCGACGCCGCGGAACTCAGTGTGGGTATCAACCTGCTGCAACTGGTTACCGAGCGCCGTCTGCTGCCCGGGCGGGTCGCTGTCCGTCGGGCCGATGTGCGTATCGAGCGGCTGCCGGACGGCAAGGTGCTGGTCAACGCTGTTCCGCTTGAAGATCTGCTTCGGCAGCCACGCAGCCGGAAACTGCCGCGTCTTGATCTGGACCTGCGCGACATCGGTGTGCTGCTGCACGATGCCGGACGACTGGTGCCGGATGCGAGCCTGATGACGAGGAGGCTCGAACTCCGGCTGGCTCCCGACAGCATCGGTTTCGACGGCGAGCTCGAGGGACGCGACGAGCTGGGCCGGAGTTTCAATTTTGCGGGAACGCTGCCCGCCGCTTTGCTGCCAGGGGCTGCACCAGAGGAAGGTGCCAGGGCACCGGAGTGGTCATTCAGTCTGGTGGCTGCTGACGTCGAACTCGGCCGCGTCCTGCGGCTGTTCACCAACCAGTGGGTGCCGCTCAAGTCCGGTCGCGGTCAGCTGGAGATCGAGCTGTTGATGAGCGGTCTGGTGCCGCGGCAGATGAACCTGGATCTTGAGCTGGGTGAAACGCAGATCGAGAGTGCGCCTGGCGTCGAGGATACGGGCTATCGTCAGCTGGGACTGAGTGCGCGCTGGAAACGATCGGCGAGCGGCTGGCAGGCCAATGTGGACCGCCTGCTGGCACAGCGGGGCAAGAAGGCCTCGAAAGCGGGCAGCGCGGAAATCAGTTACGCCCTGCAGGCGTCAGGTGGCGGTGAATACAAGGCGCGCGCCGAGGCGATACGCATGGCAGATATCTGGCCGCTGTTTCGCTCCGTAGCCTCATCCGGTCTGCGCAGCGGCCCGTTGCCGGAAAAACTGCTCGGCGAAGTGCAGGATTTCGATCTCACGGCCGAAGTCCTGCCGGGTGAGCCCGCCAGCTGGCAGGCCCGTGCGACGCTGAAAGATATCGGTCTGGTCATGCCGGCGCCCGGCTGGGCGCTCGCCGGCGTCAGCGGCAAGCTGCAGGCCAACGAGCGCGGCGGGCAGATCGAAGTCGATGCCGGGGAAGGTCTGCTGCGCCTGCCCTGGCTGTTCCGCGCTGATCTGCGCACCACACGTACCGAAGGCATTTTCGCCTGGAAATTCGCCCCGGCCGGATTGCAGCTGTACACGGATGACCTGCGCATCAGCAATGCCGAGATCGATACCCGTACCCGGCTGTCGGTCACGTTGCCGCCCTCCGGTTCGCCCTATGTCGATGTCAAGGCGCGGGTTGTGGCGTCGTCGGCGCCAGCGGTCGTCAATCATCTGCCACTCGTGCTGTTCAGCAAACCGCTGGTGAAGTGGCTCGACCAGTCGATCATCACCGGGCGGGTGCCAAAGGGCGAGCTGATCTGGCGGGGACCCTTGCGTGCCTTTCCCTACGACGAGGGCGACGGGCAGTTCCGCGTCGAGTTCTCGGTTGAAGACGGCGTGCTCGATTACGCGCCCGGCTGGCCGCGGCTGGAAAACCTCAGTACGACAGTGGTGATCGATCACAACAGTCTCAGCTCGCAGGAAAATCTTGGCACCATTGCCGGCGTGCCCTTTCGTGATGCCCAGGTGCGGGTCGTCGACCTCATGCACAAGCCCGAGCTGCAAGTCACGACTGCCGATGACATGCAGCTGGGGCAGGTGCTTGTTTTCCTGCGGGCGAGCCCGATTGCACAGACGCTCGGGCCGACACTCAACAGCGTGAGCGGTCGCGGCAAGGTGAGGACCGCCGTGCAACTCAGCATGCCGATCGCCCGCCCCGCCGATTTTCATGTGACCGGAAACTTTGAGGCCAGCGGTGCCAGCCTCGGCCTCAAGGGCGTCGCTTACCGGTTCACCGATCTGAATGGCGTGATCCGGCTCGATGACACGCGTCTGTCGGCAGAGAAGCTGGGCGGACGGTTTCTCAACGAGCCGGTTGCCATCACCCTGCGGCCGGCCGGGAAGGATGAGCCTGAGCTGAGTCACGTTGCGGAGCTGCGTGGCGCCACACCGGCCGGCAAGCTGGCGGCTGCATTTTCACTGCCCTACGCTGAGCGTCTCGATGGTGCGCTGAACTGGGCGGCCCGGGCGCTGGTGCCGAAGGCAAAAGACCAGCAGCCGTTTCGTATCGACATCGAGTCCGACCTGGCCGGACTGGTCAGCACGCTCGGCGCACCACTGCAAAAGACTGCGGACACGAAGGAGCCGCTGCAGATAGCGGTTCTGTTTCCTGAGCGCGACCAGATCGACGTAAGCGGAAGTATCAGGCGCGGCATCAGCTGGGCACTGCGCTTTTCCTCACCAGCGGATACGCCGTGGCAGCTTGAGCGGGGAAATCTGCGCAGCGGCAGCCCGCTGGCCGCTCTGCCCGGCGTGCCGGGCGTCGAGATCACCGGCAGTTTCCGTGGTCTGCGCTTCGAGGACTGGTTTTCGGCGGCGGATCGCGGGTCTGCTGCCGTGACTGAGCCCGGAAGCAGCCCGATTCGCCAGATCCTCGTCGATGTCGATCGTTTATCGATCTTCGGTCAGTTGTTCAGGGATGTTTCCATCAAGGCAGCGCACGCAGGCAAGCTCTGGACAGTCGGCGTTCGCGGCCGCGATGCTGAAGGCTCGATCGCCATACCTGATGTGCTGTCCGCCGATAAGCCGCTGAAGCTCGACATGCAGCGCCTCTGGTTGCAGGAGACCGATCCGGCCAGCGGCACGGGCCGCGCTGATCCGCGCGAACTGCCGCCGGTGCGGGCCGATATCGGCGATTTTGCCCTGGGCGACATGAAGCTCGGCCATCTCAAGGCGGATCTTGCCCAGCGCGGCGATGGTGTGGTGATTGAGCCACTGGACATGCAGGCGGAGCACTTCGGTATCAGCGGTAATGCCACATGGGTGGTCGTGGATAACGATGTCACACAACAACGCAGCGAACTCCATCTGAAACTGGAGTCGGGCAAAATCAAACCGGCGCTGGTCGCACTCGGCTACGATCCGGTCATCGAGGGGGAAAAGGCATCCGTCGCGCTCGATCTGTTCTGGCCGGGTGGTCCCAGCGAGAATTTCCTGGCTGTCGCCGGCGGGCGCGTCGTGATCAGCCTCAGGAACGGGCAGATCCTGCCGGTCAATCCGGGTGGCGGCGGCCGCCTGCTCGGCCTGCTGAGTATCGCTACGCTGCCGCGACGACTGAGCCTGGATTTCTCGGACCTCACTGACAAGGGGCTGTCCTTCGACCGGGTGAGCGGCGAGTTTCGCTTCGATAACGGCACGGCTTTTACCTGCAACATGGCGCTGGATGGTCCGGTAACGGATATGGGTATCCTCGGGCAGGTCAACTTTCCGAATCGGACCTACGACCAGGTCGCTGTCGTACGCCCGCACGTCACGGATGTTCTCGCGCTGGGTGCCGTCGCCGGCGGACCGGTGATCGGTGGTGCCGTTGTGCTGATCTCGCAGATCTTCCGCCGGTCGCTGAGTTCCTTTGGCGAGTCCTACTACCGGGTATCGGGCAGCTGGGACAAGCCGGATGTGCTGAAAGTACAGCGCGACGAGGTTGATCTCAGGCCATTCAGCGACTGTGAGCGCTATTACGCCGAGATGCTCCGGCAGATGCCGCCGGAAGGCGAGCTGGGGAGGTAGCGCCGATGGAGGCCGAAGCCGTCGGTGTGATCAGCGTGCTGCCCCCGACGCTGCCCTCGATGAACCTGTTGCTGGTGTTTGGCATCCTGCTGGCCTTTGGCACGCTGGGCGGGCTGCTGGCGGCGCGCATCCGCTGGTTGCCGACCATTACCGGCTTCATGACTTTGGGGCTGATTATCGGTCCGACCGGCCTGGGCATCCTGTCGCAGGACGCGCTGAACGGTGCCCGCGTCCTGGTGGATATCGCGCTGGGACTCATCCTGTTTCAGCTGGGAGCAGCCCTGCACCCGTGGCTGGTGCTGAAAAACCGCGCCCTCATCGTCACCAGCCTGGTAGAAAGCGGTCTGACTTTCATCGCGATCTTTGCGCTGGCGATCTGGATCGGCTCGCCGCCGGTGGTTGCCGTGCTTGCCGCTGCCATCTCTGTTTCGTCATCACCGGCAGTGCTGATGCATGTTGCGCATGAGTTGCACGCCAAAGGGCCGACGGTCGATGCGGCCGAGTCCCTCGTCGCGATGAACAACGTGCTGGCTTTTGTACTCTTCTCGCTGACCTTGCCCTTTGCGCTGGCTGATTCGGAGGTGTCGCTGCTGACCGCGATGCTGCTGCCGGTCTACCAGATGATCGGTGCCATTGTCGTCAGCATCGCAGCGGCCTGGGTGATCACGCGGATTGCCTTGCTGACTACCAGCAAGGAGACGCACCTCCGTTTTGCGCTGGTAGTCGGCGGCGTGATGCTCTCGCTCGGCCTGGCCCAGGCCTTGCAGGTTTCCAGCCTCTTTGCTGTCCTGAGCCTGGGCATTGCCTGCCGCTGGCTGCAGGGCGAGTCGCGACTGACGCGGGTAGGGTTCGGCGGCGGCGGGGATGTGTTCTTCATCATCCTGTTCGTCTTTGCCGGCGCCAACCTGCATTTGCATGACATGGTTACCTATGCGCCGGTAGCGGCGGCCTGCGTGCTGGCCCGCACGCTGGCAAAAACCACATCGATATATGGCTGCGGCCTGGTCTTCGGCTATAGCCACCGTCAGTCCATCGCGGTGGGTTTGCTGCTGGTGCCGATGGCCGGTCTCGCGATCGGTCTCGCACAGACCACCAGTGGCCTGATGCCTGAGCTGGGCGCGGAGGTTTCGGCGCTGGTGCTGTCGGCAGTGGCCGTATTCGAGACGGTCGGTCCGCCGATTGCCGCACTGGCCCTGCGCATGTCTGGCGATGCCGGACGTGCGGTACCGGCACCGGAACCGGAACCTAGTTCTGCTCCACCAGCGGTGGCAGCGGACAGTGCAACACCGCGCAGATAGCGCGCAGCAGTTCCGCCTCCGTGCGGATGAGTTGACCGTCATGCACGACCGTGATGCCCAGCGCTTCGACGAGACGGGCCTTGTCGGCGGAGGGCAGCCCATCCAGGCAGCGCAGCGCCCGGTCGAGTGCGCCGCTCCAGCCGGGAACGGGACTGAATGGCGGAATCCTCGCCAGTCCGAGGTGTGCCATTCCCGCCGAGTAGGCTTGCTGCGCAATTTCCGGCTGCATGTGCCCATGTACCGCAAGGGTGGAAAACAGAATCTGCAGTTCGGCGGTCGTAACGGTGATGCTTGTCGTCCGTGCGATGCGACGGGGTTCGAGCGACTCGCTGATATAGCTGCGGGCCAGGGCGCACACCGCATACTCGAAGACGCTGGTCATGCCATCCATGCGACACAGCTCACCCAGGCAGTCGAGGACCCGGCGTCGCGCAGTCGCCGGTAACTGCCGCAGCACGGGTACGATCTCGCCCAGCAGGGCCAGATGCAGGCCGCTACGCAAGCCGGCGATTCTCGCGCGCTGCCCGATGACATGTGCTTCGAGCCCGGTACCGAAGCTGGCACGAATTTTCTGCAGCTGGTTGTTCCGCACTGCTGGTGCTGCGTCCAGCACCAGCGCAAAGAGCAGTGCTGTGGCCCTGGCGATATGGTCACCGCCATCGCCGTCGAATTTGTCAGCCAGTGACTCGCGCAGCGTCGCCGCGTGCGCTACCTCACGAAGGCCGGGATTGCCGACCAGCCCGGGCAGTGCGGCGGGCTCCAGCTGCATGGACCGGTGCGCCGCGATCGTGCTGTCGTAGAAGGAGCGGGGCAGCCGGTCATTGCTGACCACATCGACGATACCGAGCGGTTGCGGCTTCACCTCCAGCCGCAGATTGTCAAACGCCGCCGGGTCGAAGGTCGGGTCCAGCGCGCGTATGCGTTCCAGCAGCGGCGGATGCGTGGCAAACCAGCGCGTCATGCCCGGCGCAAACAGCATGTGTGCGACTTCCTCGGCTTCAGGGTGGCGTATGCGCGATCCACGGACGCTGCCGATCTTCCGCAGCGCGTCGCGCAACCCCGTGGTATCGCGCGTGAACTGCACCGCCGAGGCATCGGCCAGCAGCTCGCGCTGGCGGCAGACGGCCGCCTGGATCAGGCGGCCGAAGAACACACCAATATAGCCAAGCGCCATCACCAGTATGCCCGCCAGAATCAGCAGACCACCGCTGCCGCGCCGGTTGCGGCTTTGGCGCGGGGCATATCTCGACACGGTACGTCCGACGATGGCGATTACCAGCAGCCCGAAGAGCATGCCCATGATGCGGATATTGAGCCGCATGTCGCCGTTAAGGATGTGACTGAACTCGTGGCCGATCACGCCCTGCAGTTCAGCACGGTTCAGGTTCTGCAGCGCGCCGCGGGTAACGGCGATGGCGGCATTGGCCGGCGTATGGCCGGCCGCAAACGCATTGATGCCTTCCTCCTGTTCGAGCACATAGACCGCCGGTACAGGCACACCGGAGGCGATCGCCATTTCCTCGACCACATGCACCAGCCGCTGTTGCAGGGGATCACTGGTGTCAGCCTGTACCCGCAGTCCGCCCAGCGATCGCGCCACCGCACCGCCGCCGGCTGCCAGTGACATGGTCTTGTAGAGATTGGCGATGCCGATGATCGCCAGCACCAGCAGCGTCGTGGTCACAGCGGCCTGCGGATGCCCGGTATCGAGCAGGGCAAACAGGCTGAGGACGACGAAG
>CAUJHF010000015.1 GCA_963204745.1 Pseudomonadota bacterium
GGGAAACCGGTGGTCAGCTACCGCAACCGCAACCCGGGACCCTTTCTGGTCGACATACAGGAGCCCGGGCAATTGCAGGGCGCGATCGGCCGGGCACTGCAGCCCGATGCAGAACTGCGGCGCGCGATCGCCGCGTATGGCCCGGCGGTCACACCCTGGCGCGACGGAGCAAGTGCCGGCCGCATAATGGATGCCGTCGAACATCTCCTTGCCAGCGGCTGGCAGGACAGGAAGCCGCTGAATCTGCTGCGCAACCTTAAGATGCGCCGTCAGCTCGACTACTACAGATTCTGGTAAGCACGGGAGCCACCATGCATTCACTGTCGGCCATCATCGTCTGCATGAACGAGCAGGACCGCATCCGCCCCTGCCTCGAATCCCTGAAACACATCGCCGACGAGATCATCGTGTTTGATTCCGGCAGCACTGATGACACGATAGCCATCGTCCGCGAGCACACCGACAAGGTCTGGGTCACCGAAGACTGGCCAGGCGACGGCTTCCAGAAACAGCGCGCGCTCGACAAGGCCACCTGCGACTGGGTACTGATCATCGATGCCGACGAGTGGCTGGACGCCGACATGAAAGCCTCGATCCGGACCATCCTGTCCAGACCGCAGATCGAGGAGGCCGCCTTCAAGCTGCCGTGGGGCAACGTGATTCTCGGCAAACAGCTGAAGCATGGCCGTTCCGCGCGCGCCCCCAAACGCCTGTTCAGGCGCGAAGGCGCCCACATCACGCCGGTGGTCGTACACGGGCATATCGTCACCGACGGGAAGACCGGCACGATCCGCAAGGGCTACCTGATGCACAACTCGCTCAGGGGTTTTGATCATCTGCTGGAAAAAAACCGCAGCTACGCCTGGGAAACCAGCCGCAAGTATTTCGCGCAGAAGACCCGCAGCTATGGCATCCCGTTTTCGATCGTGAGGGCCGTGTGGACTTTCTTCCTGATCTACGTGCTCAGGCTCGGCTTCCTCGACGGCCAGCGGGGCCTGATGATGGCCGTGATGTTTGCGCAGGCCTCGTTCAACAAATACGCAGGCCTGTGGTACCTGGAGCAGAGCCGCGACGGGAAAGCCACCAGATAGCCCGACTCAGCGGCCGGCAAGCTCCCGATAGACCTGCAGGGTCTTTTCCGTACCCTGCTCCACGTTGAAGATGTCCCGGATGCGCTGTCGCGCCGCCGCCCCGAAGCGCGCGCGCATTTCAGGATTTGCCCAGAGTTTCGCGATGCCATCGGCCAACGCCTGTGGGTCATTGACCGGCACAACGAAACCGGACTCGCCATCGGCAACCAGTTCGGCATTGCCGCCACTGTTGGATATCACGGCAGGCCGGCCATAGGCCATGGCTTCCACGACCGCCCGTGCCAGACCTTCGCGTTTGGTGGTCGGCAACACGATGATGTCGCTGGCCGCCGCCACTTCGGGAGCATCATCACGGTAGCCGAGCACATGAATCCGCTCGGGATGCGCGGCCTTGCCGATTGCCTCGAGCACCGACTGGTCATCGGGCTTCGGCCCCACCAGCAGGATATGGATCGGCGCGACGTCAGGCAGGTAGTGTGTGGCTGCAATCAACACATGCAGACCCTTGTGCGCGCGCAGATTGGCCACCATGGCAACCTTGAAAGCCCCGGCCGGCAGGTGCAGCGCACTGAGGTCCGCCGGGGGCTGCTGGTACCAGGCGAGGTCGTGTCCCTTGTACACCGTGACCAGCTTGTCGGTACCCCACCACATCTGTTTTTCCAGATAGGTCTTCACCGCCTCCGACACGCAGATGATCCTGTCGATGCGCGGGTTGAGGCAATTCAGATAACTGACCGGATCGTAGCGTCGCAGACTCCCCGGCTGGCCGCGGTAAACCAGCACCTTTACCGGCAGCCCGATGGCCGCCAGCACCCCATTGCTGATCGCACGGCTGTTGAACAGGTGCAGGATCTGGAAGCCCTGCTCACCGACCAGCTTGCGGATGAACCGGATGGACTGCGGCGATACCTTGCGGCGGATCTTGTGCGGTATGACCCGGAGCCCGAGCTTGCGGTAGTAGTCCACCAGAATGGACTCCGGGCTGCACATCACCGTAATGTCCACTTCACCGGATGCCTGCGCCCCGACCAGCTGTGCTGCCTCAGGCCGGACCGGGTTGATGTTGCGGCGACCGAGATAGTCGGCGATCACCAGTATTCTGATTTTGCTGTCCGACACGGTCAGGGGTTCCCGGTGGTCATGCCTCGCACTGGAATGCATTGTGCGTTACCAGCTCTGGACTTGCATGCGGGAGCCGCCGAATATGGGCGGCGACTTCAGCGCTGTACAGAAACCCGTCATGCAGCCCGAACTGAACATCTATGTCTGTTCGACCGTCCGGCATCTGCTGTTTGCGTTGCTGCGGGCCGACCTGCACGGGGAAGAACCGCACCATATCCTGTTTTTTGCCGACTATCAGCACGCGTCTCTGGCGGACTGGGATCTCGCGTCGCTGCCGGGAAACATAGTCGTGCGCGAGATGAGCCGCGGCAGCGTTCGCCAGCATATGGGCAACAACGGTGTCCGCGGCAAGCTGTGTTACTTCCTGGCCATGCGTAACTGGCCGGCACCGGAAATCCTGCGCACACCACTGCGGGCCCTGCTGGCTGATTCCGCACCACAACTGTCCGCGGCACTGAACGCGGCGCGAGCCGGTCACCGACCGCCGCGGCTGTGGCTGTTCAACGAGCGCAACAAAATGGCACGCCTGCTCAGGTTGCTGATCCCGCGGTTTTCACTGATCGAGGATGGCGAGTCAAACTACCGCCTGCAGCTTTGTCCGTGGTGGAAATGGCCGGGACGGCTGTTGTGTGGTCTCCCACCGCGCAGCCGGGTTCTGGGCGAAGAAGCGTCCTGTGATGCCATATATGCCCTGAACCCCGAGCGGCTGCCGGAACGGATACGCGACAAGGGACGGCGCATCGATTTCCTGGAGCACGGCTCCGCGCGTGCAATGATGGACCGGATATTCAGCGGGCTCACTGAAATTCCCCGACATACCCGGCAGGTTATCGTCGCCACACAGCCGTTTCGCATTCCGGGCGTCAGCCTTGCCGACAAGCAGCGCGTGTATGACCGTATAGTCAGCCACCTTCAGGCGCGGGGCAGACCGGTGATTCTCAAGAATCATCCCGCCGAGGATGCCACCGACTATGCGTTTCTCGGCGACCGCGTGATCCGGATTCCCGGCAAGGTGCCGCTGGAGGCGATGCTGCCGGGAAATACCGGACCACTGACTGTCGTTTCGGTATTCTCTACCGCCGGCATGGGCTTCGAACGCTATTGTCGGCGGATCCGGCTGTGCGCTGAAAGCGAAAGCGATGCCCTGTATCTGCAGACTGTGCGGTCCTGGATTGCCGAGCCACGGAAACTTGATGAGGTTTTACAAGAGAAGCTGCCTGCATGACCAGATTTCGCACGGAGACCTTTCTGCTCAGCCTCGCCCTGCTCGGCAGTACCACGACTGCCCGCGCCGAGCCGTGGATCGACACCTCGAACCTCGCGCTCCGCACTGAAATCCGGTATCTCGCCGACCGGGGGCTGATCAAGGCACCGGTCAGCACCTGGCCGCTGATGTGGGCGGCTATCGAGACGGACCTGCACGCGGTCGATGCCAGCCAGCTCGACGAGCCGGCGCTCAATGCCTGGCAGGACGTGATGCGCCACCTCAACTTTTCGAAGCAGAGCATCGCGTCGGCCGGCATCACCGTGGCCAACGATGACAACCGCTTCGCCGGCTTCGGTGATGAATATCGGGACAAGAACACGGTGGCTCTCAGCTACAGCACGATGGGCGACCGGTGGGCGCTCAAACTGCAGCCGAGCCGGGTGGCTGACCCGGATGACGACGAGCAATACCGTCTGGACGAGAGCTATCTGGCCGGGACACTCGGTAACTGGGTCATATCGGCCGGACTCCAGGATCGCTGGTGGGCGCCAGGCTGGGACACCAATCTGGCCCTGAGCAGCAACGCGCGGCCCATGCCGGCACTGGCACTGACGCGGCGTGACTCCCATCCTTTCAGGCTGCCATTTACGGACGATTACCAGATCCCCTGGACGGTCACCACCTTCATGGCCGACATGGGCACCAACCGCACCATCGAAAATACGCTGCTGTGGGGATTCCGGCTCAATTTCAAACCGCATCCGCGCCTGGAGGTCGGCGTCACCCGGCTGGCGCAATGGGCGGGCGATGGCCGGCCGAGTGGCTTCGATACATTCTGGGATGTGCTGACTGGCCGCGATAACTGCGGCAACGCAGGGCTGGACTGCGGCGTTGACGGCAGCGAAGAACCCGGTAACCAGCAGGCCGGCTACGACCTCCGGCTGTCCCTGCCGGTCGCCGGCCATGACTTCGGCCTCTACTATCAGTCCTTCGCCGAGGACGGCAGCGAAAGCAGCACCAAATTCTGGACCAAGGCCCGGCCCTCCGGTGGCATCGATACGACGGTCACCGTGCTGGGCACGCCGGTACTGATGTATATCGAATACACCGACAGTCTCGCCTACTGCAGCGACAACCGCTCACGGGGCATCGGCGACTGCTATTACGAGCACCACATCTACAAGACCGGCATGCGCTACGAGGGGCGTGCGATCGGAAACCTCTACGACAACGACACCACCTCACTGGTCTTTGGCATGATTTCCCAGATGCACAACGATGCGAGCTGGCAGTGGTCGCTGCGTTATGCCGAGCTGAACAACGACAACAGCGACGCTTACCCCGGCGAAGCGAACGGCAACACGATCACCGAAATCTCCGAAGACCTGCTGATGCTGTCGGGCAAATATCAGCGCATATTCGGCCGCTGGAAGATCGGCGTGGGCGGCAATGCCAGCCATTCGAGCTTCAGGGACCAGGCAAGCGACGATGACTACACGGCTTTTCTCGACGTGGAGTACTTGCTCTAGAACGGGCGGCGGAAGCGCTGCCGGGCAGCGCCCAGCAGCGCCAGTGCCGAACCCAGGAGCCAGATTGCCGGCGGCGCCGGAACGGCAGACAACCGATAGCCAACGGTATTTGAGTCGTAGCCCATCCACTGGCCATTGACTACTTCAAAAAATGCGTAATTGGCCAATGGACTCGGCGCATTGATCAGTGCGCTGGCTTGACTGTTGTAGGGCAGGCATGGCGCCTCGCATTGCCGCGGTTCAAAGGAAACCCAGTAGGTTCCAGGGCCGAGTGCAAGCGCAAGACCACTGACACCACGCCAGCCGTAAACGGGATCGGTGTCCATAACGAAACTCCCGAACCCTATTTCCACGCCCGGAATGTCTCCACCATCGGTATAGAAGGCAACCGTAGTCGGAATCGATCCGGCATCGAAGGCAGGAATCAGCCACATCTCGGCACGGTCAATCACCACTGCCTCAGTCAGCGTAAATTCTCCGGCCAGCCATTGGGTACTGCTTAAGAGGGTTTGGGCTGGGCCGGCCGGTACACCGGTATCGATAATGGCTGCGTTGACGGTAACTGACGCCAGTGTCACCGCCAGAGCCAGGGTAGCCAGAACAAGGTTGGGACTGATGCGATTCTTCATTGGAATCCCCTCTTCCTGATCGCTTGGTTGACATAATCACCGCAAGAGCCGGAATCTGCCGTCTGATAGCTACTCCCGATACCAGCGGCATGTCAACCCCAGGAGGCATTGGATCACCGGGGCATGCAGGTCAGCTGGGCCCATTCCGGACAAGCTGCAACAAGACTTTTCTGTATCGCGCCTGACGGCGCTCCCACGGGACATACCCCTCCTGCCAGAGATCGCCCCGTTGCGTCAGTGTTCCTTCGCAGCCCCCATGATGAACTTCGGCTTGAAGATCTCGACCCATGCCGGCACCAGGAACATCGCGGAACAGGCATTCAGGACCAGCATGATGATCAACAGGCGTGCCGAGTCTGCCTGGAAGCGCAGCTCGGAAATAAACACCCACATGATGATGCCGCCAATCAGGGTGGTTGCCGTAAATGCGATCGCGACACCGGTCGTGCTCACTGCGCGCTTTACCGCTTCCTGCAGGTCAGTCGTACCATGCATCTCTTCCTTGATGCGATCCATCATGTAGATCGCATAGTCCACACCCAGGCCGATACCAACCGCGATCATCGGCACGGTGTTTACGTTCAGTCCCATGTCGAGCAGACCCATGCAGGCATAGGTCAGGGTCGTGGCAAAACCCATGGAAACCAGCATCATCACGCCCGAATGAATCGATCCGTAAAACCAGAAAGTGAACATCAGGATCAGCACCAGCACGGCCGGCACGACGATGACGTTGGTATCGAAAGCTTCCTCGTTGATCGCCGCCGTCACGCCGACCGGACCCCCAGCAAGGTCGATATGCAGGCCGGGCACCTTGCTGCCGACATTGTCCCGCCATTCCTTGACCATGTGGATCGCACGACGGATGGTCTCACCGGTATGGTCCTTGTAGTAGAAGACCATGTTTGCAAGCTGCTCGTCGGTATCCAGATACTCGAGCAGCGCACCCGGAACCGGCGCCGACATCATGTACATGAACATCAGACCACCGACATCACTGGCGCGGTTCGGAACCACGGCCCAGCGCGGATCGTCATTGCGCGTCATCTGGTTGACCTGCATCACCAGATTATTGAGCCCCTTGGCACCACCCATGGTCGGATCCAGCAACATGTAATTCTGGAAATCGGCCAGGGCCTTGATCACTTCAGGACGTTTGAGACCGCCCTTCTCATCGGTGCGTGCAATGATGAACAGCTCCTCCGAGCCGGGGAACCTGTCGTTGATCGCCTTGGATGAAACATTGAAATCGTGATCACGGTAGAGCAGCGGTGAACCGGGCTCGGGCTCGCCGATCTGCACCCTGAAACTCAGCGCAGTCGCAACCAGCACGATGCACAGGGTCGCCCACAGCACCGCTCTGGCACGCGCCGGCGTGCCGACAACCAGTGCCAGCCGGGGAAATACGTCGCGAATGAAGGTGCGTTTGATCGTGATGTTCTTCGGCTTGGGCAGAATCGCCAGCAGCATCGGCAGGGTCACCAGCACCGTCACGACCATGCTCACCGCCCAGAACGAGGCATAAATAGCCATCTTGTCATTGATCGGTACAGAGCCGAGACCGATCAGGAAAAGTGCGGCGGCATCGGCCACGATGGCCAGTGCGCCCGGACGGAACAGCGCATTGAAGGTATTGCGGGCGGCAAGCTGCTTGTCATCGGTGCGCGCCAGCTCCAGAAAGTAACGCTCTACTTTCTGAATGCCGTGTGACAAGGCGCGTGCCGAGATCAGGAACGGCACCACCAGCATCAGCGGGTCGAGGTTGTAGCCGAGCACGCCCATGAAGCCGACGCCCCAGATACTGGTCAGCGCCATGCCGAGCAGCGGCAGCAGGATGCCGTAGAGCCGCCGCGTATAGACGATCAGGATCGCAAGCACGATGACCACGGTATAGAGAAAAATCTGCAGGATCTGTGCACTGTAGGAATCCACCCAGCCCACCAGCACCGGATTGCCGGTGGCGTAGATGCGAACACCAGGTGCCCCTTCCTTGAGGCGGATCGCCTGCAGCTCTTCGAAGATCCTGCCGTAGTCGAGCGCACCTTCATTGAGTGTGCCCTTGATGATCGCGGCCTTGAGATCGGGAGAGACGAGCAGGCCGAACACGCGCGGACTGGCCACCACATCCCGTTGCATGCCGGCCAGCTCATCCGGCGAATAATCGCCATATTGCGGATCGTAGTAGGTCATCGAACGGATGTTGCCGTCCGGTGTCAGCGAGATCTTGCGCGTATTGCGGTGGGTGAGGCTGGTCACCAGGTTGTGATTGATGCTGGTGAGCTTGTCCATGCCCTCCGTGATGCGATGAATGCGCGACAGCGTCTCGTTGGTGAACACCGTTCCTTCATCCACTTCCACCGCCATCGTGATGATGTTGGCACCGCCGAAGGTATCGCGGATGCTGTTGTGGAGCTTGATGTAGGGATGCTGTTGCGGCAGCAGGTCGGCAAAATCCGACAGCATGCGCACGGCCGGAATATGCCAGGCAAACCATGCCGTGATCAGCATGACGATCAGCAGCACCAGCTTGCGGTGATCGAACAGCGCATTGCCAAAGCGCGGGAAAAAGCCCTGGGGTTCGCTCATCTCAGCTCCTCGGCACTGCATACAGCGCACCGGCGGCACCGCCGATGAGCAGCCGGTCGTCGCCGGCCGCATGAATCACGCGCAGGAACAGCCGCACCGGCTCCCCATAGTCCACGCGCTGCCAGCTGTCGCCATTGAGCTTCAGCAAGGTCCCTTCGCCGCCGGCCGCATAGATGTCGGCACCGATGCCGGCCAGGCTGTAGATCGGCACCAGTGTCTGCGTGTTCTGCAGCACCCAGGTCTTGCCGCCATCGGCGGTATGCAGGATCTGGCCCGCGAGGCCGGCCACCCAACCCGTATCCAGATCACGGAAATACGCATCCTGCGGATAAAACTCGTCCGGCAGCGGTTCGCCCGCCGTCCAGGTTTCGCCGCCGTCTGCGCTGTGCACGTTGAAGCCGAACTCGCCGAAGATCAGGGCGTGCTCCGCATCGATGAACTGGATCGTGGTCAGGATTGTGTCATCGCCGATGGAATGGTCGTCCCAGTTCTTTCCCGCATCATCGCTGACGATGATGGTGGTGAAGCTGCCAACCACCCACAAACGGTTCTGCGGATCGCAGCTGATACCCTGCGGCGACTCCTCGGTCTGGATCGGGTTTGCCACCCAGGTCTGCCCGTCATCAGCAGAAACAAACACCTCGCCTTCAGTTGCGAGTGCCGCAAATTTTCCGTCTGGACAGGCCGCAATCCCGATCAACGATGGCCAGCCGGGTACTTCCTGCCGGCTCCACGTCGTGCCGGCGTCCACAGAGCGCAGCACCAGGCCGTGGTTACCGACCACCAGCAAGGCCTTGTCGCTGGACGCCGCCTGCTGGAAGAGATCACCACGACGAATCGGCCGGGACTCCGATGCCTCTACACCCTTGAGGTTGAGCGGTGACTCGCAAGCTGCAAGCAGACTGGCAGCAGCAAGCGCGAGTACCGCAAGTCGAACGGCAATATTTTTCAAGCGGCCCCCTTATATCGGCCCCATTATCGATCAGGATGACGGGCGTTGGCAGATGCAAAAGTGGAATGATTCTGTTCGAAACCCGGCAATCCGTTCGTTCATTTTCGGCAGCGATACATGCGAACCGGACGCTGCAGGCAAGTTCCCATTGACGGGCTTTCCGGCGCATGGCAGAACATAGTCCGGGCTGCTGGTAACGAAGCCGGGGGGCAACCCGGTCGGCTTTTGGCCCCGTGCAACTGTTCCGCATTTTTGGACTACCGTGAACTTCCAGGGGGAAATCGCCATGAGACTCATTCGCATTCCGCTTGCAGCCTGCCGTTTAGGCATATCGCTGGGCGTGATTCTCTGCATCGGACTCAGCACACCGGCATACGCTGTATGGAATTCGGAAGACGGCTCACTGGAAGTTCGCGGCTTCCTCGAAAATATGACGAACGTGCGCGATGAAGTCGGACTGACCAAGCAGCGGGTACAGGGACAACTCGAACTCTTCAAACAGGCTCAGCCACGCGGCATCTTCTCCGACCTGTCAATCGGCGCCACATTCCGGCTCAGCTACGATGCTGTTTACGACCTGAATGACGACGAATACGGCCGCGGTGCCGGCGGCCCGCTGACCTACTCGGCACCGGGCAATCCCGCCTTTTTCAGCTATATAAACGGGGGTAGCCCGCCGTTCACCCCGCCGACCAACCTCGTCTATGCGGGCACCTTCGGTCCGGATGGCAGCGGTGCTGACGGCGCCATACCGCTGCCCGGCACCGGCGGCACGATCAACTCACCGAGCAATCCAAACGACGGACTGCGTTTTGCCGCAGCCGACATCTACTCCTATCAGGACGGCGGCGTGATGCTCGCCACTCCGGTACGGCCCTGCGACACGGACAGCCGCGGCTGTGGCCCTCTCAAGGACTACATGGACAAGGACCGCAACGAACTGCGCTACAAGGAGCTGAACGACGATCTCGACTTCATCCGCGAGTTGTGGGTGGCGGGAAGTATCCCGGTAGGCAGTGGCGACAATGAAGTTGCCATCCGTCTCGGTCGGCAACAGGTCGTGTGGGGGCGCACCGACCTGTTCCGTGTGCTGGACATCGTCAACCCGATGGACTTCTCGCGGGAAAACCTCTACGCGGAATTCGAAGATTCGCGTATTCCGCAATGGATGGCGAACGTGGAGTACCGTCTCGGCGCCACAAAGATATTCGATGACCTTAACTACCAGCTGATCTACAAGATCGAATCCTTCCGCCCGCACGACCTGGGCCAGGGTGGCGAACCCTATGCGATCCTTGGCGCCGGCAACCTGTTCCGCGCACTGGCAAACTGCTGGGAGAACGGCTGCACCGTGGGCAACTTCCCGGCCACCGGGGTCACCGTCGATTTCCCCAGCAACTCCATCGGTATCCGCGACGTCAAGGAGCCCAAGCACAGCGAGTTTGGCGGACGGATCGAGGGCGTCTACAAGGGCGTCGGCTTCTCGCTCAACGCCATGTACTTCTATTCGCAGTTCCCCTCACTGCGCGGCGGGATCCCCACTGATGATCCATTCACGCCGGCAGTCGAAAGCGTCCCACACCCCTACGATATCGCTTTCGATGTCGAATTCCCGCGCCTGCTCATGATCGGCGGCTCGGCCGACTGGTACTGGGAACGTGCCCGCACTTCGTTTCGCGTGGAAACTTCATACACCACCGATGAAGAGTTCGCCGACACCAGCAAGCCGGACCTGTATTCGGAGTCGGATGTGTTCCGCGGCGTGATCGGTTTCGACCGGCCGACCTTCATTCCCTTCCTGAACAAGGATCGTGCCTTCCTGATTTCCGCCCAGATGTTCTACCAGCACCTGATGGACTATGAGTCCTACCTGGTGAACTCGGCCGGCATCCCGCTTCCGGCTGGAGCGCATACCGGGAGAATCGGTTTTCAGGACTGGGAAGACAACGTGCTGCTGACCCTGCTCATCCAGGGAAACTACATGAACGACCGGCTCACCCCGCAGATCATTACCGCCTACGACACGCGGGCTGGTGCCGGTGCGATTGCTCCCTCAATTGAATACAAGCCCGACAACAGCTGGGTATTCAAGCTGGGGCTGAACCTGAAGTGGGCCAATCACAAGGGTGCCGTCGAGGCGGACGACAACCGCTCCGCCAATCCGTTCCCGCCGGCTACCTGTGCACCACCCATTGCCCTGTCGTCTGACCCGAGTCCCTGCCTGACTGCATACAGCAGCCTGGGCGTCTCCGGTTTCGAGCCGCTGGGTCGATTCCGGTCAGGGCCGCTCGGCACAGCCCGGAACGAGGACGAGATCCAGTTCACCATCCGCTACCAGTTCTGATTGCGAGGTTCGTGACAATGAAAAGGCTAGTAATACTTGGCGCCGCTGTAGCCGGCCTGACGGGCATCGCAGCGCATGCGGAAGTGTCTGACGCGGTCATCAAGAACGCGTTTGCACCGTATGAGAAAACGGCACCCACCGCAGCGGGCTATCAACCCGGGATGCGCATCACCGCCAAAAACGTGGATGCGCTCGAAGGCATTCTCGACCCCTTCACCTTCCGCTACGTGAAAAAGGGGTGGCTGGAGATCCCGACGACGCCCACTTTCTCCCTGCCACAACACCCGAACTATATAGAGGCAACCCGCAAGGGCGCCGACAAGGTCAAGCTGGCGCCCGATGGCACGCTGCAGAACTTCGATGCAGGGCGCCCCTTCCCCCAGGAGCCTGACGCCAAGGATCCGCAGGCGGGTCTGAAGCTGATGTGGAATTTCCAGCGTTCGATAAACGCCGGCGACAGCGAGA
Source organism: Pseudomonadota bacterium (assembly GCA_963204745.1). Classification (GTDB taxonomy): domain Bacteria; phylum Pseudomonadota; class Gammaproteobacteria; order Steroidobacterales; genus SHZI01. The sequence continues at coordinate 11,926 of CAUJHF010000015.1, forward strand.
CCATCAATCCTTTCTGGTGGACCTTCCGCAATACGAAAACCGGTCAGAGCGAGCGTCAGCTGCGCTTCGACTGGCACTTCCTGAACTGGAAACACCGCACGATCTTCGACCCGAAGCCCGATATCACACCGAATCCCGGGCAGATTTTCCGCTCGATTTCCGCCAACGTGCTTGAGCCCTTCGACCTGGCCAATACCCAGCTGCTGATCTGGCGCTACGAGAACGACCTGCAGCGCGACGACGGCTGGCTGTATCTGGGCTTCCAGCGCCGGGTGCGGCGTCTGGCTGTCGGTCAGATCACTGATGCCTTCCTCGGCACCGACGCGATGATCGAGGACTTCGAGGGCTATAACGGTCGTCTCGACGACTACAAGTGGACCTACAAAGGCACCCAGAACGTGCTGATGCCCTACGAGAAGCACAACGAGCTGCCGGATCTGGACACTGAGCCGAAGGGCGATTCCGACGGCTTCCGCTTCGTCAAGTTCGGCGGGCAAGGCAACTGCTTCCCGCAGGTCACCTGGCAGCTGCGCAAGTCCTACATCATCGAGGGCAACCCGAAGGATCCAAACCATCCGCTCAGCAAGCGCGTGATCTACATGGATTCGGAGAGCGCGACGCTGCCGATCGTGACGCAATACGACCGCAAGGGCGCCCCGTGGAAGTACTTCCCGATCTGCAAGTCGCACTCTGACTTCCACCTGGCCAAGAACAAGGGCGTTGGTGTCGCGATAGATGACTGCGCACTGTTCTTCGACGAGCAGGCCATGCATTGCACCACGCTGCAGTTCAAGTCACACGTGAATCCGCAGGAAAACCCGCCGTCCCTCTTCACCGTACAGAAGATGCGCTCGACGGGACGTTAGACCTCGTAACGGCCAGGGCCCGTGATCATCCGGTCACGGGCCCTTTTTTTCGTAGGAGCGCCCTCAGGCTACCATCGTAGGAGCGCCTTCAGGCGCGATTCTTCCGGCCATCCATCGCGGCTGAAGCCGCTCCTACGATGGTACCGGTAGGAGCGCCTTCAGGCGCGATATCTGTCCGCAGGAGAACGGCCATGACCGACAAGCACGCACACGCCAACCCGGTTCGCGGCCGCTTCAATTCCTGGCTGCTGGCAAAATATGAAGACGATTTTCACGAGGAAATGGGCGAGCGGAAGCAGCAGCACATCGGCGCGCTGAACGGTACGGTGGTCGAGATCGGCGCAGGCAACGGCGTGAACTTCCGCTACTACCCGCCGGGCGTGCAGCTGATCGTCTATGAGCCAAACCCCTGGATGCATGAGCGTCTGCATCAGGCTGCCCGGAAGCACAGTCTCAACTGCGAACTCCGCCCCGTCAGCGCAGAGCAGCTTGATCTGCCCGGGGAGTCCGTCGATGCCGTGGTCTGCACCCTGGTGCTGTGTACTGTCGAAGACCCCGGCCAGATCCTCCGCGAAGTGCGGCGGGTGCTGAAGCCCGGTGGCAAGTTCTTCTTTCTGGAACACGTTGCGGCGCCACGGGGCAGCGGCCTGAGACGTGTACAGGATCTGTTGATGCGCCCATGGCGCTGGCTTTTCGAAGGCTGTCACACGAATCGCGAAACCGCCGCGCTGCTGGAGGCGGCTGGCTTTGAACGCGTAGAAATGGAACGCTTCAGTTCACAGAAGATGCCGCCGGTGATCGTGCCGGTCATCAGCGGTGTCGCATACCGCTGAAAGCACCACCTGCCGTAGGAGCGGCTTCAGCCGCGATTCTTCCTGCAAGAATAAATCGCGGCTGAAGCCGCTCCTACGGCAGAGTCGTCAGCTCCGCAACACGCTGCGGCTGCGAGTAGATCGTCACCCGCCCACCGCGCACGAAGCCGGCCAGCGTCACGCCGAAGCGTTCTGCAATTTCGATGGCAAGCGAGGTCGGCGCAGACACTGCCGCGATGAACTCGAAGCCGGCGCGAATGGCCTTGGTGATCATCTCGAGACTGAGGCGGCTGGAGAGCAGCACGCCACAGCCGGACAGATCCACGCCCTTCAGCAGACACTTGCCGATCACCTTGTCGAGCGCATTGTGGCGACCGAGATCTTCTGCCACGGCGATGATCTGCGCGTTGCGGTCAAAGACCGCTGCGGCGTGCGCGCCACCGGTCTGCGTGAAGACCGTCTGCAGCTTGCGCATCGCCGACATCAGCTCGTCGAACTGCGCGCTGCGCAGCCGTGCTGTATCCGGTACGGCCACCAGTCCGGCAACCAGGTTGTCGACGGCTTCGCGGCCGCCACACACACCGCAGGAACTCCCGATGGTGACGTTCCGGCGCCGCGGATTAACCTCCTCAGGAGCGACGAGCTGCACGCGGACGATGCCTGAATCACTACTGCAGACTTCCATACGGCGCAGATCGGCGAGGCTGCGGATCAGACCTTCGGTAAACAGAAAGCCGGCGGTCAGGGACAGTACTTCCGGGTCGTCCGTCGCGGCCAGCACGCCATGATCGCGGCTGAAACCCAAAACCTCGTGCAGCGAGGCTGTCGGCGTCCACATCAGCGTGAACCAGCCCACACCCTCGACGTCGATAGTCAGCATGTCCTCTTCGACGACCTGGCAGTCCTCGCGTACCGGCGGCTGGCCCGCGCCTGGCAGAAAATACGCGGGCACCAGCCGAACACCGTGCTGGACGGGCGGAGCGGGCTTTTGCGTCATCGGATCGCCAGGTTCAGGATCAGGGACGAAAACTCATGATCGGCTCGAATACCCCGGCCTTGAATATCAGCAGACGGAACGTGTAGTAACCGGCCAGCGTACCGGTTGCCGCGATCATGGCCATCAGCGGTACATTGCCCGCAAACCAGAGCAGCAGGACCGGGAGCAGCACGCCTGCGCCACAGACCAGTACGAAGAACCATTTTGCATAGAGCGTACGGGTGAGCAGCTCCGCCGATTTGCGTGCGCCCGGCGAACCATGCCGGGCGGCATGCAGCAGGCTCAGCAACACAGCAGCAACAACCAGGTGCAGGATCAGGGCCACCGGTATCAGGAACTGCGCGGATTCAGGCACGGAAGCCAGCAGCACCATCACACCGGCGGTGGCTGAATAGGTGAGGCTCGATACTGGTATGAGGCCGCTGTTCCACAGTGAAATCGCCGTGGAATGCGACATGGCAAAGCCCTGATAGGTCATCACCACCAGCGCCGCAGCGCCCGCCAGCAGCTTGAGCAGACCACCGAAGCCGGGGATATAGCCCATGACATTAAGCAGGTGCAGGCCGCCGAAACCGATGAAACAGACGATGCCGATCAGGCCGCGGCTGATCCACGAACGGTCCGGGCGCAGGATGGCCCGCCAGGACTTTGTCGGCACGCCCATATGCGAGAGATGAAAGTAGGTCTTGAGCAGCCCGGTAATCAGCAGGCCCGCCATCATCCCCTGCGCCGATTCCAGCAACAGCGAGACGAAAAACAACCCGGCACCCAGCTCGCCAAAGAAGAAGGCACTGGCCATGGGGGTGTCCCAGTAGCGCTGCAGGCGGTAACCGAGCTTGAAACTGTCACCGACGATGGGCAGGTCTTTTACAGCCATGTTGTTTCCCCTCTGCTCCCGTCCTCAATCGATGTAATACACCTTGGGCCTGGTATTTTTTTCGGGCAGCGGCGGCCGCCCGCCGCGTTCGCGGATCAGCTTGCTCGGCTTGCTGTTCGGATCGTCAAGGTCGCCGAAGATCCGCGCGTCGGTTGGACAGGTCACGACACAGGCCGGATCGAGGCCGGCATCAACCCGCCCGCTGCAGAAATCGCACTTGGTGACCATACCCGGCGTATAGCGCGGATAGCCCTGCTTTTCGAAAGGGGTGATCTCGCCCGTACCAAACAGCCCGTCCTTGAAAGCCTCGGCCTTCATCTCGCTGCGCTGGTCGTAGGGACAGGCAACTGCACAGGAACCGCAACCGATACATTTGTCAGGATCGACCATGACGATGCCGTCCGGCCGCGTGTAGGTTGCACCGCTGGGGCAAACCTTCTCGCAGGGCGCATCTTCGCAGTGATTGCAGAGCGTCGGAATGTACACGCGGTTGACGGCCGGATACACCCCGTATTCCTCACTGAGGGTGCGCGTGAAAAACACACCATCGGGCAGCGAGTTTTCCTGCTTGCAGCCGATCACACAGGCGTTGCAACCGATGCAGCGCTTGAGGTCGAACACCATGCCATAGCGTGCCATCAGTGTTTCCTCCCTTTGCCTGGCTTGGCGATCTCATCCACGAGGTCATAGACCGAGCCACCCTTCTTCAAATGGTCGGGCCACTCCTGCAGTTTGGTGATTTTGACCTTGCAGACCGTTTCCGGCTGGCCGGTTACACCATCGGTATTCTTGAGGTCATAGGGCAGCAGATCGTTGAAGTGCCCGCCCGCATGCTTGATCCCTTTCGACTGGGTCTTGGCCCGCGACAGTGAATTGGAAACACCGAGGGTATCGGGGTGCCAGCCTTCGGAGATGCCGATACGGCCAAAGATCTTGCCGTAGGGCGACTCGACCTTGACGATATCCAGCGCTTTCAGGCCCTGCTTTTCTGCCGTCGCCGGGTTCAGCATGAGCGCGATGTGCACCGGATCCCGGTACACGATGTCCTGGATCCACGGGTTGCTCAGACTCTCGCCGAAGTTGAGCTGGATATCCTTGAAGAATATGCCGTAGAGATCGTACTCCGCAGGCTCGTTGTGCACCGGGTCGAGCCGGGCTGTCGGCAACGGCTGATAATCCTCCCAGGCCCATTCGTCGCGGAATGGCACGTTGGCGGCATCCATCTTCGCCCTGAGGTCGTCGCGCACCTTCACCATGTCCTCGATATAGAAATGCAGACGCATGCCCTCCCAGGGCCGGTACCACTTGTCGAGGCGCCGCTCCGTCACCGCGTGACCGTGCTCAACGTACCAGTCCAGATCCTTGTCGTTCCAGAGCAGGCCCTTGCGGCGGGCGATCTCCTTGTCGGTGTACTTGATGCCCGGCTCGAGCTTCAGTTCGGGCTTCTGCACGAAGCCGAGGGCGAAGTTCAGCACTTCGTTGTAGCTGTCGAGTACACCGATACGCTCTGCCAGCTCGGAGAAGATCTCCTCCTCGCTCTTCGTGTCGTAGAGCGGCTCCACAGCCGGCTGCCGCATGCACATGCCTTCGGTGTGCGGCGGCTCGATCATGGTCATGTTCCATGTTTCGAATACGTCGTTGGACGGGAGGATCACATCGGCCCACTGCGTCGTCTCGGTGGGAATCAGGTCTGACACGGCGATGAATTTCATGCTTCTCATGAATTCGAACCACTTCTCGCGCGGACCCTGCATGGCCCAGATCGGATTCGAGTGGCAGACGATCATGGTGTCGGGACGGAACTCGAGACCATACTTCTCCGGGTTGAGGAACACTTCCAGATTCAGGTGCGGCGGATGCACACCGACCGGAAAGTAATCCATCAGGTGAAAGGTCTGCGGCGGATACGCAAACGGTGGCACCGGCCCGAGCTGATGCGGATTAGGCTTGATCATGCCGTTCTCGCCGGGCTCGATATGGCTGTGATCGACCCACTGGTCATCCAGCGTCACACCTATATGTCCGCCCGGCGCATCGATGCAGCCGAGCAGGAAGTTCACCATCTTGAAGGCATGATTGGTCTGGAAGCCGAGCTTGTGGCCCTGTGCGCCACGGTAGTAGTTGTAAGCGGCAGGACGCAGCGGCATCACGCGACCGTCGATCTCGATCGTCGTGTCGGCGGCAATGCCGGCAGCGTCATACATCTCTTTCGCAATCCGCCGCACGGTAGCGGGCGGGATGGTCGTGACCTTCTCCATCGCTTCCGGTGAGCAGTCGGCGAGAATGTCCTTGAAGCGCTGGAAGGCGGGCTTGCAGGCCTTGCCCTCGACGGTCCACGCGCCCTCGAGAGCGAACTCACCGATGGTCGGATCGTCCCAGAGCTTGGCGCGATTGTCCGCGCTGTCCCAGACGTAGATCTTGCCTTCGGCATTGCGGATGAAATAGCCGTCATCACCGACCAGATAGGGCGCGTTGGTGTCCTTGCACAGCGACTTGTAGTCGCACAGGCCCTCGTTGACCATCACATGGCACATGCTCAGGGCAAACTGCCGGTCGGTGGCCGGACGGATCGGCACCCACTCTTCGGACTTCGCGGCAGAAATCGAGAAACGCGGCTCGACGGTCACACAGCGCATGCCGCGCTTCACGCGCGCATCGGCCACCCAGGCTGATTGCGCCGCCGCATGCAGATGCGACGAGAAGCCGTCGCCGGTGCCGTCATTCAGCCAGTAATTGCAGTACTTGGCATCGTTGGCTGCCGCAAACGCCGAATGCACATAGCCGTTGATCGGGTGATAGGCGCCGCCACACATCGTGCCGCCGGACTGGAAGAAATTGAAATTACCGAAGGCCAGCGGCCAGACCCAGATATTCATCTTCTGGAAATCTTCCAGCGACGGGATGATGCGGCGCGGGTCGGTCTGCAGACAGTCCTTGAGCTTGTCAGCCACCAGCGTCAGGGCTTCATCCCAGCTGATCGGCACCCACTTCGGGTCGATGTTCGGGCCCTTTTCCGGATTGGTGCGTTTCAGCGGCTGCGTGAAGCGGTTGGGATCATAGTGCCGCATGATCGCGGAATTGCCCTTGGGGCAGAGCTTGCCGCGGTTGGACGGATTGGTGGGATCGCCCTCCACCTTGTTGATGACACCATCGTCGGTGACATGGATGATATTGGTACAGGAGTGCAAGCACATCTTGCAGGTGGATCGCACCCAGCGGCCGGGCTTGATCGAGTTGTGTACTGCGTCTGGGGTGGCGGCCATTGCTAACCCTCGTTTATCAACCGACGGTGGGCCAATCCGGCCAGCGGCCGGAGCGTCATACATGGCCGGATCATAGCACCAGCTTCCCGACCGACTATCCCTGAGCCGCAGCACAGAGGCCCGTTTCCGCAATGCATCCGGGCGCGCCGCTTCTGCCAAGCCAGCTGCTCGAAGCGCCGAGCCAGCCAGGGCACGTTGGGCTACATTCCTTGAACCGTGGCCCCCCAGTCCGTGCTGTTTCTGGCTGCGTTCCGGCCCAATCTGGACGTTGAACATGCAGGAAATCCAGTCGGTCTGTGTAGTCGGCGCCGGCGCCATCGGCAGTCTGTTTGCCGGTCACCTGGGAACCGTCGCGCAGATGAAGGTACTGACGCGACGCGAGGAACATGCTGCGCTGCTGAATGCACGCGGCCTGAAGGTGCGCGGCAAGTCTGCGCTGCACGCGAACATCCGCGCGACGACGGATCCGGCTGCGCTGGGCGATGTCGATCTGCTCATCATCGCCACCAAGGCAACGGCGGTGGAAGCCAGTGCGAAGCTGATCGCCGGCCATTTTCCGTCCGCAACGGTGATGACCGTTCAGAACGGTCTCGGCTGCGAGGCTGTGGTGGCCCGCCATGGCAGCTGGCCGGTCGTCTCGGCCGTGACTTTCATGAGCGGCGTCCGGCATTCGGATACCGAGGTGGAATATGAACTCGATACCGCAACCTGGATGGGTCCGTGGGCCGGCGGCAAAGCGAGCTACGCGGACGTGCAGCAGATCGCCGCGCTGATCGAGCGCTCGGGTCTCAAGGCCAAGGCCTTTCCGGACCTGCTTCCGGCGCAATGGTCGAAGCTGCTGTTCAACTCCTGCGTGAACAGCATCGGTGCACTTACCGACCTGCCGCATGTACAGGCTTTTGCGAAACGCGAAAGCCCCACTGATCTCGGTCACCTGGTCCACGCCATGATGGCCGAAGGCCGGCAGGTCGCCAGCGCCCTTGGCATCGAGCTGTATCGCGACCCCTGGGCGATGAACGTCGAGGCGGTCAGCCATGGCCAGACCGGCGACGATGAATACGCCCACGTCTTCTCCATGCTCGAAGACGTCCGCGCCCGGCGGGCTACAGAGGTGGACTGGCTGACCGGCGCTGTAGTGCGTGAAGCACAGCGGCTGGGGATCGCGGCGCCGATACACGAGACACTGTACCGGCTGGTCAAGGCGCGGGAATCAAGCTGGCAACGGAAGCCAGCAACTGAAATTGCACACGGGAGTCTGGCATGAAAGTCTGTATCGTCGGCTGCGGCGCCATCGGCAGCCTGTTCGCAGCGCATCTCGCCACACTGGCCGATGTCGAGGTCTGGGCCTATGACCTCGACCAGGCGCATGTCGATGCGATCAATGCCGGCGGCCTGCGGCTGTCGGGGAAGAGCACGCTCCACTCGCGACCGAAGGCAAGCAGCGATCCTGCTGCCATTCCGCCCTGTGATTTCGGCATCGTGGCGACAAAGTCACTGCATACCCGCCCGGCGATGGAAGCCACCGCAGCGATTTTTCGCAACGGGGCCGTCTGCTCGGTGCAGAACGGCGTCGGCAACGAGGAGATCATTGCCGAATACGCACCGCGCGTTATGCGCGGCACCACTTTCCCGGCCGGCCGCATCATCGAACCGGGCCACGTGCAGCAGGACACCGGCGGCAAGACCTGGATCGGGCCCTTCGAGCCGAAGCCGGCCAGCATGGCGGAGGTCAATTCACTTGCCGCGCAGCTCACGAAGTCAGGGATGGAAACCCTGGCCATGGAAGACGCGCGGGGTGCGCAGTGGACCAAGCTGATCTTCAATGCCGCGACCAATCCCATCGGCGCGCTCACCGGACTGCCGCACGGTGTGGCCTGTGACCAGCAGCGCGTGCGCGAACTCATCTCCGGCCTGGCCGCCGAGGGCGTGGCCGTCGCGAAAGCGCTCGGCATCACGCCGGACAGTGATCCCGAGAAACTCATCGACCATGCCCGGGAAGTCGCCTACCTCCACAAAGCCAGCATGCTGCAGGATGCGCTCGCACACCGGCGCACTGAAATCGCAGCACTGAACGGCGGCATCGTGCGGTTCGGCGAGCAGACCGGCGTGCCGACACCGTTGAACCGCGCCATCTGGGCGCTGATCGAGGGCATGGAACATTCATGGACCCGCAAGGACTGAACGGCAAGGAGCCGCGTTGATGAGCACACAGAATCCGTTTCAGCCCAGCCCGGCCGAGATCGCCCGTCGCTACGCGAATACGCGCAAGGCGATGGCCGCTGCCGGCCTCGATGCACTGATCGTCAGCGGCAGCGAATACTCCGGTTTCGAGGGCGCCGTGCGCTACATGTGCGGCTTCCACATCCTGCACCGCTATGCCTACGTGGTGGTGCCGATGAAAGGCGATCCGATCTTCGTCACACCGCGCGAAGCCACCTGGGTCGGCGATCACAGCCAGTCCTTCGTGAAGCAGGCCGCCAAGCCGCCCCACTGCGGTGAATGGCTGGCCGCACATTGCCGCGAGCAGGGCTGGAAGCGCGTCGGTGTCTACGGACTCGAGTACATCATGTCGGTGCGCGACTACCGCGCCTTGCTGGAGGCGCGCCTCGAACTCGTCGATTTCGACGTGGCCTTCGACCATTCGCGGGCGCAAAAGAGCGAGGAAGAGCTGGCCTCGGTGCGCGACTCCATGGCGATCAACAAGGCCGGCGTGCTGGCTGTCATCCAGGCCTACAAGGCCGGCAAGACCGAAGCCGAGCTGATGGGTGTGGCCGAACAGACCTTTGTGAGCCGCGGCACGGCGCGCAACACCATGGACATGGTGCTGATCGGGCCGAACGGCAGCCTGCGCCCGCAGATGGTCTTTGCCGACCCCCGCCGCCGCGTGGCCGACACCGATGCGCTGATGTATGGCCTCGAGGTTTCCGGTGAAGGTGGTCACTGGGTCGAGTTCTCACGGCTGCTGGCGCCCAAAGGCGTCAGCGACATCACCCGTCAGCTGCTCGATGCCTATGCCGAGTTCCACGAGCTGGCGAAAACCCACATGAAGGTCGGCGCCTCCGCAGAAGACGTGCATCGCAAGTGCATCAGGCCCTTCGAAGGCAAGGGCTGGCGGCTCGGCCATGTCTGCGGCCACTCGATCGGCATGACCATGATCGAGCACCCGCGAATTGGCGAAGGCGCCGAATTCGCGCTGGTGGAAAACATGGTGTGCTCGATGCACCCGCACGTCATGACCGAAGACCGCAGCGCCTGCCTGTATTTCCAGGAAACTTTCAGGGTCGGCAAGGATGGCGGCGAGCCGCTGTCCGGTGTGCCGGTCAGGTACTACACGGGCGGCGAAGCGGATTTGTAAGCCCCCCGATCAAAGCAGAACCCCAGGAGCAGAACGATGAGCAACAAACAGCCGAAGGTCGGTGTGATCTTCAAGTCCTACGAGCCGATGTCGTCGATCCAGAAGTACGCGGCACAGACCGAAGCCTCCGGTTACAACGGCGGTTTCTGGATCGCCGAGGCCTATCACTGGTTCCGCAAGTACGGCCACGAGGCGCGCGGCTGCTTCGCGACGCTGGCGGCGGCGACCATGGCCACGAAAAAGATCCCGATCGGCCTCGGCATCACCTCACCGTACATGCGTCACCCGACCGTACAGGCCTCCGAGTGCGTGGGCATCGACGATCTGTCCGGCGGACGCTTCATCATGGGCCTCGGCGCCGGCAAGGTCGGCACCGAATACCTCGACCTCGACATGAAGAAGTTCTCGCCGGTCAGGACCCACCGCGAGTGCACCGAGATGATCCGCGGCATCACCAGCGGCAAGGCTTTTGCCTACGACGGCGACCTGTTCAAGTGCGACATGCCGGCCGTGGACCGCAAAGGCCGTGGCCTGCGCACCGAGATTCCCGTGTATATCGGCGCGACCGGACCGCTGATGCAGAAACTGGCCGGCGAAATCTCCGATGGCCTGCTGCTGCCGGGACTGACCTCACCCGGCTTCACACGCTATGCACGCAAGAACTGCCAGGCCGGCGCAGCCGCTGCCAATCGCAAGCTGGCCGCCGGTTTCCCGGTCGGTGGCGTGATCCTCGCGGCCTGCTCCAAAGACGGCAAGAAGGCCAAGGATGCGACCCGCAGCTACACCGGCACCTACATCATCAACAAACTGCGCAACATCAAGAACGATGTGATCCTCAGCACCTCCGGCCTGCCGGACAGCACCTGGGCGCCGTTCCGCAAGGCCATCGCCGACGGCACCGAAGACCGCGTCACCCACCTGGTGACCGACGCCATGCAACGCGCCTTCACCTGCATCTCCGGCACGCCGGAAGAGTGCCTGGAAATCACCCAGGAGCTGGTAGACGCGGGCCTCAACCTGCCGCTGCTCGAAGTCGTCGGTGCGAGTGAAGCCGACAACCTGGAAACGATCCGGCTGTTCGGTGAGCAGGTACTGGCCAAGCTGAAGCCGGGAGCCTGACCATGCAACTGGCAAGTTTCAAAATCGCCAATGGCGGGCGCAAGACGATCGGCGCCTTTGTCAGCCACTGCTACATCGATCTGCATGCACTGACCGGCGGGCAGCTGCCGGCCGACATGCTCGCCTTCCTGCAGCTCGGCGACACTGGCATGCATGCGGCGCGCGCCGCCCTGAAACAGCTGGATGCGAAACTGGATCCGGGCGGGCTAAGCAAGCTGCGCGGGCCCGGCGGCGATCGCTATGCCTGGGGGCCGGATGAAATCGTGCTTGCCGCACCGGTGCCACGGCCGGGCAAGATCATGCACACCTCCTGCAACTTCACCGCGCACCTGAGTGAGCTGACCACCTGGAAAGAACCCGAGTGGCAGTCACATAACTGGAAGGATTTTCACTTCGAGCACCCGACCGGCTTTCTGGAAGCGCCCTCCTCGGTAGTGGCCTCGGGCGCGAAAGTGCCGGTACCGCACTTCACCAAGCAGCTCGACTACGAGATCGAGATCGCCATCATCATCGGCAAGCCGGCATTCCGCGTGTCGATTACCGATGCCATGGACTACGTCGCCGGCTACACGATCTTCAACGATCTGTCTGCTCGCGACATCCAGGCGCGCGAGCATTCCAACAAGGTGATCCTGCTCGGCAAGAGCTTCAACGGTTCCTGCCCCTTCGGCCCGCATCTGGTAACGCCCGACGAACTGGGCGATCCGCACAAGCTCGCCATGCAACTGAAGGTGAACGGCGTGGTGCGCCAGGACGCCAATACCTCGCAGATGCACTACAAGACCGCCGAACTCGTCTCCTGGTGGTCCAACACCACACTTGAGCCCGGCGACATCATCACCAGCGGCAGCCCGCCCGGCGTCGCCGCCGGCATGGCCGTACCGGAGTGGCTGAAACCCGGCGACCTGGTGGAAGCCAATATCGAGAAGCTCGGCACCCTGACCACGCACATCGTGGCGGGCGACTGAGCCGGTTGATCACAGACAAACAGGGCGGTGCCATCATGAGCAACAAGACTGATCCGAATCTCGTCACGCGTGCCATCGAGCAGATCGACCGCGACCGGCTGGTCGACCTGGTCGTGCAGCTGGTCAACGTGCCGAGCCCGACCGGCAGCGAAGGCGACATGGGCCGCGCGCTGCACGAGGTCCTGCGCGGTGCGAATTTCCGCTCTACCCTGCAGCCGATCGGTGATCAGCGGTACAACGCGGTCGGCATCCTCGAAGGTGCAGCCAAGGGCAAGAGCCTGATGTTCAACGGTCACCTCGATACCTCTTTCGGTCCCGAACAGGCGAGCCGTGGCATCGGCTACCGCTGCGAAGGCACGGTAGTGGATGACGAATGGATCTACGGCATGGGTTCGTTCAACATGAAGAGCGCACTGGCCACCTACGTGGTGGCGAGCGAAGCGATCCAGGCAGCCGGCATCAGGCTGGCCGGCGATGTGGTCATCGCCGGGGTCTGCGGCGAGATCGAAAAGGCACCGGTCAACGATTTCGATGGCCCGAGCTTTCAGGGCTACGGCGTGGGTACCAAGTACGCGATCACGCACGGCGCGGTGGCCGACTACTGCATCCTCGGCGAACCGACCAACATGATGCTGATTCCGCGCCACTGCGGCACCACCTGGCTGAAGATCAAGGTGCCGGGCGTCCTGATCCACACAGCCTGGTCGAAGCCCGAGCAGAATGCGATCAGCAACGCCACGCTGGTGCTCGATGCCCTGCACAAGTGGATGCCGGAATACATCGAGCGCAATGCCCTGGGTGATTTCCGGCCCAAGGTGAATATCGCTGCCATCGAGGGCGGCTGGCCATGGCGCGGCGCACGGACGCCGGACGACTGCTGCATCTATCTGGACGTGCGCACCCTGCCGGATGTACTGCCCGTGCAGGCCTATCACGAAGTCCGTGAGCTGATCCGCGGCGTGGTGAGCAAGCATCCGGCGCTGGAAGGCACCACCGTGGACATCTACGTCTCGGCGCCCGGCACCTCGATTCCAGACGACCATGCGTTGATAAAGACTATCGTCGGCGCTCACACTGAGCAGCTCGGCAAGGCACCGGAGTTCGGCACTGAAACCTGGTACAGCGATGCCGCCCATATGAACCGCTACGGCATTCCCACGGTCAACTACGGCTCTGCCGGCAGGCTGCGCAGCGGCGGCGGCGGTTTCTCCACGCACCAGGGCGAGCACGTGCACATCGGCGACATGGTGGACATGACGCGGATCTACGTGCGCTGCATCCTCGCAATCTGCGGAGTCGCGGCCTGAGCCGGCCAGGAGCATGAGCACACCAGCACTGCACGAACTGCTAGCCAAGGCGCGCGTCTATGACCTCGGCCAGGCCTACTGGCCCGGCATGCCGGTGCATCCTTTCGACCCGCCCTTCCAGTTTTACCTGTACCGCTACCACGAGTACGTGGAGAAGGATCTCGGCAAGATCGAGCCGGGCTTTGGCGACGCGATCAGCCTGCTGATCACGTCCATGCATTCCGGCACGCACTTCGACGTGCCGGTGCACATGTCGCAGGACTACAAGGTACAGGGCATCGATATCCGCCCCTACCAGCGCGACACCGGCTTCGTGGATTTGCCCGAACCGCTGCACAGCATGGAGAAGGTGCCCCCGCTGGTGCTGCCCGCCACGCTGTTCGACATTCCGGCCGCGCTCGGCATGGAGGTACTCCCCGAGCGCTATTCGATCACCGTCGCCGATCTCGAGGCGGCTGCCGAGCGGCAGAAGATCAGCATCGCAGCCGGTTCGTGCGTGCTGGTACGCACCGGTTACGCGCGCTACTTCGAGACCGACCGCGACACCTATCTCTACAAGTGGGCCGGCCTCTCGCCGGAAGCGGTGAGCTGGATCGCCGCACGCAAACCGCGGCTGGTGGGCACCGATAACCTGTCCATCGGCGTACCCAATCTCTTCGACGCCCATCGTCAGCTGATGATCGAAAACGGCATCTACGTGATGAAGAGCCTGACACTCGAAGCGCTGGCTGCCGATCACCAGTCCGTATCGACGGTGGTGGTGCTGCCGCTCAAGATCAAGGGCGGTGAAGCCTCGCTGGTGCGCCCGATCGCACTGGCCTGAAACTTACCCAAAGGACCGACATGCAAGACAAGATCTGGATCAGCGAACTCAACCAGCGCAAGGAAGTACAGGAAGGCTTCAACCGCAGCCGCCCGGTGCGCTTTTATGACACCACCCTGCGCGACGGCGAGCAGGCCGTCGGCGTGGTGTTCAACCCGGATGAGAAATTTGCCATCGCCTGCGGCCTCGACAAGCTCGGCGTGGCGCGGATTGAAGCCGGCTTCCCGCGCGTATCGGAAGCCGACACACAGGCGGTGCGGCGTATTCTCAAGGCCGGTCTCAAGGCCGAGATCTGGGGCTTTTCCCGTGCCGTGCGCGGCGACCTCGATGCGCTGATCGAACTCGGCATCAGCCAGGCGCTGATCGAGATCTCCACCAGCGAGATCAAGATGAAGGCTTACGGTTTCGACCAGGCCAGGGTGATCAGGAACGTCAGCGAATCAGTACAGCACGCGGTGAAGAACGGCATGAAAGTACTGTTCTTCCCGGTCGACAGCACGCGCAGCGAGCTCGGCTTCCTGCGCAAGGTCTACCAGACCGCGCTGGATGCCGGCGCCACCGAACTCGCCGTGGTCGACACCATTGGCGCCTGCGCACCCGAAGCGGTCGAGAGCATGATCCGCGAAGTGCGCGGCTGGATCGGCCCGGATGTGCCGCTGCACTTCCACGGCCACAACGACTTCGGCCTCGGCACGGCATCAGCGATCGCTGCCGTGCGCGGCGGTGCCGACTGGATACAGGGCACCATCAACGGCATCGGCGAACGCGCCGGCAACTCCGATCTTTGCGAAGTCGCGCTGGCGCTCAGCTGCCTCTACAACGTGCCCATTGAACTCGACCTCAGCCAGGCGCGACAGGTATCAGCACTGGTACAGAAAGCCGGCAACTACCGCGTGGACGGCTGGCGCCCGGTGGTCGGCGACAACCTCTTCATCCGCGAAAGCGGCGCGGTGGCCAACCAGTTCCACATACCGGCTGCCATCGAGCCCTACTCGGCTGATCTCGTCGCCGCCGAACGCAAGATCGTGCTGGGCAAGAAGAGCGGCCTGGTCAGCGTGCAACTCAAGGCCGAGGAGCTTGGCATCAAGCTGCCCGAGTCGGCCCATGCCGAGGTTCTGGCCCGCGTCAAAGACCTGGGCACCAGCGCCAAACGGCTGATCACGGACGAGGAATTCCGCCAGATCGCGCGGGCTGTCGCTGCCTGAGCGGCGCCCCGCCTGCAGACGCGCTATTGCGGGTATCACGTATATCTGCGCCTTGGCCAACCTGTATCTTTACTAATACAGGTTAGTTCCAAGGAGACGCTCATGCTTATCAATTTCTGGTACGCCGCGGCCTACAGCAATGCGGTGACGGCCGACAAGCCGCTGAAGGTCAAGATGCTCGGTCAGCACTTTGCCCTGTACCGCGACTCGAAAGGGGTCGCGCGTTGCGTCAGCGATATCTGTATCCACCGCAGCGCTTCGCTGTCCGGCGGCAAGATCAAGGGCGACTGCATCGAGTGCCCGTATCACGGCTGGCAGTTCAACGGTGATGGCGCCTGCACGAAGATCCCGTCACTGGGCATCGACGGCAAGCCGCCGGCACGCGCCAAGATCGACGCGTACCCGGTTGAAGAACGCTACGGGCTGGTGCACGTGTTTCTCGGCGACCTGCCCGAGGAAGAACGCCCGCCGATCATGGCGATCCCGGAATGGGACCAGGAAGGCTGGCGCTGCATTCATCTCGACTACGAATGGAAGACGAACTGGGAACGTTCGGTCGAAGCCGGCCTCGACCCGGCGCATGCCGAGTTTGTGCACACGGGCATGAAGTTTGCCGGTTCAGATGAGGAGTACATCATTCCCAAGCTCAGCGTCGAACGAACCAGGTGGGGTGCGCAACAGAGCTTCGACATCAAGACGATCGCGGCGCGCGGCGATCTGAAACATGTCAAGCCAGTGGCCGCACAGGTCACGGCGTTCGCATCGTTCCACGGGCCGACGTGCACGGAAACACGGCTGACCCTCGCGCCCGGGCAGATCGTCATCCAGTACATGTTCGAGACGCCGATCGACGAGTTCCACATCAGGAAACACCTGGTCAGTGCCCGCACGGTCAATCTCGACCCCGGCTTCGACAAGCCGACGAACCAGATGAACCTGTTCGTTGCGGAGGAAGACCGGGTCATTATCGAACAGGTGGATCCGGCGATATTTCCCGAGTCGAATACCAAAGAGCTGCTGGTACCGGCTGACAAGCAGATCGCGATCTACCGCGAGATGATTGCCGAATGGGAAGCACGCGGCTGGCGTATCGATACCCGCAAGGTCGCCGCGGATCGCGGCCGCATCGGCTATGCCATCCCGTGTCCGGCGCGCCGCACACAGGCGAACTGGACACTGGATGCCACGCCAATGCTGCCCGCCAGGGCCTGACGCCCGAACCCGTCCCTCGCCCCGGATTGTGATTTCCTTCACAGTTCCGGCAGGTCGCAGTTCACGTTGCTGCGCCGATGACGTACCGTAAGCGCCGATTCAACATATTCTTCGTTCTGCTTCGGGTTTTCGGGCGTGGTGGCCTGAAGGGGTTTTTACCCGGGCAGACTTGGGCTTGTACGGGTTTAATTGGGGAGATACTGCAATGACGACTATCGGCAAATCGATGAGCGAAGTTCCGGCGATCAACCGTTTCCTGACCTACTGCCGCGTACGTACCGTACCGGGCAAAACCGTCATGATTCATGCGGGCGATGTACCTGACAGCCTCTACTACATCATGGACGGCTCGGTCGAAGTGATGATCGAGGACGAGGACGGCAACGAGATGGTGCTGGCCTACCTGAACAAGGGACAGTTCTTCGGCGAAATGGGCCTGTTTCACGACCAGCCCGCCCGCAGTGCCTGGGTGCGAACCCGCAGCACGGCAGAAATCGCCGAAATGACCTACGCCCGCTTCCGGCAGATCGCCAGCGAGAGCCCGGGCCTGGTCTTTGAACTGGCCACCCAGCTCGCCACCCGCCTCGACCGCACCAACCGCAAACTTGGCGACCTCGCTTTCGTCGATGTCACCGGCCGTGTGGCGCACGCCATCATGGATCTGTGCAACGAACCCGACGCGATGACCCATCCGGACGGCATGCAGATCAAGGTCAGCCGCCAGGAGCTGTCACGCCTCGTCGGCTGCTCACGCGAGATGGCCGGCCGCGTACTGAAGGTACTCGAGGAACAGGGCCTGATTTCCGCCAGCGGCAAGACCATCGTGGTCTTCAATGCGCGCCCAAAGCCCCGACTGAAGGCCGTCGGCCTCTGATATAGAACCCCGCTGCAGGAGCGCCTTCCGCCCGATCCCCGTGGGTAGGAGCCCCTTCCGGCGCGATCCGCAACCGAGAGACTCGCGCCTGAAGGCGCTCCTACGGTCGGGGTCGGGGATCGCGCCTGAAGGCGCTCCTACGACGAGGGCAGCTCGGCGCGCATGCGCCTGATGGTTGCAGCGTAGTCGCTACTGCCGAAGATCGCCGAACCTGCCACGAATACATCTGCACCGGCCTCCGCGACACTGCGGATATTGTCGGCCTTGATCCCGCCATCGACTTCCAGCATCACCGGACGGCCCAGTGCCGCAATCCGCTCGCGCACCGCGCGCAGTTTCGGCAGAGTACCCGGGATGAATGCCTGGCCACCGAAGCCCGGATTCACCGACATGACCAGCACGAGGTCCAGGTGCGATAGCGTGTAGTCCAGGCAATCGAGCGACGTGGCGGGATTCAGCGCCAGACCCGGACGGCAGCCGAGTTCACGGATCAGGCTGATCGTCCGGTCCACATGGCGGGTTGCCTCGGGATGAAAGCTGATCCAGCTCGCGCCGGCAGCTGCAAAGGCGCGCGCCAGTTCATCCACCGGCTGTACCATCAGATGGACGTCGATCGGCGCCTTGATGCCACGCTTGCGCAGCGCCGCACACACCAGCGGACCGATGGTCAGGTTCGGCACGTAGTGGTTGTCCATCACATCAAAGTGAATCACGTCGGCGCCGGCCGCGAGAACGGCCTCGACTTCCTCGCCGAGCCGGGCGAAATCCGCCGAGAGGATGGACGGAGCGATCAGGCGGGCGGGTAATTTCACTGAAGCTGCTTTTCGCTGCGGGGACAGGGCCGAAAATATAGCACGCGCTCAGCGCATGCCCCGGTGTTCGCGGATCAGTTCATAGGCGGCGCGGATCTCGTGCGTACGCTCCTTCGCCGTCTCGAGCATGTCCTCGGGCAGGCCGCGGGCGGCCTGCTTGTCCGGGTGATGCTGGTTCATCAGGCGCCGGTAGGCCTTCTTGACCTCGGCATCGCTGGCATCGGGCTCGATGTCCAGTGCCCGATAGGCGCCGCCCAGCGTCTGCTGGGGCGTGCTGGTGGTGCGCTGCTGGCGGAAGGCACGACGGGCGCGCAGTGCCGCTTCCAGGTGCGTGAGCCCTAACGTGCTGACGCCGAGCGTGCGGGCCATCTGCAGCAACAGCGCACGCTCACCGGTACCGATCACGGCCTTGCCGAGCAGGAAGTCCATCTGGATCTCGAGAAAAGTCTGCAGCAGCTGCGGCTGGCTTCGACAGGCAAGCCGCAGCTTCGCGATATGCTCCTGCAGCGGAAAATCCTGGCCCTTGCCCAGCGTGAAGCAATCCATCGCCCGACGCACCGCCGCAGGCGGCAGGTGCATGTTCGCCATGACGGTGCGCGCTGAATCGAGTTCTTCTTCGGAAACCCGGCCGTCAGCCTTGGCCAGCGCACCCAGGCCGTAGAAAGTGGTCTCGAAAAACAGCCGCTGCCGGTCGGCAGCCGACCAGATGCCGGCATCCGCCGGGTTATAGCCGAGCCCGCGCAGTCCCTCCGGTCCGGCGCCGCGGTCGAACTGGTGGCCGAGCGCCGCACCGATGATCGCTCCCGGCGGGCCGCCGACGATCAGACCGAGAATGCCGCCGCCGACTTTGCCTATCCATGCCATGTACTAAAAGCCAAGCGGAGGTCCCGCTGCTAGAATGCTGCCGATGAATGCCGAGATCGCCCCTGACGCACTCTACGAATCCAGATTGACAGCCCTCACCCGGCTCAGTCAAGGCAAGGTGCGCGACATCTATGCCGTGGACGCAGACCATCTGCTGATTGTCACCACCGACCGGCTGTCCGCATTCGATGTCGTGCTGCCCGATCCGATCCCGGGCAAGGGCGAAGTGCTCACCCAACTGTCGAACTTCTGGTTTGGCCGCACGGCCGGCATCGTCCGCAACCACCTGGCCAGCCTGAAACTCGATGACGTCATCACCGATCCGGTTGAGCGCGAGACTGTCGCTTCGCGGTCCATGCTGGTCCGTCGCCTCAGGCCGCTGCCCATAGAGGCCGTGGTACGCGGTTACCTGATCGGCTCGGGCTACAAGGACTATCAGGCCACCGGTGGCATCTGCGGCGTCGAACTGCCCGCCGGTCTGCCGCTCGCCGCGCAGCTGCCCGAGCCGATCTTCACGCCCGCCACCAAGGCGGCCATCGGCGATCACGACGAGAACATCAGCTTTGCCGAATGCGCAAAGCTGATCGGCGCCGATCTCGCCCAGTGCGTGCGCTCCCTGGCTATCCGCATCTATACCGAAGGCGCAGCCTATGCGCGCAAACATGGCATCATCATCGCCGACACCAAGTTCGAGTTTGGTCTCGACGAGCAGGGCGAGCTGTACCTGATCGACGAGGTGATGACACCTGATTCGTCGCGCTTCTGGCCGGCTGCCGAATATCGCACCGGGATCAGTCCGCCGAGCTTCGACAAGCAGTTCGTGCGCGACTACCTGGAGACGCTGGACTGGGACAAGAAAGCGCCCGGGCCGCGTCTGCCGCAAGCCATCATCGATGGCACCAGCGCGAAGTACCGCCAGGCCCTGGCCCTGCTGACCGGTGCGCCAAGGGCCTGAGCGCGCCGCGCTGCCCTGACTGCACCGCCACTTCAGCCCAGGCAGGCCGTCAGCTGCCGGCGATTGTCATCCGGTCGATCAGGATCGACCCGGTCAGCACGGCCCCGCGATGATCCACATCGGTACCGATGCCGACGACGCCGCGATACATGTCCTTGAGGTTCCCCGCCACCGTGATCTCGGTAACCGGATACTGGATCTTTCCGTGCTCGACCCAGAAGCCGCTGGCACCGCGCGAATAATCACCCGTCACCGGATTGATGCCGCTGCCCATCAGGTCGGCGATCACCAGACCACGGTCCATCTTCGCCACCAGTTCCGCAAAGCTCTCGCCGGTCGTCTGCACGACGAGATTGTGTGCGCCACCGGCATTGCCGGTCGAGGCCATGCCGAGCTTGCGGGCGTAGTAACTGCTCAGCATGTAACCGCGCAGCACACCGGCCTCGACCAGACGGCGTTCCGCCGTCGCCACGCCTTCCGCGTCGAAGGGCGCACTCGCGAGCGCCTTGTGCAGATGCGGCCGCTCGTCGATGGTCATGCAACTTGCAAACACCTGGGTATCGAGCGAATCCACGAGGAACGAGGCCTTGCGATACAGCGCACCGCCGCTGATCGCACTGAGCAGTGAGCCGATCAGCCCCCGCGCCACGCGCGCCGGAAACAGCACGGGCGCTGCGCGGGTTTCGAGTTTTACACCACCCAGCCGGGCCGCCGCACGGCGGCCTGCTTCGGCACCCACGATCGCCGCAGCCGGCAGGTCACCGGGATCGCGCACCACCGCGTACTCGTAGTCGGTTTCCATCAGGCCATCGGCACTGGCAACCACAGCACAGGACAGGCTGTGGTTGGATTCCGGGTAGCCACCGATGAAACCGTGACTGTTACCGTAGACATGCAAGCCCTCGCTGACGCTGAGCGCAGCGCCCTCCGAGTTGCTGACTCGCGGATCGCTGTCCAGCGCCGCTGCCTCGCAGGCAGTGGCGAGTTCGATCGCGGCCACGGGCGTGATGTCCCAGGGATGGTAAAGGTCGAGATCCGGCACCTTTGTCGGCATGCGGCTGGCATCGGCCAGCCCGGCATATGCATCTTCGGAACCGAAGCGCGCCAGCGTACAGGCCTTGCGCACCGATTCCTCGATCGCAGCCGGCCGCAGGTCTGAAGTGCTGGTGCTGCCCTTGCGGTTACCGAACCAGACGGTGATACCGAGGCCCTGGTCGCGCTGATGCTGCAGGGTTTCGACTTCGCGCATGCGCACGTTCACCGAAAATCCGGTACCGAAACTCGCACTTGCCTCCGCCTGTGAGGCGCCGAGTTCCCGCGCCAGGCGCAGTACATCGCTCACTTTTTCCGCCAACGGATCGAAGCCGCCGGCCACACTCAGCACAGCGGGCGTCTTCTGCGGTCCGCTCATGCTTCACCCCCGGTGCCGCCGACCGTCAGGCCGTCGACACGCAGCGTAGGCTGGCCCACCCCGACCGGCACCGACTGGCCTTCCTTGCCGCACACACCGACGCCGCTGTCGAGCTTGAGGTCGTTGCCGACCATCGACACCCGACTGAGCACGGTCGCACCGTCACCGACCAGCGTGGCGTCGCGGATCGGTACGCCCAGCTTGCCGTTCTCGATCAGATACGCCTCGCTGGTGGAAAACACGAACTTGCCGGAGGTGATATCCACCTGTCCGCCGCCGAAATTGCAGGCGTAGATGCCACGCTTGACCGACTCGATGATCTCGCCGGGGTGGTGCGGGCCTGGCAGCATGTAGGTGTTGGTCATGCGCGGCATTGGCAGATGGGCGAAGGACTGACGCCGCCCGTTGCCGGTTGATTCAGTGCCCATCAGCCGCGCATTCAGCCGGTCCTGCATATAGCCACGCAGGCGGCCGCTCTCGATGAGTACCGTCTTGCTGGTGGGCGTGCCCTCGTCGTCGACGTTGAGTGACCCGCGGCGCCCTTCCAGCGTACCGTCATCAACCACCGTGCAAAGTTCGGCGGCAACTTTTTCGCCGATGCGGCCGCTGAACGCCGAGGTACCCTTGCGGTTGAAGTCACCCTCCAGGCCGTGACCGATGGCTTCGTGCAGCAGCACGCCAGGCCAGCCCGGCCCGAGCACCACCACCATCTCGCCCGCCGGCGCCGACACGGCGTCCAGATTCACAACCGCCTGACGCACCGCTTCGCGGCCAAACTCCAGCGCGCGCTCATGGTCCAGTTTTTCATAACCGTGACGGCCACCACCGCCGGCCACGCCCTGCTCGCGCCGGCCGTTTTGCTCGACGATCACGGAGATATTGAAGCGCACCAGCGGACGGACATCTGCGGCCAGTCCGCCGTCACTGGCGCAAATGAAGATCACCTCATGCGCGGCGGCAAGACTCGCCACCACCTGCTTCACGCGCGGGTCGAGTGCGCGGACTTCGCGGTCCACCCGCTGCAGCAAGGCGACCTTTTCCTCGTCGGCAAGGCTCAGCAGCGGGTCTGCCGGCAGATACAAGCGGTGGCCGGCACGCGCCTGCCAGGCTTTGACGCGTCCCTGCTGCCCGCGGCGGACGATTGCACTCGCCGCTTCCGCCGCCTGGTTGAGCGCCGGAACCACGATCTCGTCGGAATAGGCAAAGCCGGTTTTTTCACCGGCCATCGCCCGCACGCCAACGCCCTGCTCGATGCTGTAGGCACCACCCTTGACGATGCCATCCTCGATCGACCAGGACTCCTGCCGCGCAATCTGGAAATAGAGATCCGCGTTGTCGACATCGCCGCGCATGAGCAGGCCGAGTGCATGCTCCAGATCGCGGTCGGTGATGCCGGCAGCGTCCAGCAGCTCAGTGCGCGCCATATCGAGCGCAGTCCCGGGACTCATGACATTCATGCAAATTCCAATTCTGTGGTGGACGGCAACCGCAGCAGTATGTACTGCTCAGCTCACCGTCTTGATGCGCCGGTGCTCGAGCACCGGGAACTGCTGTCGCAGTCGCTTGAGGTGCGCAGGATCGATAGTCGCACTGCAGACGCCCGGACGGCCGGCACTCTGGGCAAGGATCGCGCCCCACGGATCGACCACCATCGAACGACCATAAGTCTGGCGGCCTGCCGGGTGCGTGCCGGTCTGCGCCGCAGCAACGACGTAACAGAGGTTCTCGATCGCGCGCGCACGAAGCAGCGGCTCCCAGTGCGCCAGGCCGGTGCGGTAGGTAAATGCAGCCGGCAAGGCGAGTATGTCCATGCCCTGGCTCGCCATGCGGCGAAATTGCTCGGGGAAACGCAGGTCATAGCAAACCGCCACGCCCAGCATACCCCACGGCGTCTCGACCAGCAGTGGCTTGCTGCCCGGCATGATGCTGCGCGACTCGCGATAGGCTTCTTCGCTCTCCGGAACCCGGACATCGAAGAGATGAATCTTGTCGTATCGCCCGGCGCGCTTGCCATCGGCATCGTAGACCAGCGCGGCAGCATAGGGCCGCTTCGGGTCGTCGCTCTTCAGCGGAATCGTGCCGCCGACGATCCACATCTTCGCCCGCGCCGCCTCGGCAGCCAGAAAGTCCTGCAGCGGGCCGACATTGTTGTCTTCGACGATCGCAAGCCGGTCGGATTCGCGCTTGCCCATCCGCGCAAAGTTCTCGGGCAAAACGGCCAGCACCGCACCGTCGGCGGCTGCGGAGCGGATGGCGCGCCGGGCCCTGGTCAGGTTGGCGGCCACGTCTTCGCCGGAGTTCATCTGGATCGCTGCTATCTTCACCGTCGTCATGCC
>CAUJHF010000016.1 GCA_963204745.1 Pseudomonadota bacterium
GCGGCACATACAGCGACAGGCCGTTGGTGAAGAAAAAGACGACCAGGCAGCAGCCGGCGATATACCAGCCGTAGAACCGGGGACGCTGTTCAGCCCTCAAAGCAGTTCGCCATCGGTATCCACTAGCTGTATGGAATCAAAACCAAGCTCTTTGAGTCCGGGTTCGATCACGGCACGGTCGCCGACTACCACGATGACCAGATTCGCGGGCTGCAGATGGTCGCGGGCGGCCTGATTGACCTGTTCCGGCGTGAGGCTGCGCACTGCACCGGCATAGTTTGCCCAGTAATCGTCGGGCAGGCCGAACTCCACCAGCTTGCTGACCGAGCTGAGTACCGCACTGCCGGTTTCCCACTGGCCCGGCAGCGACAGGGTGCTGCTGCGTTTGACCAGCGCCACTTCATCAGCCGTTGCCGGACGGCTGGTGGCGATATCGGTGATTTCCTTGCGGATTTCGCTCAGCGATTCAGATGTCTTGTCCGACTGTACAGAGGCGTAGGCGAGCAGTGGCCGCTGCCCCCGGGCGTCATAGGCCATGCTGTAGGCGCCATAGGACCAGTGCTTGTCTTCGCGCAGGTTCATGTTGAGCCGCGCGGTGAACTGACCGCCGAGTACGTCGTTCATCGCTTCGATGGCGATATCGTCCGGTGTGGCACGCGGCGGAATCAGCTGGCCGGCGAAGATCACCGACTGCTCCGCGCCAGGCTTGTCGACCAGGTACAGCACGCGTCCCGGTTCCGGACTGACTTCACCGATACGCTTGGCCGGAATCTCGCCCGGCTGCCAGTTGCGAAACAGTTGCTCGAGCTTTGGCTTCAGCGTTGCGACCGAGACAGGGCCGACAGCGATAAGCGTGGCGTGATCGGGCCGGAACCAGGTCTGATGGAATTTCACCAGATCCTCGCGGCTCAGCGCCTTCAGGGTGGCTTCGGTGCCTGTGCCGGTGAGCGGCTGTGCATAGGCGTGGCCCGCACCAAACAGCAGCTTCGGCAATACGCGCAGTGCCATCGAGGTCGGTTGGGTCTTTTCCTGGCTGAGTGCCGCGAGGTAGTTCCTGCGTACCCGCTCGAGTTCCTTGTCGGGGAATACCGGGTTGAGAACCACATCGGCAAAGATATCCAGCGAGGGATCCAGTTTGTCGGCGAGTGCCGACAGGTTCACGGAAGAGGTATCCAGGCCTGAGCCGGTGCCGAGGCTGGCGCCAAGCAGGGCCAGTTGCTCGCTGATCTGCAGGGTGTCGCGGCTCTTGGTGCCTTCGTCGAGCATCGCCATGGTGAGGTTTGCGGTGCCGGGCCGTGCGAACTGGTCAGCTGCAAAGCCGGCATCCAGCAGCAGCTTGATACCAACCACCGGCACATCCGGTCGTTCAACGACGATGAGTTTGAGCCCGTTGGCGAGCGTTGCGCGCCCGAAGGCGGGGAAGCTGACCGGAGTTTCGCCCACCGGCATCGGCATGCTGTTGCGGTCTGCGCCCGTATCCGCGGCCTTTAGCTGTTCCGCCGGTGTGACCTCAAGGACGAACGGCGCATTGGTGACCCACTTCTTCACCACTGCGCTGAGGTCTGCCGCCGTTGCCGCCTGACCATCCGCGAGCGCCTGTTTCCATGCATCGGGTCTGCCGCCGTAGACCATGCTTTCCGCCAGTACGCCGGACTTGCCGGAGAAGCCGCCGACTTTTTCGATGCCGCGCAGGAATCCTGCCCGCTGCTGTGTCTTGACCCGCTCCAGCTCTTTGGCGGTGGGCCCTTCGCGACGAAAGCGCTCGAGTTCTTCGTCGATCGCGCTTTCGATCTTCGCCAGGCTGACGCCGGGCTGTGCAGAAACCTGCAGATAGGTGATGCCGGCGATTTCCAGCGACAGCGGCCCGAACTCCACATCTGATGCCAGCTGGTCCTTGTAGACCAGACGCTGATAGAGCCGTGAATTCTTGTCGCCGGCGAGTACCGCTGCCGCAAGCTCCAGCTGGTGGGCATCGCGCGTGCCCCAGCGCGGACCCGTCCAGGCGAGATACAGGCGCGCCTGCGCGACGCGGTCCTGCATTTTCTGCCGGCGTGGCAGCGGATGTTCGGGGATCCATTCCTCCAGGCGCGTCACTGACGGTCCTGGCGGTATATCGCCGAAATACTTTTCAGCCCGGGCAAATGCGTCTTCGCTGCTGACATCGCCGGCGATCACGATCACCGCATTGTTCGGGCCATACCAGGTTTCGAACCAGTGACGCACATCATCGAGACTGGCTGCGTTGAGATCGTCCATCGAGCCGATCGCTTCCCAGGAGTAGGGGTGATCCGGCGGGAACAGCTGTTTCAGGATCAGCTCGAAGACCTTGCCGTAGGGCTGGTTGTCGCCCTGGCGCTTTTCGTTCTGCACCACGCCGCGCTGTTCGTCGAGCTTGGCCTGGGTGATCGAACCCTTGAAGTGGCCCATGCGGTCCGATTCGAGCCAGAGCGCGGTATCAAGCGCGTTTTTCGGCACGGTCTGGAAATAGTTGGTGCGGTCGAAGAAGGTCGTACCGTTGAGGTCGGTGGCGCCGAGTTCCTGCAGCGTGTTGAGGTACTCGCCCTTGAGGTTTTCCGAACCCTGGAACATCAGGTGTTCGAAAAGATGTGCAAATCCGGTCCGCCCCGGCGTCTCGTTTTTCGATCCCACGTGGTACCAGACATTTACCGCAACGATCGGCGCCTTGTGGTCTTCATGCACGACCACCGTCAGACCATTGCCGAGTTGCCGGACCGTGAAGGGAATATCTGCCGACGCGACCGGTGCGGACCAGCCGGACAGGGGGCAGAGCAGGGCTGCGGCGAAAAATATACGAAGTGCGTGCATGAGTTTCCGGGTCCAGCTTGAAGGCGGCGATTCTAACCGCGACGAATACACAGCGAAAATGCCAGAATGCAGGGATGCAGCAACCGGCAACGCAGCGGACACTATATCCTGCCCTCGAACCCTGGGATTCGGGGTACCTGCGAGTCTCCAGTCTGCACGAGATCTACTACGAACAGTGCGGCAACCCGCAGGGCAAGCCAGCGGTCTTTCTGCACGGCGGACCTGGCGGCGGTGGCGACACGACGCCGCGGCGTTTCTTCGATCCGGCCCGTTACCGGATCATCCTGCTCGATCAGCGCGGTTGCGGGCGCAGCCGGCCGCATGCAGAGCTGCGCGAGAACACCACATGGGATCTGATCGCCGATATCGAAGCCCTGCGCGAGCGGCTCGGTATCAGGCGCTGGCTGGTCTTCGGTGGTTCATGGGGCAGTACGTTGGCCCTCTTTTATGCCGAGAAACACCCGCAGCACGTCAGTGAGCTGGTGCTGCGTGGCATTTTTCTGCTGCGCGACAAGGAAATCGCCTGGTTTTACCAGTACGGTGCGAGCGAGATCTTTCCGGATGCCTGGGAGCGCTACCTGAATTTCATACCGGCCGCAGAGCGCGGCGACCTCCTGCATGCTTATCATCGCCGCCTGACCGGAGCCGACGGGGCGGTGGCACTGGAGGCGGCGAAGATCTGGTCGATCTGGGAGGGCAGCACCAGTCATCTGCTGGATGCCGGCACAACGGTAGAGCGTTTCGGAGCCGACGAGTTCGCGCTGGCCTTTGCGCGCATCGAGGCTCACTATTTTGTCAATCATGCGTTTGCGGAGCATCCGGAGCAGATCCTGCGCGACATCGGCCGGATCCGGCATATTCCGGCGGTGATCGTGCAAGGCCGGTATGACATCGTCTGTCCGATGACCAGCGCCTGGGATCTGCACAAGGCCTGGCCGGAAGCCCGGTTGCACATCGTGCCGGATGCCGGGCACTCGGCCTTCGAGCCGGGTATCGTGCACGAACTGATCACCGCAACCGACCGGTTTTCCGGCAACTGACGCCCAGGCGACTCTATATATGAATGACCAGACCCTGCTGATCACCAATGCGCTTATCTGCAACGAAGGCCGGGTGGTCGCCGGTGATGTACTTGTCCGGCGCGGACGTATCGAGAAGGTTGCGCGGGAGATTCCGGCGGGGCGGGTGGACCGGATCCTGGATGCGGGCGGGAAATACCTGTTGCCTGGTTTCATTGACGACCAGGTGCATTTTCGCGAGCCGGGTCTGACCCACAAGGCCACCATCAGCACCGAATCAGCGGCAGCGGTGGCCGGGGGCATTACCAGCTACATGGATATGCCGAACACCATTCCGAATGTCACAAGCCGCCCGGTACTCATGGACAAGTACCGCCTGGCCCGGGGCAGGTCGCATGCCAACTACTCCTTTTATTTCGGTGCGGCGAACGACAATCTCGATGAAATCCGCGCGCTGCGGCCCGGCGACTGCTGCGCCGTGAAACTGTTCATGGGCTCGTCCACCGGCAACATGCTGGTTGATGACCCCGAAACCCTGGAACGTATCTTTGCCGACTGTCCGATGCTGATTGCGACCCACTGCGAAGACACGCCGATGATCAAGGCGAACGAAGCGCGGTTCCGGGAGCAGTACGGCGAGGATGTGCCGTTTTCAGCGCATCCGCAGATCCGTTCGGCCGAGTCGGCCTGGAAGTCCTCTGAACTGGCGGTGAGTCTGGCCCGGCGTCATGGTGCACGGCTGCATGTGCTGCACCTGTCGACGGCGCGTGAGCTGGAGCTGTTTGCACCGGGGGCCCTCAACGGCAAGCGGATTACCGCTGAAGTGTGCGTCCACATGCTGCATTTCGACGACAGTGCTTATGCCGAGAGGGGCGCCCTCATCAAGTGCAATCCGCCGATCCGCAGCGCTGCGGATCGCAAGGCCCTGCTCGGCGGCCTGATCGACGGTCGTCTTGCGGTGATTGCCACCGACCATGCGCCGCATACGCTGGCGGAAAAGAGTGAGAAGTATTTCAAGGCACCTTCCGGCTTGCCGCTCGTGCAGCATGCGTTGCTCATGCTGCTGGAACATGTGCACGATGGCACTCTGCCGCTGGAACTGATCGTCGAGAAAACCAGCCACTCGGTGGCAGATCTGTTCGGCATCCGCGAGCGGGGCTATATCCGGGAGGGATACTGGGCGGATCTCGTACTGATCGATCACAAGCGGCCAACGCTGGTGCGTCGTGAAGACGTGCTGTCGAAGTGCGGCTGGTCGCCGTTCGAGGGCGATACTTTCCGTTCTTCAATAGTCACGACGATCGTCAACGGCGTGGTGGCATATGAGGATGGCCGCGTCACGCCCGCGATTGCCGGACAGCGACTGGACTGCGGTGGAGCAGAAAGGCAATGAGGTATCCGAAGATGACGGTTTTTTTCGGTGCAGTCCTTGTACTGCTGGCCTGGCTGCTGATCTCCGGCATCGAGGGCAAGCGGGAAATGGCCGCATTGAATCCGCCGGCATCCACGCCAGGCACCGGTGCGGTGCTGGTCATTGGCGGCACCCGGGCCACCGGTCTCGAGGTGGTGCGCCTGTTGCGCGCGCGGGGCGACGATGTGGCGGTGCTGGTCCGGCCGGCGTCGGATGGCAGTGCCGCGGAGCAGCTGGGCGCACGCGTGGTGCGCGGCGATGCGATGAATCAGGCGGATATTGCTGCAGCGCTCGCGACCGGCCAGTTTCGCGCCATCGTCTCGACGCTGGGCGCGCGTGCCGTAAAGGGCACGCGACCGGATTTCGAAGGTAACCGCAATGCTGTGGATGCTGCCCGTTCGGCAGGTGTTGATCGCTTCGTGCTGGTTACCGTGATCGGTGCAGGTGACTCCTATGAGGCCTCACCGTGGATCGCGCGGCGTTTCCTCGACGCCGTCATGAAAGAAAAGACCAAGGCCGAGGACTACCTGAAAGCCAGCGGTCTGGATTACACGATTATCCGTCCCGGCGGCCTGCTGGATAAAGAAGCCCAGGGCAGGGCTTACCTGACCGAAGACACGGGCTCGATGAGCTGGATCCGCCGCGCTGACCTGGCACGTCTCATCGTGCAGGCGCTCGACGACCCGCAGGCGATCGGCAAGACTTACCATGCTTTCGATCCGGACCGGACCCGCTTCTGGTCGATTCCGGCCAATTGAGCTGCGGCGCTACATCCCCGGGAGATTAAGTAAATTGAGTACCATGAAATCAGGCGCCGGCCGGCGCGACCGGATCGCGGGAAATCCCGATTTGCTTTCGGGGTCGGCTATGTATAATCACGCCTCTTTTTGGCCCGGGCGTGGCCCGGATCGCTGCCGATCAAGGCAACAATCTATCCGGAAATCGACGTGACAACGTCTCCTCCCGCCAGCGGCAAGATGCCGCCGACCGATACCAAAAATCCCGATTACTTCCACAGAGTCGTGGATTGCCAGTGGGCATGCCCTGCGCATACCGACGTGCCGGGCTACATCCGGCTGATCGCGCAGGGAAAGTACACGGAAGCCTACATGCTGAACCGGGAGTCGAATGTATTCCCGGGGATTCTCGGTCGTGTCTGTGACCGCCCCTGTGAACCGGCCTGCCGGCGCGGCAGGGTTGAAGAGAAACCGGTAGCGATCTGTCGCCTCAAACGCGTTGCGGCAGACCTTGCTGACGACTATTCCGCATTCCTGCCCACGGCGCCGGCGCAGAAGAACGGCAAGCGCGTCGCCCTGGTGGGTGCCGGCCCCGCTTCGCTGACGGTCGCCAACGATCTGCTGCCGCTCGGATATGAAGTGGTGATCTACGAGGCCCTGGGTGTGCCCGGCGGCCTGATGCGCAGCAATAGTCCCTCGTTCCGCCTGCCCGTGGAGGTGCTGGACGAGGAGATCGACATGATCATCGGCATGGGCGCGGACCT
>CAUJHF010000017.1 GCA_963204745.1 Pseudomonadota bacterium
CGACGGGCCTGACGATCGCCAGTACCGACGATGTCCGCGGCCTCACCGCGAGGAAGTTCGCCCCGCATGGCCTCAACCGTTGTCGCGCGGCCCTTCAGTCCACCATCGTCGATCCAGCGCTGGACCGCGAAGTGCGCTTGCGCTTCCAGTTGGAGGGCCCGCTTCTTGGCATCCTTGCTGTAATCGCCTTTGAGCGCGCGCTCGATTTCAATCGGGTGCGTATCGTGTCCCTCAATGAGATTGCTGTAGTAGCAATTCATCGACCGCACAAGGTCGGCCAGGGAGGTCACTAAACTTTCGGGCAGCGACCGTCGAAAGCCCGCGCTCTTTTGAGCGAGATCCAGCGCGAGATCGGTCAGCTCGGCCCGATGGCGTGAGCCCTCGCCGATCAAAATCGGCTCCATCAGGGAGACGGTTTCGCCCCGATCTTCTGCCGTTTTTATGTCCGCTTCTATGTCCGCTCCAATCTTAGCCATAGCCCAATATATATCATTGGCTTAAGTGCTATAAATGACCTTAATTAGCAGTTAATAAGTCCGCTTTATGGGCCACCCCTGTAGCCATTTATCCCCCATCATCAACGTTGTTGATGTCCATCCGACGTCACCCCGTCTTCAGTAGCGCAGGGCTTTAGAGTCTTCCGGCACTCCGGAGGTAAATAACTTGTCCTGTTGATCCCGGACTATCCGGTTCGGCCGTCCGGCACAGGCTATATGGCGCGCCTGTTGCAGCGTTTCGGGCTGAATGCTTTTTACGTTGCCCCATGACCGCATTCGCCGGTATCATGCGCCCGGCGCCGAGACTGCCGTTTAGTGAGGTGATGCCAGCCAAAGCCGCACAAACTACTGGTAATTTTGGTGGTATCTCGAAAAATCTCTCTTAGACAATATCTTTTTAATCAATTGGTTGAGAGAGTTGTTCGATAGAGACTAGCCCACCAATTACTTCCAGTACCGTTAGCCCACCAGACCGTCCCCATCGTCTAGAGGCCTAGGACACTGCCCTTTCACGGCGGCAACAGGGGTTCGAATCCCCTTGGGGACGCCATTTCTCGCGATCCTGGCGCTGGCCGCTACTGCGGCCAGCGTTCCGGGGCAATGTCTGGTGCTGTGATCCATTCATCGAATGCATGCTAACCATCTGAGCAAACAGGCATTATGATGCCTGCGTGACCGCCGCGTTATTCAATACCGCCTTGTGGGCCAGCCTGGTGGCGCTCTCCTATGCCCTCGTCGGCGCCTACGTGCTGCTCACCGGAGGCGGGGTATTGCTGCGGAACCAGATACTCGGCGTCGTTTTCGGCGGCGTGGTCTGGGGGCTCTTTTTTGCCCAGTCCGGTTATGCCAGGGGCATTCAGTACTTTGCACTGCTGGCGTACGGAGTGCAGATTCTCCTGCTCTATAGCTGGTATCAGTTCCTGCACCGGCTTTTACGTGGACCTTACGAGCGGTCCATGCCCGAACTGGTCAGGTGGCTGGTGCGGTTGTTCTGGATCGTGGTCATCAGCGCATCAGCCGGGGTCATCTGGCTGACTTCCGTCGGCACGGCTGAGTGGCTGGATACGGTCTGCAACATCATTGCGGCTGCCGTCGCGCTCTTGTGTCTCGCGCTTGCGGCCCAGTTTGTCAGTGATGCTCCGGTTGAGGGGCGGACGGCTACGCGGGCTCTCGCTCTTGCTGCGGTACTGGTTTCGGGCTCGCAGGCCGTCGTGGCTATTGTCGCCGCGGCCGGTGCGGGCGCGCCGCGCTGGTTGAGCGGTCTGGCAGCACTGTGCCTCGCGGCGGCGGGTCTGCTGATGCTGTTCGCGCTCCGCCAGCGACCACAGTGGTCTCTCGATATATTCGTGTCTCCTGAAGCGCGCAGCTATGCACCGCGCTTTCTGGCCACCGGATCCATTCTGCTGGTCACCCTGTTCCTGCTGCCGGTATTCAGCTCGCTGGAACCGCTGATTGCCCGACAGGCGGCGCTTGCCCTGGTGCTCGGCATGGGTACGCCTCTCGTGGTGTTGCTGTTCTCCGAGCGCCTGAATGCGCGTCTGAAAGTATTTGTGAGCAAGCATTTCGTACCGTTTCGCTACGACTATCGGGAGGAGTGGTTGCGGCTGATCGATACCCTGGTTTCAAAGGGTGCTGGTCTGCCGCTTCCGGAGCGCGTGATCAAGGCGCTGGCCGAGATCGTAGGCAGTCCGGCGGGGATACTCTGGACACGTGTCGACGAGAACCGGCAACTGACTGCCCTTGCCGGCTGGAATGTGCCGAGCCTGCCGGAAGTGCGTATCGCAATCGATGACCCGCTGGTCCTGTTCATGCTCGAGCGTCAGTGGATCATCGATACGGCAGAGTTGTCGCGCCGGCCGGAGCTGTATTCAGGCCTGAAGAGGCCGTCGTGGCTGGATGCGTTTCCGGATGGCCTGCTGATCGTTCCGCTGATCAGTAATGCGACGCTTACCGGGTTGATCATGCTGCATCAGCCCGGGTCCAGTTTCAGGCTGAGTTTTGAGGAGATCGATCTGCTGCGCACTTCAGGCCGGCAGGTTGCCGCCTTTCTGGCGCAGTACGAAGCGGATCAGAAACTTGCCGAAGGACGCCAGTTTGAGGCATTCAACCGGCTGACCGCGTTCGTCATGCACGACCTCAAAAACCTGATCGCCCAGCAGTCGCTGATGTTGCGCAACGCTGCAAAGCACAAGGGTAATCCGGCCTTTATCGATGATGTGATGACGACCATCGACAACTCCGTCCTGCGCATGAACAAGTTGCTCCAGCAGCTGCAGAGTGGTGAAACCACGGGGCCGCGCCAGCGCGTCCGGGCGGCGGTCGCCGTCGCTGATGCGGTGGAGCGCTGTCGGGGCAGGGAGCCGGTCCCGCAGTTCGATGATACGGAATCCGACCTGCATGTCTGGATAGACCGTGAGCGATTCACAGCGGTACTCGTGCACCTGATACGTAACGCCCAGGAAGCGACCACCCGTGATGGATCGGTCAGCGTTGCGATTTCTGCGGCTGATGATGGTGTGGCTATCACAATCGAGGATGACGGTTGCGGCATGGAGCCTGAGTTCATCCGCACCCGTCTGTTCCGTCCCTTCGACACGACCAAGGGCAGCAAGGGTATGGGCATTGGTGCGTATCAGGCGCGGACGCTGGTCATGGATGCGGGTGGTTCGCTGCGGGTTGATTCGGAGCCCGGTGTGCGTACCCGGTTTATCATCTGGTTGCCGCTGTACGAAGCCCGTGCTGTGACGTCGGCGGCATGATGTGCCGGACCCGTACGCTATGATGGCCCGGGCTTGTGTTGCGTTTGCCCCTGTCCGGCCGGGTATGCCGCAGGGCTTCAGTTTTCAGCGGAGAGATCTTTGACAGACCAGCGCAGGAAGCTTCTTGTGGTCGAGGACGACCCGGGCTTGCAGAGCCAGCTCAAGTGGTGCTTCACGGACTACGAAGTTATCGTTGCCGAGGACCGGGCGGGGGCGCTGGCGCAGCTGCGTCGTCATGAGCCGCCTGTAGTGCTGCAGGATCTGGGCCTGCCGCCGGATGCGGAAGGAGTCAGCGAAGGAATCGCCACACTTGAGGAAATTCTGGCGCTCGTGCCTGCTACCAAGGTGATTGTTGTCACCGGTCACGGCGACCAGCAGAACGCCATTCGTTCGGTGGCCATCGGGGCCTATGATTTTTACCAGAAGCCAGTCGATACCGATACGCTGCAGCTGATTGTCGATCGCGCGTACCACATCCACGAGCTGGAGCGACAGAACCAGAAGCTGCTGCAGAAGCAGGGCATGTCACCCCTGGATGGCGTAGTGGCTGCCAGCGAGTCGATGCTGCAGGTCTGCCGCATCGTCGAGAAAGTCGCACCCACGAATGCCACGACACTGCTGCTCGGCGAGAGCGGTACCGGCAAGGAGGTTCTGGCCCGGGCCCTGCATTCACTTAGTCCGCGGGTCGGCAAGGGTTTTGTTGCCATCAACTGCGCAGCTATCCCGGAAAACCTGCTCGAGAGCGAGCTGTTCGGTTATGAGCGGGGCGCATTTACCGGCGCTGTGCGGCAGACGCCCGGCAAGATCGAGCATGCGGATGGCGGTACGCTGTTTCTTGACGAGATCGGCGACATGCCTTTGCCACTGCAGGCCAAGTTGCTGCGGTTCTTGCAGGAGCGGGTTGTAGAGCGTGTCGGTGGACGGGAGGAGATTCCCGTCGACGTGCGCGTCGTCTGCGCCACTAACCAGAACCTTGAGGTTGCGATTCGCGAGAACCGCTTTCGTGAAGACCTCTATTACCGGATCAGCGAGATCACCATCCGGATTCCGCCATTGCGCGAACGGGACGGCGGTTGCCGTTTGCTGCTGGCGCGGACGCTGCTGGAACGATTCGCGCTGCAGTACCATCGCCAGTTCCGCGGCTTCAGTCCGGACGGACAGAACGCTGTGGAGAACTACCCGTGGCCCGGCAATGTCCGGGAGATGGAGAACAAGATCAAGGGTGCGGTGATCATGGCCGAAGGGCGCTATATCACTGCGGCTGACCTCGGTCTTGCAGCTGACGGTGAGCAGATGCCCAGCCTGAACCTGCGCGAGGTACGCAAGGAGGCGGAGAGTCGCGCGATCAACAGTGCGCTGGCCTATGCCGCCGGCAATATATCCAAGGCGGCGCAGTTACTCGGTATCACGCGCCCAACGCTCTACGATCTGCTGGACAAGTACGCGATTCAGCACGACAAGGACCACTGAGTCGCCCCCGGGGGGTTACTCTGCAGGTTGTTTGAGCAGGCGTTGTTCCCAGCGCAGCGCGGTACTGACGATGAGGTCCAGATCGTCGAAGCGCGGGCTCCATCCCAGTACGGAGCGAATCCGGTCGGCGGCAGCGACAAGCGTCGGCGGGTCGCCGGCGCGGCGGGGTTCTTCTTTCTTCACAAGCGTGAGGTCGCTCACGCGTTCGACCGCGGCAAGAACTTCACGCACGCTGTAACCGTGTCCGTAGCCGCAGTTCAGTACGGCTGACTTGCCGCCATCGTGCAGATAACGGAGTGCGTCGAGGTGGGCGGTGGCAAGATCCTCGACATGGATATAGTCGCGTATCCCTGTGCCGTCCGGGGTGGGGTAGTCAGTGCCGTAGATGGAAACATGGGGCCGCTTGCCTACCGCAGCCTCGCACGCCACCTTGGTCAGCAGGGTCGCCTTGCGTGTGGACTGGCCGATCCTGCCACCTGGGTCGGCACCTGCGACATTGAAATATCGCAGGGAAACGTAGCGCATTGCATGGGCGAGATCGGCATCCCTGAGCATCCACTCGCTCATGAGTTTCGAGCTGCCATAGGGGTTGATCGGTGCAGTCGGCGTATCTTCCGAGGCAATGCCATTTTCAGGAATGCCGTAGACCGCGGCCGTTGATGAAAAGATGAAGTGCTTTACGCCGGCGCGAACGGCACACTCAAGCAGGTTGCGGGTGGCACAGGTATTGTTGCCGTAGTACTTCAGCGGATCGCTGACCGACTCGGGAACGATGGTGTGTGCCGCGAAATGCAAGATGGTGGAAATTCCGTGTCCGGCAAGCAGTCCGGTCACCAGATCGCGGTCGCCAGTGTTGCCGGTTACCAGCATTCCCTCTGGTACCGCCGAGCGGAATCCGGTGGACAGGTCGTCCAGCACAACGACCTTTTTGCCGGCCTCGCACAGCTGTCTGACCACATGACTGCCGATGTATCCGGCGCCGCCGCTGACGAGGACGGTTTCCCTGGTGCTGGTGGAACTGCTCATGACAGAATCCCGTGATGAATGCATTAACGGCCAATTATATAGCCCGGTCCGGAATTCGGCCGTGACGCCTGTCGCCTGACCTCATGATGCAGCTGAAGCCTGAAATCGCAGCCGTATCCGGGCAGATGCGGGGTGTCGATCCCTGGCGGATTTCGGTTGCGCCAATGATGGACTGTACCGACCGGCACTGCCGGTATTTCCTGCGCCTGTTGTGTCCCCATGTCCGTCTTTACAGCGAGATGGTGACGGCAGCGGCGATCATGCATGGCGA
Organism: Pseudomonadota bacterium; assembly: GCA_963204745.1. Taxonomy (GTDB): domain Bacteria; phylum Pseudomonadota; class Gammaproteobacteria; order Steroidobacterales; genus SHZI01. Next base: position 6,024 of record CAUJHF010000017.1, read on the forward strand.
CGCCGACAGGCTGCTCCGCTTCGATCCGGCTGAGCATCCGCTCGCCCTGCAACTGGGAGGCAGTGATCCCCGATTGCTCGCCGCGGCTGTCCGCAAGGCTGAGCCCTATGGCTACGATGAGATCAACCTCAATGTGGGCTGCCCGAGTTCGCGGGTAGCCGAGGGTTCCTTCGGCGCCTGCCTGATGGGTTCGCCGGGCCTCGTAGCCCGTTGTGTGGAGGCCATGCAGGCCGAGTCCCGCCTGCCCGTTACGGTAAAGACGCGGATCGGTATCGATGCTCGCGACGACTACGGTTTTCTGCATGACTTTATTTCGCAGGTTTCAGCAGCCGGATGCCGGACCTTTGTCGTGCATGCCCGTAAAGCGCTGCTCAGCGGACTGTCTCCGAAAGAGAACCGGGAGATTCCCCCGTTGCTGTATGCGACGGTGTACCGCCTCAAGGCGGATTTTCCCGATTTGCGCGTCATCCTGAATGGTGGCGTCGATACGCTCGCTGCGATCAGGGCACATCTGGCCGCCGGCGTGGACGGTGTGATGATCGGCCGCAAGGCCTACGCAGATCCCTATTGGCTCACGGAAGTCGAGAAGGGAGTTCTTGACCGGACTGGCATATGGCAACCGCCGTCACGGGGGGAAGTCGTCGCCGCCATGGCGCGCTACGCCCGACAGGAGGTACGTGAGCACGTTCGCCTGCACCACATCACTCGTCACATGCTGGGCCTGTATCATGGCCAGCCGGGTGCGCGGGCCTGGCGTCGCTTTCTCAGTACCCGGGGCTGTGCGGTTGATGCGGGGCCGGGGCTGTTGCTGGATTCCCTGCAGATGGTAGCCCGCGATGATGCGGATTTTTGACATACAGGAGTTGATCACGGATGGCGGAGCGGAGAAATACGGGCAAGCAGAGCATTGCCCAGAAGGCAGACCTGCATGAGTATTACGAGAAGGCCGTGCAGTGTGCCGAGTCGGAATGCGAGTTTGTCGTGGATACTTTCCGGCAGATCCGTGGCCGGTCGCCACACAAGCTGCGTGAGGATTTTTGCGGTACGGCCAGCGTGGCCTGCCAGTGGGTGAGTCTGGGCCGTTCCATGCAGGCCACGGGTGTCGATCTCGATGCGGCTGTTCTGGACTGGGGGCGGAGGCGAAACGTCGACCGGCTCAAGCCCTCGGAGCAGGCACGGGTTGAGCTGCTTCAGGCAGACGTCACCAAAGTCCGTGCCACAGGCTTTGATGCGGTTGCTGCCTTCAACTTCAGTTACTGGATATTCAAGACACGTGCACAGATGCTGCGGTATTTTCGTCTTGTCCGGCGTTCGCTGGTCAAGGACGGCATTTTCTTTCTGGATGCCTACGGTGGATACGATGCCTATCGCGAGCTTCGTGAAACGACTGCGCATCGCGGTTTCACCTATGTATGGCATCAGGAAAAATACTTTCCGGTCACATCTGAAGTGCTGTGTCATATCGGGTTCCGTTTCCCGGATGGTTCGCGGATAGACAAGGCGTTCACCTATGACTGGCGTCTGTGGTCCTTGCCGGAGTTGACGGAGCTGTTGGGTGAGGCGGGTTTTTCGAAGACCACCGTCTGGTGGGAAGGTACTGCCAGGGATGGTCGCGGTAACGGGGAGTTCACGCCTGAAGCGAAAGGTGAGGCAGACGCCGGCTGGGTGGCTTATCTCGTGGCGGAGTATTGATGCAATGCCCCCGGTCCGGGCACTGGCCCGGCCGGGCATGTCATGGCATATACTGCCCACAGACGTTTGACATATTGCGTTCCGGGTGACGTGTGACCGCAGCTGCCGAAAAAAAGCTTTCGATACTGTTTGCAGACGTGGTCGGCAGCACCCAGCTATATGAGAATCTTGGTGACGAACGAGCCCGCGAGACGGTCCAGCAGTGTTTGCAGGTGATGAAGCAGGCCACCGAGAATTTCGGCGGTACGGTCATCAAGACCATGGGCGACGAAGCCATGTCAACCTTCCCGTCTGCGGACGACGCCCTGAATGCGGCGAACCAGATGCAGCAGCGCATCACCAATACGGTGCGCGCCGACGCGCAGGGAACGCATGTTTCGATCCGCATCGGCTGTCACTACGGGGCGGTTCAACTTGAGGAGCGGGATATTTCGGGTGTCGCGGTACACACTGCCAACAGCATGACATCGCAGGCAAAAGCCGGCCAGATTCTCACTACCAGTGCCGTGGTCGAGCAGTTAAGTCCGCAGTGGAAGGCGCTGGTGCGCCAGATCGACGTTGCCACACCCAAGGGGCAATCCGACGAGGTCGCTGTATTCGAGGTGCTTTGGCAGCCTGAAGAGGCAACCAACATGCTGCCGTCGATTGATCCGGCGCACCGGGTGCCGGTGACCAATGCGCGCCTGTATCTTCGTTTTCGTGATCAGGAGGTCATCGTTGGTGACAAGGGCAAGGTAACCGTCACCATGGGCCGGGCTGACGAAAACGATGTAGTGATGAAGGGCAACCTGATTTCGCGGATACATGCGCGCGTGGATGCGGCGCGAAACCGATTTGTACTCGTGGACGAAAGCACGAACGGCACCTTCATACAGCAGGATGGCAAGGAAGAGATCTACCTGCGTCGCGACAGTGCGGTCCTGACGGGCAGCGGCGTGATCAGCATGGGCCGCGTTGCTTCACGAGGTACACCGCTGGCCATCGAATACAGCGTGGAAAGCTGACAGCGTATGCAGGCCAAAGGCCCGCATACCAACGCCTGTTTGTCACTCAGCCGAGATCCCTGACCACGCGGCGGTGCTCTTCCAGGAGTTCTGTCGGCAGGCGCTCACCGAATTCCTTCATGTAGTTCTCGATGGACGCCATCTCCGCCCGCCACTGACCGGCATCGACCTTCAGCAGTGCATCGAGCGCACCCGGCCTGAGCGCAAGGCCGCGGCTGTCGATATCCGCGCTTTCCGGCAGGAATCCGATCGGCGTCTCGCGTGCGCCGACCTTGCCCGAACAGCGTTCCGTGATCCACTGGATGACGCGCAGGTTGTCGCCAAAGCCCGGCCACAGGAAATGTCCGCTGTCGTCCTGGCGGAACCAGTTCACGTGGAATACTGCTGGCAGCTTTGTGGCCCGCTTTTCAAAGCTCAGCCAGTGCCTCCAGTAGTCACCGAAGTTGTAACCGCAAAAGGGTTTCATGGCCATCGGGTCACGCCGGGTCACGCCAACCGCACCGGTAGCCGCTGCGGTGGTTTCAGAAGCGACACCCGCGCCCATCAATACGCCATGACGCCAGCTCTTTGCCTGATAGACCAGTGGCGCCAGTTCGCGGCGACGGCCGCCGAAGACGATCGCGCTGATAGGCACGCCTTTGGGGTCGTCTGCAAGCGGCGAGTAACTCGAGCCCTGTCGTGCCGATACCGTGAATCTGGAGTTCGGATGCGCAGCCGGGCCGTTCTTCGCATCGTAAGGGCGACCTTGCCAGTCGATGGCCGGCTTGCCATCGCCTTTGCCTTCCCACCATGGCTCCTTGTCGGCAGTCATCGCGACGTTGGTATAAATGGTGTCATGCCGGATCATGTCATAGGCGTTGCGATTGGTGGTCGGCCCGGTGCCCGGTACCACGCCAAAGTAGCCAGCCTCCGGATTGATCGCGCGCAGCTGGCCCTCGTCGTCCAGGTGTAGCCAGGCAATATCGTCGCCCAGCGTGCGTACCTTCCACCCCGCCATCGACTCCGGCGGTATGAGCATTGCGAGGTTGGTTTTTCCGCATGCTGAGGGAAAGGCCGCGCCGATGTAGTAACGCTCGCCAGCCGGATTCTCGATCTCGACCAACAGCATGTGTTCGGCAAGCCAGCCTTCCTGGCGGGCCTGCCAGCTGGCGATGCGCAGCGCATGGCATTTCTTGCCGAGCAGTGCATTGCCGCCGTAACCAGAGCCGATGCTCTGGATCAGCAGCTCTTCCGGAAAATGCATGATGAAGCGGCGATCCGGGTTCAGGTCACCGGTCGAGTGCAGCCCGCGTACAAACGTTCCTTCGCGCTCAATGCGCTCAAGGGCGGCTTTGCCCATGCGCGTCATGAGTTTCATGTTGGCAGCGACATAGGCGCTGTCGGTAATTTCCACGCCACAGCGCGAATAGGGGGAATCTATTGGGCCCATGCAGTAGGGGATCACGTACAGCGTCCGACCCTGCATTGCGCCGGCGAACAGGCCATCCATTTTCTGATGAGCCTGATCGGGAGCCATCCAGTTGTTATTGGGTCCGGCATCATCGCGGTCAGTGCTGCAGACGAAAGTCAGGTGTTCGACTCGCGCGACATCTGAAGGATTGGAGCGGTGCAGGTTGCAGTTCGGGTATGTCTTCTGGTTGAGTTCGACGAGATCGCCACTCTTCTGCATATCATCGATCAGGGTCAGGTATTCAGCTTCTGATCCGTCGCACCAGTGAATCTTTGCGGGCTTCGTCAGGGCAGCGACCGAATCGACCCATGTGCGCAACGCTGCGTTACTTGTCGTCATCAAAGATCCTTGATTATTGTGAAGTAATCGCGCCGGCAGCCTGTGCTGCCGGCGCGATTCCGGCCGGCCATTATACAGATCAGGGATCGCCTATACTGGGCCGCCTGAACCCTCTGGCAGTTCCGATTGTGTCTGTACATGGCTGTTTGAAAGACTGGCAGTGAAGGACCCTGATTTCTGCTGCCTTGCTGTGGAGACGTCCACTGATTTTCCGAGCCTTGCGCTGCTCCGTGGATCACGGTTTGCGGTACGTGAAACAGAAGGCCTGCAGACGCCATCGCGTGCCATCTACACCTGGCTGCAGGAACTGCTCGAAGAAACCGGTACCCGCCTTGATCAGCTGGATTGCCTGGCCTTTGGCGCCGGGCCCGGCAGCTTTACCGGCGTGCGGGTTGCGGCAGCTTTCGTGCAGGCCCTCGGCTTTGCGCGACAGTTGCCTGTGGTGCCGGTGTCGACGCTGGCTGCACTCGCGATGGCCGGATTCCGGGTTTCCGGCGGGCGCCCGGTTGCCTGTTGTCTGGACGCGCGGATGGGCCAGGTCTACTTCGCTGTCTATGCGCCTGATGACGAGCAGGGCGTGAGTACCTTGCGGAAGGATGCGCTGCTGCAGCCGGAGGAAGTCAGCGGTGCGGACTTGTCTTCGTGCTTTGCGGTCGGGTCGGGCTGGCTGGCGTATCCGGGTCTGAGCGACAGCTTGACCGACAAGTTGACCGGATTTGATGCAGAACTGCGGCCATCGGCGACAGATGTTGCTGCGCTGGCCCGGCCGAAGTTTCTGCGCGGCCAGACGGTTGCGCCAGCACTTGCATTACCGAATTATCTGCGTGACCGGGTAACATCCTGAGGACTGGCAGCATATTTGTGCAGCTATGTCCCGGGCGATTAGCATGAGCAGCATGAACATATTCAGTACGGTGCGGGGTGCGAACACGGCCGGGTTTTTGGTCTGTTCTGCGCTGATCGCCTTTGCCTTGTACGCGCAACAGGTTTTGGGCCTTGAGCCCTGTCCGCTGTGTATCTTCCAGCGTGTTGCGGTGATCTGCCTCGGGCTCCTGTTTCTCATCGCTGCCGTACATCCTGCCGGACCGGGGGTGCGGCGTTTCTACGCGATCCTGATCGGCCTGACAGCCCTGGCTGGCAGTGGTGTTGCCGGCCGGCAACTATGGTTGCAGGCCTTGCCACCTGACCGGGTGCCGGCCTGCGGTCCGGGTCTGGATTTCATGCTGGAGGCGTTTCCGGTCGGCGAGATGCTGATGACGGTACTGTCCGGTTCCGGTGAATGTGCCGAGGTTGACTGGACGCTGTTTGGTCTGAGCATGCCTGGCTGGGTGCTGATTGCGCTGACGGTACTCGGAACCTACGGCGTCGTGCTGAACTGGCGTGGCAAAGGCTGGCCACGACGCATGCGCTGAAGCGGGGCCTGCGTTATGGCTGGCCCAGCAGCCGCTCGGAAATTTCCCGGTAGACCTCGCGCATGGTGCCGATATCGGCGACCGGTATCTGTTCGTTTGGCTTGTGGATCGTCGTGTTGACAGCACCGAACTCGATGACATGAGCGCCGCTCGGTGCGATGAACCTTCCGTCTGATGTTCCCCCGCCGGTCGACAGTACTGGCGTGATACCGGTGATGCTGGTGACGGCAGCGCTGACCGCGTCGGTAAGCTGGCCCGGCGGCGTAAGGAACGGTTCCCCTGACAGGTGCCAGTCCAGTGTGTATTTCATGCCGGATCCGGCAAACAGTTTTTCGACGTGTGCGCTGAGACGCTGGTGTGTCCACACGGTTGAATAACGGAAATTGAAGCGGGCGGTGAGCGTACCGGGCGTCGTGTTGACCGCATCGCCGATGCTTTCAAGCCTCACGACCTGAAAGCTGGACGGCGGGAAGAACTCGTTGCCCTGATCGACCGGTTCCGCGTAGAGCCGGGCCAGCAGCGGCGCAAATGCCTGGATCGGGTTGCTGATCATGTGCGGGTAGGCGACATGTCCCGCGATTCCGTGCACGGTCAGTATGCCGCTCAGGGATCCGCGGCGGCCTACGCGCACTGTGTCTCCAAGAAGGTCTTTCCCGGACGGCTCGCCGATGACGCACCAGTCAATCCGTTCACCGCGCTCCGCAAGCCATTGCATGACGCGCTTTGTGCCATCCTGGGCACGGCCTTCTTCATCGCTGGTAACCAGGAATGCAATCGATCCCTTGTGTCCGGGATGGGCTGCCGTAAAGCCTGTTGCAGCATCCACCATGGCGGCCAGGCTCGCCTTCATGTCAGCAGCACCGCGGGCATAGAGGATGCCATCGCGGATTTCCGGTACGAAGGGATCGGTCTGCCAGTCTTGTGCCGGTCCGGCTGGCACCACATCGGTATGGCCGGCAAAGCAGAGGACCGGGCTGCCCTGGCCGTGACGTGCCCAGAGATTGCTGACCTCACCGAACTGCAGGTGCTCGACGCTGAAGCCGGCTGCGGCCAACCGCCCGGCAATGAGCGACTGGCAGCCTTCATCTGCCGGCGTAACTGATGGTCTGCTCAGCAGTTCGCAGGCAAAATCGAGCGTACTGTCCCTGGTGGGTATCATGGACTCAGTCTGTCCTCAACAGCTCGTTAAGGGAAGTCTTGGCGCGTGTCTTCGCATCGACGCGCTTGACGATCACCGCACAATACAGACTGCAGGAACCCTTCCCTGAGGGCAGCGTTCCGGGTACGACGACGGCCCCGGCCGGTACCCGTCCGTAAATGATCTCGTCCTTCTCGCGATCGTAGATACGCGTGCTCTGGCCGATGAAAACCCCCATCGAGATGACGGCTCCTTCTTCGACAACCACACCTTCGACGATTTCGGAGCGTGCGCCGATGAAACAGTTGTCTTCGATGATGGTCGGATTGGCCTGCAGGGGTTCGAGTACACCACCGATGCCCACGCCGCCAGAGAGATGCACCTTGCGCCCGATCTGTGCGCAGCTGCCAACGGTCACCCAGGTGTCCACCATGGTACCGCTGTCCACAAATGCCCCGATATTCACGAACGACGGCATCAGGATCACGTCACGGGCAACATGCGCGCCGCGCCTGACGATCGCACCCGGCACCACGCGCGCCCCACCTGCGGCAAATGCTTCCTGGCTGCAGTTGGCGTACTTCATCGGTACCTTGTCATAGAAGTCGGTAAAGCCGGCTTCGATGCGTACATTCCGTTCGATACCGAAGTGCAGCAACACGGCTTTCTTGAGCCACTGATGGACAACCCATCCCCCGGCTGTTTTCTCTGCCACGCGTGCTGTGCCGCGGTCGAGCATGTCGATGGCGGTCTGAACGGCGGTGCGAATTGCCGGTGGCGGATTCTGCAGATCGAGCGAGGCGCGATCGTCAAACGCCTTGTCGATGATTGTGCTGAGTGTGTCTGTGTTCACGATGAGTTCCGGCTGTTGTTGTGTGAAGGATATGAGGCTGCTGTCCTAGCTGCCATTGTCGAGGGCGAGAACCATGGCTGCTTCGATCTGCTTGCAAGCGGCTTCTGTCAGCGGATTGCCGTTCGGGTCGGTGACATAGAAAACGTCTTCGGCCCGTTCGCCGACAGTAAGTATCTTGGCGGCCTGTATGCCGACCTCATGGTTGCGCAATACCTGCCCGATCTGGCCAAGCAGTCCCGGCCGGTCGCTCGCAACGATCTCGATGACGGTCCTGTTGTTGATATCGTCACTACCAAAGCTGACCAGGGTCGGGGTGGTAAACATCCGTACCTGGCGCGGCGGGCGCCGGGTCACTTTCAGTCCCCTGGTTTCACCGGCAATTATCGCCTGTTCGAGGCGGTGTCTGATCTGTTCGCGCCGGTCGCTGTCGAGGATGTGCTCGCCGCTTTCCAGTACGACGTAGGTAGACAGGCGGAATCCGTTGTTGAGCCGGATGATCCGTGCGTCCGCGATGTTCAGGCCCAGTTCGTCGAGGACGGCGGTGGCAATCGCAAAGGTATAGCGATCCTGCGGCGCATAGGTGATCACCGATGTGCCGGCACGGGAGGCTTCATCCTGGATGCCAACCAGTACCCGGCGGCCTTCATCCTCGCGGGCGGCCAGCAGGCGCGTATGCCAGGCGATTTCCTCCGGGTAGTAGCGCAGGAAATATTCGTCGCCCAGCTCGGCCCAGATCTCTTCGAGTCGAGCTGCGGGGATACTGGCTGCCGCGGGCAGGATTCGCGCGGCAGCCCTGCGTTCGGCAACCAGTTCGTCGCGGTCGATCGGGTTTTCGAGCCCGCGGCGTAGCGCCCGTTTGGCCTGGTTGTACAGTTCCTCAAAGAGCTGCGCTTTCCAGGAGTTCCACAGTTTCGGGTTGGTGCCACGGACATCGGCAACGGTGAGCAAATACAGATAATCCAGGTGGACCTCATCGCCGACAAGCGCGGCAAATTCACTGATGATCGCGGGGTCGCTGATGTCGCGCTTCTGTGCGGTCAGCGACAGGCTGAGATGGTGGCGAACGAGCCACGCAACCAGCCTGGCGTCGTAACGGCTCATTCCGTGCTCGAGCACGAAGGATTCGGCATCCAGGGCGCCAAGTTCGGAATGATCGCCGCCGCGCCCCTTGGCGATGTCATGAAACAGTCCGGCGAGGTAGGCGAGTTCCGGGGCGGGCAACGAGCGCATGATTTCCGAGCAGCGCGGGTATTCGTGATCGTACCGGGACAGGGCAAAGCGCCGCAGATTGCTGACCACGAACAGTGTGTGCTCGTCGACGGTATAGGCATGAAAGAGGTCGTACTGCATGCGGCCGACAATGCGGCCAAAGGCGGCAACGTAGCGGCCGAGTACGCCATAGCGGTTCATGCGCCGGAGTTCGTGCGTTACACCTTCCTTGGCGCGCAGAATCTGCAGAAAAAGCCGTTGGTTGCGCGGATCCTGGCGAAATCCATCGTCGATCAGATTCAGGCTGCGCCGTACCAGTGAAATGGTTCCCGCGCTCACGCCCTTCAGTTCGGAATGCTGTTGCAGGATCAGGAAAAGTTCCAGCAGGGCCGACGGTGTGTTGTCGAAAACATCATCTGCGGTGACCTGCAGGAAACCGTTGCGGACCTGGAAGCGGTCGTTGACCGCTTCGACGGGTGTATCCGGGCTGCTGAGAATCGCTTCCTGAAACTGTTGCAGACTCATCTCGTTGAGCCGGCTCAGGTCCATGACTGTGCGGTAGTAGCGCTGCATGAGCTGCTCGACTGCCAGCATGTAGGTGGCATCCTGGTAGCCAAACAGCTGCGCGATACGTGCCTGGTGATCAAACAACAGGCGATCTTCATGGCGGCCGGTGAGTAGATGCAGGGCAAAACGGATGCGCCAGAGAAACTCCCGGCCCTGCAGCAGGAGGCGAAGCTCCGGTGCGCTCAGAAAACCGCGTCTGACCAGGTCTTCGAGACTTTCACTGCCGAACTCACGGCGTGCGATCCAGGCGATAGTGTGTATGTCCCGCAATCCGCCCGGACTGCCTTTGACATCCGGTTCCAGGTTATGGACGGTGTCGTCATAGCGATGATGGCGGGCCTGCTGTTCCCGCAGTTTGCCTTCAAAAAAGTCGCGCGATGACCAGATGTTTTCCGGGGAAATAGCTGCCCGCATGCTCTGCAACAGGTTTCCCGGCCCAAGCAACAGGCGGGATTCCATCAGCGTAGTGAGGACAGTGAGATCCTGCTCGGCGTCCTGTCTGCACTGCTGGGCGTTGCGCACGCTGTGGCGAATCTCAATGCCCGCATCCCAAAGCAGGGTCAGGAATGTTGACAAGCCATCACGGACCGGGCCAGCGGTTTCTGGCGGCATGAGTACCAACAGGTCGACGTCCGAGCAGGGGTGCAGTTCCCCGCGACCGTAACCGCCGACTGCGACGAGTGCGCAGCCGGCATGGTCGCTACCGGTGCTGCCGCGCCAGGCACTGCAGATGACGAGATCGACTAGCCTGGCCCTGTCTGCGATGAGTTGCGCCGTAATTTCACCGGTCAGGAAGCGCTGCCTGAGTGCAGCGTTGCCGCAGGCAAGGATATGGCGGAGCTGCGCCAGCAGTGTGTCCGGGTTCTTGTCCGGCTGGCAGGGCAGGGCGGCGACCTTTGTCCAGTCGATTGTGCTGCCGTCAGTGCTAAGGATGTTCGCGGCCAGTTCCCGGGCCGCGTCGGTCAGGACAATGGGCAGGGTGGCAGATTCGTTCATCGCTTCTCGTTGGCGCCGAGAGTCAGCACTTCGCACCCGCTGTCCGTGATCAGGATTGTGTGCTCCCACTGGGCGGACAGTGAGTGATCGCGCGTGACTACCGTCCAGCCGTCTGGCAGCAGCCTGACATGCCGTTTGCCTATATTGACCATCGGTTCGATCGTGAATGTCTGACCTGGGTGCAGTTCGGCTCCGGTATGCGGCTCACCGTAGTGCAGTACCTGCGGATCTTCGTGAAAGACGCGACCAATGCCGTGGCCGCAGTATTCACGCACGATACTGAGGTCCTGGGCCTCGACAAAGGTCTGGATGGCATGGCCGATATCGCCGAGTTGGTTGCCCGGTTTGGCCTGGGCTATGCCCTTCCAGAGGCCTTCATAGGACGCGCGTACTACCCGTTCACCCTGCACCGTGCCCTTGCCCACGAAGAACATACGGCTGCTGTCGCCATGAAAGCCATCCTTGATGACGGTGATGTCCACATTGACGATATCGCCGCTTTTCAGGATCCGGTCGCCCGGGATGCCGTGGCAGACCACATGGTTGACCGAGGTGCAGATGGATTTCGGGAAGCCGCGGTAGTTCAGAGGGGCGGGTATCGCATGCTGCACATTGACAATAAAGTCGTGACAGATCCGGTCCAGCTCATCGGTGCTGACCCCGGGCTGTACATAAGGTCCGATCATGTCCAGCACATCGGCAGTGAGGCGCCCCGCCAGCCGCATGGCGTCCTGTTCGGTCGGTGTTTTGATTGAGATTGTCATTCGTTCCTTTTTGCTGCCCTGAGCCGGGCCCCGGCAAATGAAGAGGAACGACCCTGCGAGCGCGTTGTTGCGGCTAGCCCGGTATGGTATAAAGCGCGCGCCCTAGAGGCAACGAAATCCACACGCGTTCCGACACGTCCGGCGGGGTGCTCTCCAACCACATCGGGATTCCAGTACAGGGATCCTGCTGCGGGGCCAGGGTTGCCGGATGGGGTTCGCGGAGGTTCGAACCCAAACTGTGAGGAGTTCCCATGACTGACGTGAGCATGCGCCAGATGCTCGAGGCCGGTGTGCATTTTGGCCACCAGACTCGCTACTGGAATCCGAAGATGGGCCCGTATATTTTCGGCGCCCGCAACAATATCCACATCATCAATCTCGAACATACGGTACCGATGTTCCACAAGGCGGCGAACTTCATCAGTTCGCTTGCAGCGAATGGTGGCAAGGTACTGTTTGTCGGCACCAAGCGTTCGGCCAGCGAATCAGTAAAGGCACAGGCAACCCGCTGCGGTATGCCCCATGTCAGCCACCGGTGGCTGGGCGGCACGCTGACCAACTTCAAGACGATCAAGCAGTCGATCAAGCGCCTCGAGGAACTCGACGCGATGGAAGAGGACGGCACCTTCACGCGTCTGACCAAGAAAGAGGTTCTTGATCGTCGGCGTGAGCGTGAAAAGCTCGAGCGCAGCTTGGGTGGCGTGAAAAGCATGGCGTCACTGCCGGATGCAATTTTCGTGATCGATGTCGGTCATGAAAAGATTGCGGTGCATGAGGCCAACAAACTGGGCATTCCTGTCGTTGGTATTGTCGATACCAATTCGTCGCCCGATGGCGTCCAGTACATGGTGCCTGGTAACGATGACGCAATGCGCGCCGCCGAACTCTATTCAATTGCGATTGCAGACGCGGTAATTGCCGGCCAGTCGGCCATTCCGGCCCTGCCGGTCGGTGAAGATGATTTTGTCGAACTCGGTGCCGACGGGCGCCCCCGGGCAAACCCCGATGGCAAGCGGGCCAGTGCGGCCAGGCGGCCGGCACGTAAAGCGGCCGCAGCGCCAGGCCCGGCTGCAAAGGCCGAGCCGGAAGCAGCGGCAGTCGATGCTGCATCGCCGGGCGATCAGACCGAAGCAGAGGCCTGATTCCATAGGTCTGCCTGCTCCATGCCGGGCTGCTTGTGCAGCCCGGATGTTTTTCCGGTGCCGTACGGGCACCGGCCAGGCCCCGTGTGCTGCAGGGGCCGCTGTTTATGAATCTGGAGAGTCGTGATGACGATTGCCGCAAGTCTCGTCAAGGAACTGCGTGAGCGCACTGGCGCCGGCATGATGGAATGCAAGAAGGCGTTGATAGACGCCGATGGTGCGATCGACGCGGCGCAAGAACTTCTGCGTACCCGCGGACAGGCAAAAGCCGACAAGAAGGCCGGGCGGATCGCTGCCGAAGGGCAGATCATGATGGCAGTCAGCCCCGGTGGCGATGTGACCGCCATCATGGAGGTCAATTGCGAAACGGATTTCGTTGCCAAGGACGATAACTTTCAGCGCTTTGCTCAGGCGGCCGTTGAGGTGGCAGCTGCACAGCAGCCCGGGACGGTCGATGAACTGATGGCACTCGCTGCTGCTGACGGGCGGACGCTCGAGGAAGCCCGACGGGACCTGGTTGCCAAGATCGGTGAAAACATCGGTGTGCGCCGCATTGACTATGTCCGGCCGGCCGGACAGCTGGGTACCTATTTTCACGGTACGCGGATCGGTGTGCTTGTCGATGTGGTTGGCGGCGATGCGGATCTCGGCAAGGATCTGGCGATGCATATCGCTGCGAGCAGCCCGCGTTTCCTGTCAGCTGACGATGTGCCTGAGGAGATTCGCGCCAACGAGCGCCGGATCCTCTCGGAGCAGGCCCAGGGTGAGGGCAAGCCGCCCGAGATCGTTGCCAAGATGGTTGAGGGGCGGTTGCGCAAGTATCTGAATGAAATCGTCCTGCTGGGCCAATCCTTCGTCAAGGATCCGGATGTTTCCATCGAAAAACTGCTCAAGCAGCGTGGCGCCACGGTAAAGAGCTTTGTGCGTCTTGAGGTGGGTGAGGGGATCGAAAAGAAGTCCGAAAACATCGCTGAAGCGGTCGCTGCCATGCATTCGGGGGGCTGAGTTACTTCATGATCGGGCGATCGCATTGCCGGTCAGCTGTGCGGTACGTCGCAAGCCTGTCCTGCTGTTAACATCGCAGGGCAGCAAATCCGGTAGAATCCATCGGGTTTTGCACCAGCCAATCAATTGACATCGCACGGTTCTGATCGCATGAATGAGACTCGTCTGCTCTACCGGCGCATCCTGCTGAAACTCAGCGGCGAGGTACTCATGGGCGGTGGGGACTACGGCATTGATCCCGCTGTGCTTGGCCGTGTGGCAGCCGAGCTGAAAGAGGTTGTCGCCCTCGGGGTGCAGCTGGGCGTCGTTATCGGTGGCGGCAATATTTTTCGCGGCGCGGGCCTGGCCCGTGCAGGCATGGACCGGGTTACCGGTGACCATATGGGGATGCTCGCGACAGTCATCAATTCACTTGCATTGCAGGACGCCCTTGAGCGTATTGGTACGCATGTCCGGGTGATGTCGGCGTTGCAGATTCACGAAGTCTGCGAAGACTACATCCGGCGCCGTGCAATCCGTCACCTGGAAAAAGGACGGGTCACGATATTTGCAGCAGGTACAGGCAACCCGTTTTTCACGACCGACAGCGCTGCGGCATTGCGTGCCATCGAGATCGATGCCGATGTGCTGGTCAAGGGCACCAAGGTCGATGGAGTTTATACGGCCGATCCGGTCAAGGACCCCAAGGCGGTGCGCTACGACCGGCTGAGCTTTGACCGGGTGATCAACGACAAGCTCAACGTCATGGATACCACGGCAATTGTCATGTGCCGCGAGAACCATGTACCGATCCGCGTCTTCAATCTGAACGGAGCCGGAGAACTGGTGCGTCTCGCTCGCGGCGAGAATGTCGGTACTCTGATTACAGAGTAAATCGTGTAGTCCGGAGGTTATGTCGTGATCGATGAGATCAGAAAGGATGCTGATCAGCGCATGGCCAAATGCGTTGTGGCAATGTCGCAGGGCCTGCGAAAGCTCCGCACCGGCCGTGCACACCCGAGCCTGCTCGAACATCTGACGGTCGATTACTACGGGACCAGTGTTCCGCTGACGCAGACCGCGAACGTCGCTATCGAGGATTCCCGCACGCTTACGGTGACGCCCTGGGAAAAATCGATGGTGGCAGTGATAGAAAAAGCCATCATGAGTGCCAATCTCGGCCTGACGCCACGCAGTGCCGGCATGGTGATCCGCGTGCCGTTGCCGGTGCTTACCGAGGAACGGCGACGGGATCTTGCGAAGCTGGTTCGCCAGGAAGCCGAGCAGGGCCGGGTTGCCATACGCAACGTCAGGCGTGATGCCATCAACGACATCAAGGAACTGCTGAAAGACAAGCTGATCAACGAGGACCAGGAGCATCAGGGCGAGGCGATGATCCAGGAGATCACCGACCAGCATGTCGCGGAGATCGAGAAGATCTCTGAGGACAAACAGAAGGAAATCATGGAGTTTTGAGTGTTATGGAACTCCTGAGACAGATCTGATCGTAGATGACCAGCAGCAACAAATTCCAGTCTTTACTGCCTGCCCATGTGGCCATGATCATGGACGGGAACGGGCGCTGGGCCACTGCACATGGACGCCCCCGTCACGCTGGCCACCGTGCCGGCGTCAAGGCCGCGCGCGCCGTGATCGAGGCTTGTGCGGCCCAGGATGTAAAGGTGCTGACGCTTTTTGCGTTCAGCAGCGAGAACTGGAAGCGGCCGCCGGGCGAGGTCGATGCGCTGATGCGCCTGTTCGTCGAGGTGCTGCAGCGCGAGGTCGATGCCCTGCATGAAAATGGCATACAGCTGCGCTTCATTGGTGCACGCGACAGCCTGCCGACGATCCTGCGAAAACGCATGGCCGATGCTGAGGCTCGTACCGCGGCGAACGCGCGTATGACGCTCGTGCTGGCGGTTGCGTATGGTGGCCAGTGGGATATGGTTCAGGCCGTGCGGCGGATCGGTCAGAAGCTGAGATCCGGTGATCTGGACCCTGCTGATATCGACGAGTCACTGATCGACCGCCATCGCGCCCTGGCGGGTTTGCCGGCTCCTGATCTGCTGATCCGTACCGGTGGCGAGCGGCGAATTTCCAATTTTCTGCTGTGGGATCTGGCTTATACCGAGCTGCATTTCACGGATACCCTCTGGCCGGATTTCAATGCAGAGGAACTGGTGGCGGTACTGGACGCATTCAGCCACAGACAGAGGCGCTTTGGTGGTGTCACCGGGCAGCTTGAGGCCATCGGCGATTGAGCACTGCCGCGGGGAGCTACACCCGGATCCGGTCGCGGTATCCCTGTGACTGAGCTGGTACAGCGGATACTTACCGCAGCGGTGATGGTCGCGGTTCTGCTGACTATTCTCTTTTTCGCTCCCGGCGGTGTAGCGACAGGGGTGGCCGCGTTGCTGATGCTGCTGGCCGCCCGCGAATGGTCAGTATTTCTCGGCGCAGTTCCTCCGCTGGTGCGGTACGGCTGGCTGTTGCTGTTGGCCGGCGCCTATGCTGCGGTCTATTTCCTCGTTCCCGGCCAGCTCGACCTGTCGCTCGTGCTATGGGCAGCGCTCGCCTGGTGGCTAACCGCGCTCTTCTGGGTTCTGCGCTACCCGGTGCCGATCCCGCCATTTGCTGCCGGGGTGGCCGGCATCTTCGTGCTGGTTCCGGCCTGGATCAGCCTGGTGAGCATCCTGGAGGTGGCAGGGCAGGGATCGGCGCTGTTGCTGCTGGCTCTGGCGATAATCTGGGCTGCGGATATCGGCGCGTACTTTGCCGGGCATCGCTGGGGACGTCTGAAGCTGGCGCCGCGCGTCAGTCCCGGCAAGACACTCGAAGGCGTTGGTGGCGGCCTGGTCAGTGCGGTAATTGTTGCAGGTCTGGGTGGCAGCCTGCTTGGCTTGCCACTGGCGGCCATGCTGCCGCTCGGTCTGTGCATGGCAGCGATATCCGTTCTCGGTGACCTGACCGAGAGCATGTTCAAACGCAGTGTCGGCATCAAGGACAGTGGCCGGCTGTTTCCGGGGCATGGCGGCGTACTCGACCGGATCGACAGCATCACGGCAGCGACCCCATTGTTTGCGCTTGCGCTGCAGTGGATGGGACGGATCCCTGCCTGATGTCTTAGTATTGACGCCATGCCAACCATTCTCAATTCCCTGCTCGCCTTCATTGCCGCCATCGCGTTGCTGGTAGCTGTACACGAATTCGGGCATTACGCTGTTGCCCGCCTGTTTGGTGTGAAGGTTCTGCGTTACTCCATCGGCTTCGGACAGGTGCTCTGGTCCCGTCGTGCCGGTGCCGACCAGACTGAATACTGCCTGTCGGCGATACCGCTTGGCGGCTATGTGAAACTGCTCGATGAACGGGATTGTGCGGTGAGCTTTGCCGAACGCGGGCGTGCGTTTAACCGGCAACCGGGATCGGTGCGCATGGCTGTTCTGTTTGCCGGGCCGGCATTTAATCTGGTTTTTGCCGTGCTCGCGTACACGCTGATGTTCATGAACGGCGTGCCGGGCATCAAGCCGGTGATCGGTGCCGTCGATGCCGGATCGGTGGCCGCGCGCGCCGGGTTGCGCGAAGGCGATACCATTGTTGCGGTCGGTACGCAGCGTGTGCTGACCTGGGAGTCAGCCACGTTGGGTATGCTGGATGAACTGCTGGCCAACGGACCGATTCGTCTCGATGTGAGCGAGAAGATTCGTGACCGGTCGCCGGCAGTGCGGCAGGTGGTGCTGCAGACCGCCGGCCTTGAGTCCGAGTTGACGGAGCCGGGGCAGCTGTTTGTGAAGCTGGGCTTCAAGCCCTGGCGCCCCGTCCCGGATGCGGTTATCGGCGAGCTGGTTGCGGGTGGCCCGGCCGAGCGTGCCGGTATGCAGTCCGGTGACCGGGTGCTGGCGGTCGATGGCATCGCTGTGGACAACTGGGCTGAATGGGTGGAGATGATACGTGCCCGCCCCGGGCAGCGTATCGAGGTCGAACTGCAGAGGGCCGAGGAAGAGCTGGATCTCGCGGTCGATGTGGAAGCGGTGGACAGCGATGCTGGTTCGATTGGCCGCATCGGTGCCGCAGTTCTGTTGTCACCCGGCGAATTTGACAGCATGCGCGCTGAGGAGCGTTATGCGCCCCTTGAGGCACTGCAACGTGCCACCGTCAGAACCTGGGAGATGAGCGCGCTGACGCTGCGCATGATCTGGCGGATGCTGGTTGGTGATGTTTCAGTCAAGAATATCAGCGGCCCGATCAATATCGCGCAATATGCAGGCTATAGTGCGAGCATCGGGATTTCGGCATTTCTGGGTTTTCTTGCGGTGGTCAGTATCAGTCTCGGCGTACTCAACCTGCTTCCTGTGCCGATGCTCGATGGTGGTCAAATCGTTTACACGCTGGCCGAGCAGCTGAAGGGCAGCCCCTTGTCGGAACGTGCGCAGATGATCGGGCAGCAGGTGGGCATCGGTCTGCTGCTGCTGCTGATGAGCTTCGCTTTTTATAACGATATTTCCAGATTGCTCGGCTGAGTCAGTGATGGGTCTGTTTTCGCCGGGTTATCGATTTGCGCGCCTGCTGTTTGCGCCGGCTTTGCTGCTGCTGGCGATGGTCGCGCACAGCCAGGTTGCGGTCCCTGATGCCGATGACCTGGTGGTGCGCAATATCCGCGTCGAAGGCTTGCAGCGGATTGCAGAAGGTACGGTATTCAACTACCTGCCGGTAAACATCGGTGACCGTATCGATCAGGGCCGTATCCAGGAAGCCATCCGGGCGGTCTATGGCACCGGTTTTTTTCGCGATGTCGAGATACGCTGGGACGGCGGAAACCTGATCATCGCCGTATCGGAGCGCCCGTCGATTGCAAGTTTCTCAATCACCGGCAACAAGGACATCAAGACTGAAGATCTGCAGGAGCCGCTGGCCAGGATCGGTCTCAAGCAGGGCCGTATCTTCAACCAGTCCGTGCTGGATGAGGTCGAGCAGTCGCTGACCGACCAGTACTTCAGTCGTGGCAAATATGCGGCAAAAGTAACGGCGACCGTCGAGACGCTGCCGGACAACAAGGTCGCGATCGCCATTGCGATCAAGGAAGGCGACCGCGCCCGGATCCGGCAAATCAATCTGGTCGGCAACCGCAGCTTCAGCGACGAGGAGATTCTGGAGCGCTTCGAGCTGAAGACACCGACCTGGCTGTCATTCATCCGGCAGGACGACCGTTATTCGCGCGAAGCGCTGTCGGGTGATCTGGAAACCCTGCGCTCCTTCTATATGGACAGGGGCTTTGCCGATTTCAATATCGAGTCGACACAGGTGGCAATTTCTCCTGACAAGCGGGACATATTCGTTACGATCAATCTGCTCGAAGGCGACCGTTACAGGATCAGCGATGTACGTCTCGCCGGGGATCTGGTGCTGTCGGAGGCGCAGCTCAATCCGTTTGTGCGGGTCAAGCCCGGACAGGGCTATTCGCAGCAGCTGATTACGCAGAGCGCAGACATGATCCGCTTGCGGCTGAGTGAGGAGGGCTACGCTTTCGCGAGTGTCGATCCGGTACCGGAGCTTGACCGGGAGGCGAAGACCGTCGCGATCACGCTCTACGTCGAGTCAAAAAACCGCGTCTACGTGCGGCGTATCAATTTCAACGGCACATCCTCCATAAACGACGAGGTATTGCGGCGCGAGGTGCGGCAGCTTGAGGACGGCTATCTGTCGAACAGCCGGCTGGAGCGTTCGAAGATCCGTCTGCAGCGTTTGCCCTACATCGAAAAGGTGGAGGAAACCACCAACCCGGTGCCAGGCACGCCGGATCTCGTTGACCTGGATTTCGACATCAAAGAGGGCCTCCCGGGGCAGTTCGGCGGCGGTGTCGGCTACTCGCAGTCGCAGAAGCTGATATTCAACGGGAACTTCGTGCACACCAATTTCATGGGCAGCGGCAACCGCGTTCAGGCCGATATCAACACGGGTCAGTACCGCACTGTCTACGGCGTTTCCTATACGGATCCCTACACGACGATCAATGAAGTCAGCCGTACGATCAGCCTCGCCTATCGTGATATCACGCAGTTCACCTCGGATGCGTCCGACTTTTCGACCAAGACCCTGTCCGTATCTGCCGAGTACAGTTATCCGGTCACTGAGTACCAGCGGCTCATCTTCGGCGGCACGCTGCAGAGCTCCGAGCTGCTCAGCGACAGTTTCCAGACCGAACAGGCTCAGCAGTGGGTGCGCAATAACGGTGACAGTTCGACTGATATCGTGCCCGGCGGTGCGATATACACAACCAAGTTCGATACCGTCGAGCTGCTGGCGGGCTGGATCTATGACACCCGCAATCGCGGCTTGTTTGCAGACCGTGGTGCCCGGCATCGGCTGACCGCCAACGTTACGATTCCGGGCAGCGATGTCGAGTACTACACGCTCAACTACAACTTCCAGAAATACCTGCCGGTGAACCGCTGGGCAACCTTCCTGTTCAGCCTCGACCTCGGTTATGGTGCGGCGCTCGGTGATACGACTTCACTGCCGCCATACAGAAATTACTTTGCCGGTGGCCCCGATACGGTGCGCGGTTATCGTGAAAACGACCTGGGACCCAAGGATACATTCGGTAATCCCTATGGTGGCGACCTGCTGACGGCGGGCCAGGTGGAGCTGCTGTTGCCGATTCCGGAGAAGTGGGAGGCCAAGTCGCGATTTACCCTGTTTTTCGACATGGGTAACGTCTTTTCGGTTGGAGATGTCCGGTTTTACGACAAGCAGCTTCAGCCGATCGACTATGATTTCGATGTGAGCAACCTTAAGCGGTCTTATGGCATCTCGGCGCAATGGCTGGCGCCGCTTGGACTGTTCCGTTTCAGTTATGCTTTCCCCCTGGACGCGGACGACAGTACCAGCCTTTTGTGGGGCGATGACACCGAGCGATTCCAGTTCTCGATCGGTGGCGCGTTCTAGATCCGGGCATCCCGGGAACGACTTCGGGTGCAGGATCCGGTATGGCGGCGGTTGCTGCCGGAACTTTAACTTTTTTCAAACAGGGAATTACGATGTTGCAGATCAGGAAGTGGGCGGCACTGGTGGCGATAACCGGTTTGCTGGCCGTACCGCAGGTCGTGCTGGCGCAGGCGGCCAAACCGCTAAAAGTGGGTTTCGTCAACGTGGCGCGTTTGCTGGCTGAGTCGCCACAGGCCAATGCGGCGAATCGTTCACTCGAGAATGAATTTGCCCCGCGACAGCGTGATCTGCTGGCAAAGCAGAAAGCTTTCAAGGATCGCGCCGACAAGATGCAAAAGGATGCGGCGGTGATGGGTGCTGACGAGCGTCGCAATGCGGAGAACGAGATGCGGCGCGACGAACGTGATCTGACACGCCAGCTCGATGAACTCCGTGAGGACCTGAACAACCGCAAGAACGAGGAACTCGGCAAGCTGCGCGTCAATCTGCTTGGTGAAGTGGAGAGCTTTGCCCGTCAGGGTGGGTATGACCTGATCATAAGCGATGCCCTGTATGTGAGTCCGGGCCTGGATGTCACCGCGCAGGTATTGCAGGCGTTGCAGAGTCGGTCGGGTGCTGCCAAAGCGCCAGCCAAGCCCTGAGGCGCAGGCGCGCCGGCTGGCGCCGGCGGTACGCCTGATGCGCATCATCCCATGGGTATGACACTGGGTCAGCTGGCTGTCCGGTATGGTTGTGAACTGCGCGGCGACCCGGACAGTGTCGTGCACGGGGTTGCCACGCTGGCTTCAGCAGCGCCGGGCTCCATCGGTTTTCTCGCCAACCCCGTGTACCGCTCCCAGCTGGCCTCTACGCAGGCGACGGCCGTGATACTCCGTGCCGCAGATGCGGCGGAGTGTCCCGTCGCCATGCTGGTTGCACAGGACCCCTATGCCGTCTATGCGCGAGTCGCTGCAGAGCTGCATCCCTTGCCACCGCTGCGGCCGGGCATCCATACGGCCGCAGTACTTGGTGCCGCGACCCTGGTCCCGTCGAGTTGTCAGATCGATGCCGGTGCCGTGCTCGCTGACGGGGTGTCGCTTGGCGAACGGGTCAGCATCGGCGCAAATGTGGTCATCGGCGAAGGTGTGGCGGTCGGTGCAGATACCCGTATCTGTGCTGGTGCAGTGATCTACACGGGAGTCAGGCTGGGCAGCCGCTGCATCATTCATTCTGGTGCTGTCATCGGTGCGGATGGTTTCGGTTTTGCGCGTGAACGCGATGGCAGCCAGCTCAAGGTGCCACAGATTGGCGGTGTGCTTGTCGGTGACGATGTTGAGATCGGCGCCTGCACGACCATCGATCGCGGCGCAATCGGTGATACGTTCATTGCTGATGGTGTCAAGCTCGATAACCAGATACAGGTCGGGCACAATGTGCGCATCGGTGCGCATACCGTAATGGCTGGTCAGGCGGGTGTATCCGGCAGTACGACCATCGGCGCACGCTGCACGATTGGCGGCAGGGTTGCCATTGCTGGTCATATCGTCATTGCCGATGATGTCGTGATCGGTGGCGGGACAAGCGTGCCGGGTTCAATACTGGAACCTGGTATTTATGCCGGTGGAGGTACCCCTGCAGACACCCTGCAGCGCTGGCGCAGGAACATGGTGCGATTTGGTCAGCTTGACGAACTTGCGCGCCGGCTTCGGGCAGTAGAGAAGCGCATCAACCGGGATTCCTGAGTGACTGCAATTCATCCAACCGCGATAGTTTCGGCTGAGGCCGAACTCGACAGCAGTGTCAGCGTCGGCCCTTATGCCATCATCGGTCCGGGCGTGCGCGTCGGTGCCGGTACCTCCATCGGCTCACATGCGCTGCTCAAGGGGCCGGCGACCATCGGTTGCGACAACCGCATATTCGGCTTTGCCGTCATCGGTGAAGATCCGCAGGACAAGAAATATGGCGGTGAGGAGACCCGGCTGGAGATCGGCGACCGCAACACCTTCCGTGAATTCTGTACCGTTCACCGCGGCACGGTCCAGGACAAGGGTGTCACGCGTATCGGCAACGACAACTGGATCATGGCCTACGTCCATATCGCCCATGACTGTATCCTGGGAAACGACGTGATCTGCTCCAACAACACGACGCTGGCCGGCCATGTGCAGGTCGGCGATCAGGTGATCTGCAGCGGGTTTTCCGCGATCCATCAGTTCTGCCGCCTCGGTGCGCACAGCTTTCTGGGTGGATTCGCTGCCATCACGCGCGATGTTCCGCCCTATGTAATGGTGGCCGGAACGCCGACTGCCCCCCATGGCATCAATACGGAGGGGCTGAAACGACGTGGCTTCAGTCCCGATCAGCTGCGTAATCTCAAGGACGCTTACCGGATTCTCTATCGTGATGGCCTGCAGCTTGCCGAAGCGCGTGACCGGCTTGCTGTGCTTGCGGAGACACAGCCCGAGCTGCGTATCCTCGTCGAATTCATCGACTCCTCCGAGCGGAGCCTGATCCGCTGACTCGCCGCATGCCGCGGATCGCCATCGTTGCTGGAGAGATTTCCGGAGACCGGCTCGGTGCCGGCCTGATCCGCGCCGTACATGCGCGGCATCCCGAAATCCGCTTCGCCGGCATTGCCGGACCGCTGATGCAGGCCGCAGGTGCAGAAGCCTGGCGGCACAGCGATGAACTGGCCGTGATGGGCCTGGCCGAGGTCGTCCGCCATCTGCCACGTCTGCGGCGCATCATTCGCGAACTCGAGGCGCGTCTGCTTGCTGATCCGCCCGACCTGTACATCGGCATCGATGCGCCGGATTTCAACCTGCGCGTCGAGCGGACGGTACGCAGAGCGGGTATACCGACCGTGCACTACGTGTCGCCCTCTGTCTGGGCGTGGCGTAGCGGTCGGGTTCGCGTGTTGCGTGAAGCCTGCGACAATGTGTTGTGTCTCCTCCCATTTGAGGCGGAGTTCCTGCAGCGTCATCAGGTGCCAGCCGTTTTCGTCGGTCACCCGCTCGCCGATGAACTGCCGGCCGATCCGGATCCCGTACCCGCGCGCCGGGCGCTCGGTTTGCCGGAGACGGGGCGGGTGGTTGCCCTGCTGCCCGGCAGCCGGGGGGGGGAACTTGAGCGACTCGGTCCGGTCTTCGCTGAAACCGCACGCTGGCTGAGTTCGCGTCTGCCTGATGTTGTCTTTGTCGCGCCCATGGCGACGCCGGAGTTAAGAGCCTGCTTCGCGGCGCAATGGCAGCAGGCGACGGACGGTTTGCCGCTGCAGCTGGTCGATGGCCAGTCGCACATGGCCATGGCGGCCGCCGACGCGATCCTGCTTGCCTCCGGCACGGCCACGCTGGAAGCCATGCTGCTCAACCGGCCGATGGTGGTCGCGTACCGCATCTCGCCGCTCAGTTATGCGCTGGTGAAGCTTTTTCGCCTGATCCATGTGCAGTACATGGCGCTGCCCAATCTGCTGGCCGATGAGCGTCTGGTGCCGGAGTTCGTGCAGGGCCAGGTCGAGCCGGCGACACTCGGTGCTGCACTGCTTGAATTGCTGGAAAAGCCGGAAAATCGCCAGCGTCTGAGCGGGCGCTTTCGTGAGCTGGGCAACGGCCTGCGCCATGCTGCCAGCGAGCGTGCAGCGGATACGGTATTGGCGATGCTGAAGCGGAGCTGAGTTCCGGGCAGCGGGCCGATTGCAGGGGCGCTGCGCAGCCGGTTCAGCTCCGTATAATCCTGCATTCCATGTATTCCACTTTCACACCGAATGACCCCGGCGGTCGCGCCCGTACCGTAGCTGGAATTGATGAAGCCGGACGCGGGCCGCTGGCCGGTGCAGTCGTTGCCGCCACGGTGGTGCTCACTCCGGGGCAGATTCTTCCAGGTGTGCGCGATTCCAAACAACTGAGCGCCGCGCGCCGCGAGGCGCTGGTGGACGAAATCCGCAGCAGCGCGCTTGCCTGGTCTGTAGGCGTCGCAACACATGCAGAAATCGATTCCCTGAATATTCTGCACGCCACAATGCTGGCCATGTCCCGCGCCTTTGCCGGCCTGGGCATGCGGCCTGATCTGGTACAGGTCGATGGCAACCGGGCGCCACGGCTTGATGGCTTCACAGGAACCGTAGAGACCGTGATCGGCGGTGACCGGATCTGTCCCGCTATTTCGGCCGCTTCGATACTCGCCAAGGTCTATCGCGACCAGTTGATGATGGAACTGCATGTTGAGTATCCCGGCTATGGCTTTGACCGTCACAAAGGTTATCCAACCGCCGAGCATCGGGCTGCTTTGCTGGCGCTCGGGCCCTGTCCTGCGCATCGTCGCAGCTTTGCACCTGTACGCGCCGCATTGACCGGCGCGCGATGGCCTGTGGAGCTGTCGTGATGACGGCGCCTGGTTTCGTGCATCTGCACGTGCATACCGAATACTCGCTGATTGACAGCGTCGTGCGGCTGCCTGGACTTGTAGCCGCCACGGCTGCCGCCGGCATGCCGGCCGTAGCCATTACCGATCAGGGCAATCTGTTCGGCCTGGTCAAGTTCTATCGTCAGGCGCTCGACGCCGGTATCAAGCCGCTGATCGGTGCTGAAGTTCGCGTGACCGGTCGCGAGGAGCAGGCAGAAGCTGCGCGCCTGGTTCTCCTGTGCCGGAATGGTGCCGGCTACCGCAGCCTGTCCCGCCTGCTCAGCCGTGCCTGGCTGGAAGGTCAGACTGACGGCATACCCCAGGTACATGCCAGCTGGTTTGATGGCGGCGCCACCAGCGGGCTGATTGCCCTGTCAGGTGGTCAGGACGGTGTGCTCGGTCGCGCGCTGCTCGGTGGGCCGCCGGAACGTGCCGAACGTGCCGCAGCGGCATATAGCGACTGGTTCGGTGGTGACTTCTATATCGAACTGCAGCGTACCGGCCGGCCACACGAAAATGGCTATGTCGAAGCGGCAACGTTTTTTGCCAGCCGGATGGGTCTGCCGGTCGTTGCGACCAACGATGTGCGTTTTCTGAGGCCGGATGAGTTCGATGCACATGAGGCGCGGGTCTGTATCCAGCAGGGCAGAATCCTTGCTGATCCTGGTCGTCCGCGCCTGTACAGCGAACAGCAATATCTGCGCACACCGGAAGAGATGCAGTCGCTGTTTGCCGACCTGCCCGAGGCGCTGGCGAATTCGGTAGAGATCGCCACGCGCTGCAATGTCACGCTCAGCCTGGGTGAAACCCATCTGCCGGACTACGCTGTGCCCAACGGCTTGCTGCCGGCAGACTATCTGCGTGAGCAGGCAGAAGCGGGGCTTGCACAGCGCCTGTCCGAAACAGGTCCCGGTCAGGTCAGCGGGCCGGTGGTCGGCTATGAGCAACGTCTTGCCGATGAGCTTGCGGTGATCTGCCGGATGGGTTTCGCCGGCTATTTCCTGATCGTCGCTGATTTCATCCGCTGGGCCAAAGAGCATGAAATTCCGGTGGGTCCGGGGCGTGGTTCCGGCGCCGGTTCACTGGTCGCATGGGTGCTCGGTATTACTGACCTCGACCCGATCCGCTATGACCTGCTCTTTGAGCGCTTCCTGAATCCGGAGCGCGTGTCCATGCCGGACTTCGACATCGACTTCTGCATGGAGGGCCGTGACCGGGTTATCGAGTATGTCGGTGAGCGTTATGGGCGTGACCGCGTCTCGCAGATCATCACCTACGGCACCATGGCGGCGCGCGCCGTGGTGCGGGATACGGGGCGCGTGCTCGGTCATCCCTACGGTTTCGTGGACCGAATCGCGAAGCTGATTCCCAATGCGCCCGGTGTCGAGATGACGCTCGGGATTGCCCTGCAGCAGGAAGCCGAGCTGGCCGCGCTGTATGCGGAAGATGACGAGGTGCGCAGTCTCATCGACCTGGCCCGGCAGCTTGAGGGGCTGGTGCGCAATGCCGGCCGGCATGCAGGTGGCATCGTCATCGCGCCGCGGGAGATCACCGAGTTCACGCCCCTTTATCAGGTGGCTGGCGAAAAGACGGCTGTTACCCAGTTCGACAAGGATGACGTTGAGGCGACCGGGCTCGTCAAATTCGACTTTCTGGGTCTGCGCACGCTGACGATAATCGATCGCGCGGTGCGCGTCATCAACGCTGAACGACAGGCCGCCGGTGAGGCGATTGTCGATATCCGTCAGTTGCCGCTGGACGATGCAGCCACCTTCGCGCTGCTGAAGGCCTGCAGGACGATATGTGTATTCCAGCTCGAATCGCCGGGCATGCGTGACCTGATGCGTCGCTTGCAGCCCGACAGCTTCGGCGACATCGTGGCGCTGGTGGCACTGTTCCGCCCCGGCCCGCTGCAGTCGGGCATGGTTGACGACTTCATCAACCGCAAGCACGCCGATACGGGCCAGCTCATCGATTATCTGCACCCGGACCTGGAACCGGTACTGCGGGAAACCTACGGGGTGATTCTCTACCAGGAGCAGGTGATGCAGATCGCCCAGCGCCTGGCTGGCTACTCACTGGGTGAGGCCGACCTGCTGCGCCGTGCGATGGGCAAGAAAAAGGCCGAGGAGATGGCCAAACAGCGCGCGGGATTTACCGATCGCGCGGCAGAGCGCGGTACGGATCGTGCGCGAGCCACCGGGATCTTCGACCTGATGGAGAAGTTTGCCGGCTACGGCTTCAACAAGTCGCACTCGGCGGCTTATGCCTTGCTGGCGTACCAGACGGCCTGGCTCAAGGCCAACCATCCGGCGGCATTCATGGCCGCGGTGATGACGACTGAAATGGACAATACCGATGCGCTCGTCGTGCAGAAGCGCGAGTGCGCGGCACTCGGGATCGATTTGCGCCCGCCCGATGTGAACGTGTCGAGGCATGTGTTCACCGTGGAGGCCGGGAACAACATCCGCTACGGTCTTGGTGCAATCAAGGGCGTTGGGCAGGGGGCTGCTGAACACATCGTCGCGCAGCGGACCGAATCCGGCATCTACCGGAGTCTGCAGGATTTCTGCTTGCGGGTTGGCGGCCAGAAGCTCGGTCGGCGGCCGGTCGAAGCGCTGATCAAGGCCGGTGCCCTCGATGCCCTCGGACCGAACCGCCCGAGCCTGCTCGCGGAGTTGCCGCGCGCGATGGATGCGGCGGATCAGGCTGTGGCGGCTGACCGGGCAGGCCAGGAAGACATGTTCGGTGCCCCGGCCAGCCAGCCGGTTGCCGAGCACATCGTGCCGGAGGTCGCTGACTGGGGGCTGGGCCGCAAACTGCAGGCCGAGCGCGAAAGCCTCGGTCTCTATCTCAGCGGTCATCCCTTTGACCAGTACCGCGCCGATCAGCCATTCATCTGCAGCTCAAGCATCGATGTGCTGATCTCGGAACCCCCGCCCGTGCCGGGCGAGTTTCGCGGTCCGGCCCGCGAGGTTACGGTTGGCGGTATCGTTGCATCCATACGCAAGCGTGGTTCCCGCGTGTCGGTAGAGCTGGATGACGGCACCGGGACAATTGAGGTCGGCTTCTTTCAGGAAGCCTACGACCGCTGGCGCCACCTGCTCGGCAGTCAGGCGCTGGTGGCCATCAGCGGCTCGCTGCGCTTTGACGAGTTCATCAACGGCTGGCGGCTTGCCGCCAAGGATGTGCTGGATCTCGACCGCCTGGTTGAGGCTCGCGCTACCGGTCTCCTGCTGCGCTGGCGTACCGATGTGGAGCGCAACCTGACGGCGGATGTGCTGAAGAATGTGCTGGAGCCGCACCGGCCCGGTCGCTGCGCGGTGACGGTGCACTATCGGCACAATGGTGGTCAGGCGCGATTGGTGCTGGGCAGTGACTGGTCGATCCGGCCGGCTCGCGAACTCCGCGAACGGCTGTCGGAACTGGTCGGAAACGACGGGTTCCGTTTCGTGTATGAGGGCCCGAGGCAGTGAACAGGCAGCGCGGGTGGCTTGTAAGGCAGGTGTGCCCCGGTTTAGTGTGGCCGCGCGGCAGGTGCAGCAGGGAGTCATGGTTCTGAAATTTCTGGATTTTGAGCAGCCCATTGCAGAGCTCGAAGCGAAAATCGACGAGCTGCGTTTCGTTGGTGATGATTCCGAGGTCAACATCAGCGATGAGATTGCACGCCTGAAGGCGAAGAGCGATGCGCTCACGCGCAGCATATTTTCCAGCCTCTCGTCGTGGCAGGTTGCACAGTTGGCACGCCACCCGCTTCGCCCCTATACGCTGGACTATCTCGGTGTCATCAGTCCCGACTTCCAGGAGTTGCATGGCGATCGGATGTACGCGGATGATCCGGCGATGGTCGGCGGTCTCGGGCGTCTGGACGGCAAGCCGGTGGTATATATCGGCCAACAGAAGGGTCGGGATACCAAGGAGCGGGTGCGCCGAAACTACGGCATGCCGAAACCCGAGGGTTATCGGAAGGCGCTGCGACTGTTCCGCATGGCCGAGAAATTTCGCCTGCCGGTGGTCAGCTTTATCGATACGCCGGGCGCCTATCCGGGCATCGGTGCCGAGGAGCGGGGGCAGAGCGAGGCTATCGCACGCAACCTGTTCGAGATGGCTCACCTCAAGGTACCGATCATCAGTATCGTGATCGGTGAGGGCGGTTCGGGCGGGGCGCTGGCGATCGGTGTCGCTGACCGGGTGCTGATGCTCGAGTACAGTATCTACTCGGTTATTTCACCGGAAGGTTGCGCGAGCATCCTGTGGAAGAGTGCCGAGAAGGCTGAACTCGCGGCGGAAGCGATGGGCGTAACGGCGCCACGGCTGCGCGAGCTCGGCCTGGTCGACGAAGTGGTGCGCGAGCCGCTTGGAGGCGCACATCGCGATCCGGCGGGCACTGCCGAGTCCATACGTGGCGCGCTGGTGAGGCATATGCGCGATTTCGATGCCGTGGATGTCAACGAGTTGCTGCGGCGACGCTCGGCGCGTCTGGCTTCTTATGGCAGTTTTCGTGAGAACTGAGCCAAACTGAAGCCATGCTGGTCAGCAGATGAGCAGCCAGCTTGCAGATATTCCGCAAAGTCTGATCCAGTCCATTCCGGGCGGGATCTCCCTGTGTGTTGCCCTGAGCGGTGGTCGCGATTCCTCCGTGCTGCTGCATGCGCTGGCCCGGCTGCGTGACCGGAGTGACTGGCGGCTGCGCGCGGTGCATATCAATCATGGTTTGCAATCCCACGCAGATGCATGGGCCAGTCACTGTGAGCAGTTCTGTGCCGGTCTGGAAGTGCCGCTGCGTGTACGGCAGGTCGTGATATCGAGGGATGCCGGACATGGCATCGAGGCAGCGGCGCGGGAAGCGCGCTACTCAGCCCTCCGTATGGAGATCCGGCCCGGCGAGTGGCTGCTCACCGCCCACCATGAAGACGACCAACTCGAGACAGTGCTCCTGCACCTGCTGCGTGGTTCCGGCGTCAGTGGCCTGGCCGGCATTCCTGCCGGCAGCGATTTTGCCGCCGGGCGGCTGTGCCGGCCGCTGCTCGGCGTATCGCGTGCGAGCATTGAGGCCTATGCGCGGATCCATGCGCTCCACTGGATCGATGATCCGACGAACGCCGATATCGCGCTGGACCGCAATTTCCTGCGTGCCCAGGTCGTTCCGGCGCTGCGGCTGCGCTGGCCGACGGCGGCCCGGGCGGCGGGGCGCAGTGCCCGGCTGGCGGGCGAGGCGGCAAACCTGCTTGAAGACCTGGCGCACATCGATGAGCTGACCGTGATGCGGGGGGGCAACCTCAGTCTGCCGCCTTTTCGTGCGCTAGGCGCAGCCCGCCAGCGCAACCTCATTCGCAGTCTGGTCAGGCGACGTGGCTGGTCCATGCCGCCGGAGCAGCGTCTCAGAGCGGGCCTGCAGCAGCTGCTGGACGCGCGGGCGGATCGTCATCCGGTGCTCGCATGGTCGGACTATGAGATCCGGCGCTTTCGTGAGCGCCTTTACCTGATCGAAGCCGGACCGGCTGCCGGTCTGGCTGATAGCCATGTCTGGAGCGGTGAGGGCGAATTGCTGCTCGGCGGCCCCCGTGGCCGTCTGCGGTTGCGGCCGACGGTCGGCGCCGGTCTGGCGTCAGGCGCACTAGGCGGTGGGCTGCAGGTCGCTTTTCGCTCTGGCGGGGAAGCGGTACAGAGCAGCGGGGATCTGCACCACCGGACCCTGAAATACCTGTTTCAGAAACATGCCGTCGTACCGTGGATGCGCGGCCATATTCCGCTGCTGTATGCGGGCGGCGAGCTCGCCGCCGTCGCGAACCTTTGGCTGGCCGACTGGGCGATAGCCAGGCCTGGCGATCCCGGTGTGGTCATTGTCTGGGAAGGCCATGCCGCAATCGTCTGAATCCCGCATTGTTCGCCGTGGAGCGATCTGGTAACTTTTCTTCCCCATCTACCTCCTTGTTGGAGAGTCCAGCCCAGACAGCTCGTCGCCTCACCTGCTCGATCCGGCCGGTGAGGACTGCACCCTGTCTGTTTGCTGGATACTGGCTTTTGTATTTGCAGCCGATCCCGGGCCTCGCCTCAGAAGGTGTGGTGCTGTCGGTCGGCGGAGATGGGTGCCATGCCCCGCTATATATTCGTGACTGGCGGCGTCGTTTCCTCACTGGGAAAGGGCATAACGGCTGCCTCGCTCGGCGCCATCCTCGAAGCCCGCGGCCTCAAGGTCGCGATGGTCAAGCTCGACCCCTATCTCAATGTCGATCCGGGCACCATGAGCCCGTTTCAGCACGGTGAGGTATTCGTTACCGCTGACGGCGCCGAAACCGACCTCGATCTGGGCCATTACGAGCGCTTCGTGCGCACCACCACCGGGCGTAACAGCAATTTCACCACAGGACGGATCTACGGCAGCGTGATCGCCAAGGAGCGTCGTGGCGACTACCTGGGTGCGACCGTGCAGGTCATTCCGCATGTGACGGACGAGATCAAGCGTTGTATCCGGCTGGGTGCCGGCGATGCTGACGTTTGCATCGTCGAAATCGGTGGCACTGTCGGCGATATCGAATCGCTGCCGTTTCTCGAGGCGATCCGCCAGTTTGGTTTCGACCTCGGCCCCCAGCATTGCGTCTATGTGCATCTGACGCTGGTGCCGTACATTCCTTCCTCGTCCGAGATCAAGACCAAGCCCACCCAGCACTCGGTAAAGGAACTGCGGTCCATCGGTATTCAGCCGGATGTGCTGGTGTGCCGTTCCGAGAAGGCATTGCCCGAAGAGCAGCGCCGCAAGATCGCGCTGTTTACCAATGTGTCCGAGCGCGCCGTGATTTCCGCGGTCGATGTCGATGATCTCTACAAGCTGCCGGCTGCGTTCCGCAATCAGGGCTTCGATGCCATCGTTGTCGAGCGCCTCGGTCTGAGCGTACCGGCTGCTGATCTCGGCGAATGGGATGCGGTGGTCGCTGCGCGCAGGAGTCCTGAAGCCGAAGTGACGATCGCCATGGTTGGCAAGTATGTTGACCTGCGCGATGCCTATATTTCACTGACCGAAGCGCTGATGCACGCTGGCATCAGGACACGTACGCAGGTCCGCATCCGCTACATCGAGTCACAGGACCTGGAGCGGGACGGTCTCGGGGCGCTGGCTGGCGTCGATGCGATTCTGGTGCCGGGCGGTTTTGGCGAGCGGGGCATTGAAGGGAAAATTTCGGCCGTGCGGTATGCGCGCGAGAACGGTGTGCCCTATCTGGGTATCTGTCTCGGGATGCAGGTTGCGGTCATCGAATATGCGCGCAACGTACTGAAGCTCGTTGGCGCCCACAGCACCGAGTTCGATCCGCGCAGTCCGCATCCGGTGATCGCGCTGATCTCGGAGTGGCAGGATCGCGACGGCAGTCTGCAGAAGCGTGATACAGATTCCAATCTCGGCGGTACCATGCGGCTCGGTGCCCAGGAGTGTCGCCTGGAGGCGGGAACGCTGGCTCACGATCTCTACGGTACAGAGACGATTCGTGAGCGTCACCGGCACCGCTTCGAGTTCAACAATACCTATCTGGAACAGCTCAGCAACGCAGGCCTGGTGTTTGCCGGTTTCTCCATCGACGGGCTCGTCGAGGTGATCGAGCTGCCGGATCATCCCTGGTTTCTGGCCTGCCAGTTTCATCCGGAGTTTCAGTCCAACCCGCGTGACGGCCACCCGCTGTTTACCGGTTTCGTTGCGGCAGCGCGGAAATTCCGTACCCAGGCCATGCCGGCTGCGGCCCGGGCATGAAGCTGCTGGATTTTCAGGTCGGCGTCGACCAGCCGCTGTTCCTGATCGCCGGACCTTGCGTGGTCGAAAGCGAGACGCTGGCCGTCGAGACAGCCGGTCAGCTGCGGGATATGGCACGTCGTTTCGGTGTGCCCTTCATCTTCAAGTCTTCTTACGACAAGGCCAACCGTTCATCGTTGCAGAGTTACCGTGGACCAGGCATCGCCGAGGGTCTGCGTGTGCTGGAGAGCGTGCGCGCGCAGCTCGGCGTGCCGGTGCTGACGGATATCCACGAAGACAGCCCGCTCGATGAGGTCGCGGCAGTCGTCGATGTGCTGCAGACACCGGCATTCCTGTGCCGGCAGACCAATTTCATTCTCCGCGCCGCCAGTCAGGGCAAACCCGTCAACATCAAGAAGGGCCAGTTCCTCTCGCCGTGGGAGATGACCAATGTCGTCGCCAAGGCACGGAGCACCGGCAACCCGGGGATAATGGTCTGCGAGCGTGGTTTCAGTTTTGGCTACAACAACCTGGTCAGCGATATGCGTTCGCTGGCGGTGTTGCGCGATACCGGTTGTCCGGTCGTGTTCGACGCTACCCATTCGGTGCAGCTGCCGGGTGGGAAAGGCGATGCCTCGGGCGGGCAGCGGGAATTCGTGCCGGTGCTGGCCCGTGCGGCAGTCGCAGCCGGTGTGGCGGGACTGTTCATGGAAACTCATCCGGATCCGGATCGCGCACTTTCTGATGGCCCGAATGCCTGGCCGCTGCATTTGATGGAGAGGTTGCTGGAGGTCCTGGTCGAAATCGACCAGGTGGTGAAGAAGAGGCCATTGGCCGAAGCCGGCCTGGCGGAGCAGAAGACGCAATGAGCAAGATTGTCGAAATTCACGGCCGGGAGATTCTTGACTCCCGGGGCAACCCCACCGTCGAAGCCGATGTCCGGCTGGAGAATGGCGCCTTCGGACGGGCAGCGGTGCCCTCGGGCGCATCCACTGGCAGCCGCGAAGCGGTTGAACTGCGCGACAAGGATCCTGCCCGTTATCTGGGCAAGGGTGTGCTGAAGGCAGTTGCCAGCGTGAATGGTGAAATCCGCGCGGCGCTGAACGGCATGGATGCTGACGATCAGGCGGCTCTGGACCGGCGCATGATCAGCCTGGATGGCAGTGCCGGCAAATCACGGCTCGGTGCCAATGCGATACTCGCGGTCTCGCTGGCAGCAGCCCATGCCACGGCTGCGGGGCGAGGCCAGCCATTGTTCCGCACACTGGGCCCGGGCAAGACCATGCCGGTGCCGATGATGAATATCATCAACGGCGGTGCACATGCCGATAACAGCGTGGACATTCAGGAATTCATGGTGTTGCCGGTTGGTGCGCCATCCTTTCGTGAAGCATTGCGCTACGGCGCCGAGATATTTCATGCGCTGAAGGCCGTGCTCAAGGCGGCAGGCCTCAATACGGCGGTTGGTGACGAGGGCGGATTTGCGCCGGATCTGCCGTCCAATGCAGCGGCACTGGATACGATCGCGGAGGCGGTACACAAGGCGGGCTTCAAGCTCGGCGGTGACGTATTCCTCGGCCTCGATGTGGCAAGTTCCGAGCTGTACAGCAAGGGTGTCTACCGGCTGGAGTCTGAAGATCGCAGCTTCGAGCCGGGTCAGTTTGCGGAGTATCTGGCAGGTCTGGTGCGCCAGTATCCGATCATCTCGGTTGAAGACGGTATGGCTGAAGACGACTGGGCGGGCTGGGCGATACTCACCGGATTGCTGGGCGAGCAGGTGCAGCTGGTGGGTGACGACCTGTTTGTCACCAATACGGAGATCCTGAAGCGCGGCATCAGTGAGAAGATCGCCAACTCGATCCTGATCAAGCCGAACCAGATCGGTACGTTGACCGAGACGCTGGCGGCGGTCGATATGGCTATCGATGCCGGCTACAGCGCCGTGATTTCACACCGTTCAGGCGAAACCTCGGATGCGACCATTGCCGATATCGCGGTCGCGACCCGTGCGACGCAGATCAAGACCGGGTCGCTCTGCCGTTCTGACCGCATGTCGAAGTACAATCAGCTGCTGCGGATCGAGGAACTGCTGGGGCGCGAAGCGCGGTATGCTGGCGTCGATGCGTTTCCGGTGAAACTGAAGTTCTGATTTCGGGGGGCTGGCACCATGGCGATACGCGTTGCGACCGGCGTTCTCGCACTGCTGTTCTGCTTGCTGCAGTTCCGGCTCTGGGTTTCCGACGACGGTTTTGCCGAGGCCTCCCGGCTGACGGCGCTGATTACACAGCAGACCGACGAAAACAACCGTCTCAATCAGCGCAACCAGCGGCTGGAAGCCGAGGTCGTCGATCTGCGCAATAGCGAGGGAGCCGTCGAAGAGCGCGCCCGCGCTGATCTGGGCCTGATCGGGCCGAACGAGACTTTCTATATATTCAGCGCACCGCGACCGGCCGGCTGATCGCGGCCTGGGGATGCTCGCGTGCTGCACATTCAACATCACGAAGATGTCGCGGAGATCCGTATGGATCGGCCGCCGGCAAATGCGCTCAACCACGTGCTGGTCGACAAGCTGCTGGCCGCACTCGATACCCTGCATTCGGGTGGCGCCCGCGCCCTGATCCTCACCGGACGGCCTGGCATGTTCAGTGGTGGTCTGGATGTGCCTGCCCTGATCGACTGCAAGCGTCCGGACATCGAGCGTTTCTGGCAGCAGTTCTTTCTGCTCACGTGCCGGCTTGCAGCCAGTCCGGTGCCGGTCATTGCCGCACTGTCAGGACATGCGCCGGCTGGCGGTGCGGTTCTCGCCCTGCAGTGTGATTACCGCATTGGCGTGGAAGGCACCTTCAAGATCGGTCTCAACGAAGTGCAGGTCGGACTTCCAGTGCCCGGCACCATATTGCTGGCTCTGGAACAGGTCATCGGGCCGCGATTGGCGCGTCGTATCGCAACCCGCGGCGCCCTGTTGCCGATGAATGAAGCGTTGGCCATCGGACTCATCGATGAACTGGTTGATGCGGACAGCCTGATGCCAACCGCGCTGGCCCGCGCGCAGGAATTGATGGCTTTACCACCCGTCGCAATGAATACCACGCGCCTCGCCGGCAAGGCCCGCTTGATTGAGGCGTACGGCAACTGCAGCGATGTGGCTACCGCGACGGACTGGTGGTTCAGTACCGAAACCCAGGCCGAGATGCGCAAACTGGTGGAGCGGCTGGCAAAGAAGTAGGGCGGCGGCGCAAAAATAGCTCCCTGTCGAAGCGTGGCCTGTTTCACTGTGACCGAAGCACCCTTACATTCCACAGAGTTGCATGATGCCCCCTGAAACCAGAGCCGTCGCGGACGCCGCCGAAACTGGCGCCACCGTCGTCATCACGCATCGCGTACGCCACGGCCACCAGCCCGACTACGAAGCATGGATAGACGAGATCGGCCCGGTCTGTCGCGCCGCGCCCGGCCATCTGGACTGGCAGATCATCCGTCCGGTCGCCGGTCTCACTTCGACTTACACTGTTGTCATCCGTTTTGACTCGCGCAGGAATCTCGAAAGCTGGATGAGTTCGCCAGAGCGGAACCGGCTGATAGCAAAAGTCAGGCCGATCCTCTCGACCGACGACGACTTCTTCATCCGCACGGGTCTCGACTTCTGGTTTGCTCCTGAGGGGGCACGGGCGAGGCTGCCGGTGCGATGGAGACAGTTCATCATCACCTGGTCAGTGATCTACCCGCTGGTGCTGGGTGTGCCGCTGCTCGTGACACCGGTGCTGCGCGCGGCCGGTCTCCCGCGAACACCCTTCGTCGATACACTGGTTGCCACCGGTGTGATTGTCGGGCTGATGATCTACGTGGTCATGCCGCGCTACACGAGGCTGGTGCATCGGTGGTTGTTCAAATAGTGATATTCATGACATGAGGAACAGGCGATGGCGAATGATCCAGGAATTGATCGGCGCCGGCTGATCACCGGCATTACCGGACTTGCGGGCCTTTCCGTCCTTGACGGTATGTCTACGGTTGCCGCTGCGGCCGGCAATCGCTTGCAGGGGTCCGGAAATGGAGATGTCAGTGTTGCCGCCAACGGCCGTGCCTATGAGCGCAAGCCCCTGCGGTCTGAGCTTGTCGCCGTAGCTGCCGTGCAGTCGCGGATTCGCGCCGTCGATGGCCAGAAGCCAGGACCGGGGATTCGCGACAATCTGGCGCATATGCTGGAGCTGATCGACAAGGTCCAGTTTTTCGGAGGGACCAAGGACCTGCTGTGCTTCCACGAGTTTCCCCTGCAGGGCTGGAATCCCTGGGACCGCAAGGAACTGGAACGGCTTGCAATCGAGATTCCGGGGCCGGAAACCGAGGCAATAGCGGCCAGGGCCCGCCAGTACAACTGCTATATCCAGTTCGGTGCCTACGCGGTAGACAAGGACTGGCCCGGTCACATCCTCAGTCTCACATCGATCATCGGGCCGACCGGTGAACTGGTTGCGCGCGACTGGAAGGCCCGCAACATCGTTGGCGTTTTTCCGGGTTTTGAGCTGGTTACCACAACGATCTACAACGTGCTGGACCGCTACGTCGAGATGTATGGCGCCGACGCCGTCATTCCGGTGCATCGCACTGACATCGGCAATCTCGCTACCTCGTCCACACAGATGGAGCCGGAACTGTTCCGTGCGATGGCACTGAAGGGCGCTGAAGTTCTGCTGCGCACGGCATCAGGTGGCTTTAACGTCGACGATATCCGGATGGTCTCGGCCTACAACCGGGTTTATTCGGTGATCGTCAATAATGCGGTGTCGCCGGACAATCCCGGCTTCCTGGACGATGCCAACGGCGGCGCCGGCGGCTCGGCAATCCATGGGCCGCGCGGCGAGGCGCTTGCCGAGGCGGATTCGAAATTCGAACAGGAGGTTGTGGCCCGGTTGCCGCTTGCAAGCTATCGCCAGACGCACCAGATCCCGGATTTGCATCTGGCGCTCTACCAGCCGGTGTTCGACCGCTATCAGCCGCGTCAGGCACCTGGTCTGTTCAGCCGCTATCTGCCTGCTGACCTGAAGGACGCAAAGCGTTTCCTCGATGAGAAGAACAGCTGGCGCTGAATCACTTCAGCAGCGGATGATCCTTCGGCAGCTGGTGGGCGTACCACATGGCGATGCGGTGGCGGAGCGCCTTTTCCGCGACTTGCGCTTCAGGCAGCGGTGCGATCTTCTTGTCGTGAACCAGAAGCCGGTAGACGTACAGGAGCTTCTCGCTCGCTGAGTCGGTCTTCTCGAAGACGACAGCGCCCCGGTCCTCCGCATACTTCATGGCAGCTGCCAGGCCAGCCTTGAAGAGTTCGGCTTCGTGTTTCAGCTGATTCATGCGTAGAGCGAGATCCGGGCGAGGGCGATATCGGCCTGGAATTCGCGCATCCAGCCGAGGACGGCAATGCGGTTGATGCGGCTGCTGTCCAGTGGAGCCTTGACTCCGTTGGCCTTGAAATCAGTCCACGCAATCCGTACCTGCTGCCATTCGGGTTTGGCGAAAAACGTATAGCGGTACGACTCGTCGTACCAGCCGCAATCAGCCGTTCGCACATGCACGTTATAGTCCTCGTTATTGCCGTAGACCAGCAGCTCCATGCCCTTGTACGCTGATCCGTCGAGTTCGGCGTCTCGGCTGCCGAAATACATCGCCATCTGTATGAACCCGCCGTTGCTCTCGCGGGTAACCTTGCCGGTGAGTCGCATGCAGTTTGTGCCATCGACGGTTGCCCTGTTTAAGCTGGCATCCGATACG
This sequence comes from Pseudomonadota bacterium, assembly GCA_963204745.1. GTDB lineage: Bacteria > Pseudomonadota > Gammaproteobacteria > Steroidobacterales > SHZI01. The sequence continues at coordinate 44,382 of CAUJHF010000017.1, forward strand.
CCGCCCATCACCCGATCGCTGAATCCGCGCCAGCCCGCGCCGGACAGCACATAAGGCTCGGTGCCGGAGAAATCGCTCAGAATCAGTGCGTCGGACTTGTCATTCACTGGTTTTTCCTCCTCGCCAGACGCTGCCCTGCAATAGCCGGTCAACGGCAAAAGTCCTGCCGCAATGAGTATGGTGCGTCGATTCAGGCGCATAAGCATGTTCCTGTTCATCGCCTGAGGGGAGAATCAGCATACACCTGATCATGCGGCAAGAACCGGCATCAATTGTTGGTAGTGGGCTAGGATAAGGGCGTGATAATTGCAGGGATGTCAGCCATGGGCATTATTCGTGCTGCCAGTGCCTGGGATGAACACCAGATCAGCCGGTTTCTTGCCGATACCGTAATTCCGCTCAGGCTTGCGTGCGTCGACCGCAAGCGCGATCCGCTCGTCTGTTCGCTCTGGTACCTCTATGCGGAAGGCGCGTTCTGGTGCGCAACACGGCAATCTGCGCGTGTGATTGCGTTTCTTGAAGCAGAACCGCGCTGCGGTTTCGAAGTGGCGCCGGAAACCATGCCCTATCGTGGAGTGCGCGGCCAGGGCAGGGTTTCGCTATCGGCTGAGAAAGGTCCAGGCCTGTTGCTGCGCCTGGTCGACCGTTATCTTGGCAGCCGCGATTCCGGCTTTGCGTCATGGTTGATCAACAGGTCGGCGGACGAGGTCGCCATCCGCATAGAAGCGGACTGGATGACATCATGGGATTTCAGCAAGCGTATGGACAAGCGATGAATCCGGTTTGACGATGTGGCCGAAAACATAAGTACGCCAGCGGTGATCGCCTGGCCCCTCAGGAGTACTTATATGACGTACACAATCCGGAAATCAAAGCCTTTCATGGCGGTAGCGCTGGCCGTCCTGCTGGTTGCTGGCGGCTACGGAACCGCTGCCAATGCCGGCCAGAGTGCAACTGCAGCGCCTGCCGATCCTGGCAACGTGGTTGAAGTAGCGATTGGTGCCGGCTCATTCAAGACGCTGGTTGCAGCGATCAAGGCTGCCGACCTAGCCGGTGCTCTGCAGGCCAAAGGCCCGTTTACAGTCTTTGCACCTACCGACGCAGCTTTTGCGGCATTACCGCCAGGGACGCTCGATGATCTGCTGATGCCGGCGAACAAGGAAAAGCTCAAGAGCATCCTGCTGTATCACGTCGTGCCGGGCAAAGTCATGTCGGGCGATCTCAAGGGCACCATTAATGCAAAAACACTCGAAGGCCAGATGGTCAAGATCGTTGCCAGCGCCACGGGTGTGACAGTTAACGGAGCAAACGTCGTGACTGCCGATGTTGCTGCGAGCAACGGCGTGATCCATGCGATCAACGCGGTAATACTGCCACCCGCCAAGTAAAAATTATCAACGAGTCCTCCCTGCCTGGCCCCCCAGGCAGCGCGGCCGGCTTGTAGCCGGCCGCACCTTTTTCAGTTCGGGCAGAAGCAGGGTGGGAGGATGCCTCGACGGACAGCAGGTTTGAATGTCCTATACTTTCGCCATGAGCGTTGCGTCTGGCAGACCCATTGATTCAATCCGCGATTACGTCGCAGCGCTCGAGGCGCGGGGCCGTCTGCTGCGCATCGAATCGATGGATCAGGATCAGTATGAGATCACCGCCTTTGCCTACCGGCTGCTGGAGCGTTTCGGTTCCGAAGCGGCGCCCGGATTTCTGGTCGAACGGGTCAGGATCGATGGCCAGTGGCGCGATGGCCCGGTGCTGGCCAATCTTTACGGCAGCTGGCCGGATGAGGCGCTTCTGTTTGGCGTTGCCGCCATCAACGACGATCAGCACCAGATGTACCGGGCCGTCATCGATACGCTGGTCGGCCAGCTCGATCGCAGCGGAAACTGGCCGAGAATCCCCCCCGTCGTGGTCCCGGCAGCGCAGGCGCCCTGCAAGGAAGTCGTGCTCACCGGTGATGCGATCGACATAGAGCGCTTTGCCTGGCTGAAGAACAACCCGGGCGATGCAGGCCGCTACATCAACATGGGTTCGGTATTCATGCGTGATCCCGACCTCGGCAGCAACGTCGGTACCTACCGTTGCCAGGTCAAGGGTCCGCGCAAGATCGGCGTGAATCCGGAGCCTGGCCAGCACGGCTGGCTCCTGTTGCGCGAGATGCAGCAGCGCGGCGACAAAATCGCGAAGGTTGCGATCGCGGTGGCCCCCGACCCGATGACCTTCTGTGCCAGCAGCACGAAGATGGCCGGATTCAAGGAGGACGAGCTGGAGTTCGTCGGCGGGCTGCGAGGCAGTCCGCTGCCGGTAGTCAAGTGCGAGACCTGCGATATTTTCGTGCCCGCCCAGTCGGAGTTCATCATTGAAGGCGAGATTCCGCTGGACCAGTTTGAGGCCGAGGGACCCTACGGAGAAATGTACGGTTTTCAGGGTGCCGCGAAGAAAGAAAACTTCTTCATGAACATCAAGGCGGTGACGCACCGGCGTAACCCCTGGGTACTGAATTCCTTTACCGGCCTGACCTGGGACATGCCGAAGGCACCGCAGGTCGCATCGAATTTATTCCTGTACAAGCGTCTGATTCCCGGCCTGACCGGTCTCTATTCCCCGGCTGGCGCCAGCGGCGTGATCGTCATCGGTATCCAGAAGCGCTTTCCCGGTCAGGGTATTTCCGCCGGCCAGTACATTGCTGCCAATCCGGCCCTCAACAAGGTGGTCATCGTGGTGGACGACGACGTCGACATCATGGACGCCGGCGCCGTGCTCAAGGCGATTGGCGCGCGCTGGCAACCCTCGGCGAGTGTGCTGATTCCGCAGACCCAGATGATGATGCCGGACCCCAGTCGGCCCACACCCATGCTGTCCGGCAAGTTCATCATCGATGCCACCCGACAGCTGCCCCAGGAAGGCGGTCCGAAGAGTTGGCCGGCGCAGAACCGTGATCTGCTAAGCCGGGGTGCTCCAGGGTCCTTTGATCTGGTGGATCAGCGCTGGGATGACTACTTCAAAAACGGGCCGGGCAAGGCAGGGTGAACGGGCGGCGGCTTTCAACGCGCCAGCAGCACATAAACCGCCCCGGTACCACCGTTGTTCTCAGGTGCCGTGACATAGGCCAGTACCTCATCCCACTGCGGCAACCAGGTGACGACCTTGCCCTTGAGCACCGGGCCGCGTGGGCCTGAACGCAGGCCCTTGCCGTGGATGATGCGCACACAGCGGGTGTCGCTCATCAGCAACTCACTCATGAACTGTCGGAGCGCCGCACGCGCCTGGCTCGTGTTCATGCCGTGCAGGTCGAGTTCTTCCTGGATGGCATATTTGCCGCGGCGCAGGTCTTTGAGTACGGAAACGGGTACCCCTTTGCGCCGGAAGCTGATCTCGTCGCCGGCGGAAATAGCCGGTTCAGACGGTCCACCGGCGATAGATTCTGCCAGTACAGCGCGTTCGTCAGCCTGTTTGAAGCGCGCGCGTGGTGACGGCGGCGGCTTTTTCATGCTGACCCGTCCGCGCACCTTGAGCGGCGTTACCGGGCCTACCAGTTCACTGAAGGAGAGCTCGGAATCTGGTTTTTTTCCACCGCTGGGGTTCACCGGGGCTCCTCGACTCATGCACTATGCTTTAGCATTCCATTTTCGCACGGCTTTTCACAACAATGCGCTTGCTGCTCAGTAATGACGATGGCTATCTGGCTGATGGCCTGGCCACACTTGCCCTCAGTCTGTCCGATCTGGCGGAAATCACCATAGTGGCGCCGGATCGCAACCAGAGCGGCGCCAGCCACTCGCTGACCCTGGAAAGCCCGCTGCGGGTCGGCCGGACGCGTGAGGGCATACATTACGTTAACGGCACCCCGACAGACTGTGTGCATCTGGCGATCACCGGTCTGCTGGAGAATGAGCCGGACATGGTGATCGCCGGCATCAATCATGGTGCCAATCTGGGTGACGACGTGCTGTATTCAGGTACGGTGGCAGCGGCGGTCGAGGGACGTTTTCTTGGTCTGCCGGCAATCGCGGTGTCGCTCACCGGCGAGCACCGTCATTTCGATACGGCGGGACAGGCGATACGCAAATTGTTCCAGCAGCTGACCGCTGCGCCGCTGCCTGCCGACACCATTCTCAATATCAATGTACCTGATGTCCCCTGGGCGCAGATCAAGGGCTTTCAGGCTACGCGTCTGGGCTACCGGCACCGTTCCGAGCGTGTTGTGCAGGCGCGTGATCCCAAGGGCCGGATCATCTACTGGGTCGGGGCGGCTGGAAAAGGCCAGGATGCCGGTCCGGGTACTGACTTCCACGCCATCGAGCACGGCTACGTTTCGGTAACCCCTTTGCAGCTCGATCTGACGCACAGCTCAAGGATAGAGCTGCTGACCGGATGGTTGCCCAAGTGAACGGAGAGGCCACAACGCGCGGCATTGGCATGACTTCGGCCCGCACCCGCGACCGCCTGGTGCAGCGCCTCAGTGAAAATGGCATCACCAATACCGCAGTTCTTGAGCGGATCCGCAGCGTACCGCGCCATCTGTTTGTCGATGAGGCGCTTGCGAGTCGTGCCTATGAAGACACGGCGCTGCCGATCGGGCAGGGCCAGACCATCTCGCAGCCCTGGGTCGTGGCGGTGATGACCCAGGCGCTTTTACCTCCGCCTGGCAGCAGCAGCGCTGTGCCTCCGCTCGGCAAGGTACTTGAAGTGGGTACCGGCTGCGGTTACCAGACCGCCGTGCTGTCACCCTTCGCGCGGCAGATTTTCACGATCGAGCGACTTGCCGGTATTCAGCGGGCAGCGCGTACCCGTCTCAACGATCTGGGTTTTGGCAATATCCGTTACCGGCATGGTGACGGGTTTCAGGGCTGGCCGGGTCAGGCGCCGTTTGACGCGATCCTGGTCGCTGCGGCGCCTGCCGAGGTGCCCGCTGCGTTGCTCGAACAGCTCGCCCCCGGCGGGCGACTGGTGATTCCGGTGGGACCTTCCGGTCAGCAGGATCTGCTGCGGGTGACCCGCACGCCCGATGGCCTGCAGCGTGAGCTGCTGTCGCAGGTTTCCTTTGTGCCGCTTGTCGAAGGTATGGGGTGACCCGCCAGCTGTTCTGCATCCTGTTCGTGGTGTTGGGGCTGACTGCCTGCGGCACAGCCGACCGTGGCAGCGGGTCCGCGGGGCGCGGCGTTTCGTCGACCTCCCGTGTGCCGCCCGGTTCACGTCCCGCATTTCATACCGTACGGAACGGTGAAACCCTGTACTCGATCGCCCGCCGCTACGGTCTGAGCGTGAAGCAGCTCGCGGCCTGGAACAAGCTCGGCGACGGGACGCTCATCTATGTGAATCAGCGCTTGCGCCTGGCACCGCCGGGCAGTGCCGTATCGTCGTCCGGCACACCGCAACCGGCGGTCGAGGCACCGCCGCGCTGGCAGTGGCCGGTTTCAGGCGAAGTACTGAGCCGCTACGGTGAATCACCGCTGACCGCTTCGGGCATACAGATCGGCGGCCGGGCGGGCGATCCGGTGCGTGCTGCCGCCGCCGGCCAGGTGGTGTACTCAGGCAGTGGACTGGTCGGCTATGGCGAGCTGCTGATCATCAAGCACAGTGACAACTGGCTGACTGCCTATGGCTATAACCAGGCGCGACTGGTTGCGGAAGGCGAGCGGGTGGCGGCCGGACAGCAGATCGCGCGGATGGGCGAGGGGCCGATGCCCGGCGGCAGCAAACGTCGTGCCATGCTGCATTTCGAGATCCGCCGTATTGGCCAGCCACTGGATCCGCTGACCATGCTGCCGGCACGTTGACCATCAGGATGATTCCGGCAGCAGCAAGGCTGCCACGACATGCCGGCCTTCGCCCAGCAGCAGGTTGTAGGTGCGGCAGGCAGCCGCCGTGCTCATCACTTCGAAGCCAATATCCTGCGACATGATCGCCGTGAGCAGGAAATTACTGACGAAGCGGTGTTTGGCGCCGCTGCCGAACAGGATCGTTTCCGGCTGGCCTTCGAGTGCCGCCTGGAAATCTTCCACCTGCATTTCAGCGATTGGCCGTGGATTCCAGTCCGCAAGGATCCGTTCAGCGCTGACGATCACATGGCCGCGAAAATCGCGACCATTGATCCGCACCATTTCGGTCGTGACCGACTGTATATAATTTCCGGAACCTGGTTCGGCATCGAGTTGCATGCGTCATCCCCGTTTTGCAGATGAAGATAACACGGCGATTCGTGTGCGCAGCGCAGCTGAGTCGGTCAGCGCTGCCTTGCCCGTGGGACTGCATCCGGTGCTGCGGCGGGTACTGGCCGCACGCCAGGTCAGTGCGGCGCAACTGCAACCGCAGCTCGCCCAGCTGATCCCGGTCGGCAGCCTGCCGGGCGTGCAGGCGGCTGCCGAAAGACTGGTCATTGCCCGGCAGCGCGGCGAGCGCGTGCTCGTGATCGGTGATTTCGATGTGGATGGCGCGACGGCTGCGGCGCTTTCGGTCTCCTGCCTGCGCGCGTTTGGCTTCGCGGCGCCGGACTTCCTCGTTCCGGATCGCTTCCGATACGGATATGGCCTTTCCCCGGCTATTGCCGAACTGGCTGCAACGCGCCGGCCGACGCTGTTGATGACGGTCGACAATGGCATCACCAGTCTGGAGGGCGTGCGGCGTGCGCGCGAGCTCGGCATGGAAGTGCTGATCACCGATCATCATCTGGCCGGCCCGGTGCTGCCGGACGGGGCGCTGATCGTGAATCCGAATCTGCCAGGCTCAGTGTTTGGCAGCCCGGCCCTGTGCGGTGTGGGCGTGGCTTTCTACCTGCTGGCAGCGACTGGCAAGCGGCTCGCTGAACTGGGGATCATTCCGGGGGATCTGGCGCGCGATGCGGTCACCGACTGCCTCGATCTGGTCGCGCTGGGTACAGTTGCCGATCTCGTGCCGCTGGATTTCAATAACCGCATCCTGGTCGCCGAGGGCCTGCGGCGCATGCGGGCGGGGCGGACGCGGCCTGGTATAGCGGCGTTGTTCCATGTGGCCGGACGCGAGTTGGGACTGGCCCGCAGTGCTGATCTCGGCTTCGCCATCGCACCGCGCCTGAATGCAGCCGGCCGACTTGAGGACATGACCATCGGTATCGACTGTCTGCTGGCGGCCGATGCCGCGACAGCGCAGATGCTGGCGGCGCGGCTCGATGTGCTGAATACAGAGCGGCGCGCCCTGCAACAACAGATGCAGGGCGAGGCAGAGGTACTGCTGGACGATGTCGGCGCACGGCTCGGTGACGTGGAGGCGGCTGTCTGTCTCTTCGACGAGAGCTGGCATCCGGGTATCGTCGGCCTGGTCGCCAACCGGCTCAAGGATCTCACCGGGCGTCCTGCGATCGCTTTCGCGCGCTGCACGGAGACGGGCATGCTGCGCGGCTCGGCACGCTCGGTCGAGGGGCTGCATGTGCGCGACGCGATGGCGGCGGCACTGACGATCATGTCCGGGTCCGCAGTACGATTCGGCGGTCATGCGATGGCCGCCGGCATCACACTGGCAGAAGCTGATCTCGACAGCTTCCGTTCGGCCTTTGCCACCGAGGTCGGCCGGCAGCGCGATCTGCTCGGTAGCGACGACAGCCTGTGGACAGACGGAACCCTGGAGGCAGGTGAGTTGCAGCTGGATCTGGCCGAGATGCTCGCTGCCGCGGGCCCGTGGGGGCAGGGCTTTCCGGAGCCACTGTTCGACAATGTCTTTACGTTGTGCGAGCAGCGGGTGATCGGCGAGAAACATCTGCGCATGCGCGTGCGGCATCCGGACGGCGGGCAGCTTCTCGACGCAGTGGCGTTCAATCAGGCGCCGCTGGAAAGTGCCCGGAATGTGCCGGTGCGCCTCGTCTATCGCCTCGATGTGAACACCTGGCGGCAGTCGCGCACCGCGCAGCTGGTGGTTGAGTGCATCGCCTGATTGAGTCCGGCTGTCATCCGGCGGTTGTTGATCGGTATCATTGCGTCTAGCATTCGCGCTTTCCCGAATGACCAGTCCCCCATGGAAACCGCCCAGATCAAGCTCAACATCCGTGACCTGCAGGAGCGCAATGGCGCTCTGAGGGGGTACCTTTGACCTCGATGCCAAGCTGCGCCGGCTGAGCGAGGTCCGCGAGGCGCTGCAGGATCCTGCCGTCTGGAATGACCCGAAGCGGGCTGAGGTGCTCGGCCGGGAAGCCTCGGAGCTTGAGGCCGTGGTCGAAGGCGTTGAGAAGATTGAGCGCTCGCTGCGGGATGCATCGGATCTGCTCGATCTGGCCGAGGAGGAGGACGACGAGTCCACGGTCGATGAGGTCGTGCGCGATCTGGAACGCTTATCTGCCAGTGTCGAGCAGTTCGAGTTTCAGCGCATGTTTTCCGGCAAGCTGGACAGTGCCAACGCCTTTCTGGATATCCAGTCCGGTGCCGGTGGTACGGAGGCCCAGGACTGGGCTGCGATGCTGCTGCGCATGTATCTCAAGTACTGCGAGGCCAATGGTTTCTCCGCCGAGCTTATCGACAGCTCCGACGGCGAGGTGGCCGGCATCAAGGGCGCAACGATTCATGTCACCGGGCCCTATGCCTATGGCTGGCTGCGTACCGAGACCGGTGTGCACCGGCTGGTGCGCAAGTCGCCTTTCGACTCGGGCAATCGTCGCCATACTTCTTTTGCAGCGGTGTTTGTCTCGCCGGAAATCGATGAGGACATCGACATCGAAATCGATCCCTCGGACTTGCGCGTCGACGTCTATCGTGCGAGCGGCGCCGGCGGCCAGCATGTCAACAAGACCGAGTCAGCGGTGCGCATGACGCATATTCCGACCAACACCGTGGTGCAATGTCAGAGTGAGCGGTCACAGCACAAAAACCGTGCCACGGCGATGAAGCAGATGCGCGCCAAGCTTTATGAACTGGAACAGCAGAAGCGTCGCGCCGAGGCGCAGGTGCTTGAGGATTCCAAGTCGGATGTGGGCTGGGGCCAGCAGATCCGTTCCTACGTACTCGATCAGTCGCGAATCAAAGATCTGCGCACGGGTGTGGAAACCGGCAGCCCCGACAAGGTGCTGGATGGCGATCTGCGCAAGTTCATCGAAGCCAGCCTGAAGCAGGGACTTTAATCCATGAGTGACGAGAACAAACTGATTGCCGAGCGCCGGCGCAAGCTGGCGGCACTGCGGGCCGAGGGCTTCGATTTTCCCAACCGGTTCCGGCGCAGCGCACTTGCCGGGCAGTTGCATGCCATCTATGACGAATGCAGCAATGAAACGCTGGAGGCCGAACCGGTCGAAGTGCAGGTCGGCGGTCGCATGCTGACCAAGCGGCTGATGGGCAAGGCGAGTTTTGCGACCCTGCAGGACCGCAGCGGGCAGATCCAGCTCTTCCTGCAGAAGGAAACGCTGGGCGAGGCTGCATACGCCAGCTTCAAGGCGCTGGATCTGGGCGATATCGTTGGCGTGCGCGGCACGCTGTTTCGTACAAAAACCGGTGAGCTGAGCGTAAAGGCGCAGGAGCTGATCCTGCTGACCAAGTCGCTGCAGCCCTTGCCGGAAAAATTTCACGGTCTCAGCGATCAGGAAATGCGCTACCGGCAGCGGTATGTGGACCTGATCGTCAACGAGGAGACGCGGCGGGTCTTCGCGCTGCGCACCCGGGTCGTGCAGTTCCTGCGTTCTTATCTCGACACGCTGGATTTTCTCGAAGTCGAAACGCCGATGATGCAGGCGATACCCGGCGGCGCAGTGGCGAGGCCTTTTGTCACGCACCACAATGCGATGGACCGGCAGCTCTACCTGCGTATCGCGCCGGAACTGTACCTGAAGCGTCTCGTGGTCGGCGGCTTCGAGCGCGTATATGAGGTGAACAGGAGTTTCCGCAACGAGGGGGTATCTACGCAGCACAACCCCGAGTTCACCATGCTCGAGATGTACATGGCCTATGCGGACTATCACACCCTGATCGATCTGCTCGAGAACCTGCTGCGCAGTCTGGCAGTGCATGTGCTCGGTACGACCACGGTCGAATACCAGGGGCACAGCCATGACCTGTCGAAGGCATTCCGGCGCATGTCCGTTGAGGAAGCGGTGCTGCTGCATAATCCCGGACTCTCGAAAGGGCAGCTGCGTGATGTGGATGCGTTGCGCGCCGCCTGTACAGCGCTGGGCATTGCGGTGAAGCCGGGTTTTGGCGCGGGCAAGCTGCTGATCGAGATCTTCGAGAAAACCGCCGAACATGCGCTGATCGAGCCGACCTTCATCACCGGTTACCCGGCCGAAGTCTCACCGCTGGCGCGCAAGACCGATGCCGATCCGTTTCTCACCGACCGCTTCGAGTTCTTCATCAACGGTCGCGAGCTGGCCAACGGCTTTTCCGAGCTGAACGATCCGGAAGACCAGGCCGAGCGCTTTCAGGCGCAGGTCCGTCAGAAGGCGGGCGGTGACGATGAGGCGATGTTCTATGATGCGGACTACATCACTGCGCTGGAGTACGGCATGCCGCCGACTGCGGGTCTCGGTATCGGTGTGGACCGCCTGGTGATGTTTATCGCCAACCAGGCGTCGATCCGCGACGTGTTGCTGTTTCCGCACCTGCGCAGCTGAACCTGACGCGATGGAGCGGAACTGTGCGGAGGATAGAGAATGCGCCGCCAGTGGATGCTTGTCGCGATACTCACGGGCCTCGTTGCGGCCTGCAGTCCCGGTGCCGATCCGGAGCGCCCGACTGGTGTGCCAACCAGTGCGAGCTGGGCAGGCAATGTTGAGGGCGGTACCTGGGTCGACTGTGAACCTGTGCCGTCGGTGCCGAACCGCTATGCCTGCCGGACCTGGTTTGAGACTGGCGGGGCCATGATTGCCGAAGGGCAGTACCTGCTCAGGCACCGCCGATGGAACCAGCAGGCGCTCCGCTCCGAGTATACTGAGCCGGCGAGCAATGCACTTCCCGGTTTCGATACCTTTGACGGTCGCTGGATCAGGCTCAAGGGGGACCATGTGCTGCTGCCGGATGGTGTGATCATCTACCCGGACAGCCCGGAACACGGCAAGCGCCAGACCTACAGGCTCGGTGTAGAGGCCGGTGCCGCAGAAGCATATTAGGAGCGTCACCGGTTTGAGTCTTAATCGGTTTGTAAAATCCGAATCGGCCGGCGGCATTGCTCTTGCCGGCGCCGCGCTGCTCGCGTTATCGGTAAGCAACTCATCGCTGGCAGCATGGTACGAAGCTTTCGTGCATCTGCCGGGCGAAGTGCGCATCGGCGGGGACTGGCTGGTGCTTGCCAAGCCGCTGGTGACCTGGGTCAATGACTTGTGGATGGCAGTCTTCTTCTTCCTCGTCGGCCTTGAAATCAAGCGTGAGCTGGTCGACGGTGAACTTGCCTCCCTCAGGCAGGCGATACTCCCTGCGGGTGCGGCGCTGGGTGGCATGGTCGTGCCGGCGCTGATCTACGTTGGGATCAATTACGGTGATGCCCTCGCCCTGCGGGGCTGGGCGATCCCGGCGGCAACTGATATCGCTTTTGCGCTGGCTATCCTGATGGTGCTCGGCTCGCGCGTGCCGGTCTCCCTGAAGCTGTTCCTGACGGCCGTCGCCATCATCGACGACCTCGGTGCGATCATGGTGATTGCGCTGTTCTATACGGATAACCTTTCGGTGCCGATGTTGATATTCGGTGGTATCGGTTGTGCTGGACTGATTCTGCTCAACCGCGCGCGCATCACGAGCATTTCCCCGTACCTGGTGATCGGCGCGCTGATCTGGGTCTGTGTACTGAAATCCGGCGTGCATGCCACGCTGGCCGGGGTCATCACCGCGCTCGCCATACCGGCCTCGCGTCCGGATGGCAGTTCGCCATTGCTGGAGGCAGAGCATTCGCTGCAGCCCTGGGTCGCGTTCGCAGTCCTGCCAATGTTTGCTTTCGTCAATGCCGGGGTGTCACTGACAGGGGTGTCGCCTTTTACATTGCTGCAACCGGTACCTTTGGGTATTGGTCTCGGGCTGACGGCTGGCAAGGCCATCGGCGTTTATGGTGCTGCGTGGCTGCTGGTCCGGTCCGGGTACGCATACTTTCCGGCGGGCGCCAGCCGGCGCCAGTTCTTCGCCGTGTGCGTGCTGTGCGGGATCGGCTTCACGATGAGCCTGTTCATCGGCTCGCTGGCCTTCGAGGGTCTGGGTCCGGAATATGAAAAACAGCTGAAAATCGGTGTGCTGGCCGGTTCCATACTCTCAGCGTTGATCGCAACCGCACTGCTGCTGCAAGGCGGATCGCTCAACCAACGGCCAAACGGCGCTCAAACCGGCACTGCGTAAGGCAGATCGAGACGCTCCAGCCGCTGCGTCTGAGTGCTGTCCAGAAAGAACGGACCGGGCAGGTCGTCGATCGTGATGACGGCCAGCAGTTCGCTGCCCACCGGTGTCGAAGCGGCGCTGACGACCTGTCCAACTGTGCCGCGGGTGGCATGGACCGGCGTCCCGGGAGGTGGAGGGGCGCTGTCGGACGAGAAACGCAGCATGCGCCGCTTTACACGCCCGAGGTATTTCGTTCGTGCGATGATTTCCTGGCCGGTGTAACAACCCTTGCTGAAGCTGATTGCATTCAGCAGGTCAAGGTTGATCATCTGCGGTATGAACTCACCGCTGGTAGACGTGCCGATGGCCGGGATTCCGGCGCGGATATCGGTGAGCAACCAGTTGTTGCGGGCTTGCTGACTCTCATCGACCGCCGTACCGGCAGGGCCCAGGAACAAGCGTCGCGTGGCGTCCTGCAGATATACCAGCTGCTGGACGGTGCCAGGATTTATATGCCTGCCTTCACCGCACTGACCATACACCGCCAGCCCGGACAGGGCGATCTGTGCCTTGGCTCGCAATACGTACATCTGCATACGCTTCAGCAGTGACTCGGCAAGCGACTCTGGTACCAGCAGCGCGAGTGGTGCATCAGCGCCGGCGCCGAGCGTGAACAAATGCCCGGCAAACAGCAGCCGTCCCCGGGCATCTGCCCATCCACTGAGCAGTGTCGAGTCCGGGCGCGCGAGGCCGACATCCTGCGTGAGCTGGCCCTGCAGGAACACGGTGCGTTCCGGGCCGGAGACGGTAAGAATGCGCAGATCGTTCAGAGCGATACTGTCGGACACAGAAAGCCTTGTGTATGAGCGGGTTGGAGTCTTGTCCGGTCTGGAGTAGCGAGGGTCATTCTGGCACAATTAATGGGTGGACCAGTCTCGCACAACGGAAAATTCAGCCAAGACAGATGTTGCTTGCGAGCCTGATGTTTCGATGCCGTCGCCTGAAGCCCCGCATACTGAAACCGGCCGGCCGCATGAAACCGGCGGGCCGGCCGGGCCTGAGCCCACCCGTTACGGTGACTGGGAGCGTGGCGGGCGCTGCATAGATTTCTGAGCGCGGTAGCGGTTCCGATATCAGTATGAGAGCGGCGATTCGCGACGCCATGGGCGTCTGGCGGGTCTTTTTTTGAGTGGAGAGTTCGATGAGCCAGATTTCCCGACCCCTGTCCCCGCATTTGCAGGTGTATCGATGGGCGGTCAGCAACACCCTGTCTATCCTTCACCGGATGACGGGCGTTGCACTCTCCATCGGCGCAATCGCACTCGTTGGCTGGCTGCTCGCACTGGCTGCAGGTCAGGCCAGCTTTCTGCAGCTCAGTGAGCTGCTCAGCGGCTTCATCGGCCAGCTTTTGCTGCTGGGCTGGAGTTTCGCGTTTTTCTACCACCTCTGTAATGGCATCCGTCACCTTGCGTGGGATATCGATCGCGGTTTTGACAAGCACTTCGCACGCAAATCCGGGCTTGTGGTGGTGTCTCTCTCGGTGCTGCTCACGGCGGCCTTCTGGGTCGTTGCACTGACCGGAGGTGCAGCATGAACCTGAAGTCTCCGCTGGGCAGTGCATTGGGGCAGGGTTCAGCCAACTCCGGTACCGAGCATTTCTGGGGGCAGCGCCTGAGTGCAGTTGCGCTGGTGCCGCTCACGATCTGGTTTGCAGTTGCACTGCTTGGCATGCCCGGTCTCGACTACTATACGGTGAGTGCATGGGCTGCAGCGCCGCTGCATGCCATTCTGCTCTCGCTACTGGTTATTGCGCTGGTCTACCACTCGGCACTTGGTACACAGGTGGTCGCTGAAGACTACATCCATACGCCGGGTTCACGTCTCGTGGTGCTCGCATTTTTGCGTCTTGCGCATATCGTGCTGGCGGCGGCCGGCATCTTTTCCGTTTTCCTGATTGCCACGAGGGCCGGCGCATGAGCCAGGCTTATTCCTTTGTCGACCACACCTACGATGTGGTTGTGGTCGGTGCTGGCGGAGCCGGCCTGCGCGCCGCAGTCGGACTTGCCGAGGCCGGTCTTTCCACGGCCTGCATCAGCAAGGTATTTCCTACCCGCAGTCATACCGTCGCGGCACAGGGCGGTATCAGCGCCGCACTCGGCAACATGGGTGAAGATGACTGGCGCTGGCACATGTACGATACGGTAAAGGGATCTGACTGGCTCGGTGACCAGAACGCCATCGAGTACATGTGCAAGGAAGCGCCAGCGGCGGTCATCGAACTTGAGCACTACGGTGTACCGTTCTCGCGTACCGACGACGGACGTATCTACCAGCGGCCTTTTGGCGGCATGACCACGCATTTCGGCAAGGGCACCGCACAGCGTACCTGTGCTGCCGCTGATCGTACCGGCCATGCGATGCTGCACGCTCTGTACCAACAGTCGCTGAAGCATCAGGCGACCTTCTTCATCGAATTCTTTGCGCTTGACCTGCTGATGGAAGGCGGCGAGTGCCGTGGTGTCATCGCGCTGGAGATGGCCACCGGCAAACTGCACCGCTTTCGCGCCCAGCGTACGATCCTCGCGACGGGCGGTTATGGCCGCGCTTTCTTCTCCTGTACCTCGGCGCACACCTGTACCGGCGACGGCAACGCGATGGTGCTGCGCGCCGGCCTGCCGCTGCAGGATATGGAGTTTGTGCAATTTCACCCGACCGGAATCTACGGCGCCGGCTGTCTGATTACCGAGGGCGTGCGCGGCGAGGGTGGTTACCTGACCAACTCGGCCGGCGACCGATTCATGGAGCGTTATGCACCGAATGCGAAGGATCTGGCTTCGCGCGACGTGGTCAGTCGCGCCATGACCATCGAAATCCGCGAAGGTCGTGGTGTGGGTCCGGACAAGGACCACATTCACCTGCACCTTGAGCATCTTGGACCCGAAGTCATCCACGAACGGCTGCCCGGCATTGCCGAAACCGCACGTATCTTCGCCGGTGTCGATGTAACCCGCGAACCGATTCCCGTCTTGCCGACCGTGCACTACAACATGGGTGGTATACCCACCAACGTACACGGCGAAGTCCTGACGCTGAATGAAGGCGACCGGGAAGCAATCGTGCCAGGGCTCATGGCAATTGGCGAAGCGGCTTGTGTGTCGGTGCATGGCGCCAACCGGCTGGGGTCAAATTCACTGCTCGATCTGGTGGTATTTGGCCGTTCCGTGGCCCAGCGCTGTGCTGAGACGGTGACGGCGGGTGCCCGTCAGGCGGGATTGTCTGCGGAAACTTCCGGGGTGGCAGTGTCGCGGCTCGACCGTCTGCGCAACGCCAATGGCGCACGCGGCACGGCAGAGATCCGCCTCGATATGCAGCGCATCATGCAGTCACATGCAGCCGTATTTCGTACCGGGCAGTCACTGCAGGAGGGCGTCGACGCGCTGCTCAAGTGCTTCCTGTCCTTTGCCGATGTGCGTGTCACCGACCGCAGTCTGATCTGGAATACTGATCTGATGGAGACGCTTGAACTCGACAACCTCCTCAGCCAGGCGATGGTCACCATTACCGGCGCGGTCAATCGCCAGGAGAGCCGTGGCGCACATGCGCGCGAGGATTTCCCGGATCGCGATGACCAGCAGTGGATGAAACACACCCTCGCCTGGATCGATGCGCAGGGCCGGGTGCGTTTTGATTATCGCCCGGTAAAGCTGCAGACCCTCACCAACGAAGTGGAGACAGTCGCGCCGAAGGCGCGGACGTATTAAACATGGCTGAGTTCACCCTGCCTGCCAATTCCAGAGTCACGCCCGGCAAGAACTACCCGGCTGCTGAAGGCGCTACGCGTGTGCGCGATTTCCGGATATACCGGTATGACCCGGATGCCGGACAGAACCCTCGCGTAGACACCTATTCAGTGGATCTTGGCCGTTGCGGTCCGATGGTTCTCGATGCGCTCATCAAGATCAAGAATGAGGTTGATCCCACGCTGACTTTCCGCCGCTCCTGCCGTGAAGGTATCTGCGGTTCGTGCGCGATGAACATCGACGGACTGAACACGCTGGCCTGCACGCAGGCAATCGAGGATATTCGTGGCGATGTGAAGATCTATCCTCTGCCGCACATGCCGGTCATCAAGGATCTGGTGCCTGACCTGACAAACTTCTATGCGCAGTACGCTTCGATCAAGCCCTGGCTGCAGACACAGACGCCGCCGCCGCCTGACAGCGAGCGGCTGCAGTCCAAGCAGGACCAGGAACTGATCAACAGCCCTTCCGCCTGCATCCTTTGCGCCTGCTGCTCGACGAGCTGCCCCAGCTACTGGTGGAACAGCGACCGCTATCTTGGTCCGGCCACGCTGCTGGCAGCGTATCGCTGGCTGGTGGACACGCGCGATGAGGCAACGGGTGAACGCCTCGATCATCTGGAAGATCCATTCAGGCTGTATCGCTGCCATACGATCATGAACTGCACGAATGCGTGCCCGAAAGATCTCAATCCGGCCAAGGCGATTGCCTCGATCAAGCGCATGCTGGTCGAACGTCGACTGTGAATCCGGGTCAGCTGCGCTGGCGGTGCCGGCGCGGGATGCGTGAACTCGACGTTCTCCTGCTGCGTTATCTCGATGCGACCTTTCCGCTCGCGCCGGAAGCTGATCGCCAGGCTTTCGAGCAACTCCTTTCCTGGCAGGATCCGGACATAGTCGACTTGCTGGCCGGTCGCACGAGCAGTGAAGATCCGGGTCTGCGCCATGTGGTCGAACAACTTCTCATTCGGTCTCCGGATTGAACGGCACTGGTGTCTGCCGGCCAGCATTGTTGTTATCACGCTGGCTGGACTCCTGGCGATTTGGCTGAGCCGGCTGCCTGGCGTCTGCGCGCTGCCGCTCGCAACCCTTGCCTGCGTGCAGGGCTGGCGTGCGCTGCGCACCGGCTGCGCGGTGTCTGGTATCACGATGGATGCTGCGGGACGGATCCGGCAGGAAGGGCGCACAGACTCCGAGCTGCAGCTCACGGGCCGGCCATGGATAGTGCCCGGCGTCGCGACCGGCTTTCGGCTGACTGATCGTGATGGACTCACCGCATCGATCATCCTGTTGCGGTGTCAGCTTTGCGCCGATACCTGGCGTCGATTGCTGGTTCGACTTCGACGAAATTAATCCCCCTGCCTTGAGTTAGAATCGGTCTTACGCTGCACCGTGTTTGCAGTGTGTTTATATTCCGGATTCGGGACACGGATCACGCGAGGCGAACTTTCAGTTTTCATCAGGGTCTACTCGACCGGTGAACTGACCATCGTCCGCGCTCCGTCAAAGGACCAGCGGGCATGGCAGTAACCGACGGTGACCAGCTTCTCGTAGAGCGTGCCCAGGGCGGTGACCGGGGCGCATTCGACCTGCTGGTTCTCAAGTACCAACAGAAGATCGTCAAGCTCGTGATGCGTTTTGTGCGTGACCCGACCGATGCGCTGGATGTTTCCCAGGAAGCCTTCATCAAGGCTTACCGGGCCTTGCCTTCGTTCCGTGGTGACAGCGCCTTTTATACGTGGTTGTATCGAATTGCCATCAACGCTGCAAAGAACCATCTTGCCGCAGTCAAGCGCAGGCCACCCGAACAGGAGCTCGACAGCCAGGATCCGGATTACTACGCAGGCGATGCCCGTTTGCGTGACGAAGAATCGCCGGAGGGGCTCGTCATGCAGGAGCAGTTGCGGCAGACCATCGCGCGGGCGATTGCCGGTCTGCCGGACGAACTGCGGACAGCGATCGTACTTCGGGAGATCGAAGGTTTGAGTTACGAAGAAATTGCACAGGCGATGGATTGTCCGGTCGGTACGGTTCGTTCACGGATATTTCGTGCGCGCGAAGCGATCGATGCCTGCATCCGGCCACTGGTCAACTGAGATGAGCAAGGTACCCGATGCCATGCCGGATATCGTTGCTGAACAGTTGTCGGCGTGGCTCGATGATGAATTGCCTGGCGCTGAGCTCAGGCTGCTCACAGCCCGGCTTGCCCAAAACCCCGAGCAGCGCAGCCGATTGGGACGATATGGGCTGATAGGTGCCGCGCTGCGCAGTAGTGGGCATCCCGCAGCAGGTGCACAGCAGCTGAGTGATCGGGTGCGTTGCGCGCTGGAAGCTGATTTGCCGATCGCTGCGGGCAGCCGGCCTGGAACGATTGCCCCCGATCGCCGCTGGCAGGACAATATCGTCCCTTTTGCCGCTGCAGCAACTGTGTTGCTGACCCTCTTCGTGATGGCGACTCTCAGGAGTCCGGAACCCGCACCAGTCGTGACAATGCAGGCGAACAGGGTCGGCATGTTCATGCCGGCAGCTGCAACTTCAGGACGTTATCGTCAGCCGCAGTTTGCGGACCGGACGCCGCTGTCGCGGCAGCGTCTGACCAATTATCTGGTCTGGCATGGTGAATATACCGGCGCAATTGCGGTGCAGGCGGCGGAGTCGCGCATCGTCAACGACCGTGGCTACGCAGCCGCCGTGCGTACACGCTTCGAGTATCCGGCGAAATGAGTCGTTTGCTGGTCGATACGCGACGGGCCTTGTTTTGTGCTGTTTGCGGTCTGGCGTGCGTACTCGGTTTTCCCGCATGGGCTGACGGCGAACCGCAGAGCTGGCTGGGGCGCATGGAGCACGCACTCGGCAGCCTCAACTATGAAGGCACGCTGGTACAGATGCATGGCGACGAGGCTTCGATCATGCATATCGTTCACCGTGTCGATGGTGGCCGAAGTGCCGAGCGTATTACGGCGATGGACGAGGTCGGTCGCGAGATCATTCGCCGGGGCGAGGACGTTACCTGCATTTTTCCTGACCAGCGCACGGTGATCGTCGGCCGGCGCACCAATGGCGAGAACGGGACCAGTCTCCTGCAGCAGCAGTTTCCGAACGATATCCGCTTCGACAGCAATTACTACCGGCTTGCGATTGCGAGTGGCGGTCGGCTGGTCGGGCGGCTGACGTGGATGGTCACGGTCAAGCCGATGGACCAGTATCGTTATGGTTATCGGCTCTGGCTTGATCGCGGTACCGCCATGCCACTGAAGGTGCAGATTTCCGACGAGGACGATTCTGTGGTCGAACAGCTGCTGTTCTCGGAAATTTCGCTGCCGGAGCAGATTCCTGCCGAGGCCCTGAAACCGTCCGTCAGCACCGATGGATTTACATGGCGTCGTTCAGATACGGCAGCGTCGCCGGTATCGGCTGGTCCGGTGAGCGCAGTCCAGCCGGCCTGGCGGGCCGTGTCGCTGCCGCCGGGCTTCCGGTTGCGTACCGCCCGTTCAAGGCAGGTCGAGGGTGGCAGTGCGCCGATGGAACACCTCGTCTACACGGATGGTATCGCCAGTGTGTCGGTGTTCATCGAGGCTGGTGTGGCCACCGCAGAGCAGGGGGAAGGGGTGTCACGCATGGGTGCAGCGAATGCCTATACGGCAGTGACCGGGGGCTACCTCGTGACGGCTGTCGGTGAGGTTCCGGCGCGTACGGCAGAAATGATTGCCAGATCGCTGCGGCAGGGGACCGGGACCGCCCCGGTAGCCAAAGACCTGCGCCAATAAGCCGTGCTCGAGTTGAGCTTGTACAGCCGTGACGGCTGCCATCTCTGTGAGTTCATGCTGGAGGAGCTTGAGCGCCTGTACGGCACCCGGGTTTGTGTCAAGGTACTCGATGTGGACAGTCGGGATGACTGGCGACAGTTGTATGGACTGAAGGTGCCGGTACTGAGCCATATGGACCGGGTTATCTGTTATGGCCGGCTTGACCGGGCTGCGTTACACGCGGTGCTGAGCGGATAGATCTGCGTTTCCCAACTGTCTTTGCAGCGGGTGTTCGCACCCGCCATGTTAGGCTATGCGCTCTTTTGGAACGGGTCGGCGGTAGACGTGGATTTTGCACTAGTACTGGTATGTGCGACTGCCGTGACCGGCGTCATCTGGGTCCTCGATGCAGTCTGGCTTCGGCGCCGGCGACTCGCCCGTTCACCCGAGGCAAAAGAGTCCCTGCTGGTCGAGTACTCCCGTTCCTTCTTTCCGGTTCTGGTCGTGGTGCTGGTCGTCCGGTCTTTCCTGTTTGAACCGTTCCGGATTCCATCAAGTTCCATGATGCCGACCCTGCTGGTCGGCGATTTTATCTTCGTCAACAAGTTCGCCTATGGGCTGCGGTTGCCGGTACTGAACAGCAAGATTCTGGATCTCGGTGCACCTCAACGCGGCGATGTCGTGGTATTCCGCCTGCCTTCCGACCCTTCCACGAACTACATCAAGCGCCTGGTCGGCCTGCCGGGCGATTCGGTGACCTATCTGCAGGGTCAGGTATTCATCAATGGCCAGCCGGTACCGGTCAGCGTCGTCGGTCCCTATCAGGGCGGCGACCAGGATGACTCGCTGCTGGGCGAGGAGAAGCTCGGTATGGTCGATCACCACGTGCTTTGGATGCCCGGCAGGGGCAGCCGGGAAGGGACGTTTATCGTTCCGCCAGGTCACTATTTCATGATGGGCGACAACCGGGACAACAGCCGCGACAGTCGCTATGAAGGTGTAGGCATGATCCCTGACGCCAATATCGCCGGCCACGCCGTGCGTATCTGGATGAACTGGGATTTTTCGCACATGCCGCGCTGGCAGCGTATAGGACAATCGATCCACTGAGCGCTTGTACGTACCGGTTAATCAAAGGGGATGGACATGAAACACCGCCAGCAGGGAATGACTGCCATCGGCTTTATCGTTATTGCGACTCTGGTTGCCATGATCGGTTACGGCGCCATACGGCTGATACCTGTCTATCTGACGCAGATGAAGCTCGTCAAGCTGATGAAAGACCTCCAGGATGAGTACGATGGTGCGGGTCCAACGCCGACGAGGCTGATGACCGAAATCGGCAAGCGGCTCGATATCGATGCCGTCGATTATCCAAAGCGCCAGGATTTCGTGATCAGCAAGACCGATGACGGCTTTAGTGTCGTAATCGACTATGAGGATGAAGTGCCATATCTGGGCAACCTGTACCTGACCGCCAAGTTCCGCAACAGCGTCGAGATCAGCAGATGAAGCAACCGGCCGACTGGGCCAAAGGCACACTCGGCTACCCGTTTCAGGATGTGCGCCTGCTCGGTCTGGCGCTGACTCATCGCAGCGCTTCGGCGGCGCACAATGAGCGCCTTGAATTTCTCGGCGATGCTGTGCTTGGCATGGTGGCGGCAGAAGTGCTCTACGCCACATACCCGACTGCGGATGAAGGTACGTTGAGCAGGCTTCGTGCCCGGCTGGTACGACGCGAAACGCTGGAGGAAGTAGCTCGCAGCGTTGATCTCGGGCGGCACCTGCAGCTGGGCAGTGGTGAAACGCGTTCGGGTGGTCACCAGCGTGGTTCGATACTGGCAAATGCCCTGGAGGCCGTTATCGGTGCCGTGTTTCTCGATGGTGGCATGACGCCAGCCCGCGAGCTGGTGGTGCGGCTTCTCTCCAGCCACCTTGCGGGGCTTGCAGTGGATGAGGACCTGCGCGATCCAAAAACCCGCCTGCAGGAATTCCTGCAGGGCCAGGGTCAGGCGCTGCCGGTCTATACGGTCGAGCAGGTCAGCGGCTCGGCACACGATCAGCTGTTTGAGGTGGTCTGCCGGCTTGAGGCGCTGGGTCTTTCGGTGCGCGGCAAGGGTTCGAGCCGCAGGATCGCCGAGCAGCAGGCAGCCGAGCGGGCTTTGCGTGAGGCAGATCGGCATGGCTGAAGGCTTCCGTACCGGTTTCGTCGCTGTGGTCGGGCGTCCGAATGTGGGCAAGTCCACGCTGGTCAACGCCCTGGTCGGCCGCAAGATCAGCATAGTGACGCCGCGTGCACAGACTACCCGGCATGCGATCCTCGGTGTGCTGACACGTGCGGATGCGCAGCTGCTGTTCGTCGATACACCGGGGCTGCATACCCGTCAGCGCAATATGCTCAACAAGGCGATGAACAAGGCGGCGGACAGCGCAATTGCCGGTGCTGATCTGGTGATGTTCGTGGTTGAGGCCGGGGTCTGGCGGTCAGCAGATGATTATGTACTCGAGCACGTCCGCAAAGCCGGTATTCCTGCACTGCTGGTCGTCAACAAGATGGATTCGGTACGGCCGAAGTCAGCCTTGCTGCCTTACCTCGAGCAATGTGCCGGCAAGGGCGAGTTCTGCGGCATCATTCCGGTATCTGCTGCGCGCATCGATAACCTCGACCGCTTGACCGATCTGGCGGTGTCATTCCTGCCTGTCGGGCCGCCGCTGTACCCGCTGGATGCCAGCACCAATCGCAGCATGGAGTTCCGCATCGCCGAGATGGTCCGGGAAAAGCTGCTGCTCGCACTTCGCCAGGAGGTCCCCTACGGACTGGCCGTTGAGGTGCTCATGCTGGAACAGAAGCCAGGCGTGGTTCTCGCCGACGTCGCGATCTGGGCCGACCGGGATTCCCACAAGGGCATCGTGGTTGGCAAGGGCGGTGCGACGATCAAGGAAGTGGGTACCGCGGCGAGGCTCGAGCTTGAGGCAATTTTTGACAGCAAGTTTTATCTGGAGACCCACGTCAAGGTAAAGAGTAACTGGGCAGACAGTGCCCGGGCCTTGCAACAGTTCGGTTTTGAGACGGAAGCGTGAGCGCTGCGACAGCCGAGTTTGAAGCGGCCTTCATCCTGCATGCGAGGCCGTACCAGGAAACCAGCCAGATCCTCGAAGTGCTGGCCAATGAACATGGCCGCGTGGGTATAGTGGCCCGCGGTGCCCGCCGGCCGGCTTCGCGCTGGCGCAGCGTGTTGCAGCCCTTTCAGGCCGTACGACTGTCCTGGGGCGGCAGGGGCTCGCTGCAGACGCTGCGTGCTGCCGAGGCAACGTCACCGGAGGCAGCGCTGCAGGGCATGGCGCTGATGGGCGCGTACTACCTGAATGAGCTGATCCTCAATTTTATCCGGCGTGGCGATCCGCATCCCGGGCTGTTCATGGCCTATGCACAGGCGCTCGATGAACTGCGTCTGGGTGGTGATCCAGAGCCGGCCTTGCGTCGCTTCGAACTGGGTCTCCTGGCCGAAGTCGGTTACGGCCTCAATCTTGACCACGACGTACTCAATGATGTCGCGCTGGATCCGCAGCGTACCTATGAGTACCGCATCGAGCATGGCCCGGTACCTGCGGAAGCCGGGCAGGGGGTCCTGGTTTTGTCCGGCCTCACGCTGCTGGCCATCAGCCGAGGTGAGCTGAGCGATCCCGGTGTACTGCAGTCAGCCAAGCGCCTGTTGCGCGGAGTTCTCGCGCACTATCTGGACGGGCGCACGCTGCGCACCCGTCAGGTGCTGGCTTCAATGCGCCGCACCCCGGTGGCACCGCAGCCGTCATGAGCATGAGCCCGTCTGCCGCGATGCTTCTTGGTGTCAATGTCGATCACGTCGCGACTCTGCGCCAGGCGCGGGGTACGTCTTACCCCGATCCCTGTCAGGCAGCACTGATGGCCGAGCAGGCCGGTGCCGACAGCATTACCGTCCATCTTCGCGAGGATCGCCGGCATATCCAGGATGCCGACCTTGAGATTCTGCAGGCGCAGCTGAAGACACACATGAACCTGGAGCTGGCAGTCTCGGAGGAGATCATTGCGATCGCCTGTCGCATCCATCCCTCGGACTGCTGTCTGGTTCCGGAGCGGCGCGCCGAGTTGACCACCGAGGGCGGCCTGGATGTGATCACGCATTTCGACGCCGTGGCGGCTGCGTGCAGGCGCTTTGCGGGGGAAGGGATCCGGGCCGGATTGTTTATCGATCCGGATCTGCGGCAAATCGAGGCGGCAGCGAGCAGCGGTGCGCCGGTTGTCGAGTTGCACACCGGCGTCTATTCCGGGCTGCCGGAAGGTGCGCAGCGCGAAAAGGAGCTGCGACGGCTGCGTGAAGCAGCCCGCGCCGCCATTTCGGCCGGGCTCGAGGTCCACGCAGGGCATGGGCTCAACTATCACAATGTCGGGCCAGTTGCGGCGATACCGGAAATAACCGAACTCAATATCGGTCATGCAATCGTTGCCGAGGCGCTGTACTCCGGTATGCCGGCAGCGGTCGCGGAAATGAAGCGGCTGATCGGGCTGGCCCGGAAGCCATGATTTTCGGTATCGGTACCGATATTCTGCGGATTGAACGGATTGCGGCCGCGCATGCCCGGTTTGGCGAGCGATTCGCGCAACGTATCCTGATGCCGGAGGAGCTGCCCGGTTTCGGCAGCAGCGGCAATCCGGTTCGTTATCTGGCCATGCGATTCGCGGCCAAGGAGGCGATCGTCAAGGCCATGGGTACCGGTTTTTCCAGCGGCATGTGGTTGCGTGATGCAGGCATCGTGCCGGACGCGCGCGGCAAACCGGAGATCGTGTATTCGGTGCGCGGACTGCAGGTCTGTGCAGAGCTCGGTGTCGGTGATGGCCACGTTACCCTGTCTGATGAGGCAGGCCTGGTTGTCGCGGTCGCCGTACTGATGAAAGCCTGAGGCGATCATGAAGACGATGGTGTTTGATATCGAGACGGTGCCCGATGTGGAAACCGGCCGGCGCCTGTTCAATCTTGAAGGTTTGCCGGATGCGGAAGTTGCCAAGGCCATGACCTTTCATCGCCTGCAGGAGACCGGCTCGGATTTTCTGCCGCTGCATCTGCAGCGTGTCGTCGCCATCTCGGTGGTCTGGCGGCATCGCGATGGCCTCAAGGTCATGAGCCTCGGCACTGCGGAGAGCAGCGAACAGGAACTGGTCACGCGATTTTTCGAGGCCATCGAGCGACATACTCCGGAGCTGGTGTCCTGGAACGGCAGTGGATTCGATTTGCCGGTACTGCACTATCGTTCGCTGCTGCACGGTATACAGGCGCCGCGCTACTGGGAAACCGGCGACAACGAACAGGCGTTTCGCTACAACAATTATCTGAGTCGCTTTCACTGGCGGCATGTCGATCTGATGGATGTCCTGTCGGCCTTTCAGGGCCGCTCGCGTGCCAGCCTGAATGACATCGCTACCATGCTCGGGTTGCCGGGCAAGCTGGGATTTTCCGGCGACATGGTCTGGGACCATTATCAGCGCGGTGAAATTGAAGCGATTCGCAACTATTGCGAGACCGACGTGATGAACACCTGGCTGGTGTATCTCCGTTTCCAGTATCTGCGCGGCCAGCTTGATGCGCAGGCGCTGGCGGAGGAGCATCTGCGGGTGCATCGCCTGCTCGATGGTGCCGATGCGCCGCACTGGAAGGCCTTCGGCAAAGCCTGGGTGCAGACAGATCCAGCAACTGGCACACAGCCGTCTGCCGGGGCCTGATCATCCTGTGGCCAGCAACTCACCGGCGGAAACCGCTGAAGTCCTGGATCTGACCCTGGAAGGTGCCGGGGTTGTCGCCCCGCCCGGAGGCAAGCGAGTGCTCGTGCCGGGTGCACTGACTGGTGAGCTGATCAGTTTCAGGCGTCAGCGCCGTCGCCGCAATTTCGACGAGGGTGTGCTGCTCGAAGTGTTACGTCCTTCGGCGCAGCGTGCGGTGCCGGCTTGCGAATATTTTTCCCGCTGTGGCGGCTGCTCGCTTCAGCATCTGGAACCGGCAGCGCAGCTGGAGATGAAACAGGCGACCCTGCTGGACAGCCTGCAGCGGATTGGCCGGATTGTGCCGGAACGGATACTGCCGCCGATCAGTGCTTCGGTATGGGGCTACCGTCGGCGAGCTCGGCTCGCCGTGCGTCACGTTGCGAAGAAAGGCCGGGTGCTGGTCGGTTTTCGTGAGCGCGAGCAGCCGCGCGTCGTCGACATGCTGTCCTGTGAAACCATGCATCCGGCCGTGAGCCGGTTGTTGCCGGCGCTGTCGGCGCTCATCGGTGCACTGTCGATCCGCGCGCGCCTGCCGCAGATCGAAGTAACGGTTGCGGACAATGCGACAGCGCTGGTCCTGCGCGTTCTGGATCCGCCTGCCGCCAGCGACATGGCGTTGCTGCGCGAATTTGCGCTGGCCCATGCGCTGAGAATCTACCTGCAGCCCGGGGGGCCAGATTCTGTAGCGCCGCTCGATCCGCTGCAGCCGGAGGAGGATCTCTGCTACGCGATTCCCGGATACGGGCTTTCGCTGCGCTTTGGTCCGGCGGACTTCATTCAGGTACACGCGGAAGTCAATCTGCGCATGATTGACCAGGCCATCGCCCTGCTGGCCCCTGCCGTGACGGACAGGGTGCTAGATCTCTATTGCGGGATAGGCAACTTCACCCTGCCGCTGGCAAAGTGCGCCGCCGAGGTTACCGGCATCGAGGGTGCGAGACCGGCGCTGGAGCGTGCCCGGCAGAACGCTGCTGCTGCCGGGCTTGGCAATACCCGTTTCATTGAGGCCGATCTGGGCGGTGCAGGCGTGGAGGGTGCCTGGACCCGCCAGTCCTTTGACCTGGTGCTGCTGGATCCACCCCGGACGGGTGCGGCCGAGCTGCTGCCGGCGCTGGCCGGGGTCAGCGCCCGGCGCATCGTTTATGTATCCTGCCATCCGGGGACACTGGCCCGCGACGCAGGACTGCTGGTATCAGCACATGGCTACCGGCTCGAAGCCGCTGGCGCGATGGACATGTTTCCCCAGACCAGCCATGTTGAATCCATGGCGCTGTTTGTGAAGAACTGATACTCATGGCGCACACTGGCAGTTCCACGGTGACGATTGAAATCAGCCTCAGGCGACAGCGGCTGAGCCTGCGCGAGGTGGGTCGGGTGCTGGCGAAGTATCCGGTGTCCACATCGCGTTACGGACCGGGCGAGCAGAGTGGCAGCCTGTGTACACCACGCGGTCGTCACGTGATCCGCGCGATGATTGGTGCGGGGTTGCCTGCCGGCGCAGTATTGAGAGGCCGGCGCCCTACGGGTGAGATCTGCAGTCCGCTGCTGATCGCGGCACACCCGGAGCGCGACTGGATACTGACACGTATCCTGTGGCTGTCCGGATGCGAGCCCGGACGCAACCGTCTGGGCTCGGCCGATACCATGCGCCGTTACATCTATATCCACGGGACGCCGGACAGCGAAGTCATGGGTGTGCCCTTCTCGCACGGCTGCATCAGAATGCGCAATGCAGATGTGATGGAACTGTTTTCTGCCGTGACGGCCGGAACACCGGTCGATATTGTCCCATGACGCTTGGTCCCCTGATGCTCGATGTAGAGGGTCATGCCCTGTCTGCTGCGGAGCGCGATCGGCTGCGTAACCCGCTGGTAGGCGGCGTAATTCTCTTCAGCCGGAATTACGCAGATCTCGATCAGTTGCGTGAGTTGGTGGCCGAGATCCGCGCCTTGCGGATGCCGCCACTGCTCGTTGCCGTGGATCAGGAAGGTGGACGGATACAGCGTTTCCGTGAGGGCTTTTATGCGCTGCCCTCCCTGCGCTGGCTGGGACACCAGTACGATCTGGATGCCGCCGAGGGTCGCCGGCTCGCCTGGCAGTGCGGCTGGCTGATGGCTGCCGAAGTCCTCGATTCGGGCGTCGATTTCAGTTTTTCGCCAGTCGTCGATCTCGATTACGGTTTGAGCGAAGTGATCGGCGACCGGTCTTTTCACCGCGATCCCGAGATCGTCGCCACGCTGGCTGTTTCGTGGCTGCAGGGCATGCACAAGGCGGGAATGATCGGTGTCGCCAAGCATTTTCCGGGGCATGGCCATGTCGTGGCTGATTCGCATCTGGATCTGCCGGTCGATCAACGTACGCTCCCGGAACTCTATGACGACCTGCTGCCGTATGAGCGGCTGCTGAGCCATGGGCTGAATGC
Organism: Pseudomonadota bacterium; assembly: GCA_963204745.1. Taxonomy (GTDB): domain Bacteria; phylum Pseudomonadota; class Gammaproteobacteria; order Steroidobacterales; genus SHZI01. Next base: position 72,382 of record CAUJHF010000017.1, read on the forward strand.
AGTGATGGTCGCCCATGTCCGTTATCCACGCGTCGACGCCGATGTAGCGAGCCTGTCCCCATATTGGCTTGGGACTGCGCTGCGTCGTGACCTGGGCATGCACGGGGCCATCTTTACGGACGATCTCAGCATGCGGGCACTCGCCAGCGAGGGCGAGATGCCGGAGCGTGCGCGGCGTGCGCTCACAGCCGGTGCCGACATGGCGCTGATCTGCAACGATCCGGTAGCAGCCGATGCCACGCTGGAAGCCCTGCAGGGCTATACCGATCCTGCCGGACAGTCGCGACTGGTGGCCCTGCGCCGCAAGGCCAGTGCACCGCTGCCTGGTGCCGAATTGCGCGGATCGGCTGACTGGCGGCAGGCGGTGGCGAGCCTGGACAAGGCGCTGGCCCGACCGGGGCTCGCACTGAGCTGATGGTTCCGCCAGTTGCAGGGGCGCGCCTGGTGGCCACGCCCGCAGAGGTTGACGTGGCGTATCAGCGGCTCGCGGCAGCCATCCAGCCGGGGCTTGCAGCAGGTGACTGTGTGCTGCTTGGTGTTCTGCTGGGTGGCGTAGTGCCGCTGGTGCGGGTTGCCGGTCTGCTGCAGGGCGATCTGCTCATCGATGTCTGCCGTGTCGGCCGCTATGGCGATGCGACCCGCGGTGGAGTTCCGCAGTGGATCAGTCCGCCTCGCGTCGTGATGCGGGATCAGCATGTCATTCTCATCGACGATATCTTCGACGAAGGGGTTACGCTGGAGTTTGTCGCCGCCCATTGCCGGCAACAGGGCGCACGTCTGCTCAGCACTGCGGTGCTGGTGCGCAAGCGGCATGAGCGGGCAAGCAGCCCGCTGACACCGGATCATGTCGGGCTGGAAGTCGGCGATGAGTATGTGTTTGGCTGCGGGATGGATTATCGGGGACGCTGGCGACATCTGGATGCAATCTGGGGGTTGCCCGCATAGGCGGGTGTGATTTCATGCGACTCGGGATCATCGGTGGGTCGGGAGCGGCATCTTTTCTGTCTGGCGGACAGCCGGTCCCGCTGGCGGCTGGTCCATGGGGCGAATGCTCCGGGCTAGTTCGGCGTGTCGTCATTTCCGGTCATGAGGTCTTGCTGATGTCGCGGCATGGAGAGCCGGCGTCGCCGGCGATCCCGCCACATGCGGTGAACTACCGTGCGAATGTTTGGGCTTTTCACGAACTCGGCATCGATCATCTGCTGGGAATCAATACAGTCGGCGGCATCTCTCCTGACACCGCTTGCGGTTCGCTGGTATTGCCGGATCAGTTGATCGATTACAGCTGGGGACGTGAACACACCTATTGCGGTAGCGCGGAATTCCCGCTGCAACACGCAGAGTTCACCATGCCGTTCAGTGCCCGACTGCGCGAACAGCTGCTAAGCGCCGCACATCGGGCTGGCATCAGTCTCAGACCTGTTGGTACTTATGGTGTCACCCAGGGGCCACGGCTGGAGACGGCCGCCGAGATCGACCGCATGGAACGCGATGGTTGCGACCTGGTCGGGATGACTGCGATGCCTGAAGCAGGCCTTGCGCGCGAGCTGGACATCTCCTATGCCATTTGCTGTGTGGTCGTGAACCAGGCGGCCGGGCGCTCGCCGTCCGGCCTCGGTATCCACGCCGAAATCGCAGCGCATCTGGCTGCCGGCCTGAGTCAGGCGGAAGCGTTGGTGGAGGCCTTTCTGAGTGGCAGCTGAGCAGCTTGTGATCGCCGCCGGATGCCGCGTGGCTGCGTGGTGCGGGCGGGAGCGAGGAAAAATATCGTGTTTACCTGGTCCGGAGTGATGGTGTTCACAGAAGCGGAATTGCAGTCGACCTAAGATGCCCGTCACGCTGCTGTAAACCACCAGGGTTGGCGACGGCCAGTTGATGGCCGGATTGTAGATATGTCATTTAACATATTGAAAAATTTGAATAAACACCTGCTAAGACAAGCTCTGGATGCGGTCGGCACACCGGCACTGATCGTTGACGCCGAGGGCGATGAAAAACTGGTCGTTTACGCAAATCCTGCCGCAGGCCGGGCGCTGGGCCTGCAAGCCAGCGAACTGATCGCGCGCCCGGCAAGCAACCTCTGCCTTGAGCCCGCTACCGATGAGTGCTGGCAACTGCGGGCCAAAGACGGCTCGGCGCTCGCATTGCGTCCGGTACCGCTGTATGCGCAGCCCGGACAGGCCAGCTACTGGCTGCTGACCGGCGACCCCGTAGAGCAGCCCGCCGCCCGGAATCCGGCGCGACCCGCTATCGCTGGCGTGCGGGCAACGGAAGTCCCGTCGCGGATCGTTCGCGATGATCGCACCGATGTAACGACGGGAATTCCCGGCCGAACGGCGTTTCTCGAAGTTCAGTACCGCGACTGGTTCATCGCCAGGCAGGAGCACAAGCGGCTCAGTGTCATCGTGTTCCGCATCAATGCCCTGGAAAGTTATCAGAAACTTTTCGGCCGTCATGCGACGGAGACCTGCCTGCGCCGGGTGGCGCATGCGATCAGCAATTCAATGCAGCGATCCACGGACTACAGTGCGCGCGTGGGCAACGACCGCTTTGCAGTGCTGATTTCCGGTGGGGCGGAAGACCGTATTGCACAATTTGCCGAGCGAATCGCACAGCGCGTCTGGGATCTCGCCATTCATCATCCACGTTCACAGCCCGCACGCTATGTAACCGTATCATTTTCCATGGCTTCCGAAATTCCACCGCTCAGCGCTGAAGAGCCGGGCCTGCTGGAGGATGCGGAGGACCGTCTCACGCGCGGTCAGGAGCCGGAAGAACAACGCAGCTCTTCGCTCGAAGCGGGTTGATTGAAGGCACTGGCTGATCAGCGACGCACTGTAACCGTGTCTTTCTGTGCCGCAGGCTTTGTCGGCGGCTTCTCCCGGTTCTCGAGCATTTCCGACACCAGTCGTTCCACAAAGCTGAAGCGCGCGTTGCTGTCTTCCAGTTCTGCCTTGAAACGAAGCTTCTGCTGGCGGTCGAGCCGGTAGGTTGCCAGTTCATCGCCCAACAGTCTTACCAACCAGGCCGGGCTCACGGTTGTCGCGGACCCGAACTCCACGAAGCCTCCAGCCGGTCCTGCATCGAGGCGGCGTATTGCCAGCGGCTCGGCACGCAAACGCAATGCCGTGAGACGGAACAGGTTACGCGTCGCTTCCGGCAGGGAGCCAAAGCGATCCACGAGTTCCACCTGTAGTTCACGCAGGACCTGATCCGAGCGGGCGCTGGCAATTCGCTTGTAATGCACCAGCCGCAGATGGACGTCTGGCAGATAGTCATCCGGCAGCAGCGCCGGGAGATGCAGATTGATCTCGACCGCCGGCGGCATGGCGCTGTCCAGTCCCGGTTCCAGTCCGCTTTCCAGTGCCTTGATCGTGCGCATGAGCATGTCGTTGTATAGCTCGAAACCGATCTCCTGGATCTGGCCGCTCTGTTCCTCGCCGAGCAGCTCGCCCGCACCGCGAATCTCCATGTCATGTGTGGCAAGCATGAAACCGGAGCCCAGGTCTTCCAGTGCGGCAATCGCATCGAGGCGCTTGATAGCATCGGGTTTCAGTGCTTCCCGCGGCGGCGCAAGCAGATAGGCAAAGGCCTGGTGATGGGATCGGCCGACCCGGCCTCGCAACTGGTGCAGCTGGGCCAGACCAAAACGATCGGCACGGTTGATGATGATGGTGTTGGCCGAGGGTATGTCTATTCCGCTTTCGATGATCGCTGTACAGACGAGGATATGAAAACGCCGGTGATTGAAGTCGAGCATGATCTGTTCGAGTTCCTGTTCACGCATCTGGCCATGGGCGATCTCGATACGCGCTTCAGGAACAATCTCGGCCAGTGCGGCAGCGATTTTCTGGATATCCTCGATCTGGTTGTGCACGAAGTACACCTGGCCGCCGCGCTTCAGTTCGCGCAGGCAGGCCTCGCGGATCAGCGGTGCTTCCCAGCGGGTCACAAAGGTCTTGATGCTCAGACGCGTTTCAGGCGGCGTCGTGATCAGAGACAGGTCGCGCAGCCGCCCCAGTGCCATGTTGAGCGTGCGCGGAATGGGCGTTGCTGTCAGGGTCAGGACATCGGCTTCGGTGCGCAGTGCCTTTAGCCGCTCCTTGTGCCTCACGCCGAAGCGATGTTCCTCATCGACGATGATCAGGCCAAGGTTTTTGAAGCGAAGGTCACCCTGCAGCAGCCGATGGGTGCCGACAACGATATCGACGCTGCCGGATTCGACGCCCTCAATGATCTTGCGTGTCTCCTGGGCCGAACGGAATCGTGACAGCGCTTCAACCGTATACGGCCAGTCGGCGAAACGGTCGGCGAAATTCTGCTGGTGCTGCTGGGCGAGCAGCGTCGTCGGCACAAGCACCGCGACCTGTTTTCCGGATGAGACGGCGATAAAGGCGGCGCGCAGTGCCACTTCCGTCTTGCCAAAGCCCACATCACCGCAGACCAGCCGGTCCATCGGACTGTCGGAGCGCAGGTCGCTGATAACGGCTTCGATGGCGGTGGCCTGGTCTTCGGTGGGCTCAAAGGGAAATGCAGCGGCAAAGGCGGCATAGTCGTTCTGTATCTCCGGGCTGCGAATTGTCTTCCGTGCAGCACGTTGCGCATAGAGTTCGAGCAGCTCGGCAGCGACGTCGCGGATTTTGGCAGCAGCCTTGCGTCTGGCCTTGTCCCACTGGTCGCTGCCCAGGCGGTGCAGTGGCGCTTCTTCTGCGGAGCCACCCGTGTAGCGCGAAATCATATGCAGGGAAGCCACGGGCACATGCAGCAGGTCGCCGCCGGCGTATTCAACGGTCAGGAACTCGGTTGGCATCTCATCAATAGTGATGGTCGTCAGGCCGCGATAGCGCCCGACGCCGTGATCGACGTGCACGATTGGTGCGCCGACCAGCAGGTCGGTCAGGTCGCTGAGTATCTGTTCGGGATCACGGACCCGCCGCTGGCGCCGCCGGCTGCGCGTCCGTTCGCCGAACAGTTCGCGTTCGGTGATGACCGCAATGCCGGCACTCTCCAGCAGCAGTCCCTGTTCCAGTGGTGCGACACTGACCATGGTGGGCGCCGGACTGGCGAGGAAGGATGACCAGCCAGCTGTCTCGGTTGCTGGAAGGTTTTCCTGACGCAGCATGTCGGCCAGCATTTCCCGGCGCCCCGGTGACTCTGCTGCGAACAGGACGCGACCGGGAAATCCGCGCACAAACTCGCCGAGCTGGCGGGTCGGATGCTCGTTTCGTGCATTGATCTGCAGTGAAGGCAGGCCGGTAGCCGCCGCATCACCCCCACTGTCAATCACCAGGGATGGGCCGCGTGCCAGCCGTGCCAGATGTTCTTCAGGGGAGGCGTTGATCTCATGCGGGGCCAGCGTGGGACGCTCGGAGTTTTCACCCGCCTGTGCATGACGCTCGGTAATTTGCTGCCATGCCGAGCCGAACAGGACGCCCGGTTCGCCCAGCGAAACAGTCAGGCGTCCGGTCGGCAGATAATCCCAGAGCAGGGCAGTTTCCTCGAAGAACAGCGGCAGGTAGTTCTCGATACCACCGGGCATGCGTCCTTCTGATACTTCGCGATAGATGATCGAACGCGCCGGGTTGCCCTCGAATCGGCGCCGGTAGGCCTGGCGGAACTGCTTGATGGCTTCGGCATCGACCGGCATTTCCCGTGCCGGCAGCGTTTCCAGCGATTCAAGCAAAGTGCCCGAGAGCTGGGAGTCGGGATCGAATTCGCGCAGGCTTTCGATCTCGTCATCAAGAAAATCGATACGGACCGGCTGCTCGGAGCCCATCGGATAGAAATCGAGCAGGGAGCCACGCACGGCGAAGTCACCATGCTCCATGACCTGTGCGACACGCTGATAGCCGGCTGTCTCCAGCTGCAGGCGCAACTGTTCCGGCCGCAGCTTCTGGCCGGCTGCCAGCGAGATGCTGTAACCGCCGATATAGCGCGTCGGTGCCAGCCTGGGCAGCAGCGTGGAGGCCGCAACGATCAAGGTGTTGATCCGGCCTGCCGCGACGTCGCGCAACACCATGAGCCGCCGTGAGGTGAGGTCCTGATGCGGGCTGAAGGTGTCGTAGGGCAGTACTTCGGTGTCGGGAAATACGGCCAGGCCGGTTTCGGTGCCAAGGAAAAAGCGCAGCTCGGCTTCAAGGCTCTCGGCGCGCGCAACGCTCGGTACGATGATCAGCCAGAAGTCTGCAGCGGTCGCGCGCAGGCTGGCGAGTCCGAGTGCTTCACCGCAGCCGGGGAGTGCCGTCCAGTTCCGCCGGGTACCGGCCCCGGTCGGCAGTGGCAGTGGCAGTGATAGCAGGCTGGAGTCGGTGGGTGCGCTGTTCATGTCGCGGCTGGCTGCTGGCAAGCGCGCGATTATCCCATAGCACGCGACCCATACCTGCCGAATGGCAGATACCAGTCAGTGCGACTGAAACAGCGTTCTAGCGGGGAACGGCGTCGATGACGTGCTGGTATTCGAAATAGACGACAAACGACGGATATTCCCAGCGCGTGATCGGCGGTTTTCCAATGGCAGCAGACCGGCTGGCCGGTGCACCCCAGCGGGCTTCCACGCTGTCCATGCTCAGGCCGCGAGTCGGTCGTTCAGTGGCAGTGGCCCTGGCGGCCTGCACGCTCTCGATGAGCAGGGTATCCGCGGCAGCAGGGCCTGCGAGCATCAGACTGACTGCCAGACAACTGAGCATCCGGTAGACTGTATTAATAACCATGCTAACCTCTCTGCCAGCTTTCGGTTCTGACTATAACATCCCGTCTGTACTCGGAAAAACCACCTGTTGCGTAGACATGATCCCCGAATTGCGCTACCGCGGTTGCGGCCGGCTGCGCCGGTGATGCGCCAATCCGGATACCGCGCGTGATACGGCCAGTCACCTTGTGGATGGCCTTGCGCTATCTGCGTACCCAGCGCGCCAACCAGTTTGCTTCCCTTGTGGGCGTGGCTTCGGTGCTTGGTGTGGCGCTGGGGGTGGCGGCGCTGATCGTGGTTCTTTCCGTCATGAACGGCTTTGAAAATGAGCTGCGTTCGCGCCTGGTAACCATCACCGGGCATGCGGCGGTACTGACCGGCCGGCAGGGGGAGGGTTGGCGCGAACTGCGCGATGACCTCGGCGCCTGGCCCGGCATCGTCGCTGCAGCTCCTTACGTGGAACTCGAGGCAATGCTGGCCAACGGCGGTGAACTTGCGGGTGTGGTGATCGAAGGCATGGATCCCGGGCAGGATGCGGCTTTCGCCGATCAGCGTACCGCCATCTTCGGTGCCGGACTCGCCGAGCTGCATCCCGGTTCCTTTCATGCGCTTCTGGGTCATGCACTGGCCCTGCGCCTGGGGCTTGCGACCGGCGACCGCGTGCGGGTCATGGTGCCGGTACGTGATGCGGACGGGCACCTCGTTTCCAGGCTGCGCGAGATCACTGTCGCCGGGGTCTTTGAAATCGGTGTGCGGGACCACGATTCCGTCCGTGTTTTGCTCAATCTGGCAGATGCTGCACAGCTGGCCGGGCTGGGCGACAAGGTGACCGGTGTGCGCCTCGAGATGGCGGACATTTTCGCGGCGCCGGAAATCCTGCAGCGTTGGGAAGCCCATTGGGCCGCCGCTGGCCGTGCAGGGTTTGCGACCACCGACTGGTCGCGCGATAACGCCAGTTATTTCCGGGCCGTGCGCATTGAGAAGGTGATGATGACCCTGCTGCTGTCGCTGATCGTGGCGGTGGCGGCCTTCAATATCGTCGCCACGCTGGTGATGATCGTGACGGACAAGCGGCCGAGCATTGCGATTCTGCGCACACTGGGTTTTTCCCGGCGGGCGATCATTGCGATATTTGCCCTGCAGGGGCTGCTGATCGGCTGGGTGGGTGTGCTTGCCGGGATTCTGGCTGGCAGCCTGCTCGCCGAAAACATTGCTGCGGTCGTGCCTGCGCTGGAAGGTTTTTTTGGCTTTGAGTTCATGCCGGCTGATGTGTATTACCTGACCAGCCTGCCAGTCGATCTGCAGGCCGATGATCTTTTCTGGGTGAGCGTGATCGCGCTGTTGATGACCGCGCTTGCGACCATCTATCCGGCCCTGCGCGCCGCATCAGTTGCACCGGCTGAAGTGTTGCGCTACGAGTAGCTGAGGTCGTACCGGCAATCATGTTGCACCCATTCGAACTCGCCATCGCGCTGCGTCACATCCGTTCACGCAGCCGGAATCGCTTCATTTCCTTCATATCGGTGATTTCGATGACTGGCACGGCGCTGGCAGTTGCCGTGCTGATCATGGTGCTGTCGGTGATGAATGGATTTGAGTACGAGGTGCGCAACCGGATCCTGCAGGTCGTCGCCCACGCGTCGATTACCGGCCTGGACGGCCATATCAGCGACTGGCAATCGCTGACTTCCGTGGCGCTTGGCGATCCGGATGTACGGGCGGTCGCGCGCTTTGTCGATGGTCAGGCCATGCTGGTCGGCAAGGAGGAAATCCGCGGAGTACAGATTCGCGGCATCGATCCCGCAGCTGAACTCGGCACCTCTGCGCTGGGCGAGTTGATGGTAAAGGGCGAGCTCACCGCGCTCCGGCCAGGCAGCTTTGGTCTTGTGGTCGGCCAGACGCTGGCAGATCAACTCGATGTGGGGCCAGGGGACGAGCTGATCATGCTGGTATCACAGGGGACAACCACGCCTGCAGGTGTGGTGCCGCGCATGCGCCGATTCACGGTCGTCGGCATCTTTCATGCTGGTATGTATGAGTTTGACCGGTCGCTGGCCTTTCTGAATATCCAGGATGCACAGCGCCTGCTGCGCTTCGGGAACGATGTGTCGGGCCTGCGCCTGGCGGTCCGGGATCCGCTGCAGGCACCTGCAGTGGTCCGGTCGGTCGCAAATGCCTGGGGCGAGGGCGCCTATATCAGCGACTGGACGCACGAGCACGGCAATTTCTTTCGTTCGATACAGCTGACGAGGTCTATTGTTTTCGTCATCCTGCTGCTGGTCGTGGCCGTCGCTGCTTTCAACATCGTCTCCACACTGGTCATGGTCGTGCGCGACAAGCGGGGCGAGATTGCCATTCTCCGTACGCTGGGCGCATCGCCTGCAGCGATCATGACGGTCTTCGTCTGTCAGGGCGCGATCATCGGACTGACAGGCACCGTCGTCGGCGTGGCTGCAGGCGTGCTCGGTGCATGGAATGTCAGCTCGATCACCGCGCTGATCGAGCGGATCACGGGTTTCCAGTTTCTTGCGCCGGATGTCTATTTCATCAGCGAACTGCCAAGCAGGTTGCTGTGGCCGGATGTCTGGCAGGTGGCGGGAATCGCCCTGGTCCTCAGCCTGGTTTCCACGATTTATCCAGCCTGGCGCGGCGCACTGACCGCACCGGCGGAGGTATTGCGTTATGAATGATGTGCCGGCTCTGGAATGTCATGGCCTGACCCGCCGCTTCGTGGAAGGAGGCGTTGTCATCAATGTGCTGAATGGCATAGAGCTGAGCGTCGCACCGGGTGAACGCCTGGCGATAGTCGGCTACTCGGGTGCCGGCAAGACCACCCTGCTGCAACTGCTGGGCGGCCTGGATACGCCAACCGCCGGCGAGGTGCGCGTTGGCGGCCAGAACCTTTCGGCAGTCGACAACGCGCAGCGCGGACTGATCCGTAACCGGCACCTGGGCTTCGTCTACCAGTTTCATCATCTGCTGCCCGAGTTCACGGCGCTGGAAAATGTGGCCATGCCGCTGCTGGTTCGTCGTGAACCGGTCGCCGCGATCCGCGTGCGCGCACGTGAGGTTCTGGAACGCGTCGGGCTGGGCGCGAGACTGGATCACCGCCCGGGTGAGTTGTCTGGTGGCGAGCGTCAGCGCGTTGCGGTCGCCCGCGCACTTGTCACTGAGCCGGCGGTTGTCCTTGCCGACGAACCGACCGGCAACCTGGACCGCAAGACAGGCGAAACCGTGCTCGAACTGATGCTGAGCCTCAACCGTGAGGTCGGCGCGAGCCTGGTGATTGTGACCCACGAAGCACGCATCGCCGAACGGATGGGCCGCGTGCTGCGGCTGCAGGACGGGCGGCTCGACGATATCAGCGCCGAGTACCAGCAGCAGGCTTCATGAGTCTTTTGTGCGCTGTGCGATGCGGCGGTTGCGGTTGCGGTTCCGGTATCGCCACAGCGTATTTGCCCGCCAGGCTGCATTGGTCAGGCCATAGCCCAGAACGGCGAGCAGCAGGCCGCCGACGATTGCGCCGAACCACAGTGGACGCCAGGCTCTGGCCATGAGGTCGCCAAACTCCGCCCAGGACGAGCCCATGCGGAAATCGCCGGGCGTGATACCGAGCAGATAGTTGCCGAGCAGATAGTCGCCATACAGGATAGGTGCATAGGTCAGGGGATTGGCAACCCAGATGACCAGCAGGGCGACCGGCAGATTGGCTCTCAAGAGCAGGCCGAGTACCAGCGCGAGTGGCGTATGCCCCGGCATGGGCAGTACGGCGACAAACAGCCCGATCGCCATGGCGCTGCTGATGCTGCGACGGTTGATTGAAAGGTAGACCGGATGGTGAAGCAGCGACCCGAAGGGCCGCAGATACCACGGCTGCGCCCCGCGTTTCTCGCGATACGCAACAGATAGTCGCCTTAAGAACTTGCGCGGCATCCCTTACCCTGGATCTGTACTTCCAATGCAGCAGTCGCCCGGCAATCGACAGTACCCGGGCCCGCGCATTATCCCGGTTCTGGATGCCTGCGAATATGCTCGCTTCGGCTTTTCTCGCCGTGTTGGCGGCTGTTCTGCTTTTGTTTCAGCAAAACCTGCCGTCGATCGGTGTGCTGACAGTTGCAGCCGCCGCAATCCTTCTTGCGGGCGGTGCGCTGGCTGGCAGGCGAGGGCTGCTTCTGGCCGGATTGGTGGTGCTGGTCGGCGTACGGATCGTTCTCAGCATCAATGCAGTACTCGCCGATCGCCTGCCGCCAGGAAGTACCGGTACGGATCTCGATGTCCGCGGCAGCATATGCGAGTTTCCGCGCCGGCAGGACGGCTCACTGCGCTTTGTGCTCGAAACGCAGGGCTCCGGGGACGCAACGCGGGTGCCGAAGCGGATGCTGGTCACCTGGTACGACACTGCGCCGGAGATCTGGCCCGGCGAGGTCTGGCAGTTGCAGATACGTGTCCGGCCACCGCGCGGCTCGGCCAATCCTGGTGCCTTCGATTTCGAACGATGGCTTTTCAGTGAAGGCATCGGTGCGACCGGCTGGGTTCGTTCAGGCGGAGTGAACCGTCGTCTGGCTGATGCGCAACCGGCTTGTCCGGCGAGCAGGGCCAGGGCTGCTCTTGCGCGCCGTATGGCCGCACCGCTGGCCGGCAGGGCGTCAGCGCCTTACGTACTGGGTCTCTCGGTCGGTGCCTACCAGGCGCTGGCGGCGGAGGAGTGGGAGATGTTGCGCCGTACCGGCACCATACATCTGATTTCCATCTCCGGTTTCCACATCGCACTGGTCGCAGGTCCATTTGCCCTGCTGGGTCTGCTGTTGGGGCGTGGCCTGCTCGCTGTGGGGTTCAGTTGCCGGCCCAGGCTGTGGGCAGGCTGGACCGCGGTCTGCGCCGCTGCCATCTACGGTCTGCTGGCCGGATTCAGTGTGCCACTGCTGCGCTCGGTCGTGATGCTGCTCACTGCTGCCGTGCTGCTGAGCCTGCGTCGCGCTGTCGGCGGGCCGACTGTTCTGGCGGTGGTATTGCTGACAGTGCTGCTGGTCGAGCCCTTTGCAGTACTGCTGCCGGGATTCTGGCTGTCTTTCGCGGGTGTGGCGATCCTCGTGCTGGTAGCAACTGCCAGTGTTCCGGTGCCCGGTCCGATCGGACCAAAGGCTGTGCAGTCCTTTCGGGCGAGAACAGTCGGAAGTGCCCTGAACGCATGTGGCTTGCTGATGCTGACCCAGATCGCGATGACGATCGGTCTGGCGCCGCTGACGCTGATTTTCTTCGGTCAATTGCCGCTTGCCGGCGCGATTGCAAATTTTGCCGCCGTACCGGCTTTCAGTCTGGTGCTGGTGCCACTGACTCTGCTCGCGGCTGCTGTTGCCGGCTTCAGTGCGGAGGCTTCGGTGCCCTTGCTGCGGCTCGCAGCTGACTGTTTTGACGTCTGGCGCAACCTTCTCGTCTGGTGCGCCGGGTTGCCCTTCGCGGTCTGGCCTCTGCCGGCACCGGGCATGGTGGCGCTCGTGCTGGCGGTGCCGGGCGTGGTCTGGTTTATGTGGCCGCGTCCCTGGCCGGCGCGCGGCCTCGGGCCGCTGCTGCTCCTTGGATTTCTGGGTGGCGGCACGCCAGCCGTGAACGCGGGTGGCCTGCGGATTGTGGTGCTGGACGTGGGGCAGGGACTCGCGGTACTGGCTCAGACTGCCAGTCATGCACTGCTCTATGATGCCGGACCGCTATTCAGAAACGGTGATGCGGGAGACCGTATCGTCGTGCCCGCCCTGCAGGCGCTGGGTGTGCGACAGCTTGATCAGCTGCTCATTTCACATGCGGATGCCGACCATCGCGGCGGCGCGTGGAGCGTGATCGAGCGTTACCCCGAGGTCCATGTGTCCGGTGCGGCCCCCAAGGGTGGCCGCAGTGAGCCTTGTGTTGCCGGTCAGAGCTGGGACTGGGACGGCGTACATTTTGAAATACTGCATCCGGCAGCGGGTTCCGGTCCGATGTCTGACAACAACGGCTCCTGCGTGCTGCTGATCAGTGCCTCGGGCGTCAGCATCCTGTTGCCCGGTGATATAGAAGCGGAAGCGGAGCAAAGACTGGTTGCCCGCGGCGTGACAGCGCCGGTGGATCTGCTGCTCGCGCCACATCACGGCAGCCGCTCTTCGTCGTCGCCGGAATTCGTCGCCGCAACTTCGCCGCGCCATGTTGTGTTCGCTGCGGGTTTTGCCAACCGCTGGAATTTTCCTGTGCCGGAGGTCGTCGCTCGCTGGCAGGCAGCGGGTGCCTGTCTGCTCAATACGGCAGAGGAGGGCGCCTTGCAGTTTGATCTGTCTATTGCCGGCCAGCTCTCGCTCAGTCATCGACAGCGTGCCGAAGCGGCGGGTGTGTGGCTGGCCCGGCCCCCGGCAAAGCAGCCCTGCTCCTGAGTCGCCAACTGCGCTGTTGCCTGTCCCGGTCAGTGCCCGCCGATGTATAGTTGCGGCCAGTTCAGACAGGTCATGTGCGCATGCTGGAGATCGTGATATCGGGCGGCTGGGTGATGGTGCCCATTATTCTCTGTTCGATCGTGGCGGCGGCAATCATTCTTGAACGGTTGTGGACCCTGCAACCGCGACGCGTGGTACCGCGCAATCTGTCGCGGCAGGTCTGGGAGTGGATCAGCAATAACCAGCTCAACCATCAGCGCATCGAGGAATTGCGGCGTGGTTCTCCGCTGGGGCAGATTCTTGCCGCAGGGCTGGCGAGCCGGCAGCAGGACCGCACCAGTCTCAAGGAGGTCGTTGAAGATACCGGACGGCATGTCGTGCACGAACTGGAGCGCTACCTCAATACGCTCGGTACCATCGCGGCGATATCGCCGCTGCTCGGGCTGCTGGGTACCGTTACCGGGATGATCCGGACATTTTCTGCGCTCACCGCCAATACGGCCGGCGACCCCTCGGCACTGGCGGGCGGAATTTCAGAGGCGCTGATCACCACTGCCGCAGGCCTGATGGTGGCGATTCCGGCGCTGATCGGCTATCGCTATCTGCGCGGTCGTGTGGATGCGCTGGTGGTGCAGATGGAGAAGGATGCCATCGGGCTGGTCGCAGCCCTGCAGCGCAAGCAGTACATGGAAGGCCTCGGGCAGTCCAGATGAGGCTGCGCAACAGCACGGCCCGCGATGAGCCGGATCTGAACATGACCTCGCTGATCGACGTGGTATTGCTGCTGCTGATTTTCTTCATGCTCACCACGACCTTCGTCCGTCCATCGCGGATTTCCATCCGGCTTCCCGAGGCTGATGTTGTATCCGCAGTTGCGCCCGAACGTGAGGAGCTGGAAATTTCCGTGACCAGTGCGGGCGAATACCGGGTCAATGGACGAGCCCTTGTGGATTCACGTCCCGAGACACTGGAGGCGGCCATCCGCACGGTCATGCCGGATGTAGAGAAGCGGCAGCTCACACTGAGCGCTGATGGCCGGGCCAGTCACCAGGCTGTGGTGACGGCAATGGATGTTGCCGGCCGGCTGGGGTTTGTCGAGGTCCGGATCACTACCACCCGGACCCAGCAGGCAGACCAGTAACAGGTGAATATGCCGGACCGCAATCCGCCAGCGCGTGAGCTGAGCCCCGGCCAGATCTACCGGCGGCTGCTCGGCTACTGCCTTCCGTACTGGAAGGTTTTCATCATCGCCGCGCTGGGTATGGCGGTGTATGCAGCCACGGATACCGGCTTTGCATACCTGATCAACAAGCTGATTGCTGCGATCGGTGCGCCACCTTCCACTGAGGAGCCGTACCAGGGCCTGATCCGTCGCTGGTTGCCGCTTGGTATCCTGGTGCTGTTCCTGGTTCGCGGTACCGGCGAGTTTGCTTCGACCTATGGCATTGGCTGGATCGGCCGCCAGATCATCAAGAAGCTCCGTGGCGAAGTGTTCACGAAGTTCCTTTATCTGCCCACACGGTTTTTTGACACCACTGTTGCCGGCATGCAGCTTTCCAAGCTGACCTTCAATATCGAACAGGTTGCCGATGCGACTTCAAACGTGGTCACGGTACTTGTCCGCGACAGTCTCACCACAGTCGGGCTGATCGGCTACATGATCTATCTGAGTCCGGTGCTCACGGCATTCGTATTTATCGCCGCGCCGGTGCTGGCGCTGTTGATCAGAACGCTTGCACGCATGTTTCGCCGCCACAGCACGCGTATCCAGGATTCCATGGGCGATCTGACCCGCATCACTACCGAGGTGCTGCAGAGTCACCGGATCATCAAGATATTCAATGGCCAGGAGTACGAAGCACGCCGCTTTGAAGAGGCCAACGAGAAAAATCGCCGGATGAACATGCGGTTGTTCGCGACCAAGGCGATCGGCGACGGAATCACCGTATTCCTCGCAGCCATCGGCCTCGCTGGTGTCGTTTTTGTCGCCACCCAGGACGCCGTGCGCGAAGCGCTGAATGTGGGCGATTTCGGTGGTTTCATCGCCGCGCTGCTGTTGTTGATGCGGCCGCTGAAGGCGCTGACCAATGTGAATTCGGCCTTGCAGCGTGGTATCGCGGGTGGTGCCAGCGTGTTTCGCCTGCTCGACGAGGGGGGTGAACGCGATACCGGGACGCTGGTGCCGGAGCGGGTCAGCGGCAAAGTCGAGTTCCGGGATGTCAGTTTTGAATACGCCGCCGATCAGGGCAGCGTACTGCACAACATCGGGCTGATGGTCCCTGCCGGCCAGACACTGGCGATTGTCGGCCGATCGGGCAGCGGCAAGAGTTCGCTGGTCGGGCTGCTGCCGCGTTTTTACGATGCAGGCTCGGGGACAGTGCTCATTGATGATCAGCCGGTTGGCAGCTACCGGTTGTCGGCACTGCGCAACCAGATCAGTCTGGTCAGCCAGGAAGTGGTGCTGTTCAACGACACGATTGCCGGCAATATCGCCTATGGCAGCTGCCAGAACGCGACGCGTGCGGATATCGAAGCAGCTGCGCGCGCCGCTTATGTCGATGAGTTTACAAGCCAGTTGCCCGACGGACTGGACACCTGGGTCGGTGACCGCGGCGTGCTGCTCTCCGGTGGTCAGCGCCAACGCATCGCGATCGCACGGGCGCTGCTCAAGAACGCGCCGATCCTGATTCTCGACGAGGCAACCTCGGCGCTTGATACGGAATCCGAGCGCCGGATCCAGGCAGCGCTCGCGCAGCTGATGAAGAACCGCACGACGTTTGTCATCGCCCATCGTCTTTCGACGATCGAAAGTGCAGACCGGATCATCGTCATGTCGGAAGGCAGGATCGTCGAGGCTGGCAGTCATCCCGAGCTGCTGGCGGCGGGAGGCCAGTATGCCAATCTGCATCGGCTGCAGTTCCGGGATGACGCAGCCTGACCCCGTCCGGCGGCTGGAAGCGCTCTGGCACAGCAGATCGCCGGCGGTCCTGCCGCTGTTGCCGCTGGCGTGGATTTTCGGATTGGCAGTACAAGTGCGTCGCTGGTTCTGGCGATCGGGACCGGGTCGGCCGCAGCGACTGCCTGTACCGGTGATTGTGGTCGGTAATATCACGGTGGGCGGCACGGGCAAGACACCCGTGGTCGACTGGCTGGTGCGTGCCTGCAGCGCGGCGGGCTTCAGGCCCGGTATCGCCAGTCGCGGCTATGGCGGCCGGGCCCGGGCTGCACCCTACATGGTGCAGCCCGGCGATGATCCTGCCGAGGTTGGCGACGAGCCCCTGTTGTTGCAGCACCGGACCGGCGTGCCAGTCTGCATCTGTCCGGACCGCGTTGCTGCCGGAAAGCGTCTGCTGGAGGAGGGCGTCAATCTGGTCATTGCCGACGACGGACTGCAGCACTATCGCCTGGCGCGAGATATCGAGATTGCCGTTGTCGATGGTGAGCGACGCTTTGGTAACGGCTGGATGCTGCCGGCCGGACCGCTGCGCGAGCCCCGCAGCCGCCTGGCTGAAGTTGATGCGGTGTTGCTGAATGGTGGCGAGGCCTTTGCAGATGGCACCGTGTTTCAGGTCCGGATCAAGGACGCCATCGCGCTGGATGGCAGCAAATATCGCAGCCTGGAAGGTTTTCGCGGTCAGCAGGTCCGTGCGCTGGCAGGCGTCGGCAACCCGCAGCGGTTTTATGCCCAACTCGCTGCCGCCGGCATGGAGGTGATTCCGGTGCCGGTGGCCGATCATCAAAGAGTGTCACTTGAGGCACTGTTTCAGGACGCGAACACGCCGGTCTTCATGACGGAAAAAGACGCCGTAAAATACCGGCCATTGCCAGGCTGTGAGCTGTGGGTGGTGCCGATGGAAATCGACATGCCCGACGCGTTCCGGGTGTTTATGCTCGCTCGTCTGGCGGAATTGTCTGTTTGATCAGGTTGGATTGATGTCGCTTGCAAAATTCAGGGTGGTGATTCCGGCGCGCTACGCGGCATCCCGCTTTCCGGGCAAACTGCTCGCCGATCTGGCGGGTCGTCCGGTGCTGGAGCATGTCTGGCGACAGGCCCGCCAGAGCGGGGCACTGGAGGTGGTGGTCGCCACTGATGACGAGCGCATCATGGCGGCGGCACGGGGCTTTGGTGCCGAAGCGGTACTGACTTCAGCGCAGCATCGCTCGGGAACGGAACGCGCAGCCGAAGTGGCAGACCTGCGGGACTGGCCGGACGAGGATCTGGTCGTGAACTGTCAGGGTGATGCGCCGCTGCTGCCAGCCGCCAGTATCGACCAGGTTGCCGAACTGCTGGCGGCGCATGCGGGTGCGGCAATCGCGACGCTGTGTACGCGGATTGCACGGGCAGAAGACTACCGCAGCCCCCATGTGGTCAAGGTGGTCAGTGATGCCGAAGGCCGCGCGCTGTATTTCAGTCGCGCGCCGATCCCGGCCGCAGGTCATATGGGCGGCCTGCCTGCGGCAGAGCAGGGCGGTTTTCCGGTCAGCGCCCGGCACATCGGGCTGTATGCTTATCGCATCGGCGCGCTTCGCACGCTGGCCGCGTCTCCGCCATGCTATATCGAGCAATGCGAGAACCTGGAGCAATTGCGCGCCATGTGGATGGGTCTCGAGATCCGTGTTGCACAGGCGCGTGAGCCGCACGGTCCGGATATCGATACGCCCGAAGATCTCCAGCGCGCGCTGGAGTTCATGGCGGTTGCAGGTAAGGCAGTATGAAATTTCCGTGGAGCAGGCAGTCACCGGCACCTGAAACGTTCCGGGTACTTTTGGTCTGCATGGGCAACATATGTCGCTCGCCTATGGCTGAAGGCATTCTCCGGCAGCGTCTGGCAGCGCGTCAGCCGGTCTTGCCGGTAGAGGTGGATTCGGCCGGCACACATGGCTACCACGAAGGCGCGCCGCCCGATCCGCGTGCGCAGTCTGCGGCGTTGCGTCGTGGTGTGGATATCTCGAAGCTCCGGGCACGACAGGTCGAGGCCGTAGACTTCATCCGCTTCGATCTGCTGCTCGCGATGGATGAGGACAACCGCACCGCGCTGTTTGAAGTGGCCCCTGAGGAGCATCACGGAAAAGTCCGGCTGCTGCTGGAATTCAGCCCCGAACAGACACCGCGCAGTGTGCCCGATCCGTATTACGGCGGCAGTCTGGGTTTCGAGCGTGTACTCGATATGGTTGAGGAATCCATGGCCGGTTTGCTCGACGAGCTTGAGCGTCTCAGCGCAGACAAGGCCCGGCACCTCGCCGATCACAATTCCTGACTAGCAGGGCAAGCCGGTCACGCCAGTGTTCAGGCTGGCGTGACCATGGCTCCAAATCGTCATCGGCCTCTTGCTTACGCGTCCGTGTCCGGGCGCTCGCTGTCACGGTTGGTCCATACCGTGTGGGTGCTCACGCTGCTTGCCGGAGCCGGAGCGGCAGAAGGTGTCGGCACTGATCCAGCCGCAGAAGCCGGCGCTGAGGGGGTCGGCGCAGACAAAGCGACCGGCGCAGGTGCTGGCGTCGGCACAGAAACAGCTACCTGCGGTGCTGGCGTCGGGGCAGGTGCAGAAGCCTGAGCCGCTACCTGCGGTGCTGGCGTCAGGGCAGGCGCAGAAGCCTGAGCTGACGCCGCTACTGGCGCAGGCGCCGCAGTTGCCGGCGGCGGCGTTAACTCGACATGCGCGGCGGGCGGCTGGTGGTTCACAGTGCTGTCCAGCGCTGCTTTCTGCACCTGTGGTGCTGCTTCACTGGCAGCATGATGATCCATCCCGTTGCCGCCTGATTCCGGTGCAGCTGCGGCCGGATTGGCGGAACGCGCTTCACCCTGGTTGTCGCGGCTGCTTCCGCCGCGCCGACGGCGACCGCGTCTGGACCGCTCGCTGCCGCTGGCACCACTGCCACTGCGCTGTTCATTGTTGGCATTGCGGCCCTCAGCCTGACGGCTCTCCCCGCCCGGGTTAGCGGGGCGACGGTTATCGTCATCGCGTGGTTCAGGCCGCCGGCTTTCGTTGTTACGGGGTTCCGCAGCCGCTCGCGCATCCGGTTGGCGGCTGCCTTCCTGGCTACGGTTGCTGTTGCTGTTGCTGTTGTCGCCGTCACGCTGCTCACGACGGGGGGGGCGGTTGCGCCGCTGACTGTTGCGGTCGCTGCCGGGCCCACGGGCACGACCCTGTGTGCGTCCGTCGCTGCGGCTACGATGCGCGGATGATTCCGTGCGTGGCCGGCGGTCACCGCCGCTCCGGTTGCCGCTGTCTGGTTCCACAGGCGGCACGCTGCTGCCAAACAACCATGTGCGCAGGCGGGTCAGCAGACCAGGGCTTGCTACGGCGGCTGCAGTCGATTCCCGCGCTATGGGTGCAGGTGCTGGTGCGCCGGGCAGTATGCTTGCGACGGCTGGCGCCTGCGGCTGCGGTTTCGTGACGGCGAGTTCATCACCCGCCGTGGACTCCTCCGTACCCTGCGCGACAAGCTGATAGCTGAGCGCCGAATTTTCCGGCAGCGACAGTTGATCGTCACGCACACGCCGGATCGAATAGTTTGGCGTTTCGAGCTCAGGGTTGGCAACAAGAACGACCTGCAGGTTGTCGCGTGCCTCGATGGCGCGAATCCATTCACGCTTCTCGTTGAGCAGGTAATTGGCGACGGCAACTGGCAGTTGCGCGATGACCCTGGAGGTACGGTCCTTGCGGGTTTCCTCGCCGACCAGGCGAAGCACCGCGAGCGCCAGCGATTCGACGCTGCGGATCGAGCCCATGCCGTTACAGCGCGGGCAGGGCTGATGGGCTGATTCACCGAGCGAGGGCCGCAGACGCTGACGCGACATCTCGAGCAGGCCGAAACGGGAGATCTTGCCGATCTGCACGCGTGCGCGATCCATGCGTACAGCGTCGCGCAGCCGGTTTTCGACGTCCCGCTGATTGCGTTGCGGCCCCATGTCGATGAAGTCGATGACGATCAGTCCGCCGAGGTCACGCAGGCGCAACTGACGCGCGATTTCATCCGCAGCTTCCAGGTTGGTGGCAAAGGCAGTCGCTTCGATGTCTCCGCCCTTGGTCGCACGGGCTGAGTTGATGTCGATCGACACCAGTGCTTCGGTGTGATCGATGACGATACTGCCACCGGAGGGCAGGTCGACGTTGTGGGAAAAAGCCGACTCGATCTGGCTCTCGATCTGGAAGCGGGTAAAGAGCGGTACCGGATCGGTGTAGTGGCGCAGCTTGCGCAGGTTCTGTGGCATGGCCCGCTCGACGAACTGACGGGCTTCCTCATAAGCGTTTTCGTCGTCGATGAGGATCTCGCCCACATCGTTGGCGAGGTGGTCGCGCAGCGCGCGGATGATGGCGTTGCTGTCCTGGAAGATCAGGAACGGGGCAGGGCGCGTCACGACCGCTTTCTTGATGGCTTCCCAGATACCCAGCAGGTAGTCCATATCCCACTTGAGTTCTTCAGCCGACCGACCGACGCCGGCGGTCCGGACAATGATGCCCATTTCCTCGGGTACGCCGATCTCGTTGAGCGTTTCGCGCATCTCATCGCGGTCATCACCGCTCATGCGCCGGGAAACACCACCGGCCCCGGGGTTGTTGGGCATCAGGACGATGAAACGGCCGGCAAGGCTGATATAGGTGGTCAGTGCGGCGCCCTTGTTGCCGCGCTCTTCCTTCTCAACCTGGACGACGATTTCCTGCCCCTCGCGGAGCACATCGCGGATATTGACGCGCGAACCGGATGCCGGCTCGGCGATGAAGTATTCCCTGGAGATTTCCTTCAGCGGCAGAAAGCCGTGGCGGTCACCGCCATACTCGATGAACGCAGCGTCCAGGCTGGGCTCGACGCGCGTGATCCGGCCTTTGTAGATGTTGGCTTTTTTCTGTTCCCGGGACTGGCTCTCTATATCAAGATCAAACAGGCGCTGGCCATCGACCATCGCTACTCGCAACTCTTCTGCCTGAGTTGCATTGACAAGCATTCTCTTCATAAGCCCTTACATACTCGCAAGTACGCGTGACAGTACCTGGGCTACCTGGGTGCGAACGGTCTGGCATTGGGGCACACATCAATATCCCGCCGGTTACCGCGCCACCTGAAGTGGCGCGGTAACCTGGCGCGGAGTGCCTGGATTCCATTCTGCGGTGATCGACTGCTGTCACTCTTCAGATTCCTGGAATTCTTGCCTGACCGACTCTGGGTGGATTCCTGATCCGCACCAGCAGGAGGCCCGCTCGTGGCCCGCCTCAACGCGGGCCGTGGATCTATCGGGGTGTGATACGTCACCGATAGCCCTATCGTTAGATCAGATCGCATTCTGCGATCGTCGCGGGCAAAGACGGCGCTGAGACTTGACAGTCGGCGACGCTTGGCCTAGCAGTCGATTACTATAGCAGCGACTATTCGCCCCAGCAATGCGATTTGAGGCTTAAGCCCTTGCCGATACAGGAATTCCCGTGAGTGCTGACCCGCCCAGGGTGGAGCGTGTCACGGCTACCAGCGAAGAAGCCGGGCGTCGTCTCGACAATTTCCTCCTGACGCGTCTGAAGGGCGTACCTCGCGCGCACGTTTATCGGCTGATTCGCGGCGGTGAAGTTCGCGTCAACAGTCGCCGCGTTCAGGCCGGATACCGGCTGAATACCGGCGACGAAGTGCGCATCCCGCCGGTCCGTCAGGCCGATGCCCGCACACCGCTGCCGGCATCACGTGTGCGCGCTGACTGGATACAGGCTTGCGTCATCTATGAGGATCAGGATCTGCTGGTGCTGAACAAGCCATCCGGTCTGGCCGTACACGGTGGCAGCGGTATCAGCCTCGGGGCCATAGAACTGCTGCGCGCGGTCCGCGGTCCCCGTGAACATCTGGAACTCGTGCATCGGCTGGATCGCGATACGAGTGGATGCCTGCTGGTGGCCAAAAGGGCCAGTGCGCTGCGCGCGCTGCATGCACAGTTCCGGGATGGCAGCATCGACAAGCGTTACCTCGCCCTGCTGATCGGTCGCTGGACGGGTCGGGCGCGCACCGTCGATGCGCCACTGATCACCGATGAGCGGCGTGGTGGCGAGCGGCATGTGCGGGTGGATGCGGCGGGCAAGAGCGCCCTGACCCGCTTTGTGCCGCTGGAGCGTTTTGCTGAAGCAACGCTCACCGAGGTGCATTTGACGACCGGTCGTACGCACCAGATCCGGGTGCACGCAGCATCCATCGGGCACCCGGTTGCCGGCGATGAACGCTATGGCCCGACCGACGATCCGGTGGTGGCAAAGTACGGTTTGAAGCGCCTCTTTCTGCATGCCCGTTCACTGGCATTCACGAGTCCGCATAACGGGGCCCTGACCATCGATGCGCCACCCGGGGACGATCTCACCGCGCCCCTGGATCGGATCAGGATGTCGCCAGACCGGGTGGCATCCTAGCGGCGAGGGGCGAGTCTTCTTAGATGATCTGCACGCCACACTGACGCAAGGCATCGGCCAGCCAGATCAGTGGTAGCCCCTGAATAGCCGTGGGATCGCGACTGTCGATGCTCTCGAGCAGGATCACGCCGCGGCGTTCGGCCTTGAAGCTGCCGGCGCAGTCCAGCGGCTGGTCAGCTTCGACATAGCGACGGGCATCAGTTTCGTGCAGATTCCGGAACCGCACCCTCGTGGTGTCGAGATGTTCAAGCCGATCTCCGGCGTCGGGGCGGAGAATGCAAACCGCAGTATGGAACTCTACGACCTGCCCGGAGCATTGCAGTAACTGGCGGACAGCGCGCTCCACAGAGCCCGGTTTGCCCAGCTTCCGGGTGCCGAGTGCCGCGACCTGGTCGCTGCCAATGACCACGGTTCCCGGCGCATTCGTCGCACCGGCAGCGGCTTTGAGGCGGGCCAGCCGCTGCGCCAGTTGCCCTGGTGGCTCACCCGGCAGGGGGGTTTCGTCAACATCCGGCGTGAAGCACTCAAAATCGTTGAGCAACCGGCCCAGCAGCTCGCGCCGATAGGGTGACTGGGAGGCGAGCAGGACGCGGGGGCCATGGCCCATATATGGAACTTCCTGATGCAGGTTTGAGGCTTGCAGGCCGGATTATGACGGGGGCGAAGCTGCAGATGATTTTGACACACCCGGAGACCGTACCTATCATTGGCGCCGCCATGACAGCCAGGCGTATCGGATCGGTTGAAATTGAGGATCTGGTAGCCCGACAGGCGCAGCTGGATTTCTGTTTTCCGGTCGCTTCCCTGCCGCGTCTGGCGAGCCTTGCGGCTGCAGTGGATGTGCCAGCGACAGCACCGCTGGCTGAGCTCCATGCAGCGCTGGCATTTCAGCCGGGTGCAGAAGGATACCCGCAGCTGCATCTGATCGTCGGTGGCTCCGTCGTTGTCGCATGCCAGCGGTGCCTGCAGGCACTGGTCTGGCCTGTAGACATTGACCTGCACCTGACGATGGTCCGTACGGATAGCGAAGCAGAGTCGCTGGCAGATCCGTTCGATACGCTGCTGGTGAATGATGGCCTGGTACCGGATGAGGTCGTCGAGGACGAAGTGCTGGCTGCGCTGCCGCTGGCACCACGGCATGCGGAAGGACAGCGTTGCGAGGCTCCCGCCGGATGGGATGCCAAGGGATTGAGTGTCAGTGGCGAGAGGGCGGCCGGTGAGCCGACCCGTCGTTCGCTGGCAGGACTGGCGGCTTTGCTTGGACGTAAAGACCAGCAGGGCAATGATTGAACCATCAGGAGATCTGCAATGGCAGTTCAGAAAAGTCGCGTAACTCCGTCCAGAAAGGGCATGCGTCAGTCGCATGACCGGCTGAAAGCGCCGGCCATCTCGACTGAGTCCGCCACTGGCGAAACGCATCGTCGGCACCACATCAGCGCCGACGGCTACTATCGCGGCAAGAAGGTCATCGATACGCCGGATGCCGGCGATAACGATTAGTTCAGACGGCACCCCGGACATGCAGGTCGAGCGGCTCAGGCCGACGGCCTGTATTTCCATGTGGACGGCCTGGCGCGTCCCTCCTTTTTCCGGAGCCATCTGATGGCTGAAGCCGTAACCATTGCTGTTGATGCCATGGGCGGTGATGCTGGTGCGCAGATTTGCGTTCCGGCGTCACTGCAGCTGGTACGCCGCCGGCCTGGTGTCCGCATCATTCTGGTTGGCCAGCGCGAGGTCATCGAGCCGATCGTTGCCAGTTCGGGTGGCCTCCCTCCGGGTGTGGAGATTGTCGATGCACGGCAAGTGGTAGCCATGGATGAGCCGCCCGCTGAATCACTGCGCAAGAAGAAGGACTCGTCGATGCGCATTGCGATCGATCTGGTCCGCGACGGTCGGGCCAACGCCTGTGTAAGCGCTGGTAACACCGGTGCCCTGATGGCCACGGGCCGGTTCGTACTCAAGACCCTGCCCGGTATCGATCGTCCGGCCATCATGGCCCTGCTGCCGACCAGGCACGGTGCAATCCACATGCTCGACCTCGGCGCCAATGCCGACTGCACGGCAGAGCAGCTGTTCCAGTTTGCGGTCATGGGCTCGGTTGTTGCCGGTGTTACGGAATCCATCGAGCGGCCTCGCATTGGTCTGCTCAATATCGGTGCGGAAGACATCAAGGGTAACGAGATCGTCAAGCAGGCAGCAGGGCTGCTCTCAGCCAGCGTGCTCAACTACGTCGGTTTTGTTGAAGCCGATGCGATCCAGGACGACCGCGCTGACGTGATCGTCTGCGATGGCTTCACCGGCAATGTTGCACTGAAATCGATGGAGGGAACCGCCAAGCTGATCCGTCATTTTCTCGAGATTGAGTTCCGCGCAGGGATCTATCGACGTCTCGCCGGCCTGGTGGCATGGCCGGTATTGAGGTCGCTGGGGCGCCGGCTGGACCCGCGTCGCTATAATGGCGCAAGTCTGGTTGGCCTGAACGGCATCGTCATCAAGAGTCACGGTGGCGCCGATGTGCTGGCCTTTGAACAGGCGATCACTGTTGCCTTGCTGGAGGCCGAGAAGCGCGTGCCAGACCGCATTCGTAAACTGTTGAGCGAGCAGACGGCATGACGTATTCCCGTATTGCGGGTACCGGGCGCTACCTGCCTGAGCGGGTGGTGACCAATGCCGAGCTCGAGACCCGCGTTGATACCACCGATGAATGGATCCGTTCGCGAACCGGAATCGAGCGACGCCATATTGCCGCCGATGACCAGACCACGGCAGATCTGGCCGAGAAGGCTGCACTTCAGGCCATGGCTGCAGCCGGAGTCACTGCGGCGGATATCGATTTCGTCGTTGTCGGGACGACGACGCCCGACTTTGTGTTTCCGAATGTCGGGTGCCTGATACAGCAGCGGCTCGGTATCCGTGCCTGCCCGGCCTTCAGTGTCGAAGCAGCCTGCAGCGGCTTTATATATGCCCTGAGTATTGCTGACCGCTTCGTTGCCGGCGGTAGTGCAAAGTGCGCGCTGGTGATCGGGGCGGAGACACTTTCGCGCATCACGGACTGGTCGGACCGGAATACCTGCGTGCTGTTCGGTGATGGTGCAGGCGCTGTCATCCTGCAGCCGGCCGATGAGCCTGGCATCATCGCCTGCCACCTCGGCGCCGACGGTAATTACAAGGATCTGCTCTATCACCCCTATGGCGCCTCGCGGCGGCAGAAGCCGGGCGATACCGAAGGCCCCTACATACACATGAAGGGCAACGAGGTATTCAAGGTTGCAGTCAAAACCCTCGAGGGCATCGTGGAGACGACGCTTGCAGCCAGTCAGCTCAAGCCGTCAGCGATCGACTGGCTGATTCCCCATCAGGCCAACATACGTATCATCCAGGCCACTGCAAAACGGCTGGAGATGCCCATGGAGAAGGTCGTGCTGACCGTCCAGGACCACGGTAATACCTCCGCAGCTTCTGTGCCCATGGCGCTTGATGTCGCGGTGCGGGATGGCCGGATCAAGCGCGGCGACCTGTTGCTGCTCGAGGGCTTTGGTGGTGGATTTACCTGGGGCTCGGCGTTAATCAGGTTCTGATGACCATGACGGGTATCTGCCGCTATATCTGCGCCCTGTCCGGGCTTCTCGCCGGTCTGGTTCTGTCTGCCAGCGCCGGTAACGTTGCGGATGTGAGTACTGAAACCTGGGCGCTGCAGCCAGGTACCCAACTGGTCGGTGATGTCGCAACCGTAGTCGCGCGCCACGAGGATACCCTGACCGATATCGCACGCGTGCATGGTCTGGGCTACGAGGAAATCATCTGGGCCAATCCTGGCACTGATATCTGGTTGCCCGGTGAAGGTACTGTGGTGACACTGCCGACGCGCTTCATATTGCCATCCGCGCGCAGTGGCCTGGTCGTCAATATTGCCGAATACCGGGTTTACTACTTTCATCAGGTTGACGGCAAGCCCGGTGTCTCCACGTTTCCGGTCAGCATCGGGCGTATGGACTGGTCGACACCGATAGGTCGCTGGTCAGTGGTTGCAAAACAGAAGGATCCGGCCTGGTATCCGCCGGAGTCGATTCGCAATGAGCATCGGACGGATGGCCGGGGTGTGCTGCAGAAGGTTGTGCCGGCAGGGCCGGATAATCCGCTCGGCCGCTACGCGATGCGCCTCAGCATCAGTGGCTATCTGATTCACGGTACCAACAGGCCCGTCGGTATTGGCATGCAGGTTACCCACGGCTGCATCCGTATGTACCCGGAAGACATCGAGTGGCTGTTTCCGCAGGTGCCGGTGGGCACGCCTGTGACGATCGTCAATCAGCCCTACAAGTTTGGCTGGGCAGGGGATGAGCTGTATCTTGAAGCCCATCCTCCACTTGAGGATGACAAGTCAACGCGTGAGCGGGCAATGACCGTCCTGACCGAGGAGTATGTTCAGGCTACGCGGGATCGTCCCGCGCGTGTGAACTGGCGTCTGGTCGAGGATGTCTATCGCCGGCATGAGGGCGTTCCGGTACTGGTTGGTACCGCTATAGCCGCACCATAAAAAAAGCCGCAGCAACCGCTGCGGCTTTTTCTTGACCAGGTTTCTCTAGCAGAAACCCCGACGGAGAAAGGCCCGTATTACTTGGCCTGGCTCCGCTTGAACATGCGGTCGATCTTTTCGTTGGTGGCATCACAGCAGGACTGCGACTGGTTGGCAGCATTCAGGGCCTGGTTGGCAGTGCTCTGTGCGCCAGAAGCAGCAGACTTGGCATCAGCGGCAGTGGAGCTGGCCGAAGCAGCTGCATCGGAAGCAGACTTGGCATCGGCGGCAACGCGATCAAGGCGGGCGGAGAGCGCATCGATACTGGACGATGAAGCGCAGCCAGCAGCAACGACCATCGTAATGGCCAGAACGCTACCCTGAAGAGCGGATTTCATTTTCATAACAATAGTTCCTCAAACAGCAGATTGAATGGATACACACCCGGAAGGACGATAGTCGCCGAGAGGCAGTAAACCCGCCGGATAGCGGACTCTCGTGCGAAGCAATAATGAACGAAGCTGGATTAATTCGCAAACAAATCAGAAACAAGCGGTCGCATATCGACGTTGAAGCGTGGCAGGTTTTCGTTCCTGCAATATCGCTTGATTGCGATGAGGTGTGATTGGGCGTATGCAGTTCTGGTGTGGAAGCGCGGTTGCACTTTGCATGATGGGTTTTCATTATCACTCTCACTCTCACCCCTGAAGGTTATGGGGTCAGGACTCTGTGGGCCGACTGTTGCCTGCCGGAAATCTCTGTATATAATCCCAGCACTGTTTATATATACAGGTGTCGCCATGCGCGAGCTCACTGCCCGGCAATCAGAAATTCTCGATTTTATTCAGTCATTTGCGGCTGAAACGGGGATGCCCCCTACGCGTGCCGAGATTGCCCGGAAGCTGGGGTTCCGTTCCGTCAATGCTGCTGAAGAGCATCTGCGCGCCTTGCAGCGCAAGGGGGTCATCAGCCTGATTCCGGGTGCTTCACGCGGGATTCAATTACTGGATACAGACCATGAGGCAGGCTTGCCGCTGATTGGCCGGGTAGCGGCTGGTCAGCCGATGCTGGCCAGTGAGCATGTCGAGGCCCGCTACCGCCTGGATATGGCGCTGTTCAATCCGCGTCCGCACTACCTGCTGCGCGTGCATGGCATGAGCATGCGCGATGCCGGCATCCTGGATGGTGATCTGGTTGCCGTATGTCGTCAGCCTGATGTGCGTAATGGCCAGATCGTAGTGGCGCGGATGGATGAAGAGGTGACTGTCAAACGCTATCGTCAGACCGGCAAAACGGTATACCTGCTGCCGCAGAATCCGGACTACGAAACCATCAAGGTCGATCTCAACGTTCAGCATCTGATCATCGAGGGCGTAGTCGTCGGCGTTATCCGCAACGGGATGTCGGTCACAGAGTGAAGTCCCGTGCCCATCGATATTCCTGGTGTTGCGCGTTGGTCTGAATCTGCTGCAGAGGGTCTGCATGCACCTGGCACCAGGGCTTTCCCGTCTTTGCCCAGCGGGTTCCCGGAACTCGATGCGATGCTGGGCGGTGGTTGGCCGACCGGGGGGTTGACCGAACTGCTGATAGAGGCGGGCGCTTCGGCCGAACTCGGTCTGCTCAGTCCGGTGCTGACCCGCCTCACCTGTGGAGATGCCACGGTGGATCCGGCCTGGGTCATGCTGATTGCGCCTCCGTGGATTCCCTATGCGCCGGGGCTCTGCTGGCAAGGTCTTGCGCTCTCCAGGGTGCTGGTAATCGATGTACGGCAAGCTGCAGATGCCCTGTGGGCGATGGAAGCAGCGCTTGGATCGGGCGCCTGCGCTGGCATCATCGCCTGGGCCGGTACAGCTGGCCGGGTTGCCCTGCAAAGACTGCATCTGCTGGCAGGCAAGCGGCCGGTCTGGTCTGTACTGATAAGGGCGGCACGCTTTCGTCGCGAACGTTCGCCGGCCATGTTGCGCCTGCAGCTGCATTTGCAGCCCGGCATGCAGGCTGCTGTGTGCGTGGAGATATTCAAGAACCGCTTGCGTGCTGCAGGCACGGTCAGGGTTGTCTTGCCGTGAGTTCTTCATCGCCACTCTGGCTGTGCGCCTGGCTGCCGGCCGGGCCGCTGGAAGCCATCGTGATGGAGCAACTGGCTGGCTGGGCTGCAGGGTTTACACCAGGTGTGAGCATCGAGGCAGACCAGGCGCTGCTGCTGGAAATCCGCGGCAGCCTGCAACTGTTTGGTGGTCCGGAAAGGATACAGACCCTGCTGCGGCAGGGATTGCACGCGTGCGGTCATGAACCGGTCATCAGCTGCACGCCGACCGTACGTGGATCGCTGTGGCTGGCCCGTGCGGGTATTGAATGTACCTTGCTGACCCGGGATGAACTGCGTCACCGGCTGTTGCCGGTCTCTGTGGAGCATCTGGGCTGGCCGGCTGCCACAATGAAGATGCTGGCCCAGATGGGCATCAGGACGCTGGGTGAGTGTGTGCGACTGCCGAGACAGGGGTTTGCACGCAGGTTTGGCCCGGCAAGACTGCATGAACTGGATCAGGGCTTCGGACGCAGTCCCGAGTTGCGGCGACCGCATGTCGTGCCGGAACATTTTGCCGATACGCTGGAATTGCCGGTTGAGACGACATGCGTCGATGCCTTGCTGGCAGGCTTTCAGCGGCTTCTGTCCCGGCTCGGCGAGCGCCTGAAATCACGGCAGGCGAGTGCAGAGACATTGCAGTGTGATCTCCGGCATCCGGATGGCAGCCATACAGAGCTGCATATCCGCCTGTGCAGGCCTGCCGCAAGCGCCGCTGCATTCACCGAACTGTTGCGTCTGCGTCTGGGGGCGCTGGTATTGCCCGCACCGGTCACGCTGCTGGTGCTCAAGGCCAGGTTATCGACAGGCCAGGAAGCAACCGGCAGCGATCTGCTCGGTCGTGAACTGCAGGCGGACAGCGACCTGTCCGGTCTGCTGGAGAGATTGCGCGCCCGGCTTGGTCGGCATGCGGTGCGGGGACTCGCGCTGGTTGATGAATATCGCCCTGAGCGGGCCTGGCGTCCCGTCAGCAATCCGCTGGGCACGAACCGGAGGGTATCGCGACAGGCTCCGGGATGCAGACCGGTGTGGATACTGCCAGTGCCACAGTTACTGCAACGGGCTGCCGGACAGCCGGTGCATGACGGAGCGCTCTGCCTGGAGCGTGGTCCGGAGCGCATAGAAACCGGCTGGTGGGACGGAGACGATATACGCCGTGATTACTACGTCGCACGCAATCGTCGTGGTGTGCGCTTATGGGTTTACCAGGATCTGCGCAGCGTAGCGAACTGGTATCTGCATGGCATCTTCGGCTGACAGTAATGCTGGCCTCCCGGCATACGCAGAACTGCATTGCATCAGCAACTACAGTTTTCTGCGCGGGGCATCGCATCCGGCTGAACTCGTGGCACAGGCCGCTGCACTGGGTTACACGGCGCTGGCGTTGACCGATGAATGTTCTGTCGCCGGTATCGTCCGCGCTCATGTCGCTGCCCGCAGGCATGCGATACAGCTCATCATCGGCAGCGAATTGCGACTGGCCGATGGTCTGCACCTCGTCCTGTTGGCTACTGACCGCGAGGACTATGCGGCGCTCTGCGCGCTGATCACCTGCGGTCGCCGGGCTGCCGTCAAGGGCAGTTACCATCTGTCGCGTTCCGACCTGGAAGCACTCGGTATGGCCTGCTGCGTGCTGTGGGTGCCTGCCGCAGATCCGCAGCTGGCTGATGCCCTCTGGCTGAAACAGCACTTTGCAGGGCGAGTCTGGCTGGCGATTGAACTGCATGCGGGCGGTGACGATCATCGCCGTGCCCGGCAGCTGGCTGAACTGGCCGCCGCTGCCGGTATACCTGCGGTTGCTGCCGGCGATGTGCATATGCATGTGCGCGGCCGGCGTGCGTTGCAGGACACGCTCACTGCAATTCGCAGCAGGCAACCGCTGGGCAGTGGCAGTCACATCCTTTATCAAAATGGCGAACGGCATCTGCGCAGCCGTGCCTCGCTTGCACAGATCTATCCGGCAGAACTGCTGGACAACACGCTGGAGATTGCCCGTCGCTGCAGTTTTTCCCTGGATGAGCTGCGTTACCGCTATCCGCAGGAGCTGGTGCCGGCAGGCCATACGCCTGCCAGCTACCTGCATTCACGCGTGATGGCAGGACTGCAGGAACGCTGGCCGGGCGGGCCACCGCCGCAGGTCATCCAGCTCGTGAAGCATGAGCTGGAACTGATTACAGAACTCCGCTACGAAGCCTATTTCCTGACCGTAGACGATATCGTGCGCTTCGCACGCGGCCGCGGCATCCTCTGCCAGGGGCGCGGCTCGGCAGCGAACTCCGCTGTGTGTTTCTGTCTGGGTATCACGGCAGTCGATCCGGCCCGCATGTCGATGCTCTTCGAGCGCTTCATTTCCCGTGAGCGGAATGAACCGCCGGATATAGACGTGGATTTCGAGCATGAGCGACGCGAAGAAGTCATCCAGTACATCTACGCCAAATATGGTCGCGACAGGGCGGCGCTGACGGCGACGGTGATCAGCTACTCGCCGCGCAGTGCGATCCGTGATGTGGGTCGTGCGTTGGGGCTTTCGCCTGGGCAAACAGGAAAAATCGCCCGTTCCGTGCAGTGGTGGGATGGTCACGCCGTACAGCCGGAGCAGCTTGTCGAAGCAGGTCTGGATCCGGCCAGTCCGGTCGTGCATCGGCTCATCAGCCTGGTCAGGGAACTGAACGGATTTCCTCGTCATCTCTCCCAGCATGTTGGCGGCTTCGTGATTTCCGGCGAGCCGCTGTCGCGACTGGTACCCGTCGAAAATGCCGCCATGGCCGGGCGTACGGTTATTCAGTGGGACAAAAATGACCTCGATGAACTCGGCCTGCTCAAGGTGGATATCCTCGCTCTTGGCATGCTTTCGGCGATCCGGCGGAGCTTTGCGCTGATCCGGGACTATTCCGGTCGGGAACTCAGCCTGGCCACGGTACCGGTTGAAGATCCGGTGGTCTACGCGATGATCTGTCGCGCTGACACGATGGGTGTGTTCCAGATCGAGTCGCGGGCCCAGATGGCTATGCTGCCGCGGCTCCGGCCGCGCTGTTATTACGATCTGGTGATAGAAGTGGCTTTGGTGCGTCCCGGGCCGATCCAGGGCGACATGGTTCATCCCTATCTGCGCCGACGGAATGGCGAAGAGCCGGTCAGCTATCCTGGTCCTGAAGTGCGACAGGTGCTGGAGCGGACGCTAGGCGTACCGATCTTCCAGGAGCAAGTCATGCAGCTGGCTGTCGTCGCAGCGGGTTTTACGCCAGGTGAGGCCGACCAGTTGCGTCGTGCGATGGCAACATGGCAGCGGCGCGGCGGTCTGGAGTCTTTTGAGGAACGACTCATTGCCGGCATGCGTGAGCGGCATTACACGCCGGAATTTGCGCAGCAGGTCTGCAAACAGATCCGCGGTTTCGGCGAGTACGGTTTCCCCGAGTCACATGCGGCAAGTTTTGCCCTGCTGGTTTATGTATCCGCCTGGCTCAAGACGCACGAGCCGGCTGCATTCAGCTGCGCACTGCTGAACAGCCAGCCGATGGGGTTCTATGCGCCGGCACAACTGGTCCGGAATGCCCGACGCAGCGGTGTCGAGGTCCGGCCGGTGGACGTGAATCGCAGTCAGTGGGAGTGCACGCTGGAAGGCGGGTCAGCCGGTCAGCCGGCATTGCGCCTTGGGCTGTGTTTGACCGGTGGGCTGAGCCGGGATGCTGCTGCGCGTCTGCTGGAGGCGCGTGGGCAGCAGGCCTTTGCCGACGTAGAGGACCTGCAGGCGCGAACCAGCTTGCAGCAGTATGAACTCGGTGCCCTGGCTGCAGCGGGAGCGCTGGCGGACATCGCCGGGCACCGTTACCGGGCGCGCTGGGAAGTTGCCGGTACGGAACCGGCGTTGCCGTTGTTCCCGGTATCGGGGGTGGCGGAGGGCATTCCGCTGCTGCGCTCGCCGACCGAGCCAGAGGACATCAGCGGGGACTATGCAAGCATGGGACTCAGCCTCGGCCGTCATCCGCTGGCTTTGCTGCGCAGTGAGCTGCAGCGACAGGGCTTTGTAACCGCCGAAGATCTTCGTGACATGGCAGAGCATGATCCGGTGCGGATAGCCGGTCTGGTGATCACTCGCCAGAGGCCCGGCAGTGCCGGTGGCGTGATCTTTGTAACGCTGGAAGATGAAACCGGCTATGTGAATCTGATCGTCTGGCCGCAGATCGCGGATCAGCAACGCCGGGCCCTGCTCGGTTCACGCCTGCTGGCTGTCCGGGGGCGGATACAGCGTCAGGGCGACGTGCTGCATGTCGTCGTGTCCCGGATTGAGGATCGCAGTGCTGCGCTTGGTGCGCTGACCGTCCACAGTCGCGATTTCGCCTGATGCACGCAGCCCGCCGGTTCGCAGCTAGTCGACGACCTTGAAATCGTCGAAGTCCTCGATTTCCCGTGCCACGCGACGGCGTTCAAGAAAGTCCTCGAGTTTGCGCCGGGCGGAAATCATGTCGGGCTTGCTCACGAAGCGAGACCCGGCTTCCAGCTCGGCAATGAGCCCTTCCACATTGATTTCTACCGAAGGCTCACCGATGTTGTCGCCGATCAGGGTGTCGTCTGCATCTCCGGCATCAGAATCGGCTTCGATTTCATCCAGCTCGTCCACGGTCTCCGGCGGTGGTTCCTTGAGGAAAACCTTTTCCGGTACTTTCTGTACAACAGCTTTGCGGCCCATGCGAACTTCCTTATGTTCAAAGCGCACGCCGTTTTTATAATGACGCAACTGCGGTCTGGCAATACCAGTTTCCCTGATTTGTGAACTGATACCGCTTCCGGTTCGCAGCGGCCGGTAAACAGCTGTCAGCCGACCAGCTGGTTGAGCTCAAAGATCGGCAGCAGGATTGCCAGGACAATGACCAGAACGATCACGCCCATGCCGACGATCAGGGCCGGTTCTAGGATCCCGAGCAGGGCGGCTATCAGCCCGTCCATTTCCCGTTCCTGGTTCAATGCGGCCCGCGTCAGCATCATCTCCAGTTCACCGCTGGCTTCGCCACTGGAGATCAGGTGGATGCAGATGGGTGGGAAATAACCGGCAACGGCCAGCGACTTGCCGATCGGTGCCCCCTCACGAACCCTGTCGGCAGCCGCTTCAACAGCCTCGCGCATCGGTACATTGGTCACCACTTCGGCGGCAATGCGCAGCCCTTCGAGCACCGGTACACCGCTGCCGCTCAGAATACTGAGCGTACGGGTGAAGCGTGCCGTATTGGAACCGCGGACCAGCTTGGCGACCAGAGGCAGGCGCAGCAGCAACAGATCGAAACGCCGCCTGGGGCCAGGCTGGCGCAAGGCGCGGCGTATGCCAAAGCCGGCGGCAACCATGGCCAGCAGCAGCAAAACACCATAGTTACGCAGGAAATCGCTGATGGCGATCAGCATGACCGTGAGCCCGGGCAGATCCCTGCCGGTATTGGTAAATACGCCCACGACCTTGGGTACAACGTAAACAAGCATGCCGCTGACGATCAGCAATGCGAGACAGGACAGCACGACCGGATAGATCATGGCGTGCTGAACCTTCTGTCGCAGCACCTGCCGGCTCTCCGTGTAGTCGGCAAGACGTTCAAGCACGGCATCCAGGTGCCCGGACTGCTCACCTGCTGCAACGGTGGCCCGGTAGATTTCCGGGAAGGCCTGCGGAAAATCGCCGAATCCATCGGCCAGGGTATGTCCCTCCATCACCCGTGAGCGCACGCCGAGCAGGATGCTCTTCACCCGCGGTGATTCGGTCTGCTCGGAAACCGCAAGCAGTGCCTCTTCCAGTGGCAGCGAGGAATGCACGAGTGTCGCGAGTTGCCGGGTTATGAGCGCGAGATCGGCGGCCGACATGCTCCGGCGGAAGCTGAATGATTTCTGCCGTGAGGCTTCCTGTTTCGCGACCTCAGATACCTCGATCGGCAGCAACTGCTTTTCACGCAGCAGCTGGCGCACCTGCCGGGCCGTATCGCCTTCGAGTATCCCCCGGCGTTCCTTCCCGGCCGCATCGACCGCGGTATATTCGAATGCGCCCATCAGTCAGAACGGGTAACGCGCAGCACCTCTTCGAGCGTGGTGATGCCGGCAAGTGCCTTGCGCAGGCCGTCGTCACGGATGCTGGGGCTGCGAGTGCGTGCATAGCGCTCCAGCTGTTGCTCGCTGGCGCCATCGTGAATCATGGTCCGGAGTTCGTCGTCAATGGTCACGAGTTCGTAAATGCCGGTGCGTCCGCGGTAGCCCGGGCTGCCGGCCAGCATCGCCGCCTCGTCCGGATGGTAAAGCAGGGGCGGGTGTGCCGGATCGATGCCCAGCGTGCGGCATTCATATTCGCGTGCGGTATAGGCGACCCTGGTGGCCGGGTCGAGTACGCGTACCAGCCGCTGTGCCAGTACGCCGATCAGGCTGGATGACAGCAGGAAAGGCTCGACGCCCATGTCGCGTAGCCGGGTCACGGCGCCGACAGCCGTATTGGTATGCAGTGTAGACAGCACGAGGTGACCGGTCAGACTCGCCTGTACGGCGATTTCTGCCGTTTCCAGGTCACGAATCTCACCGACCATCACCACATCGGGATCCTGGCGCAGGATGGCACGCAAGCCGCGGGCAAAGGTCATCTCGACTTTGGTGTTGACCTGTGACTGACCGATGCCGTCGATGTAATACTCGATCGGATCCTCGACCGTCATGATGTTGCGCGTGTCGTCGTTGATCCGCTCCAGTGCCGCGTAGAGGGTGGTGGTTTTACCGGAACCGGTCGGGCCGGTGACGAGAATGATGCCGTGCGGTTTGTGGATCAGTTCGTCGACGATGCCCTTGGAGTCGGCGTCCATGCCCAGGCTTTCGAGCTCAAGACGGCCGGCGTGTTTGTCGAGCAGGCGGAGCACGACCCGCTCACCGTGCCCGGACGGCATCGTGGAAACGCGAACGTCGACCGCGCGCCCGGCAATGCGCAGTGAGAAACGTCCGTCCTGCGGCAGCCGCTTTTCGGCAATATCGAGCTTTGACATGACCTTTATGCGCGACACCACCAGCGGAGCGACGGCACGTCTGGACTGCAGTACCTCGCGAAGCACGCCGTCAATACGGAAGCGCACGACCAGCCGGTTCTCAAAAGGTTCGATGTGTATATCCGATGCGTTGTCCTTTACGGCCGAGGTCAGCAGCGCATTGATCAGCCGGATGATCGGCGCATCGTCATCGCTTTCGAGCAGGTCGGATGGTTCAGGCAGGTCCTGCGCGACGCGAAACAGGTCGGTGTCTTCACCGAGTCCGTCCACCATCTGCATGGTGGTATTCGATTCGCGTTCGTATGTCTGCTGCAGTTGCCTGTCGAACTCGTCTGCTGCGACCACCTTGAGACACAGCGGTGTGTCGATGAAACGCCGCACTTCAGACACGGTGGCGAGGCGCACATCTTGCCGTACCAGCAGCAGTGGACGGCCATTCTCGAATCCGCTGATCAGTACGCCGTGGCGTTTGGCAAATGCAAACGGCAGCAACTGGCTGCGCGGGTCACCAAGTGCGACAGCATGCGGTGCAATCGCCGCATCGCCGACGATGATTTCCAGTTCCGGTTCGGCGCTGGCCAGTTCAGGTATCGCCGGGTTCACCTGTTTCTCCCTGAGGCGCCTCACGAAGATCAATGACCGGCGGTTCGGTACCTGCGGCCGGCGGCTCGATGGCCGGTATTTCCGGCAGCACGGTGCGGGGCGTCCGCGGCATCAGCCGTACATTCCTGGGCCGGGTCAGCAGTTGCTGATCGCGTATGTAGTTGTATTTGGTGTTGGTTTCAAAGGCAGCCTGAACGTTATCGCGCAGAATCGTGGGTTTGATGAAGACCATCAGGTTGGTCTTGGTCTTGGTGGTTTCATTGTTGCGGAACAGGGCACCGAGCAGCGGGATGCGACCGAGGATGGGTACCCGCTGTTGCTTTTCACTGACCTGGTCCTGGATCAAGCCGCCGAGCACCAGTGTTGCACCGTCCTGAACGATGACCGTCGTATTGATGGAGCGGTTGCTGGTGATCAGGTCTACAGCGGCACTGCTGGGCAGCAGAGAGGAAATCTCCTGGGCGATTTTCAGGCGAACCGCATCGCCTTCGTTGATCTGTGGTGTGAGTTTCAGTGACAGGCCGACCTGTTCGCGCTGGATGGTCTGGAAGGGATTTACCGTGTTCGTGGTGGTGCCGCCAGTACTGCCGTTGGTGTAACTGCCGGTCACGAACGGCACTTCCTGGCCAACCTTGATCTCGGCCTCCTCGTTGTCGAGCGTCACCAGAACCGGTGTGCCGATGATATTAGAGGTGCCGTCCGACTCGAGCGCCTCGAGGAGGGCCACAAAACTGACGCCGGAATCCCGAAGTCGGCCGATGCCGAGAGTCAGGCCGTCGCCAACAAGCGAAGCCGGGCTGGTCGTGCTGGTACCGTCGCCAAGCAGCGCACCCGCCACGCCAGTGACGCCCGTCGTGCCCGGAAACTTGGTGAGACCCACCGCATTGTCGAGGTTGGCGTTGCCCACGGCCCAGGTGACACCGAGTTCGGCGGCCCGGTCTGACGTTACCTCCACAATGACCGCTTCGACCAGTACCTGCGCACGCCGGATGTCCAGCTTGTCGATGATCGCCATCATCGACTTCATGATCTTCGGCGGAGCGGTAATGATGAGCGCGTTCGTCGAGTCGTCGGCCCAGATGCCGATTTCACCGCGCTGGGCCGGCGGAGCGGCATCCTTGCCGGCCGCTGCCTGTGCACCGCTACCGGAGTACTGGCTCTGCAGCTTGGTGGCCAGATCTGTGGCGTTGGTGTAACGCAGATAACGGACCTGTGTATCGCCACCTTCTTCCAGCGGGGTATCCAAATGTGTGATCAGTGCACGGTAGCGGAGCCGGTCGTCCGTGGCGCCTGTGATGAGCACGCTGTTGGTGCGTTCATCGGCGACTACGGTGATGCGCGGCCCGCCGGCGCCTTCGCCCTGCTGTGCGCCCTGGTTAAGGGCGGCAACCAGCTTGACGATCTCGGTTGCGGAAGCGTGCTCCAGACGGATCACTTCGTAGTCCTGATCGGCGGCCTGGTCGATACGCGAGATGATGTGGGCCATACGGTCCACGTTAGAGGCACGGTCGCTGATGATCAGCAGGTTGGAGGGCGGGTGTGCAGCGAGATGACCGTATTGCGGAATCAGCGGACGCAGTATTGGCACCAGCTGCGCGGCCGCAACGTTCTGTACGGCGATAACCCGCGTCACGATGTCATCCGGCCGCTGGCCACCGCCGCTTTCGAGTTCCGCGCCGGGCATCTGCCGGGCATTGGCATCGGGAAGGATCTTGATGACATCGCCAGCCGGTACGGCCACAAAGCCATAGACGGAGAGTATCGACAGAAAGGCTTCGTAGAATGCATCGGGACTCATCGGCGCCACCGACAGCATGGTGACCTGCGCCTTGACCCGCGGGTCGAGAATGAAATTCTTGCCCGTGACTTCGCCGACTGCCTCGATAACCTGACGGATATCGGCGTCCTTGTAGTTGGGGGTAATAGTGGTGCCAGTTGCCGCGTGCAGCTGAGCGGTACCCGAAAGGCACAGAAGCAATGCCAGGACAGCGGACAACGGGCCGCGGGCAACTGAATATTTGTTGTACATCACTGGGTGGCTCCGCCGGCCGGACTGACCTGATCCATGTTCAGCGACAGAACCTGGGGCTGGCCGTCGCGTTCCAGCGTGACTGTTACCTGGGTGGCACCGCCGAGACTGCGGAACACTTCTGTTCCCTGGGCCGGATTATTCAAGACTACACCATTGATTTCCGTGATGAGATCGCCGGCCCGCAAGCCAAGCGCCGCAAACTGCTGGCGGTTCGGTCCGGGGTAGATGCGATAGCCTTTCAACTGGCCGTTCGGCATGAAGGGCTGCGGCCGCACCACCTCCAGAAACCCTGCCGTGTTCTGCGCCACAAACTCCTCGACATCGGCCTGTACGGCAGGGAAGCGCGCCGTGTTAGGCGCCGGAGCAGGGGTTGGTCTGCCGCTGCTCGCACTGCCGGCGGCCCGCGGCAAGCGCAGCACCTCAAGTTGTCCGGCGCGGCTCAGGATGACCAGATCCGGCTGGACTTTCTGCAGTGTCGCACCGCCGGGCAAGGGCATTTCGGCGAAGTACACCTTCTCGGTACCGCTGCTGTCGGCAATGATCGCGTGGGCCACTTTGGGATCGTCAGCAGTAACCGTGGCGCGCAGTTGCAGGCTGAGACCGGTGTCCGGTGCGGTAAGTGCCGCGTCGCCGCTGATCGATGGTACGTCGTGCGAGACCTCGCCGAACAGGTGGGCGGCACCAATGCTGGCATAGTCGCTCTGGCTGACCGCCACCGGCGATACGGATTGCAACGGTGCCGGCGGCCGCCAGACAGGGCTTTCAGCCACCGGGTAGAACGACCAGAGCAACCGGGCCAGGTAGTAGCCGAGCAGCAGCACAGCAAGGAAGGACACCCACGCGGGCAGGCGTTCGATGAGCAGCGCGTTGAACTGTGGCGAACTTTGACCGCTCCAACGACTGAGTGTCGCCTGTATGTTCAGCGTCATGTTGCCTGGTCCGGCCTGTTCCGGGTCATGGAATGGATCGGGACGGAGACAAAAAGCCGCGTAAAGTCATCGAGATTGAGCATAATCTTTTACTGTGCGGGGAGTGCGCAAATAAAGCAACCGTCTGGTCCGCGGATTGCGACCGGATTGGCGTCGTGCCGCAGTGCTTTCGTGTGCCTCTTGGCGGAAATCCGCTGTACTGGCTGCGTACGAATAAAGCGGTATCCTGAACACTCAAGGTTTCGGTGAGAAAGACGACTTCAACAATGAATGACCCTGATGACAATGACTCTGGCGACAAGGATATCGGGCGGCGGGCGGATGATGGACGCGGGCTCGCAGTCGAAGAGGCGCGGCCCAAGGTCAAGCGGCCGCCGCTGTACAGGGTACTGCTGCTGAACGATGACTATACGCCGATGGAATTTGTAGTAGATGTGCTGGAGCGGATTTTTGCGATGGACCGTGAGAAGGCCACCCGGGTCATGCTGGAGGTGCATACGCGGGGCAAGGGAGTCTGTGGTGTATTCACGTATGAGATCGCGGAGACCAAGGTTGCGCAGGTCGGTGCCTACGCCCAGCAGAATCAGCATCCGCTACTCTGCACGCTGGAGGAGACCTGAATCATCATGTTGAGCAATGAACTCGAAGTCTGCCTGAACGAGGCTTTCCAGCAGGCCCGCACGCGCCGTCATGAGTACATGACCGTCGAGCATCTGCTGCTCGCGGTGGCGGCTGTTCCTTCGGTCAGTGAAATTCTCAAGGGCTGCGGCGCAGACATGGCGCGGTTGTGCCGCGATCTGGAACAATTCATTGAGGAGTCAACGCCGCGGATTGCCGAGGGCAGCGATCTGGATGTGCAGCCAACGCTGGGCTTCCAGCGTGTGCTGCAGCGCGCAGTGTTTCATGTGCAGTCCAGCGGCAAGAAGGAAGTGCGCGGCGAGAATATTCTCGTCGCGATTTTTGGCGAGAAACAGTCGCATGCGGTTTATCTGCTGGGACTCCAGGAAATCACCAGGCTTGATATCGTCAATTTCATTTCCCATGGCCTGTCAAAGCTGCGCGAGGATCAGGCGCCACCCAGGAACCCGTCGGCAGACGGCGACGATCCGGAAGGTGAGGGTACTGCGCTTGACAACTACACAACCAATCTCAACCGCAAGGCCCGGGAGGGCAAGATCGACCCGCTGATCGGCCGGGAAGTCGAGGTCGAACGCACCATCCAGGTCCTTTGCCGGCGCCGCAAGAACAATCCGCTCTATGTTGGCGAAGCCGGCGTGGGCAAGACGGCCATCGCCGAAGGGCTGGCGAAGATGATCGTCGACGGGCAGGTGCCAGAGGTGCTGTCCGGCTGCACGATCTATGCACTGGACATGGGTGCGTTACTGGCCGGTACCAAGTATCGGGGTGATTTCGAAAAGCGCTTCAAGGCAGTCATCAAGGATCTCGGTCGGGACCCCGGCGCGATCCTGTTTATCGATGAGGTACACACGGTGATCGGGGCCGGCGCAGCTTCGGGTGGTGTGCTGGATGCCTCCAACCTGATCAAGCCGGTGCTCTCAAGCGGCGAGCTCCGCTGTATCGGTTCCACCACCTACCGGGAATATCGCGGCGTGTTCGAGAAGGATCACGCGCTGGCGCGCAGGTTCCAGAAGATCGACATCGTCGAGCCGACCGTGCCGCAGAGCATAGAGATCCTGCAGGGGCTCAAGTCGCGCTTCGAGGAGCATCACAAGGTCAGCTACACGGATGAGGCCATCGTCGCAGCGGTTGAGCTGTCGGCCCGCTTCATCAACGAGCGGCAGCTGCCAGACAAGGCGATCGATGTCATCGACGAGGCCGGAGCGAGTGTCCGCCTCGAGCCCGCGGCGACCCGCACAAGCGTGGTGGATGTGCCCCAGGTTGAGAACGTCATTGCCAAGATGGCGCGTATCCCGCCAAAGAATGTCTCAGCATCCGATCGCGATCAGCTGCGCAATCTCGAACGCGACCTCAAGCTGGTGATTTTCGGTCAGGACAATGCGGTTACCGCGCTGGCGTCGGCCATCAAGCTCGCTCGCTCGGGCCTCCGCGAGCCGGAAAAGCCGGTCGGCGCATTCCTGTTTGCCGGGCCAACCGGTGTAGGCAAGACCGAAGTCACCCGACAGCTGGCCCACTGTCTGGGCATCGAGCTGATTCGTTTCGACATGTCGGAGTATATGGAGCGTCATACCGTTTCACGGCTGATCGGTGCACCGCCGGGATACGTCGGTTTCGATCAGGGCGGTTTGCTCACCGAGGCGGTCAACAAGCATCCGCACGCCGTCCTTCTGCTCGACGAGATCGAGAAGGCCCATCCGGAAGTGTTTAACCTGCTCTTGCAGGTCATGGATCACGGCACGCTGACCGACAATAACGGGCGCAAGGCAGATTTCCGCAACGTGACCCTGGTGATGACCACCAATGCTGGTGCACAGGAGATGAGCCGGCCGTCGATGGGCTTCACAAACCAGGACAACAGCACCGACGGCATGTCGATCATCAACCGCATGTTCAGCCCTGAATTCCGCAACCGGCTCGATGCCATCATCCAGTTTTCTCCGCTGGGGCCGGATGCCGTCTTGCGCGTGGTCGACAAGCTCGTGATGGAGCTTGAGGCCCAGCTGGACAAGAATGCAGTAACGATCGAGCTTGAGCCGGCTGCGCGACAGTGGATTGCTGACAAGGGCTATGACCCGAAGATGGGCGCGCGGCCCATGGCGAGGGTGATCCAGGAGCAGATCAAGCGGCCACTGGCGGAAGAGCTGTTGTTCGGTGACCTGGCCAAGGGCGGACATGTACGGGTGACTCTCGACACCGCGGGTGCCCTGACGCTGATCACTACGCCGGCAACGCGCAGCCTCGAGCATATGCCCGATCCGGCCTGAGTACGGTACCGGTAAAGGTCCGGGATCAGCGTGCGCGGAAGGTGATTCGTGCCTTGGACAGGTCGTAGGGGGTCAGTTCGACCGTTACCTTGTCGCCTGTGAGTATGCGGATGTAGTTCTTGCGCATCTTTCCGGAGATGTGCGCGATCACCACGTGTCCGTTCTCGAGTTTGACCCGGAATGTGGTGTTTGGCAGGGTCTCGGTAACGAGACCTTCCATGGTTATGGCATCTTCTTTAGGCATGAGCGCTCCGTCAGGAAGCCGCGAATTGTGGTCTAAGTGGCTATATCCTGCAAGCGAGCCGGTGGATTGATGCCTGGAACCAGGCTCCGGGTGGGGCCGGGACCGAAGCGCCAGCCGGATTCCTGCAGTGGCGATGCGGTCAAGCTGCTGACCGCACTGACGAACTCCGCGCGGTCCATCAGCTGGCTGCCCAGCGAGTTCAGGTGTCCGGTCTCGATCTGGCAGTCGAGCAGGCCGAAGCCGCGTCCGGCGAGCTGGTGCATAAGTGCAGCCAGCGCGACTTTGGAGGCGTCGCTCTCGGTGCTGAACATCGATTCACCGAAGAACACCCTGCCGATGGCGAGTCCGTAAAGGCCGCCGACCAGCTGGTCTCCGAGCCAGGTCTCTATGGAATGCGCATGACCGAGTTCATGCAGTTGCAGATAGGCGGCACGCATTTCGGCCGTGATCCAGGTGCCCTGCAGTGCGCGTGTCCCGGCACAGGCATTGATGACGCCAGCAAAGTTCTGGTTGGCGGATACCGTGTAACGTCCGCTGCACAGGGTGCGGCGCAGGCTTCGCGACACATGCAGCTTACCGGGCAGCAGGACAGCGCGCGGATCCGGTGACCACCACATGATGGGTTGTCCGTCTTCGTACCAGGGAAAGATGCCTCGCCGGTAGGCAGCCAGCAGTCGCTCAGGTGACAGGTCGCCGCCCAGTGCCAGCAGTCCGTTCGGACTGTCCAGCGCCTGCGCCGGATCCGGAAATGTCTCCGGGGGATCTTCCGGGCGCAGGAGTGTCAGGCGTGACATGTGCTGTCCATCCTGGCGGTCAGATCGTGTCCTTGCGAAAGGGTACGTGCGCGCGGGCGCTGTCCATGTATTCATCGATATGCGCACGCTCACGCTCGAGGTAGTTGTCGATCGCTGCGGCGAACTGCGGATGTGAAAGCCAGTGGGCGGACCAGGTTTCTGTGGGTGCGAACCCGCGCGCGAGCTTGTGCTCCCCCTGGGTGCCGGGCTCGAAGCTTCGTAGCCCGTTGGCGATGCAATATTCGATTCCCTGGTAGTAGCAGGTTTCAAAGTGCAGGCTGTGGAAATTGCCGTTGCTGCCCCAGTAGCGACCGTAAAGTGTATCGGCGCTGCGATAACAGATCGCCATTGCGACCGGCTCGCCA
This sequence comes from Pseudomonadota bacterium, assembly GCA_963204745.1. Lineage (GTDB taxonomy): Bacteria > Pseudomonadota > Gammaproteobacteria > Steroidobacterales > SHZI01. Next base: position 116,318 of record CAUJHF010000017.1, read on the forward strand.
TGCTGCCGGGCGAGTATCACCATCAGTTGATCCGGCAGGTTTGCCCCGATGCGCCGGAAGAAATCTTCGTTCAGGTAGGGGCTGCGACCGCGGTACAGAAAAGTGCTGGCATACAGCGGCATCAGTTGTTTCCAGAGGCCATGGTCGATTTCATGGCCGCTCAGGTGTTCAAAACTGATTCCCGCCTCGGCGACACGCCTGCGTTCGCGTCTGCTCTTCTTGCGCTTCTCGGCGGTGAAGGTACCCAGGAAATCATCAAAGCTCGCGTAGTGCTGATTGTGCCAATGAAACTGGCAGTCCTTGCGCGGCATCATGCCGGCAGCACCGAGCAGCGGCATTTCGGCCGGATCCGGAAACAGCAGGTGCAGGGACGAGGCGCCTGACTGCCGCGTGAGCGCCAGAGCCGCGTCCAGCAGTTGCTGAGCGATTTCCGTCCGGTCTTCCCCGGGTGCATAAAGGAATCGCGTGCTGGTCGCCGGGGTATAGGGCACGCAGGAGACGAGCTTCGGGTAGTAATGCAAACCGGAGCGGCGGTAGGCATCAGCCCAGGCCCAGTCGAAGACGAACTCGCCGAGCGAGTTCGTCTTGCGGTACAGGGGCATGGCGCCGGCGACCATTCCCTGATCGTCGCGAACCGTCAGATGGCAGGGTGTCCAGCCGGTTGCGCTGCAGACACAGCCGGACTCTTCGAGGGCGAGGAGAAACTCATGGCGCAGGAAAGGATAGTTTGTGCCATGCAGGCGATTCCAGCTGGCCGCCGGAATTTCCGCAATGCTGGCGACGTTTTCGATCCGCACCTGTCATTCACGAATTTATGCTGTCGAGAAATTTTTCGGCATCCAGGGCGGCCATGCAGCCCGAGCCGGCTGAGGTAATCGCCTGCCGATAAATGCTGTCGGCAACATCGCCCGCGGCGAATATGCCGGGGATGCTGGTTGCCGTCATGCCGCCGCCGCGGCCGCCCTGAATCACGATATAGCCGTGGTCCAGTTCGAGCTGTCCGTCGAAGAGCGCGGTATTCGGCACATGTCCGATGGCGATAAAGACGCCGGTAACGTCGATGGTGCGTTCAGGCAGCTTTGGGTCCACAGGCCGGAGTCGCAGGCCCGTCACGCCGCTGTCGTTGCCAACGACAGCTTCCACCTCGTGCTCCCAGATGATGGAGATGTTGCCGCCTGCACCGGTCCTGGCCATGAGCTTGTCCTGCAGCATCTTTTCGGCCCGCAGCTGATCGCGTCGATGGACCAGCGTAACGTGCTCGGCCAGGTTCGACAGGTAGAGGGCTTCTTCGGCGGCGGTATTGCCACCGCCGATGACTGCTACGCGCTGCTTGCGGTAAAAAAATCCATCACAGGTTGCGCAGGCTGATACGCCTTTGCCGCGGAACTGTTGTTCGGATGGCAAGCCGAGGTATCGTGCTGATGCGCCGGTGGCGATTACGAGTGCGTCACAGCTGTATATCTGCGAGCCGCCGTGCAGGATCAAGGGTCGCTTGCCAAGATCGGCGGTCACGATCTGGTCGCTCACCATTTCCACGTCGAGCCGCGCCGCATGCGCGCGCAGCTGTTCCATCAGTTCGGGTCCCTGGAGGCCTTCGTGACCGCCCGGCCAGTTGTCGACCTCGGTCGTCGTCATGAGCTGGCCACCCTGCTCAAGTCCCGTGATGAGCAGTGGCGTGAGGTTCGCGCGTGCCGCATAAATGGCAGCCGTGTAGCCGGCTGGTCCGGAGCCGAGGATAACCAGTCGGGCGTGTTTCGGGTTTGTCATGGCGGCAGTTTAGGCGAAGCTGTGCTGTCGCGGCAAAGTTGCCACGGCTCCTGTTGCGGCTTGCACCGAAGCCCTGTGCTGCTATGATCGGCTGCGCTAATTGCTTGACGGGCAGGCAGTTAGTTTTGTTGCTGTCGTATCACTGAAGCCGGGTAAAAGAGTGGGATCGGGCGCGTCCAGAGCAATCGGACTCGAGAACCGCGGCGTGGCCGCGCCGTTGACGCGCGTCATGCGCGAGTCGGCGCTGTGGGTGCTCGGTGCCGTTGCGCTCATCATGCTGGTGGCGCTGCTCAGTTACAGCAAGGACGACCCCGGTTTCAGTCATGCGGTCGATAATGGGCCGCTGCGCAACCAGATTGGTACGGTAGGTGCCTGGTTCGCGGATGTCGCCTTCAGCCTCTTCGGTGCGCCGGCCCTGCTGTTCCCCGCCATGGTGATGCTCGCCGGGTGGATTATCTTCAATGCACGCACCAGCCCGGAGCCCATTGATCGCACGTTGTTGCTGACCCGTGCTGCCGGCTTTGTGCTGACGCTGGCCAGCAGCTGCGCCCTCGCCGCACTGCATTTTTCAGCACCCGGCCTGCCCGCCACCGCCGGTGGCGGATTCGGCGAGTTGCTCGGCCGCTGGCTTGAGGCGGGTCTTGGCCTGCTGGGCGCAACGCTGCTTTTGCTGTCGGTCTGGCTGGCGGCGATATCGCTGTTCACGGGCCTGTCGTGGTTTGCGGTCATGGACCGGGTTGGCAAGATCGTACTCGACGGTATAGACCGCGGGCGCCAGCTGATCACGGATTTCCGCAGCCGGAGTGAAGGACAGCGCGCCCAGGAGGAACGACAGGAGACGGTCCGTAAAGAGCGCAGGAAGGTCGAGAAGAAGGTGCCGCCGCGTATCGAGCCCGTACTCGTACCAGCAGTGCCCAGTGTGCGCGCCCAGAAAGAGCGACAGGTGCCGCTGTTCGATGCTACTTCTGCACCGGGGGAGCTTCCGCCGCTGTCGCTGCTCGACGCGCCACACGAGCAGCCGCCCGGCTACACAAAGGAATCGCTGGAAGCGATGTCGCGGCTTGTGGAACTCAAGCTGAAGGACTTCGGCGTCGAGGTTGAAGTCGTTGCGGTGCAGCCCGGTCCGATAGTGACGCGCTTCGAGCTGGCTCCGGCGCCTGGTGTGAAAGTCAGCCAGATCAGTAATCTCTCCAAGGATCTGGCGCGTTCTCTGTCGGCGATCAGCGTGCGGGTCGTGGAAGTCATTCCCGGCAAGCCGACGGTCGGTCTCGAAATTCCGAATGAGACCCGCGAGATTGTCACGCTCGGCGAAATCCTGCGTTCGCAGGCCTATGAGGAGATGGCATCACCACTGACGCTCGCGCTCGGCAAGGATATCGGCGGCAAGTCGGTGGTGGCCGATCTGCAGCGCATGCCGCATCTGATGATTGCCGGCACCACCGGTTCGGGCAAGTCGGTGGGCATCAATGCGATGGTGCTGAGTCTGCTCTACAAGGCGCGTCCGCAGGACGTGCGCATGATCATGATCGATCCGAAGATGCTTGAACTCTCCGTCTACGAGGGCATCCCGCATCTGCTGGCGCCGGTCGTGACCGACATGAAGGAGGCAGCCAATGCCCTGCGCTGGTGTGTGGCAGAGATGGAACGCCGCTATCGGCTGATGGCGGCGCTCGGCGTGCGCAATCTGTCGGGTTTCAACCGCAAGGTGACGCAGGCTGCCGACAAGGGTGAGCCGATTCCAGATCCGCTGATCGGTACCGAATTTGCACCAAAGCCAATGCTGGACGGGTCTGTACCGGTTCTGACCACGCTGCCGCAGATCGTGGTCGTGATTGACGAGTTGGCGGACATGATGATGGTCGTCGGCAAGAAGGTTGAGGAGCTGATCACGCGGTTGGCGCAAAAGGCGCGCGCTTCCGGTATGCACATGATCATCGCTACACAGCGGCCTTCGGTGGATGTGATCACCGGGCTCATCAAGGCAAATATTCCCACGCGAATTGCGTTTCAGGTATCGGCAAAGGTCGATTCGCGCACGATTCTCGACCAGAGTGGCGCTGAGTGCCTGCTGGGTCACGGCGACATGCTGTTTCTCCCGCCCGGCACGGGTATGCCGCTGCGGGTACACGGCGCCTTCGTCTCGGACCAGGAGGTGCACCGGGTGGTATCTGCGCTCAAGGGCGCTGGTGCCCCGGTTTACGTTGACGAAATCACTGAAGGTCCGGCAATGGCGATCCCGGGCATCTCCGGCGAGGCGGCCACCACCATGGAAGCCGATGGTGAGGCGGATGCACTGTACGACCAGGCGGTGCGGATCGTTGCCGAGACCCGACGCGCATCGGTCTCCGGCATACAACGACGTCTCAAGATCGGTTACAACCGGGCAGCGCGGCTCGTCGAGACCATGGAAGCAGCTGGCCTCGTCGGTCCCCTGCAGTCGAACGGGTTTCGGGAAGTGCTGGCGCCGCCACCGGCTGATGACGACTGACGGACTTCCTGGCGCATGATCCGGGCCACTTTCCTGCTGTGCTGTGCGCTCGTCTGTGCGCCGGGCAGCGCTGCGGCTGCGGTCAGTGGGGAAGATCCCGGCCTGCAACGTCTGCGCAATTTCCTGACCGGGGTCACAACCCTGCGCGCTGATTTCCGGCAGCGCGTCGTCGATTCTCGCCAGCAGATCGTTGAAGATTCCAGCGGCCGGGTCCTCATGCAGCGCCCCGGACGGTTCCGCTGGGATTATCAGCAACCCTATGCGCGCGTGATCGTCGCTGACGGTACCAGGCTCTGGCTTTATGAAGCTGACCTGGAGCAGGTCGTCATCCGGCGGCTGCAAACCGGGATTGGCGATACACCGGCAGCGCTGCTGACCGGGAAAGAGAATGTGCTGGAGCGTTTCGATGTCGGCAAGTCATGGCAGGCTGACGGATTGCAGTGGATTTCACTGGTGCCGAAAGCTGCCGATGGAGATTTTTCTGCCGTGCGGCTCGGCTTTGACGGGCCCAGACTCGTGAACCTGGAAATCGACGACCGGCTGGGTCAGCAGACTCAGCTGGAATTTTCCCGCATCGAGATCAATCCGCGACTGGACGACAAGAGCTTCAGTTTCGACATCCCGCCCGGTGCGGATGTCATCGACGACAGCGCGCTGTGACTTCCGTACTGCTGCCGCTGCGCTATGCGCATGTCTGGACAACTCTCGGTGGCATGTTGCTCGCTGTCATCCTGATTCTGGCCCTGATGCCCAACCCGCCGCCGTTGCCGTTTGCTTACAACGACAAGACCACACATGCGCTGGCCTTCATGGCGTTGATGGTCTGGTTTTCCGGTGTTATCGAGATGCGGCGTCTGCCGATGCTTGCGATCTGCCTGGTGGCCTACGGCGTGCTGATCGAGTTGTTGCAGAGCCTTACGGAGTCCCGTCAGCCCGAACTGCTGGATGTGGGCGCCGACGTCGCCGGCATTCTGCTAGGCTGGATTCTTGCCATCGCCGGTCTGCGGCGCTGGTGCGTATGGCTGGAGTCGGGTCTTCAAGCATGGCGGGCAAACGAAAAGCGCTGAGCGATCCGGCTCCCGGCAATGAAGCAAACTGGCGACCGCTGGCTGACCGGATGCGACCGCGGACACTGGCCGAGGTCGCCGGGCAGGCGCAGTTGCTCGCCGCGGGAAAGCCGCTTGCGTACCTGCTGGCGGGCAGTGTCGGCGGTGCGCCAAAGGCACTGCATTCAGTTGTCCTGTGGGGCCCCCCCGGTACCGGTAAAACGACGATTGCCAGGCTGATCGCGGCTGCCAGCGGCGCGCATTTTGTAGCCCTTTCGGCCGTCATGGCAGGCGTCAAGGATGTGCGTGAGGCGGTGGCGCTTGCACAGGCTGACCGCAGCCAGCCGACCGTGCTGTTCCTCGATGAAGTGCATCGCTTCAACAAGGCGCAGCAGGATGCATTTCTGCCCTATGTCGAAGACGGTACGCTGATCTTTATCGGTGCCACCACCGAAAACCCGTCTTTTGCACTCAATAACGCGCTTTTGTCCCGGGCGCGGGTTTGCGTGCTTGGGCCGTTGTCCGATGCAGATCTCCTGACCATCCTTTACCGGGCGATGGCCGACAGGGAGCGGGGGCTTGGTGCAACCGGTCTGGTCGCGGGTGAAGCCGAACTCCTGCAGATTGCTCAGGGCGCCGATGGCGATGCAAGGCGCGCGCTCAATCTGCTCGAGCTGGCTGCAGACCTGGCTCTTGCCCAGACAGAAGAGGGCGCCGCAGTGACGCTGACGCCTGCAGTCCTGGCGGCTGCTCTGGCCGGCAGTTATCGTCGCTTCGATCGTCAGGGCGATGTGTTCTACGAGCAGATCTCGGCGCTGCACAAATCGGTGCGTGGCTCCGATCCCGATGCCTCGCTCTACTGGCTGGCGCGCATGCTTGATGGCGGCTGTGACCCTGCCTACGTGGCCCGCCGTATCGTGCGCATGGCCAGCGAGGACATCGGCAACGCTGATCCGCGCGGCCTCACCCTGGCTCTCGAAGCCTGGCAGGCTTACGAGCGGCTCGGCACACCGGAGGGCGAGCTGGCGCTGGCGCAGGCCGTCGTTTTTCTCGCCTGTGCGGCAAAGAGCAATGCGGTGTATCGGGCCTGGCAAGCGGCGCAGGCTGATGTTCGCACGCATGGCAGCCAGGAGGTTCCTCTTGAGCTGCGCAATGCCCCGACCGCACTGATGCGCGAACTGGGTCATGGCAAGGGCTATCGCTATGCTCACGATGAGCCCGACGGCTTTGCGGCAGGCGCCCGCTATTTCCCTGAGGGACTCGGCCAGCGCAGCTACTATGAGCCGGTCGACCGCGGGCTCGAGATCAGGATTGCGGAGAAGCTCGCGACCTTCAGGGCGCGCAACCTGGCCGCCCGAAAGCCACCAACGAAGTCCTGAAGCCGGGCTCGTGCGCCGGAGCGCGGTGTAAACTGCGCGACTTCCAGCCCGCAGAAACCGGATCATCATCATGCTCGACCCCAGACTGCTGCGTACGGATCCTGAAGCGGTCCGCGCCAATCTCGCCCGCCGTGGCTTCAGCCTCGATGTCGCTGCCTTTCAGGACATTGAGGAGCGGCGCAAGGTGCTGCAGGTGCGCGTCGAGCAGTCGCGCAATGAGCGCAATGTGCGATCGAAGGAGATCGGCAAATTAAAGGCTTCGGGTGGCGATACGGCTCCATTGATGGCCACGGTGAAGCAGCTCGGCGAAGAGCTGGCAGCGGCTGAAACGGAGCTGGAAACGCTGCAGCAAGAGCTGACTGAACTGCAGCTCGGCATGCCCAACCTGCTGCAACCCGGTGTGCCGGACGGGCGTGACGAGAGCGGCAACATCGAAGTACGTCGCTGGGGCACTCCGCGCGGCTTCGATTTTCAGCCCTGCGACCATGTCGATCTCGGCAATGGCAGCGGGTTACTCGACTTCGATGTCGCAGGCCGGATCTCCGGCGCCCGCTTTGCCGTGATGCGCGGTTCACTGGCGCGCCTGCACCGGGCGCTGATCCAGTTCATGCTCGATACGCATACGCTGGAACACGGTTACACGGAAGTTTATGTGCCGTATCTGGTCAACCGCAGCTCGCTGCAGGGCACCGGGCAGCTGCCGAAGTTTGCTGCCGACCTGTTCACCGTGAGCGGCGAGAACGAGCTGTTCCTGATTCCGACGGCAGAAGTTCCGGTCACTAACCTGATGCGCGACCGGATCGTCGAGTCGCGTGAATTGCCACTGCGCTATGTTGCGCATACACCCTGTTTCCGTTCGGAGGCGGGTTCATATGGCAAAGACACGCGCGGCATGATCCGCCAGCACCAGTTCGAAAAAGTTGAGCTGGTGCATATCGTGCCACCAGCCGATTCAGCCGCAGCGCTCGAAATGCTGACCGGACATGCCGAAGCCATCCTGCAGAAGCTCGAGTTGCCCTACCGGGTAGTGGCGCTCTGTGCTGGCGATATCGGCTTTGGCTCCACGCAGACCTATGACCTTGAGGTCTGGCTGCCGGGGCAGAACAAGTACCGCGAGATTTCCTCCTGCAGCAATTGCGGCGACTTCCAGGCGCGGCGCATGGGCGCACGCTGGCGCAATCCGGACACCGGCAAACCGGAGCTGGTGCATACCCTGAATGGTTCCGGCGTCGCGGCTGGTCGCGCACTGGTTGCGGTCATGGAGAACTGCCAGAACGCCGATGGCAGTATCACGGTTCCCACCGCGCTCAAGCCGTACATGGGCGGTGTGGAGCGGCTGCCGGCCGCCAGGCGTTGAACCGGACTGGACGGCAGGGCACCCGCTCCGGGGGCAGCCTCGCCGTCGCGGACTTCGGCGGCTTGCTCGGCTGGCTCGGCTGGCTTGGTATCGCCGTGCTGAATGCCATGCAGTTGTCGCCAGCGGAGTTGCCGGACTTGTCATACCCGAAAGCACGCCGTGTCGAACAGGTCGACATCTACCATGGAGTAGAGGTCGCCGATCCCTGGCGCTGGATGGAAAGTTCCGGCTCTGCTGAAGTTCAGGCCTGGGTGCTTGCGCAGAATGTGCTCACCGAGCGGTATGTCGCAGCACTTCCTGCCCGTGCGCACTTTGCGGCGCGCCTGCGTGCGCTGCTCGATCACGAGCGCATGGGTCTGCCGGATCGTGAGGGTGGCGTGTATGCCTGGACCTGGAATCCGGGTCAGGCCGAACAGGATGTGCTGCGCGTGGCGCGTGACCCCGCAGATGCCGGCACGGTCTTGATTGACCCGGCCAGCTTCAACGCGGATGGCACGGTGTCTCTAGGTGATTTCAAGCTGAGCCCGGACGGCAGCCTGGTGGCCTACAGCCTGTCGGACGGCGGCAGTGACTGGAAGACCTGGCGTGTGCGTGATACCGCTACCGGGCGTGATAGCGACGATGTGCTGGCCGGCACCAAATTCACGCCGGTCAGCTGGTCACGGAACGGATCCGGTTTTTTCTACAGCCGTTACCCGCAGCACGCGGGGGATGATGGCGAACTGCATTACGATGACAGCCAGCAGGTCGCCGTCTACTACCATCGTCTCGGTACCACGCAGGCAGCTGACCGGCAGGTCTATGCGATCAACGACCATCCCACACGCGATCCCTATCCCCAGGTCACCGCCGACGGAAGATTCCTGATCATCAGCGTTGAAGACGGGTATGTCACGAACGGTGTCTACTATCAGCGCCTTGATGATCCACACGTAAGCAGTGCGGTAATCCGGCTGCTCGATCGCTGGGATGGGCGCTATGACTTCCTCGGCGCCGAGGGGGAGGACTTCTATTTCCTGAGTACACGATCAGCACCACTGGGCCGGATCATTGCCGTGCATCTGGGCGCGCCAGAGCCGGGCAACTGGCGCGAGGTGGTGCCTGAATCATCCGCAGCGATCGCTTCGGCGGCGCTGATCGGCAAACGTCTCGTTATCGAGTATGTGCAGGACGCGCATGCCGAACTCCGACTGTACAAGCTGAACGGCGAGCCGGCCGCCGACGTGAAGTTGCCTGGGCAGGGCAGTGTGGCGGGTTTTCCCGGTACGCCGGATGATCCGGAGACGTTCTGGTCCTATACCGACTTCACGACACCGCGTGCGATCTGGCGGCTGAATACCGCAACGGGTGCAGTCACCGCCCTGCGTGCCAACCGGCAGGACATCGATCCAGGTCGCTTCACAACGCGGCAGGTGTTCTACACCAGTCGCGATGGCACCCGCGTGCCCATGTCGATCGTATATCGCAAGGATCTGGTGCTGAATGGACAGCAGCCGACCGTGCTCTATGGCTACGGAGGTTTCAATGTCTCGCTGATGCCGGCCTTTTCTGCGGCACGCATGGCCTGGATCGAAGCCGGCGGCATTTACGCACAGGCCAACCTGCGCGGCGGTGGCGAGTATGGCGAGGCCTGGCACCTGGCTGGCACAAGGCTCAACAAGCAGAATGTTTTCGATGACTTCATCGCTGCGGCCGAGTGGCTGATCGACAACAGCGTGACGTCGCCCGCCCATCTGGCGATATGGGGCGGCAGCAATGGTGGCTCGCTGGTCGGTGCGGTACTTAACCAGCGGCCGGAGCTGTTTGCAGCAGCCGTGCCGGCCGTTGGTGTGCTCGACATGCTGCGGTATCAGGCAGCCAGCCTGAATGCGCGCAAGTGGGGCAGCGACTTCGGCCTCAGCGATGACCCGGCCGAGTTTGCGGCACTGCGCGCCTGGTCGCCTTACCACAATATCCGCGAGGGGTACTGTTACCCGGCGGTGCTCATACAGGCCGACGCCAATGACGATCGCGTCGTCGCCTGGCACAGCTACAAATATGCAGCAGCGCTGCAGGCGGCCCAGTCAGGTGTGAATGGCTGCAGGCAGCCGGTACTGATTCGTATCGAAACGCGTGCGGGCCACGGGGCGGGGGCCTCGGTATCAAAGCTGGTGGATGAATATGCCGCGCAGTGGGCCTTTGTCGCTGCTGCCACGGGCCTCACTCTCCGATGAGGCCCGTGGCAGAGCGGTCAGTCTGCGCGGTCAGGCATGCTCAGTCGCGATTACCACCGAGCAGCATCAGCAGGTTCAGGAAGATATTGTAGAGGCTGACATAGAGGCTGATGGTCGCCAGGATGTAGTTCGTCTGTCCGCCGTGAATGATGGCGCTGGTCTCATAGAGGATGTAGCCGGCCATCAGCAGCACGATGCCCGCCGAGATCACCATCTGGAAGGCGGACAGATCGACAAACAGTCCAACGACGATCACGGCGAGCAGGCCGAACATGCCGACCGTGAGAAAGCCGCCCATGAAACTCATGTCGCGGCCGGTCTTCAGTACATACGCGCTCAGGCCGGCGAACAGCAGACCGGTGATGCCTAGACTCGTCATTATGAGTTCGCCACCGTTCGGCACCGACTTCACATACATGCTCAGGATCGGCCCAAGCGTCAGGCCCATGAAGCCAGTCAGCGCAAAGACCGCTGCGATGCCTGCCGCCGAGTTCCTCAGCTTGTAGGTAAGAAACAGCAGTCCAAAGTAGCCGACCAGCGTGACGATCGGGCCTAGATACGGCATGCCCATCGCCATGGCCAGTCCGGCCATCGCAGCGCTGAAAAGCAGTGTGGCTGAGAGCAGCAGATAGGTATTGCGCAGCACACGGTTGGTGGACAGCGCCGATTCCCGCACGCCGCCATATGACGGGGTGCCCTGGCCGGTCGGGACGGGACGCAATTGACGGTCGTTCATGTATATCCTCACTGTGTCGATGTGATTGGGATCTATCCTACCTGACTAATCCCACTGATTCAGGCAAATCCGACGCAGAATGGTTCCCCGCAACTCACCCGGATAGCGGTTGCGTCGCACGGCGGCGCTTGAATGTCGTTCGCCGGGTGGTGACAATCCCCGTCAGGCGCCGGAGAGGTGGCAGAGCGGTCGAATGCGGCGGTCTTGAAAACCGTTGAACCGCAAGGTTCCGGGGGTTCGAATCCCTCCCTCTCCGCCAGGTGCTGTGCAATCGTCTCGTTCAACCTATGGAGCCAGTACCAACTTATGTCGATCTATCGTTTGAAGTGTATTGGGCTGGGTGCGGCACTCTGTTTGGCCCTCGCGGCCTGTTCGGTTCCGCATGTCATGGGTTTTGGCAGCTACTATCAGGTTACTGATCCGTATTCGGGAAAGGTCTATTTCACGCGGCAGATTGACCGTGAAGGCCGCGGTGTCGTCGAGTTCCTGGACGATTCCTCCGAAACCTGGGTGAGTTTGCCCGAGGGCCAGGTAACAACCATTACCGAGGCTGAATATCAGGCTGGCCTGAAGCGCTGAGGCCGCTTTACGGCACCTCTGGCAGTACCTGAACAGGGAGCGATTGATGGATCCACGGCAACGTCGCAAGCGCCGGCGGCGGGCGGGGGCAGTATCAGCCTTTATGGTGTTTGCCCTCGGGCTGGCATTCTTTTTTGAATCGCAGGCGACCACGACAGTTATCTTTGTGCGTCATGCCGATACGCTGCCGGGTATGGGCGAGGATCAGGGCTTGAGTCCGGCAGGTGCGCTGCGGGCCGAAGAACTGGCCCGTGTGCTTGGAGATGCAGATGTCGTGCAGGGCGTCGACGCCATTTTCTCGCCAGCGCTGCGCGCCAATCAGGAGACGGTGGCGCCGCTGGCACGGCAGCTGAACCTGCCGGTGCTCGAGTACGATCTGGACAGCACCCGTGAGTTGCGCAAGCGGATTTTGCGCAAATACAAAGGCCAGGTTGTGCTCGTCGTTGCCGGGCCAGAACTCATTCCATCCATCATCCCCAAGTTACAGGGCAGCAAGAAAGTGCCGCCCATGGCAGATGCCGAGTACGACAATATCTATATCGTCAGTATCCCGTGGTATGGCAAGGTGAAAACCCTGCGCATGCACTATGGTGCGCGGCCTGAAGCCGTAAACGGATTGGCGCCGAGTTCGCCTTCCGAAGTCAGCGGCGGATAGGCCACCGACTTCTCCCGGCAGCGGGCTGCGATCCCCGGATAGCACCACTCAAAGAGCGTATCGGCATAGACGGCTGGTGGCAGCCGGCACTGGACATACATGCCCGCTGCTTCGCGTTGGCGGGCGGCCTCATACAGGAACAGCGCGGCAGCTACCGAGACATTGAGAGAGGCGACAAGCCCGCGCATCGGCAGTATCGCGTGCAGATCGGCAAGCGCCGCGGCTTGTTCAGAAACACCGTATAGCTCTGCACCGAGCAACAGCGCCGTTGGCCGGGTGTAGTCCGGTAGTCGGTAGTCCATTGCATTATCTGAGAAATGAGCTGCAACTATCTGAAAACCATTGGTTTTAAGTTCAGAAGCGGCCTCGCTGATGGCTGCATGTCGCCGCACCTTTACCCAGGGCGCGGTACCGCCGGAGATACCGACCGCACGCCTGAAGGTAGCTGCGCCACCGACGGCATGAATTTCGAATACGCCCACCGCGTCGCAGCTGCGCATCAGTGCTGCCACGTTGTGCGGCTTGTGTACGTTGTCGGCGAGCACGGTGAGATCCGGCTGCCGGCGGGCGAGTGCGGCGCTGAGCGTTGCGTAGCGTTCCGGGGTCATGGCTATGCAGACCTTAACGGATCAGCGGCCGATGCGGGAGCGGTTCCTGCTTCGTGCCCGGTTCAGAGCCGGGTGATGACGGCGTCGGCAAAAGCCGCCGTACCCAGTTTCCCACCGAGATCGCGGGTCTTTTCTCCGGCCGCAAGTGCTGCGTCGTAGGCCTTGCGAATCCTCAGAGCGACCGGCCGTGCAGCTGGATCATGGGCCGAGTCGGCGACGTAATTCAGCATCATGACGGCCGACATCAGCAGCGCCAGCGGGTTGGCCTTGTCCATGCCGGCGATGTCCGGCGCCGAGCCGTGTACGGCTTCGAAGATGGCACCGTCGTCACCGATATTTGCGCCCGGCACCACGCCCAGACCGCCGACCAGCCCGGCACACAGATCGCTGACCACATCGCCGTAGAGATTCTCCATCAGCAGGACATGAAACTGGGTCGGGTCCTGCACGAGGCGCATGCAGCCGGCATCGATGATCACCGTTTCATAGGTGACGTCCGGGTACTCGCGTTCGTGGATCTGCTGCGCGCAGCGCAGAAACAGCCCGTCGGTGAGCTTCATGATGTTGGCCTTGTGGAACACCGTGACCTTCGGTCGCTGGCGTTCCATTGCATAGCGGAAGCCCCAGCGGGCAATTCGCGTGCAGCCGATATCAGTGGCTACCTTCATGCTCATCACCACGCCCGGCGTGACTTCGTTCTCGACGCCGCTGTAAAGGCCCTCGGTGTTCTCGCGAATGATGACGAGATCCACATCCTTGAAACGCGTTTCAACACCCGGCAGGCTGCGCACCGGTCGCACGGCTGCATACAGATTGAAGGCCTTGCGCAGCTGTACATTCACGGACTGAAAGCCACCGCCGATCGGCGTGGTACAGGGACCCTTCAGCGCAAGTTTTTGCTCGCGGATTGCGCCGAGCGTGGACTCCGGCAGCACGCTGCCTTCCTGTTCCAGCGAAACCACGCCCGCCTGGCGCTCCGTCCAGCGGAACTTCGCGCCCGCCGCATCAAGGATCTTCAGCGTGGCTGCCGTCACCTCGGGACCAATGCCATCGCCGGGTATCAATACTGCGTCATGCGTTTTCATGGGCGTGAGTATAGCCACTGACCTGGACCGGGCCGATCGGTAATTTCCGCGGTTGCGCTAGAATGGCGCCCGCGAACTACCGAAGCCCCGGTAGCTCAGGGGATAGAGCGTCCGCCTCCTAAGCGGAAGGTCCCACGTTCGAATCGTGGTCGGGGCACCATAAAGGCAAGGGTCCACCCCGGTATGGTCGCCACCGGTCCGGGCCGCTATATCACCGGCTATTGCTTTGAAGACGGTAATCCGGTGCCGCAGGAAGGGCCGAATCCTGCTCATGCGGCGTCCGGCGCGCGGCTATGGCAAGTCTCCGCCGCACTTGTGCCGGGCTATCCGGGTTCAGAGTCAAAAGGTCAGTCATGAAATCACGTGCCGCCGTTGCCTTTGCGCCGGGCAAACCGCTGGAAATCGTCGAGATCGATGTGGCTCCGCCGCGCGCGGGCGAGGTCCTGGTACGGATCACCCACAGTGGTGTCTGCCATACCGATGCCTTCACGCTCAGCGGCGATGATCCTGAAGGTGTGTTTCCGGCAGTGCTCGGCCACGAGGGTGGTGGCATCGTGGTTGAGGCTGGCGAGGGCGTGACCAGCGTTCGCGCGGGCGATCACGTGATCCCGCTGTACACCGCTGAATGCGGTCAATGTAAATTCTGCCGATCGGGCAAGACCAACCTGTGCTCGGCCGTGCGCACCACTCAGGGCAAGGGACTGATGCCTGACGGCACGACCCGCTTCAGCTACAAGGGTGCGCCGGTCTACCACTACATGGGTACCAGCACCTTCAGCGAATACACCGTGGTGGCGGAAGTGTCGCTGGCGAAAATCAATCCTGCGGCACCGCTGGAGAAGATGTGTCTCCTGGGTTGCGGTGTCACCACCGGACTCGGTGCCGTGCACAAGACGGCGAAGGTCAAGGCCGGCGACAGCGTGGCAGTATTTGGTCTTGGCGGTATCGGCCTCGCCGTGATTCAGGGCGCGGTGCAGGCAAAAGCCGGACGTATCCTCGCCATCGACACCAACCCCGGCAAGTTCGAGCTGGCCAGAGCGATGGGTGCGACCGATTGCATCAATCCGCAAGACCACGACCGGCCGATTCAGGATGTGATCATTGAGCTCACCGATGGCGGTGTCGATTTCAGTTTTGAATGTATCGGCAACGTCAAGGTCATGCGTGCAGCGCTGGAGTGTTGTCACAAGGGCTGGGGTGAATCGGTGATCATCGGTGTAGCTGGCGCCGGCCAGGAAATCAGTACGCGTCCGTTTCAGCTGGTGACGGGCCGTGTCTGGCGCGGCAGTGCGTTTGGCGGGGTCAAAGGCCGCACCGAGTTGCCGGGCATGGTCGAGCAGGCGATGGCCGGCAAGATCAATCTGGATCCGTTTATCACCCACGAGCTGCCGCTGGAGCGGATCAACGAGGCCTTTGACCTGATGCACGAGGGCAAGTCGATCCGCACCGTGATCCATTTTTGAGCATGGAACGTATCGCATATCCTGCCTGCAGACCAAACCCGGGAGTACCGACATGCCGAAGTTCTCGCGAAGCCTTTTCCTGATAGCTGGCATCAGCCTGATGCTGGCTGCCATGCTCAGTGCTTATGGCTTCCACGGCCTGCCGGGAAAAGTTCCTGAGGCCAAACTTGCCTCGTGGGCCTGGGCCAACCAGTTCCAGTTCTTTCACTCCATGGGCCTCATCCTGATCGGTCTGCTCCTCGACAAGGCACCGGGCTCCTGGCTGTTGCGCATTGCCGCCGGACTTATGATGCTGGGGCTGGTGTTGTTCTCGGGCAGCATCTATGCCGAAATCCTCGGCGCGCCGCAGGCAATCGGCGAGGTCGCGCCGATGGGCGGGACATCGTTCATGCTGGCCTGGCTGCTGACCGGTGTCGCGGGCTTCCGGATCAGGACCCGGGTTATTCCCGCGTGATTCTTCTGCTACCAGCACGATCCCGCAGAGTCCCGGAAGGGGCGGGCCAGGCGGTATCGCAATTTGCCGCTCAGGGCTGCTGACCGGGCGCCACCCGCACCGCAAACTCGGCCAGCTCCTGATTGAAGCGTACTGGCTGCTCGGCGAATGTCGCGTGTCCGGCATTCGCATAGAGTGAGAAGCGGGCATTTGGCAATTCTCCTGCCAGGCGGCGCATCTGCTCCGCTGTGACTACGCGATCCTGATCTCCCACGATGATGAGCACGGGCAGCTGCAGGCGTGAACCGAGATCGGCGTTGTCCATGCTTCGCATGGCCATGGCTCTGCGGGCATAGGCTGGCAGCATGAATGTGGCCGCATACATGATCCGCGTGATGTCCTCGGGCAGCGGTGCGGCAGACATTCTGGGCACGAACTGCTCGCCGAGTGCCAGCGCTGCAGCGATAGTGGCGGGGTAGTCCTGAATCGCAGCGCGCATCGCTTTGCTTTTCTCGGGCAGTGTCGGATCGATTGCCGCCGACATGAGGCCACCGTGTGAGCCTGCCAGCACGATACCCGCGATGCCGTCTGTGCCGTACTCGCGAATGTAATCGACAATCCAGTAGCCGCCCGCTGACCAGCCGACCAGCAATGGCCGCTTGACTGCCTTCGCCGCAAGGACTGCGGCAATGTCATCGGCCCAGGGCCGGGCGCCGGCATAGGCCGCCTCACTCCAGGGCTTCCCTGAACAGCCGTGGCCCCGCATGTCGAGCGCCAGTAGCCGGTAGTCGCGGGCGAGTTCCGAGTTGAACTGGCGGGTGAAGACTGCGTAGGTCTGGGAGTAACCGTGGATGAAGACCAGCGGGGGGCCGTGTGGATTACCGGTCTCGGCTACGCACAGCGGTACGCCATCGGGTGCCGCCACGAAGCTGACGTCGGGTTCGGCGGCAAGTGCTGTGCTGGCGATGCCGAGCATCGCCAGCACAGCCAGTACTGTTTGCCGCCGAAATTGTGGCGAACGGTCATGCCGCATATGGCCTCCGGAGCGGGTGATGCGTCGTTGCCAAAGCCGATAACGCACGAACTGGAGGTATGGTCTCATGCAAACCGTCCTGTACGCAGTCGTGTCAACTGATCTTGCTATAGTCCAGCCGGGGATGGCCAGCTCCGCGCATGGTTGCGGCCGTCTGGCAGTGGCTTGAAAGAGTGAACGGGGGAAGCCGTTGGACGCACGCACCAGTAATTTCATCCTGCTCGGCATCGTGATTGCGATCGTGCTGGCCTTTGCCAGCGTGGCGTTGTTCGGCGAGGCGATGGCAAGTGTGGAGTGGCTGGGTACGCTGTTCCTCAAGGCGCTGAAGATGATCATCGTGCCACTGGTCACCGCTTCGATGATCGTTGGGGTAGCCGGTCTCGGTGACGTGCGGAAGCTGGGGCGTCTCGGCGGCAATGCGATCCTTTATTTCGTCGTGACCACAGGCATGGCGGTCGCTATCGGCTTGCTGATGGTGAACCTGATCCGTCCTGGCGACGGTATCAGCATCGGCGAGCTGGCGGTGCCGGCGCATGTGGCAGCGAGGGAAGACTTTGCGATATCGGATCTGGTGCTCTCGCTGGTCTCCGACAATATCGTCGCGTCGATGGCAAATCTTGAGCTCCTTCCCGTTATCGTGTTTTCGCTGATTTTCGGTGCAGTACTGACCACGCTGGGGCCGGTCGGGGCGCCGGTGATTGCACTTTTCCGCGGCGTTAACGAGGCCATCATGAAGATGGTGATGCTCCTGATGCTGGTGGCGCCGATCGGCATCTTTGGTCTGGTGGCCGGGCGCTTCGGCCGCGCTGGCGATATCGGTGAAATGATTGGCGGCGTTGGCTGGTACATGGCGACCGTGCTGCTTGCGCTCAGCCTTCATGCTGGCGTGGTCTTGCCGGCAATCCTCTGGTTTGTTGGCAGACGCAATCCTTACCGATACATGTTCAATATGGGCACCGCGCTGCTCACCGCGTTTTCTACGGCGTCCTCGTCGGCAACGATGCCGCTGACCATGGAGGGCGTGGAAAAACACAACGGCGTGTCGGAGAAGGTGGCCGGTTTCGTGGTGCCGCTCGGCGCAACCATAAACATGAACGGCACTGCGCTTTACGAGGCGGTTGCGGCGCTGTTTATCGCCCAGGCGATTGGTCTGGATCTGACGCTCGGCCAGCAGGTGATGGTGCTGCTCACGGCGACGCTTGCCGCGATCGGCGCAGCGGGAATTCCCGAGGCGGGTCTGGTGACGATGGTGATCGTGTTGAAGGCGGTGGGCCTGCCACTGGAAGGTATCGGATTGATACTTGCCGTGGACTGGCTGCTTGATCGTTTTCGCACCAGCGTCAATGTCTGGGGCGATGCGGTGGGTGCCGCTGTCGTTGAGCGGCGCGTGCTTGACGGAAAAGGATCAGAGAGATCCTGACGCGCCAGTCGGCGATTGATTGGCAGGGTTTCGACTCAGTAAGGTAGTCTGCCGAGTAGAGCAGGTTCAGGAGCTCATTGATGACTGTGACCAGATGTTGCCGCACTGCGTTCGTCCTCGCGGCAATGGGATTGCCGCCGGGAGCGCAAGCGAGCGGAGCCGGTACTGCGATCGAAATACCCGATCTCGTTGGTACGCCATTCGCCATCGTGGCGTTGGTTAGTTTTGTGCTCGCCTATGTGTTTGTGATCGCCGAAGAGTTTACGCACCTGCGCAAATCAAAAGCCGTGGTGGTCGTGGCTGGCGTCATCTGGGTGCTGGTCGGGATTGCTTACGCACAGGCCGGAGTGCCGGGCGCCGCCGATCTGCTGAAGATGCAGATCGAGGAGTATGCGGAGTTGCTGCTGTTCCTGCTGGCTGCGATGACCTACGTGAACACGCTGCAGGAGCGTGGGGTTTTCAATGCACTGAGGGACTGGCTCATCGGCCGCGGCTTCCGTCCGCGCGCGCTGTTCTGGATAACCGGTGTACTGGCGTTTTTTCTGTCGCCGATACTCGACAATTTGACGACTGCACTCGTAATGGGCGCCGTCGTCGTTTCAGTAGGGGTGGGCAACCCGCGCTTTATCGCCATTGCATGCGCGAATATCGTAGTGGCAGCCAATGCCGGCGGCGCGTTCAGTCCTTTCGGCGACATCACAACGCTGATGGTCTGGCAGAAGGGCGTGGTGACGTTCCGGGAATTTTTCGCGCTGTTTGTACCCTCGCTGGTGAACTGGCTGGTACCGGCCATCATCATGGTTTTTGCCGTGCCCGATGCGGCGCCCGCCAAACTGACGGTACGGGCAACCGTAAAGCCTGGCGGTTACATCGTTGCCGCACTGTTCGCCCTGACGATTGCGATGACCGTGAGCGTGCACAATTTCCTGCATTTGCCACCGGCGCTGGGCATGATGACTGGTATGGGCATACTCAGTATCTACGGCTTTGTTCTGCGCCGTCAGGAACTGCGCGAGCGGAACAGCGACTCGGACCCGGGTGCGATGGAAGTGCTGGTCCCTCATGGATTCAAGCCGGCTAAACGGCCCTTTGATATTTTCATCAGCATGAAGCGCGTTGAATGGGACACGCTGATGTTTTTTTACGGGGTGGTGATCAGCGTTGGCGGCCTGGGCGCTCTCGGTTACCTGCATCTGCTTGCTGATGCGACCTATACGGATCTCGGGCCGCTGAAGGCAAATATCCTCGTCGGCATCGCTTCGGCAATCGTGGACAATATCCCGATCATGTTTGCGGTGCTGAACATGAACCCCGACATGTCGCATGGTCACTGGCTGCTGGTGACGCTTACCGCAGGTGTTGGCGGTTCAATGCTCTCTATCGGTTCGGCTGCGGGGGTCGCCCTGATGGGTCAGGCCAGGGGTATCTATACGTTTTTCGGGCATTTGCGCTGGATATGGGCTATTGCGCTCGGCTATGCGGCGAGTATCTGGGTGCATCTGGAGCTGAATGCCGCTGCATTTTGATCCCGGTCATGGCGGGAATCCGCCTGGCGAGCTGATGATGTCCGGGGGCTGATGGAGAAAGAGCGTGGATGATCTGATCGTAGCGGGTGTGGCGGTGCCATTCATTGTGGCGGTAGTCTGTATCGCCGTCTGCCTGGTCTTTGCGCAGAAAAGGGACGCGCAGCTCTCGGT
Source organism: Pseudomonadota bacterium (assembly GCA_963204745.1). GTDB lineage: Bacteria > Pseudomonadota > Gammaproteobacteria > Steroidobacterales > SHZI01. The sequence goes on from CAUJHF010000017.1 coordinate 136,277, forward strand.
TCGCTTGCCGGGTACGATGTCCTATAAGTGGGGATATTTCCTCGGCTACAGCGGACTGATGACAGCGGTTGCGGGCATTGTCGGCGGCATCGTAATGACCCGCATTGATTTCTATCCGGCCTGGGGGCCGTATGTCGTGGTCTATGCGGCGGCCTTTGGTGTGGCCAGCTATGGCGTGCTCACGCGGCGGCGCTGGGGCTGGATTTTTCACATACCGCTCAGCATGAACATGGGTCTCTGGGCATTCAACAGCGTGTATTTCTTCAACCGATGGCAGGAACTGGGGGCTGACAGCTGAGCCGATTGCCAGTTCCGCTGCTTTCAGAACCTCGCCACCAGTCCGGCGAATGCTTCCCACTGCCACAACATATTGCCACTGGCGCTGACCGCGCAGGCTGATCCCTCCGGCCCCGAGGCGCAGAAGAGATTGCTGTGACTGTCGATCACGGCACCCAGGGCCCGCACTTCCAGGCGCAGGCCGATCTGCTCGGTTGGAAATACCTGTGCGCCACCGCCGATACCGACGGCAAACACCGTATCTGAACCATATCCCGAAGCGTCCGGGCTCAGATGTGCGGCACCGATCCCGGCCGCCAGAAAGGGCCGCACCAACTCTCCTGCACCGACATAGGTACCGCCGAGCAGCAGGTAGCTGATATCGATATCCAGGGAGGGGTCTACTCCGGTCGGCGCCTTGTCGATGCCGGCCGACTGCCGGCTGAAATAGAGTTCCCACTCGGTGTATGCATCGTCACCGACAGCTTCCGCCGGCGCATTGAGGATGAACCCGACTGCTGCAGCATCGTTCAGCGATACCTTTGCGCCGGTCTCCTCGTTCTCGAAATCACCGCCCATCCGGTAACCCAGCAAGGGCGTGACGGAGAAGCGGTATTCGCCCGGTTCAGCAGCTTGAACGGGCGCGGTGAGCACCGCGAACAGGACGATCGGGGCAAGAGTCTGGCGGGAACTGATCATCGTAGGCTCCGGATTTCACCCTATACTCGCACAGGATTGACCCGTTCCGGAGAACTCTGTGCGCAGAGACAGAAGCGGCAAGCTCGCAACCCTTTTCTTCCTCCTGCTGCTGCCGGTAACTGCGATCCACGCAACCGAAGCTGCGGCTCAAGCGCCGGCACGGCCAAAAATCGGCCTCGTGCTTGGCGGCGGAGGTGCCAAGGGCGCCGCGCATATCGGCGTCCTGCGTGTGCTCGATCAGATGCACATTCCCGTGGACTGCGTGGCCGGTACGAGCATGGGGGCACTGGTTGGCGCGACCTTTGCCAGCGGTGTGCCGCCGGCAGAAATCGAGCGCAGGGTGCTGGCGGTGGACTGGACCCGCACGGTGGGGACAGCAGGTGCACGTGATCAGGCGCCGATCAATCGCAAACTTCAGGGCAGTACCTACACCAATAGCCTGGAGTTCGGCATCAAGCGCGGCAGCATCAGGGCGCCGGGCGGCGTTTTCAAATCGCAGGAAATTGAAGAGCTGCTGCGGAATCTGGTGGCCGGTGCGCGTTACGTCGACGATTTTGACAGCTTGCCGATTCCCTTCCGTGCCGTAGCGACCGACATGATGGCTGGTGAGATGGTGGTCCTCGGCGGTGGTGATCTCACCGTTGCGATGCGGGCCAGCATGGCGGTACCGGGCGCGTTTTCGCCGGTGGTCATCGGTGAACGGGTGCTCGCTGATGGCGGACAGATGCGCAACGTGCCGGTCGATATCGGCAGGGAATTGTGTGGCGATGTCATCATCGCCGTATCCATGTCCAGCCCGGCACCAAGGCCGGAAGACCTGGATTCGGCGCTGGCGCTTGCCGCCCGCTCGCTCGACGTGATGATCGAGGCGAACGGAAGGGACCAGCTCGCTACCCTGACGGACAAGGATGTGAGCATCGTCGTGCCGATGGGTGACATCGGCTCGGCCAGCTTCGAGCGCGTGCCGGATGCGATACCGCTCGGGCATGCTGCGGCCCTGTCGAAGTCTGTTGAACTGGCGCGCTACGCCTTGCCGGAGGCTGAATACAAGGCCTGGCGAGCGAGCCTCACCCGCGATTACCAGCAGCCGATCCGGGTCGCCGGGGTTCGTATCACAGGGCTGGAGCGCGTCAATCCGGAATATGTTCGTACCGGGGTGATTGCCACCCGGCCGGGCAAAGAGGTGAGCCTGGGTGCCATTGCGAGGGATTCGGGCCGCATCTACGCCTTGGGTGATTTCCAGAAAGTTGAATACAGCGTGGTCGATACGCCGGTCTACCCCACGGTTGAGTTCAGGGCGACCGAGAAATCCTGGGGACCTGATTTCCTGAAGTTTGACCTGGGGCTTGGTTTTACGGCGGGAGGAGATTTTTCTTTTGCGTTGCTCGGTGAGCATACCCGTACCTGGCTGAACCCGTACGGTGGCCAGTGGCGCAACACGGTGCAGGTCGGCCAGGAATTGTTGCTCCGTACGAGCCTCTATCAGCCGCTGGAAATTCGACAGCGGTTTTTTGTCGAGCCCTATCTTGAGTTCGACCGGAACATAGAAGGGGTCTACGACGACGGAAACAAGATCGGCGAGTTCTCGTTCTGGCGGGGCTTTGGCCAGATTGATCTTGGTTTCAATGTCGGCAGGGTGGCGCAACTGCGGGCCGGGCTGCGCCAGGGCTGGGCCGGGGCCGATCTCCAGACCGGGGACAGCGCCGCGCTTGCCGAGGTATCAACGACGCATGAGTCCAGCCTGGTACTGCAGGCGACCTACGACACGCGCGATGTGGTTGGTTTGCCGAGCCAGGGTGGCCTGCTGACTGCGCGATACCAGTCCTCCGGTGCCTGGCTGAACGGTGACCAGTCCTACCAGCAGGCAGAAGGGCTGGTGCTGAAGGTGTTTCCGTTCAGCGGCGATGTGCTGCATGTCTTTGCGGCCGGAGGCAGCGAACTCAGCGGCACACTGCCGCCCTACGACCTGTATGCGATTGGCGGGATCAGCAGTTTCCCCGGGCTTGAGCGTCAGCAACTGCGCGGCACGAGTTACTGGATATCGGGGACCAGTTATTACCGCAAGCTTGGCGACATACAGCGGTTGTTCGGGCAGGCGATCTACGGCGGTCTGCGGCTCACCGCCGGTGATGTGGCGGGCCGGATCGACGGTGTTGATGACGGCGCCATCCTGGGCGTGGCTCTCAGCCTGAGCGGCCGCACGCCCGTCGGACCTTTTCTCGTATCATTGGGCAGTACCAACAATGGCTTCTGGGAACTTCAGTTTGCGTTTGGTCGGCCGATACGTGAAGGTTCCATTCTCGATGCAATCCGGTAGCGGACCGGTCAACTTCCGGAGGCGCCATGCGTGATCAGCCCGTCACCCGAATCATGACCGAGCCCCCGGTGTTCGTTGCACCGACGGCTACGCCGGATCTTGCCCGACTGCTGATGGCACGGAAATCGCTGCACCATCTGGTGGTGCTGACAGATGGCCGGCTGGTGGGAATGCTGAGCGCAAGCGACCTGATGGACACTTCTGCCGCGACCGTTGCCGAACTGATGCAGCCGGATCCGGTGTCCATCCCGGATACCGCATCGTTGCAGGACGCGGCAGAGATCCTGGCCTCGGGTGCGTTTCATTCCCTGCCGGTGGTTGACGTAAATGGTCGGGTGACAGGAGTTGTAACCTCTACCGATCTGATACGCCTGCTCCTCCAGCAATTGCCGGGTCCGGCGCATCGGCCCGCCGAGTCGCGTGAAGGACTGGTGCTCGCCAGCGATACGGAGCGCGAACATCTGCTGAACAGGGTACTGGCCGCTGCCGATCTCTATCTGCACTCCGGTCAGGGCAGCCATGAACACGCCGCGCTCCTGCGTGCGGTGGAAAAAGCCAAGGAAGGTGTTCGGCCTGGTTTGCGCATCAACCGGCTGTAGATCCGACCATCATCGATTGTCAGTGTGGAGGCGTTTATGAAGATCACTGTCGTAGCGAATGGCCCGTTGCTCATCGACACGAAGGGAGAGTGGAGCTGGACCGGCGAGGCGGGCAAGACGACGGGCAAAGACCGGATTGCCCTGTGCCGGTGTGGCGCATCTGGCAACAAACCCTTGTGTGACGGTACGCACCGGAAGATCGGCTTTACGGCGGAAGGCGGAGAGTGCGAGCTGACGCCCGGGTGAGCAAGAGAGGCCGGACCGGCGAGCGAGTGATCTATGCTTCACCCATCTACGACGCGCTCCGCGTCGCACCCAGCCGGATCACCGGACGGGGTCTGTTTGCCGGTACGGTGATTCCGGCGCGCGCCAAGATCGGGGAGTTCGAGGGTGAGGTGATCCCGATTGCGGAGGCGCGGCGTCGTGCGGCTGGCAAGCGGATCGTTGCCATCATCGAACTGGAACGTTACGCGATCGACGCATCTGTCACCCGGCGCGGCTTCCGCTACATCAATCATTCCTGTGAACCCAATACTTTCACCCGACTGACGCGGGAGCGAGCCGAGTTCTATGCCCTGCGCCGGATTCGTGCGGGCGAGGAACTGACGGTGGACTACGGCGAGAGTCACCATGAGGGCAAGCTGCCCTGCCTGTGTGGCGCAAAGTCGTGTGGCGGCTGGATCTAGGCTGGCTTTCTGAGTTCGTCTCGCACCAGCTGAAAAATTACCCGATATGCCCGCCCATGGCGCGGCTGGCCACCGGGTTTCTCCGCGACCGCATCCTTGCGCGCCTGGCGTATCAGCGCACGCAGCTGCTGGGCATCCGTGCCGGGATTCTCATCGAGCCATTGATCAAGCATCCGGTCATCGCTGATCAGCCGGTCCCGCCAGTTCTCGGCCAGATGCAGCGTGGCCTTGTCCCGTGCCGACAGGCCATGTTGCAACGCGATGGCGGCGCGTATGGCCTCGACCGTTTCCGCTTCCTGCTGACGCATCAGTTTGCCGATCAGCTGCCGCTGACGGCGGCCACCACCGCGGGCATTGATACGTTTGCCCTCCAGAATGGCGTTGTGCAGCGCGTGCGACAGGGGCAGCTGCTCAAGGGCGTCGCCATGTAGTGCCAGCAGCGCCTCGCCGAGCGCTTGCAGGTCCTCACTCTCGCGCTTGAGATCGGTGCGGCTGGCGGCTTCAGTGCCTTTGAGTTCGGCCCTGAACTGCCGGTCGAGTTCGCTCCCCTGGGGTACGAACTCGCCATCGATGTAGTAGCCCTTGCCGGGTTTGCGCGACATGAAGCGGGGATCCTGCGGCGGGCGTGTATCATAAACTACCACTTACGCATAATGGCTTTATGGTCAAGACTGAGAGATATGGCGACACTGGAGCAACTGCAGACGCGCAAGCGAGAACTTGAAGAGCAGCTTTTTGCCGGGGATTTGTCCGTAGAACCGGCCCTGTTGCATGTAGATCGGGCGATTGCCTCGCGGACCCTGAAGGTGCAGCACAGCCGGCAACGGCTTGATGCGGCAAAGCAGGCGGTGGAAGCGGGCATGGACAAGGACGAGGCCCGACGTATCAAGACCAGGGCTACGGTAAAGAAGCTCGAAGAAATCCGTGCAAAGAAGATCCTGAACAAGTTCTGACCGAGATCGCCCGCGTGTTGCGATCGCTACTGCCACAATGCAAGATCGACGTCCTGCCTGAACCCGGGAGAATCACCTTGCTTCGTATTCTGGTCAGCACCGTATTGCTCGGCATGGTTTCCGCCTTGCATGCCACAGAGCTTGAGCCGCTTTTGAGTTATAGCGGGCCGCAGCTCTATCAGCGCTTCTGTGCCAGTTGCCATGGACCACAGGCATATGGCGATGGGCCAGTGGCAGCGACACTCAAGGTGATGGTTCCCGACCTGACCCGTATCGCCCGGCGGCAGCAAAATGGTGAATTCCCCGAGCAGCGGATCCGTGAGGTCGTCGACGGGCGCGCCGTACTGCCGGCGCATGGTCTGCGCGACATGCCGGTATGGGGCTATGAACTCGAAGCGCAGGCCCCGCCTGATCAGCCCGGGCGGGCGGCTGCGCAGAGCCTGATCGACAAACTGGTCGGCTATCTGCGTTCGATCCAGCAGTAGGGCAGCTGATGCGAAGCTTCAGCAGATTTCTGATATTTGTTGCGGGTCTGGTCTTGCTGAACCCGGGCCTGCTCCGCGCGGCGCCGCTGCCGGCAGCAGATTCGCCGGCCTTCTGTGTGGCCGCCCAGCAGCTTCTCGCCAGTACGAGGATGGTCGGGAAAAATACCCTGTTCACCGATATGCCTGCGTACCGGCATTCCAAGCCACTGGTCGATCCGCTGGAGATATTCCAGGTCGTGAGCTATGCCGGGAAGCGGCCGGTCATGGTGTCCTGCAAGGTGAAGACAGCGGCACATTTGCGTGCGGCCTACGGCCCCAAAGCTGCGGGCAAACAGCTGTACTGCCCTGACGTCACGCGGCTGGTCCGTGCGCAGGCGGTCGCGGAATTGCAGCAGGCCAGTCAGGCTGCGGCTGCGGGCAAAGCTGCCGCCTTTATCATCGATGAGAATGAGCCGTATTCGACAGGGCGCTCATACCTCGCGGATTTCCAGCTCAGCTATCGCGGCGGGGATGGTGCGGTACACATCAGTTCGCCCGGGCTGTATCAGGACTACGACAGCTGGATCACCTGGTTTCTGCCCGAAAAATTTCAGGGCCAGAGCTACTGCCATCTGGCGACGGTCGACTACCTGAAGGCGCTCGCGTCGGGCGAAATGAAGCCAGGTACCGCGATGACAACTGTGGATGACGCGCCCGTTCGCCCAGAGTAGCGGGCCAGTCCGCTGCCGGAGTGCGAACTCCAGCAAGCTGCAGCACTGCCTGAACCTCTAATATGCTCCGGATACGCAAGTCTTGAGGATATCGGTGCGTGGGGCATCCAATCCGGCCATCAGCTGAACGGACAGTGACTGGCAGTACGCAGGCTTCAGTCTGGAGTCGCTGGTTTCAGCGACTGACGGGCCAGATCCCGGGTTCGTCCGCGCTTGCCGCCGAGCGCCGCATGAATGAGCGGCGCAGCCACTCGTTCTGGTCGTTTACCTACGGAAGCTTCCGGCCCCGGCGGCGTCTGGGGCGGCGCAAGGGGGACCATGAGCGTGTCTTCCTTGACTGGCATGAACCGCGTGTCCTCTACCTGGTTCTGGCCGTCGTGCTGATGAGTTGTACTGACGCACTGTTTACGCTCAATCTCCTGGCTTCGGGCGCGCAGGAGATCAATGTGGTCATGGATGCGCTGATCACACACGACGTCAAGGCATTTCTGGCCGTCAAGATCGGCAGCACGTGTCTGTCAGCTGTGTTGCTTGCGGTGGTTGCCCGACGTCAGTTCATGGGCATGTTTCCGGTGGTCCGGCTGCTGCAACTCTTCTGTGCCGGTTATGCCGTGCTGCTGGTCTACGAATTGTGGATGTTTGTCGTATACCTGTGACCGTACTGGATCCCGGTAAAGGACCATGAGCCGGCAGGACAGAACAGGTAGAATCCACGGCGCCCCCGGCATTTTCTGAAACAGTCGATAGATATGAGCCACAGCCTGCAGCAGATCTATGCTGCGTCGCCACTTTTTGCGGGCAACGCGGAGTACGTCGAAGAGCTCTATGCGAGCTGGTTGAACGATCCAGGTTCCGTTGATGCGCGGTGGCGCCGGTTTTTTGCCGAGCAGGCGCCGCAGGCACCCGGCTCAGCAGCCAGTCCAGTTGTCGCGACACCTGGTCGGTCGTCACACGCAGAATCTGGCCCCCGGCGAGGCGGCGCACAGCCATCGGCCGAGAAGCAGGCCTCTGTTTCGCGGCTGATCCAGATTTACAGCCTGCGCGGTCACCAGATAGCGGATCTTGATCCCCTCGGGCTGGACAAGCGCGCCATGCCCATTGTCATGCGGCTCGACCAGCTGGAACTCAGCGAGGCTGATTTCGATACAGAGTTCTACGTTGGCAATTTTGCCGGCCAGACCGATGTGCGCATGACGCTGCGTGAGCTGATGAGCACGCTGACACGTGTCTATGCCGGCAAGGTTGGCGCCGACTATGCGCATCTGTCCCGGGGCCGGGAACGACGCTGGATTCGTGAACGCCTCGAGCGCGGCATGCTCAGCGATCCTTACAGTGACGACGACCGCCGCCACATACTCAGGCAGCTGACTGCTGCCGAAGGCATCGAGCGATATCTGCACACGCGCTATGTGGGTCAGAAGCGTTTCTCGCTGGAAGGCGGCGACAGTCTGGTGCCGCTGCTCGATGACCTGATTCAGCAGGGCGGTGCCAGCGGTATCCAGGAAATGGTGCTCGGTATGGCGCACCGTGGCCGGATCAATGTGCTGGTCAATATTCTCGGCAAGGCGCCGCAGGCCCTGTTCTCCGAGTTTGAAGGTGTTTACGATCCGGCGCGCGTGAAGGGCTCGGGTGATGTGAAGTACCACATGGGCTTCTCGTCGGATATCCGGACGCCGGGCGGCAACGTCCATGTGGTCCTGGCTTTTAATCCCTCACATCTGGAGATCGTCAATCCGGTTGTGGAAGGCTCGGTGCGTGCGCGGCAGGAGCGCCGCGGTGACGTCGACGGCAGTGAAATCCTGCCTGTGCTGTTGCACGGTGATGCGGCCTTCGCCGGGCAGGGCGTGGTGGCCGAGACCTTCCAGCTGTCCCAGACGCGCGGCTTCAGTACCGGCGGCACGCTGCATATCGTCTGCAACAATCAGGTTGGCTTCACCATCAGCAATCCGCGCGATGCGCGTTCTACGGCCTACTGCAGCGATATCGCCCGCATGATTGAAGCACCTGTGCTGCACGTGAACGGCGATGACCCGGAGGCCGTGGTCTTTGTTACGCGTCTGGCGCTCGAATACCGTCAGACTTTTCGCAAGGATGTGGTAATCGATCTGGTTTGCTATCGACGCCATGGCCACAACGAAGCCGATGAGCCGGGTGCGACCCAACCGCTCATGTACCAGACCATCCGCAAGCATCCGACGACCCGGCAGATCTATGCGCGGAAGCTGATGGAGCGCGGCGTTCTGGATGCGCCCGAGGCCGACCGCATGAGCGAGGACTACCGGGATCGTGTCGACGCAGGCCAGTCGTTGCCGCAGACCGTGCTGGGCATGGTCGGCAATGAATACACGGTGGACTGGAGCCGCTACGTCAAGGCTGACTGGGACGAGCCGGAGTCGACCGCGCTGAGCAGCGAGGAAGTCGCGATCCTGGGGCGTGAGATCAACACCATTCCGCAGCACTTCAGTCTGCATCCGCGCGTCGCGCGGGTGGTTACGGACCGCGAGCGCATGGCCGCCGGCGAGCTGCCGATGGACTGGGGTTTTGCCGAGTTGATGGCCTATGGCAGTCTGGTCCGTGCGGGCATCAATGTGCGGCTGACTGGCCAGGACAGCGGTCGCGGCACCTTCTTTCACCGTCACTGCGTACTGCACGACCAGCTCACCGAACAGAGCTGGACGCCGATCGACAATATATCGGGCGGCAAGGAGCGCAGCCGCTTTACCGTGACTGACTCCCTGCTCTCCGAGGAGGCCGTGCTCGGCTTTGAGTATGGCTATTCCAGTACAGATCCCGACGCTCTGGTGATCTGGGAAGCGCAGTTCGGTGATTTCTGCAATGGCGCGCAGGTCGTCATCGACCAGTTCATCAGCTCGGGTGAGGAAAAGTGGGGCCGCCTGTGCGGCCTCGTGCTGTTCCTGCCGCATGGACAGGAAGGGCAGGGGCCGGAGCACTCGTCAGCACGTCTCGAACGCTTTCTGCAGCTCTGTGCGCAGCAGAACATGCAGGTATGCATTCCTTCCACGCCCGCGCAGATGTTTCATATGCTGCGCCGGCAGATGTTGCGCGCATTGCGCAAGCCGCTGATCGTGCTGACGCCAAAGAGCCTGCTGCGTCACCGGCTGTCAAGTTCGCCGCTCGATGAGCTGGTCCATGGCCGTTTCCGGCTCATCATCGACGAGATCGATCCGCTGGAGACGGCGGCTGTACGCCGCGTCGTATTCTGCAGCGGCAAGGTCTACTTCGATCTGCTCGAGGCACGGCGTGCCAAAGGCCAGACCGATGTGGCACTGATCCGCATCGAGCAGCTCTATCCGTTCCCCGGCAATGAGTATGCCGCGCTGCTGGCCCGCTACCCGCAGGCGCGGGAAGTTGTCTGGTGTCAGGAGGAGCCGCAGAACCAGGGTGCCTGGTACCAGATTCGCCATCAGTTGCAGCGGCCGCTGCAGAAGCGGCAGGAACTCTACTATGCTGGCCGTCCAGGTGCGGCTGCACCGGGACCGGGAATTTTCCAGTTGCATGTCCGGCAGCAGCAGGAGCTGGTTGAAACCGCCCTGTCAGCAGACGTGCGCTAAACAGGAGATGTTTGCAGATGGTGATTGAAGTCAAGGTGCCGCGCCTCCCTGAGTCGGTGGCCGACGCCACGCTCGTGACATGGCACAAGGCGCCCGGAGATACCGTTGAGCGCGATGAGAATCTCGCCGATCTCGAAACCGACAAGGTGGTGCTCGAAGTACCTGCACCGCAGCGGGGTGTGTTGCGCGAGATCCGGGTGGAGGCAGGCAGCACGGTGACGAGCGGGCAGTTGCTGGCCATCTTTGAGGCAGCCTCAGAGGGTGCCGCGGCGGCCCCGGCTGCTGCAGCGAAACAGCCTGCGGCGGTTGCAGCGACTCAACCCAAAGCAACACCCGCCGCTGCGCCACTCGCAGACCGTAATGCCGGCAAGACGGGTCCGGCCGTACGCCGTCTGGCCGCAGAGCAGGGTGTCGATACGGCGACCCTCAAGGGCAGCGGTCCCCAGGGACGTATCCAGAAGAGCGATGTAGTGGCCGCGCCCGTGACCGTGACCCGGCCTGCAGCAGTGCCGGAACCGGCGATTGCCGGTAGTCGCAGCGAGCGGCGCGTGCCGATGACACGCCTGCGCGCCAGGATTGCGGAACGCCTGGTGACGGCACAGCAGACTGCCGCGATGCTGACGACCTTCAACGAGGTTGATCTGAGCGAGGTCATGAGCCTGCGCAGCCGCTACAAGGAGGCCTTCGAGAAGCAGCATGGTGCGCGCCTCGGCTTCATGGGCTTCTTCATCAAGGCGGCGATCGAGGCACTGCGACGCTATCCGGGCGTTAATGCCTCTGTCGAAGGCCAGGATATCGTCTATCACGACTACTACGACATTGGTGTCGCGGTTTCGACCGACCGCGGTCTCGTCGTTCCGGTACTGCGCGATGCCGAACGGCTCAGCCTGCCGGCCATCGAGGCGGCGATTACGGAGTTCGGCCGCAAGGCGCGCGATGGCGCGCTCGGCATGGAGGACCTGGTCGGCGGAACTTTTACGCTGACCAATGGCGGCGTATTCGGTTCAATGCTGTCGACGCCCATCCTCAATCCGCCGCAGAGCGGGATCCTCGGCATGCACAAGATCCAGGAACGGCCGATGGTCGTGGACGGGCAGATTGTGGTCCGCCCGATGATGTATCTGGCACTGACTTACGATCACCGCATCGTCGATGGTCGCGAGGCGGTGCAGTTTCTGGTGGCGATAAAGGAAACCCTCGAGGATCCGGCACGGCTCCTGCTGGGTATCTGAGGTCAGAAGGAGTGCGGCGGTGAGCAAGTACGACGTGGTAGTCATCGGCGGCGGGCCGGCAGGTTACATCGCCGCCATACGTGCGGCCCAGAACGGTCTGCGGGTCGCCTGTATCGATGCCTGGAAGAATCGCGACGGCAAACACGCGCTGGGCGGCACCTGTCTGAACGCAGGATGTATTCCGTCCAAGGCATTGCTCGAATCCTCCGAACTGTTCCATCGCGCCGGCCACGAATTTGCAAGTCACGGTATTCAGGTCAGCAAGCCCGGGCTGGATCTGGCAGTAATGCAGGCGCGGAAAGCCACGATCGTTCGCCAGTTCTCCGGCGGCATACAGGAGCTGTTCAAGGCCAACGGGGTCAGGAGTTTCTTTGGCCATGGTCATCTGCTGCCGGCCAACAAGATCCGCTATACGCCAGACAGCGGCGAGCCTGAGCTGCTGGAGGCCGAGCATGTGGTGCTGGCCGCCGGTTCTGTGCCAGTCGAGCTGCCCTGTGCGCGCTTCGACGGCAAAACGATCGTGGACTCCTGGGGTGCCCTGGAATTTGATGCGGTACCGGCCCGCCTCGGTGTGATCGGCGGCGGCGTGATCGGGCTCGAACTTGGCAGTGTCTGGCAGCGGCTGGGCGCGCAGACCACCGTGATCGAGGCGCTGGACCGGTTCCTGTTCATGGCTGACGGCCAGATTGCCAAGGATGCACAGCGGCAGTTCAAGAAGCAGGGCCTGGATATCCGGCTCGGCGCGAAAGTGATCGAAACCGCGCATACGGATGGCGGGGTAATGGTGAGCTATGAGGACGGGCGCGGCCGGCATTCGCTGGAAGTAGACCGGCTGATCGTCGCGGTCGGGCGCCGGCCGGGCACTGACGGATTGCTCGACCCGCTGGCGGGCGTGCAACTGACCGAACGCGGATTTGTCGAGGTCGATGCCGAGTGCCGCACCACAGCCGCGAATGTCTGGGCAGTCGGCGATCTGGTGCGCGGGCCGATGCTGGCCCACAAGGGATCTGAAGAAGGCGTGATGGTCGCAGATCTCATCGCTGGTCGTTACGGGCACGTCAATTACGCGGCAATTCCCAGCGTTATCTATACCTCGCCGGAGATTGCCTGGGTGGGGCAGACCGAGGAACAGCTCAAGGAAGCCGGCCAGTCCTACAAGGTCGGGACTTTCAATTTTGCGGCCAGCGGCCGGGCCAAAGCCATGGAGCAGGCGGCAGGCCTCGTCAAGGTGCTGGCTGATACCGTCACTGACCGGATGCTGGGGGTGCATATTATCGGCCCGATGGCCGGTGAACTGATCGGCGAAGCGGTCGTCGCCATGGAGTTCGAAGCCAGTTGCGAAGACCTGCAGCGTACGATCCATGCCCATCCGACCCTCACCGAAGCCATACACGAGGCGGCGCTGTCCGCCGATCGTCGCGCCCTGCACGCCATCAATCACTGAGCTTCACCGCGCCTCCGGCTGACGCGGCAATTCAGTTATCATCCTGCGCTGTGCAGGATCTTCATTCGCATGTCGGGAGCCAGGCGTGAGCGGGATTACGCGCATTCTCGGTATCGATCCCGGCTCCCGGATCACCGGCTTTGGCATCATCGAATCGGACGGACGCCGGTCGGTGCATGTGGCGAGCGGCTGCATCCGGACGGCGGCGGGCGCACTGCCCTCGCGTTTGCAGACAATCTTTTCAGACGTACAGGCACTGGTTCAGCAATATCAGCCCGGCGCAGTGGCGGTTGAGCAGGTATTCATGGCCCGCAACGCTGATTCTGCGCTCAAGCTCGGGCAGGCGCGGGCAGCGGCGATCTGCGCCACTTTCGGTAGCGGAGCTGAAATCTTTGAATACGCGGCACGGGCGGTAAAGCAGGCTGTCGTGGGGGCGGGGAATGCCGAGAAGGCGCAGGTCAGCCATATGGTTGCGGTGCTGCTCAATCATCGCAAGGCGCTGGAGGTGGATGCTGCCGATGCGCTGGCCGTAGCCCTGTGTCATGCACATACGCAACCGCTGAACGAGCGGCTGGCCGGCGCAAGGCGTCTGGTTGCCGGAACACGCCGATGATCGGGTTTCTGCGCGGTGTGCTGGCGCACAAGGAGCCGCCATTTCTGCTCATCGATGTGGGCGGAGTCGGGTACGAAGTCGAAGCACCCATGTCCACCTGCTTCCGCTTGCCAGCTACGGGTGAGAGTGTGCAGTTGTGTACCCATCTGCTGATCCGCGAGGATCATCACACGCTGTTTGGCTTCAGTACGGAAGTCGAGCGGCGCCTGTTCCGGGATCTGCTCAAGGTCAGCGGAGTGGGGGCCAAGACGGCCCTTGGCGTGTTGTCGGGTCTGAGCGTTGATGCCTTTATTCGCTGCGTAGAGACCGATGACGTTGCTTCGCTGGTGCGTCTGCCCGGTGTCGGTCGCAAGACAGCCGAGCGGATGATCATCGAGATGCGCGACCGCGTCCGCCATCCGGGCCTGGCCGGCGGTGACGGTGGCGCCGGTCGGCCGGCAATGCCCGCGGATTCGCGCACAGAGGCGCTCGACGCCCTGTTGGCGCTTGGTTACAAGCCGCCCGAGGCGCGACGCATGCTGGATCGCGTACCCGACGAGGGTCAGTCGACCGAGGACCTGCTGCGGGTGATCCTGCGGGGTGCGGGGCGGACATGAGTACGGACGAGCGCGTTATCGCTACCCTGGCCGGCGCCGGTGAGGATTCACTGGATCGCTCCATCCGCCCGCAGCGGCTGAGCGACTATGTTGGCCAGACGGCGGTGAAGCGCCAGCTTGAGATCTTCATTTCCGCCGCGCGCAAGCGCGGCGATGCGCTCGACCATACGCTGATCTTTGGCCCACCGGGTCTCGGCAAGACCACGCTTGCAAACATCATCGCCAACGAACTCGGTGTGAATATCCGGCACACCTCCGGTCCGGTGCTGGAGCGTCCGGGTGATCTCGCCGCGATGCTGACCAATCTGGAGCCGCGCGACGTGCTCTTTGTGGACGAGATCCACCGCCTGAGTCCGGTCGTCGAGGAGGTGCTGTATCCGGCGCTGGAGGATTTTCAGCTCGATATCGTGATCGGCGAGGGCCCTGCGGCGCGTTCCATCAAGCTCGATCTGCCGCCGTTCACCCTGGTTGGTGCAACCACCCGGGCCGGTCTGCTGACCTCGCCCTTGCGCGACCGTTTCGGCATCGTGCAGCGCCTGGAGTTTTACTCGCCGGAAGAACTGCATGCGATCATCGTGCGCTCGGCCGATATCCTCGGCGTGCCGATCGATGCAGAAGGCGCCACACAGCTGGCCGGCAGGGCACGGGGTACGCCGCGTATTGCCAACCGCCTGCTGCGCCGGGTGCGTGATTTTGCGGAGATCGAGGGGGACGGACGTATCGATGCGGCTATCGCCCGTTCGGCGATGGATCTGCTCGACGTGGATCCGGGCGGATTTGATCTCCTGGACAGGCGGTTCCTGCTGCTGATCATCGAACGCTTTGACGGCGGACCGGTTGGTGTCGAATCGCTTGCCGCTGCGCTGGGCGAGGAGCGCGGTACGATCGAAGATGTCATCGAGCCCTTCCTGATTCAGCAGGGCTTCATGAGCAGGACGGCGCGCGGACGCATGGCAACGCGGCGTGCCTGGCAATATTTTGGTTTGCAGCCCCCCCGGAGCAGCAGCGATGCCGGGCCGGGGCTGTTTGATTCCGGCGACCAGTCTGAAACATGAGTACAGGCAATATCTGATGTCCGAAAACTATTCTTTCTTCGACATGATCGTCAATGCGAGCTTTGTCGTTCAGGTGGTCATGGCCTTGCTGATGGTGGCATCGGTGACGTCATGGACCATCATCATCCGCAAGCGGCGCTTGCTCAATCAGGCGCTTACCGGTTCCAATACTTTCGAGAACAGTTTCTGGTCGGGTGGTGACCTGAATGCGATCTATCGCGACATCACGGGTGGCAACACCGAGCCGGCAGACATGGCCGGACTTTTCGAAGCAGGTTTCCGCGAATTTCGTCGCCTGACGGCCCAGCAGAACATGTCTCCCGACCAGGTGCTTGATGGTGTGCGTCGGATGATGCATGTGGCGCAGATGCGCGAGATGGATCGCCTCGAAGAGAGCCTCTCCACGCTGGCGACCATTGGTTCTACCAGCCCTTATGTCGGCCTGTTCGGTACGGTCTGGGGCATCATGAATTCCTTCCGTGGTCTCGGCAATGTGCAGTCGGCGACGCTGGCTGTGGTGGCGCCGGGGATAGCGGAGGCGCTGGTTGCGACTGCCATCGGCCTGTTTGCCGCAATCCCGGCAGTCATCGCCTATAACCGCTACGCCGACAAGGTGGCCCGCCTCGAAGTGCGATACGACAGCTTCATCGAGGAATTCTTCAGCGTGCTGCAGCGACATGCGCACAGCCGGACACAGGCTTCCCGGTAGCCGCCATGCGCAAGACGCGTAAACGCCGTCTGATGAGCGATATCAATGTCGTTCCCTATATCGATGTCATGCTCGTGCTGCTGGTTATCTTTATGGTGACCGCACCGCTGCTCACGCAGGGTATCGATGTCGAACTCCCGGAAGCGGCGGCAGATCCGATCACCACCGCGCAAGACCAGGAACCACTGGTGCTGTCTGTGGATGCAGAGGGCCGGATGTATCTGAGCGTCGGTGACAATGAGGACCAGCCGATTGAGGCGGAAAAGGTGGTGGAACTCGCCTCGGCTGTGCTGCGGCGCAATCCGCAGACGCCGGTGCTGGTCAACGCGGATCAGCGCGTGGCCTACCGTGAAGTCGTGGCCGCCATGGTTCTGCTAAAGGAGGCCGGTGCAAAGAACGTCGGTTTCCTCACCGAGCCGCCGACGAAGTCGCGGCGGCGTGGCTGATGCCGGCGAACGGGGCGACAGCCATGCGCAACGCAGGCTTTACAGGTTCGGCGGGCGACAGGTGGAGTCTGGCCTGGTCGCTGGGTATCCACGGGGCGCTGTTGTTGATCATCCTCCTCGGCGGGATTGTTATTCCGCACAAGCCCACGCCTTCGGATCTGGGTATCAAGGCGACGCTCATCGATCCCGATGCCGTGCGCAAGATGCGGCGCCGGCCATCGCCGCCGGCACCTGAGGTGCGACCAGCCGAGCCGCCGCAGCCGGACCTGGCGGTACAGAAGGCTGCGGCGGACAAGTTGCAGGCTGAACGCGAGCGCAAGCTGAGCGAGCAGAAGCTTGCGGAAAAAAAGCTCGCCGACCAGAAGGCAACAGAGGCCAGGCGTGCAGAGCAGGAATCCGCTGAAAAGAAGCTCGTAGCAAAAAAGCTTGCCGAGCAGAAAGCCGCGGAAAAGAAAGCCGCGGAAAAGAAGGCGGCTGAGAAGAAGGCAGCGGACAAGGTTGCGGCTGACAAGGCGGCAGCCGAGAAGGCCGAAGCGCAACGTCGGGCCGCCGAGGAAACACGTCGCCGCGCCGCGCAGGCTGAACTCGATCGCCAGCTGGCTGAGGAAGATGCCTTGCTGGCAGCGGCCGATTCTGGCGCGCTGGCTGAGTATGTCGCGCTCATCGCACAGAAAGTGGAGCGCAACTGGGTGCGTCCGCCAAGTGCCAAAGCCGGGCTTGAGTGTGAGCTGAGCGTTACGCAGATTCCTGGCGGCCAGGTGACCGGTGTGCGTATCGGTAACTGTCCTGCGGATGATGCAGTCCGTCGCTCGATTGAGGCCGCAGTGCTCCGCGCCTCGCCGCTGCCCATGCCGGCCAATCAGGCCTTGTTCGACCGAAACTTGCGCTTTGTATTCAAACCGCAAGAATAGCCTTCAGGAAATCCGGATAGTGAATCTCATGAGCAGAATCAACTGGCAGCGCGCTGCTGCTGTTTTCGCCTTGCTGATGGTCTCGGCTGGCCTGCGTGCCGAGCTGCAGATCGAAATCACCGCGGGCGTGGACAAAGCGGTACCCATTGCCGTGGTGCCCTTTGGCTGGAGTGGTACGGGCGCCCGGCCGCCGCAGGATGCTGCAGCGATTGTGGCTGCCGACCTCGCGCGTTCCGGGCGATTCGCCCCCATGGACCGCAAGGACATGCTGCAACGGCCAACTGCGGGTACAGAAGTCGATTTCAGCGACTGGAAAATCCAGGGCAGCGATGTTCTCGTGATCGGGCAGGTCGTACAGGGAGCTGGCGACCAGTTCGAGATCCGGTTTCAGGTTTTCGATGTGCTGCGCGGCGAGCAGCTGCTCGGCTACCGGCAAGCTACAAACGCGGCGGATTTCCGCCGCAACAGCCATCGCGTGGCGGATCTGATTTACGAGAAGCTGACCGGGATCCGCGGCGTGTTTTCCACACGTATTGCCTACGTGACGGTCGCCGGCCCGGCCACAAAACGGATTTTCCGCCTGATTGTGACCGATGCCGACGGCGAGAACCCGCGCATCATGCTGGAGTCGGTGCAGCCGATCATGTCACCCGCCTGGTCGCCGGATGGCCGCCGAATCGCCTACGTATCCTTTGAAAACCGCCGTTCGGAAATCTATGTGCAGGACCTGCGCTCCGGATCGCGCAAGCGGGTCTCGGCCCGGCCCGGAGTCAATGGGGCGCCGGCCTGGTCGCCGGACGGCCGAAAGCTTGCCGTGTCCTTGTCGCGGCAGGACGGCAATCTGGATATCTACACGCTTGATCTGGACAGCCAGGTGCTGACCCGTCTGACCAGCGGTGCGGCGATCGACACGGAGCCCGCCTGGTCGCTCGACGGCCAGCAGATTTACTACACTTCCGACTCGACCGGTGGACCGCAGGTATACCGTGTTCCGGCGCTGGGCGGAGCAAGCCAGCGCGTGACCTTCGAAGGCAGCTACAACGCGAGGCCGCGAATGTCGCCTGATGGCAAACAGCTGGCCGTGGTGCATAACGATCGCGGCAACTATAGAATTGCGCTCGTCGATCTGGCCCGGTCCTATACCCAGGTGCTGTCCGATGGCCGGCTGGATGAGTCGCCGAGCTTTGCTCCCAACGGTGAAACGCTGATCTACGCGACCCGCGAGGGCAAGCGGGGGGTGCTGGCAACGGTAAGCGCGAACGGTCGTATCAAGCAGCGCCTCTCGACGGTAGAGGGTGATGTGCGAGAGCCGGCCTGGTCACCCTTTCCGCCAAACTGAGCAGCCCTCCGGGCCGGTTCAGTGGCAGAACAAGTTTGTATACGGTTTTTTTTCAGGCTTTTTTCAGGGAGTTTGCGTACATGACGATGATGAAGAGTCTTGCTGCGTTGCTGACCGTTGCATTGCTTGCAGCATGCGCTGGGCCATCCAGATCCACGGTTGACGAGAATGCTGCCGGAACTGCTGGTACGCAGACGGGCGGTGCAATGTCGTCTGGTGTGGGCGAGGGTGGCATGGGGCAGGGTGCGACGATGGGCGGCAGCGCGCTGGGTGGCCCTGGCGCCTCGCAGGAGAACCGCATCATTTACTTCGAATATGACCGTTTCGATGTGAAGTCGGAGTACAACGCGGTGCTGCAGGCGCATGGCAAGTATCTTTCTGCCAACCCGACATCCAGGGTGCGGCTGGAGGGTCATGCGGATGAGCGCGGCAGCCGCGAGTACAACATTGGTCTGGGCGAGAAGCGTGCTCAGGCAGTGCGCAACGTCCTGCTGTTGCAGGGCGCGGCTTCGGACCAGATCAACACGGTGAGCTTCGGTGAAGAGCGCCCCGCAGTCACCGGTGACGACGAGGAAGCCTGGTCGCTGAATCGTCGCGTTGAGATCGTATACGGGCAGTAAGCCCTGGAGTCCGGCATGTTGCAGTCCCGAATCCGCTGGCCTTCATTCCACACTCCCCTGATCGCAACCACCCTGGTTGCGATCCTGGGGGCGGGGTGTGCGCTCGTGCCTCCAGAGGAAGATCCGACCTACATCAAGCTGTCAGAGCTTGATTCCCGGCTGACCAGGGTTGAGCGGGTGATCGACAGCGAGGGTCTGGTGAATATCCTCAAACAGATCGAGCAGCTGCAGTCCGATAGCCAGACCCTGCGCGGGCAGGTCGAGCAGCTGCAGTTTCAGCTTGAGCAGGCCAATACCGCACAAAAACAGCAGTACCAGGATGTAGACCGGCGTCTGCAGGGCATCGAGAAGTCGGCCACCGAGCGGAGCAGCCAGCAGGGTGATGGCGCAAGCGTGCTCGACGGCAAGGAACTGAAAGCCGGCCAGTTGCCGGTGCCGGGTGGCAGCGACCGCGCGAACTACCAGGCAGCCTTCGAGTTGCTGAAGCAGGGTCGTCACAAGGAAGCCAATGCAGCGCTGCACCAGTTCATGGTGGCTTTTCCCGACAGTTCGCTGATCGACAATGCGCAGTACTGGCTCGCCGAGACCGACTACGTCCGTCAGCGCTACGAGAAGGCCCTGGCGGCATTCAGCGTCGTGGTAGACAAATACCCCAAGTCACGCAAGATTCCCGATGCGCTGCTCAAGATCGGCTACTGCAACTACGAGCTGAAGCGTTACTCGGCAGCCCGCAAGTCCCTGCAGGCTGTGGTTGCCAGCTATCCGGAAACCACCGCAGCGCGTCTGGCTGGCCAGCGACTGGAGACCATGCGCGGCGAGGGCACCTAGCCGGCTCGCGGCCTGCTGCCCGTCCTGCCGTAGACAGCCGTGTCAGCCCTGCGTATCAGCGAGATATTCCATTCCCTGCAGGGCGAGTCGCGTCCGGCAGGCTATCCGACCGCTTTTGTGCGGCTTACCGGTTGCCCGCTCCGCTGTGTCTATTGCGATACCAGCTATGCGTTCCAGGGTGGGACTCGCCAGACCGTTGCCGAGGTTCTCGACCAGGTACGGACCTTTGGTGTCCGCTACGTATGTGTGACCGGTGGCGAGCCGCTGGCGCAGCCTGCGTGCCTTGCGCTCCTGACAGCATTGTGTGATGCGGGTTATGCGGTCTCCCTGGAGACGAGCGGGGCGCTTGATATCTCGGCGGTTGATCCGCGGGTAACTGTGGTTCTGGATATCAAGACGCCGGATTCCGGTGAGAGTGAACGGAACCTCTGGGAGAACATTCCACGCCTGAAGCGTGATGACCAGATCAAATTCGTGATCTGCAGCCGGTCCGATTACGACTGGTCAAAGGAAGTGCTGGCCGAACGTCAACTGGACAGCCGGTGTGAAGTGCTGTTTTCGCCTTCCTGGGGGCAGCTCGCCGCCCGGGATCTGGCGGAATGGGTGCTTGCTGACCAATTACCGGTGCGCTTCCAGCTGCAGTTGCATAAATATCTCTGGGGCGATGCGCCGGGGCACTGAGCATGTCAGTGCAGAGAAAACGTGCCGTGGTGCTGCTTTCCGGGGGTATGGACTCTGCGGTCTGTCTGGCAATGGCCCGTCATGACGGCTTTGCGTGTTACGCGCTCAGCTTTGACTATGGTCAGCGTCACAGGGCCGAGCTGCATGCGGCAGCCGGGGTCGCCCAAGTTGCCGGTGCGACCGAGCATCGCACGCTCACGATCGGTCTGGGCGAGATCGGTGGTTCTGCACTGACCGACAGCAGGATCGCCGTACCAGACAAGCCGGGTGAGGGGATCCCCGTCACCTATGTCCCGGCACGGAATACGGTATTTCTGGCTTTTGCGCTCGGCTGGGCCGAAGTCCTTGATGCCGACCGCATCTATACCGGCGTGAATGCCGTCGACTACTCCGGCTATCCTGATTGCCGGCCGGAATACCTGCAGGCCTTCCAGCGCCTGGCCGATCTCGCCACGCGCCGTGGTGTCGAGGGCAAGTCCATCGAACTGCATGCACCGCTGCTCGCGATGAGCAAGGCGGCAATCGTGCGCGAAGGAATTCGTCTCGGTGTCGACTTTGCGCAGACGGTATCCTGCTATCAGGCTGCTGAAGATGGCGCGGCCTGCGGGCGCTGCGATGCCTGTCGCCTTCGGCATGCCGGTTTTACGGCAGCGGGAATTCCCGATCCGACCCGCTATCGTTTGCCTGATCCAGACCTGCCGGCATAGAATGCCGCGCGTCCAAAGCCCTCGCGGCACCCGATACCCGATATGGGCCGTTAGCTCAGGTGGTAGAGCATCGGACTTTTAATCCGTTGGTCGATGGTTCGAGTCCATCACGGCCCACCAACTCCGCATTTCGGCACTAATTCCGATCCGATCCTCTGCGGTTGGCCAGAAATCGGTGGCTGCTGATATAAATCAGCGTAAGAACGCTCACTGCGCCGATGACAATGAGTACATCGACTGGTTTCCAGGCAGGGGTGACGACCGGCCAAAACGAGGCTGCCAGGGCCCCTCCGGCCAGGACCAGATTACGGATAACCAGCCAGATGCTTAACGGCTGCGGAGCGCCGCCGCAGCCGCAGTCCAGGTCGCGTCTGCCCCGACCGAGATTCACCGCCATAGCCAGTGCATAGATCAGGAGCAGGCTCGCAGCAGCTGGTAGCGCTGCGTTAATGTCCAGTATCAATCCCGCGACAATTAGCGCTTCGGCCCATGGCAAAATGTCTGCCAGACTGATTGCCCAGCGCGGTGGCAGCAACTGATATGCGAGCATGGCAGCGTAGAAATCCCGGCGATTGCGGAGCTTGCTGACCGCCGCCGTCGCGAACAGGATGCTGAGACCCAAGCGGATGATCAGGCT
>CAUJHF010000018.1 GCA_963204745.1 Pseudomonadota bacterium
GGTCTGGTTTTTGCCTGGCTGAAGCGCCAGGGCGGCCTGCAGAAGATGGCGGAAATCAATCGCCGCAAGGCCGAACTTCTCTATCATGCGATCGACGTTTCGTCTTTCTACAGCAACCCGGTAGCGAAGGCGCACCGTTCGTGGATGAATGTGACGTTTACGCTCGCCGATGCAGCACTGGAAGCGGATTTTCTCAGTGAGTCGAAGAAGGCCGGGCTTACCAATCTGAAAGGGCATCGCGATTTAGGCGGCATGCGTGCCAGCATCTACAACGCCACCACCGAGGCTGGTGTGACGGCGCTCGTGCAGTTCATGGCCGACTTCGAGAAGCGACGCGGTTGAAGCTGCGGACAGCTGAATCCAGACAGAGGTTGATGAAGTGAGCGTGAAGACGACGTACAGGATTTTGACTCTCAACAGCATTTCGGTTGAAGGTCTGCAGCGCTTGCCGCGTGAGCGCTACGAGGTTGCTTCAGACATCGGCCATCCGGATGCCATCATGGTGCGTTCGGCGAAGATGCACGATATGGTCATTCCGGACTCGGTGCTTGCTGTGGCGAGGGCTGGCGCAGGTGTCAACAACGTACCGGTTGCCGCACTGGCAAAGCGTGGTATCCCGGTATTCAACGCGCCCGGTGCCAATGCCAATGCGGTCAAGGAACTGGTGCTGGCTGGCATGCTGCTGGCGGCACGCAATATCTGCCAGGCCTGGAAATTCGTAGAGAACCTGGAAGAAGACGGTGCCGCGCTAGACAAGGCGGTGGAAGGCGGCAAGAAGCAGTACGTCGGCTTTGAGTTGCCTGGCCGCACGCTCGGTGTGATCGGTCTGGGTGCGATCGGCGTGCAGGTGGCGAATGCCGCGGTAAACCTCGGTATGCGCGTGGTCGGTTTCGATCCCCAGGTTACCGTCGAGCGTGCCTGGCAACTGTCTGCTGTGGTCGAACAGGCGCGCAGCCTGGACGAGCTGTTCAGCCAGGCGGATTTTCTGACCGTACATGTGCCGTTGCTGGAGGCGACCCGCGCGCTGGTCAATGAAGCGCGCATCAAGCTGATGCCGGCCAAGGCCGTAATCCTCAATTTCTCCCGTGGCGAAATCGTTGACGAAGCTGCAGTCGCAGCTGCCCTGGCATCCGGGAAGCTGACTGCCTATATAAATGATTTTCCGAGCCGGGCGCTTATCGGTAATCCGAAGGTGATTTCGCTGCCGCACCTCGGTGCTTCAACCCATGAGGCTGAATCAAACTGTGCGGTGATGGTTGCGGAAAATCTTCGCGCCTACCTTGAGCATGGCGTCATCCGTTATTCGGTGAATTTTCCGGAGGCCGATCTGCCGCGGACCACGCCACACCGGATCACGATTGCCAATGCCAACGTGCCGAACATGGTCGGCCAGATTTCCACCTGTCTGGGCGATGCCGGGCTGAATATTGCCGATTTGCTCAACAAGTCGCGTGGCGAAGTGGCCTATACGATTGTCGATCTCGATGGTCAGGTGAAAGAAGAGACGCTCTCGCGCATCCGTGGCATCGATGGTGTGCTGGGCGTACGCTACCTCAACGAACAGCCCGACTGAGTCCTGAATGGTCAAGAAACGGCAGAAATCAGCCACGCGCAAGACCAGCCCCAAAGCTCCGGCCCTGGGCGGGCTGCGCAAGCAGATCGACGCCGTCGACAAGCAGATCCAGGCGTTGATCGCCGAGCGTGCCTGCCTGGCGCAACAGGTTGCTGTGGCGAAGGGCGAGGGCGTTCCGGCGACGGGTTATTACCGCCCGGAACGTGAAGCCGAGGTGTTGCGTGGCGTTGTGGCCCGGAACCAGGGGCCGTTAACCGACGAGGAAATGGTCCGGCTGTTTCGCGAGATCATGTCGGCTTGTCTCGCCCAGGAGCAGCCGCTCAAGGTCGGCTATCTGGGGCCGGAAGGTACCTTCAGCCAGTCCGCCGTATACAAGCACTTTGGCCACTCGGTTCGCGCGCTGCCACTCGGCATGATCGATGAAGTCTTTCATGAGGTTGAGTCCGGCGCTGCGGATTTCGGCGTGGTGCCGATCGAGAACTCCACCGAAGGCACGATCAACCATACGCTCGACATGTTTCTGACTTCACCGCTGAAGATCTGCGGCGAAGTTGAAATGCGCATTCGCCAGCATCTGCTTGGCAACGTCACTGGTCTCGACAAGGTGGTGCGGGTCAGCGCGCATCCGCAGTCGCTGGCCCAGTGCCGTGCGTGGCTGCGGGAATACCTGCCTGGCGTCGAACTGCTGCCAGCGAGCAGCAACGCTGAAGGTGCGCGTCGGGCGCGTGACGAGGCGGGCACGGCTGCGATCGCCGGCGATGCGGCAGCCGAGGTTTACGGTCTGCAGAAACTGGTTACCGATATAGAGGACCGCCCGGATAACACCACCCGCTTTCTGGTGATTGGCAGGGAGCTGCTGGCAGGCAGCGGTTGTGACAAGACCAGTCTGCTGCTCTCGACGCAGGATACGGATGATGCCGGCGCTCTGCAGAAACTGCTGGCGCCGCTGGCTGAGCATCAGGTCAATATGAGTCGTATCGAGTCGCGACCGTCCCACCGCCGCAAATGGCACTATGTCTTCTTTATCGATATCGACGGCCATGCCGAAGAAAAGAAGGTAGCGCTGGCACTCGCCGGACTGCAGAAGCGTGCGCAGCTGTTCCGGGTACTTGGTTCCTATCCCAAGGCCGTAATCTAAAGCGCTGGATGCAGATGCCTGGGCCGGATCGCTTTTCAGCACTTGCCGCCGAGGGAGTGCTCGGCCTCAAGCCGTACGTACCGGGCAAGCCGGTTGCCGAGCTGGAGCGTGAGTACGGCATTCGCGATCCGATCAAGCTGGCCTCCAACGAAAATCCGCTCGGGCCGCCACCAGCCAGTATCCGTGCTATCGGTGCGGCGCTCGGTGACCTGGCGCTATACCCGGACGGTGCTGCTTTCGAACTGAAGAATGCGCTGGCAAAGCGGCTGGCGGTCAATCCGGCACAGATCACGGTCGGCAATGGTTCCAATGAACTGCTGTCACTGGTCGCCGAAACTTTCCTGACGCCGGTGACCGAGGCGATCTATTCGCAGTTTGCCTTTCTGGTTTATGCGCTGTCGGTGCAGGCAACCGGAGCGAGCGCCCGTGTGGCGCCGGCGAATGCGGCTGGCCATGCACAAGCGTTGGGTCATGACCTGGCGGCAATGAAACAGCTGGTCACGCCGGCAACGCGGCTGGTCTTTATTGCCAATCCAAACAACCCGACCGGCACCTGGCTGGGTGCGGGCGAACTGCGGGCATTCATCGGCAGTCTTCCCTCGCACGTGCTGGTTGTGCTCGATGAGGCATACGGGGAGTACGTCGCAGGTTCTGACTGGCCTGATACAGTGCGCTGGCTCGACGAGTTTCCCAATCTGATCGTCATGCGTACTTTTTCCAAGATGTATGCGCTGGCCGGCCTGCGGGTCGGTTATTCGGTCAGTCATCCGCAAGTCGCCGAGCTGCTGAATCGCGTGCGTCAACCTTTCAACGTGAACACGCTGGCGCAGGTTGCAGCCTGTGCAGCGCTCGACGATGCAGCGCATGTCATGCGTTCGCGGCAGTTGAATGCACAGGGACTTGTACAGCTGGGCAGCGGTCTGCGTGCGCTCGGCTGGCACGTATCGCCGTCGGCAGGCAACTTCGTGCTGGCCGATACGGGCGGTCCGGCACTGCCCTGGTACGAAAAGCTGCTGCGTGCCGGGGTCATAGTAAGGCCGGTCGCCAATTACGGCTTGCCTGATCATCTGCGCATCACCGTCGGCCTCCCGGAACAGAACGAACGACTGCTGTCTGCACTGCGCAGTCTGATGGCCGGGAAGGCGCCGAAACCATGAGCAGCTCTTTCACGATCAGACCATCACGACGTGTTACCGGCACGATGCGGGTTCCGGGCGACAAGTCGATCTCGCACCGTGCCCTGATGCTCGGTGCCATTGCCAGTGGCAAGACCAGGGTTTCGGGCTTTCTGCCCGGCGAAGACTGTATGGCGACGCTGTCAGCCGTGCGCGCGATGGGCATCGATGTCGAGCAGCACGATGCGACCACGATCACGGTGAATGGCAAAGGGCTGCACGGATTGCGTGCGGCTTCCGGGGCTCTCGATATGGGCAACTCGGGTACGGCAATGCGCCTCTTCATGGGGCTGCTTGCGGCGCAGGGTTTCGACAGCGAACTGACTGGCGATGAATCGCTGAGCCGCCGTCCGATGGAGCGGGTTGCGGTGCCGCTGCGGCTGATGGGTGCTGAAATCAACACCACCGATGGCAAACCGCCCGTGTACATTTCCGGCCGCCGCAAATTGCGGGGCATCCGCTACGACCTGCCGGTTGCCAGTGCCCAGCTGAAGTCCGCGCTGCTGCTGGCAGGCTTGTACGCCGATGGCGATACAGTGCTGGCCGAGCCGGCAGTGACCCGCGATCATACCGAACGGATGCTCGTCAGCCTGGGTCAGCCGGTCCGCCGTGACGGGCAGGTGGTGAGCCTGAGCGCAACCGGGCAGCTGAACGGCACCGACATGAGCGTGCCCGGCGATCTTTCCTCGGCCGCGTTCTTTGTGCTTGCCGGCTGCCTGGCAACGGAAGGCGAGCTGGTCATCGACAACGTCGGGCTGAATCCCACGCGTACCGGCATCCTGCGCATACTCGAGCTGATGGGTGCCGACCTGCGCGTTGAACCGGCAACTGACAACTGCGCGGAGCCCGTCGGGCGTCTGATCGTTCGGCCATCCGTTCTGCAGGGTGTGGCGATTCCGCCAGAGCTGGTACCGCTGGCGATCGATGAATTCCCGATGGTGTTTGTCGCTGCGGCGCTTGCGCACGGCGAGACCCTGGTGAGCGGTGCCGCCGAGCTTCGGCACAAAGAGAGCGATCGCATCAGCGTGATGGTGGCCGGCCTGCGCTCGCTGGGCATCGAGGTCGATGAACTGCCTGACGGTGCGCGCATCCGTGGTGGCCGATTCAGCAGCGGTACGATCGACAGTCACGGCGATCATCGGGTGGCGATGTCTTTCGCCGTGGGTGCCGCCCGTGCCGCGGGGCCGGTGCAGATTCTGGATACTGCCAACGTTGCGACCTCCTTTCCGGGTTTCGTGAGTCAGGCGTCTGCGGTCGGCCTGGCCATCGAGGCGAATGCCGGTGGCTGACGCGACTGCCAGCGCAGTCCCGGTGACAACCATCGATGGCCCCGGCGGGGCGGGCAAGGGCACGATCAGCCGCTTGCTGGCCGAACGGCTCGGGTGGCACCTGCTCGACAGCGGGGCACTGTACCGGCTTGTCGCACTGCAGGCTGCCGATAGCGCTGTGGCCCTGGAGGCCGAGGCCGAGGTTGCGCGGATCGCCGGCAGTCTGGATGTGCGCTTTGATGCTTCGGGCGACGAGGAGCGGGTCTGGCTGGGCGGTGCTGATGTTACGCAGACAATTCGTACCGAGGCCTGCGGTCAGGGCGCTTCAGTGGTTGCCGTGCTGCCAGCGGTGCGGGCGGCGCTTGTGGAGCGGCAACGGGCTTTCCGCCAGCCGCCGGGACTGGTTGCGGATGGCCGTGATATGGGTACGGTTATTTTTCCGGATGCCGGGCTCAAGGTCTTCCTGACGGCAAGCGTTGAGGAGCGCGCTCGCAGGCGCCATAAGCAGTTGAAGGACAAGGGTATTGATGTTAGCCTTGCGGCCCTTTCAAGGGACATGGCGGACCGCGACCGGCGTGATTCGGAGCGGTCTGTTGCACCGTTGAGTCCCGGTCAGGACGCGCGAATTCTGGATACCACCGGTATGTCCATACCTGAGGTGGTGGCTTTGATGTCGCGCTGGGTCAGCGAACGTTTCCCCGGGGCTTCACGGTACCGGGGTTGAGTGCCTAAACGGGTCTGGCCGGCAGAGATGCTGGCTGGTTTTTTTTGCTGTAGCCGTCGCTCATCCCGATTGGTGAGCGCACGTTTCGATTAACCATGGGTCCGCCTTCGGGCGGGTGTGTAACAAATGTCTGAAAATTTCGCCGAACTTTTCGAGCAGAGTCTCGCCAACCAGCGCATCAAGCCAGGCACGATCCTCACAGGTCGGGTGGTAGAAGTTTCCTCCGAGGCCGTCGTCGTCAGCGCCGGTCTCAAGTCCGAAGCAGTTATTCCCGCCAGCCAGTTCAAGAA
Organism: Pseudomonadota bacterium; assembly: GCA_963204745.1. Taxonomy (GTDB): domain Bacteria; phylum Pseudomonadota; class Gammaproteobacteria; order Steroidobacterales; genus SHZI01. The sequence goes on from CAUJHF010000018.1 coordinate 6,169, forward strand.
CGAACGCGGCGAGATGGAGGTCAAGGTCGGCGACGAAGTCGAGGTTGCGCTCGACTATCTTGAAGACGGCTTCGGCGAAACCAAGCTGTCGCGCGAGCGCGCCAAGCGCGTGCGGACCTGGGAATCCCTTGAGGACGCATTCGAGAACAGCAAGATCGTCAAGGGCGTGATCAATGGACGCGTAAAGGGCGGCTTTACCGTCGATATCGAATTTGTCCGTGCATTTTTGCCGGGCTCGCTGGTCGACGTACGGCCGGTACGGGATCCCTCCTATCTCGAGGGCAAGGAACTCGAATTCAAGGTCATCAAGCTCGACCGGCGCCGCAACAACGTGGTCGTTTCCCGGCGGGCTGTGGTCGAAGCTGAATACAGCGCCGAACGCGAGGCGCTGCTGGTCAACCTGCAGGAAGGTTCCGTCGTCAAGGGTGCGGTCAAGAACCTCACCGATTACGGCGCATTCGTTGACCTCGGCGGTATCGACGGTCTGCTGCATATCACCGATATGGCCTGGAAGCGCGTCAAGCATCCTTCCGAAGTGGTCACGGTGGGCGACGAGATCGAAGTCAAGATCCTGCGCTTCGACCGCGAAAAGAACCGCGTTTCGCTCGGCATGAAGCAACTGGGTTCTGATCCGTGGAAGGCAATTTCGCGGCGTTATCCGCCCAATACCCGTCTGTTCGGCAAGGTCACCAATATTGCTGACTACGGCTGCTTCGTCGAAATCGAGGAAGGCGTTGAGGGTCTGGTGCACGTCTCCGAGATGGACTGGACCAACAAGAACGTCAGCCCGGCGAAGGTTGTGCAGATCGGCGATGAAGTCGAAGTCATGGTGCTGGATATCGACGAGGAGCGCCGGCGTATTTCCCTCGGCATCAAGCAGTGCAAGGTCAACCCGTGGTCGGACTTCGCCGTTGGCTTCAACAAGGGCGACAAGGTGTCGGGCAAGATCAAGTCGATCACCGACTTCGGCATCTTTATCGGCTTGCCGGGCGGTATTGATGGTCTTGTTCATCTCTCCGATATCTCCTGGGATATCGCGGGCGAGGAGGCCGTACGGAATTACAAGAAGGGCGAGGACGTCGATACTGTGGTGCTGGCAATTGACCCCGAGCGTGAGCGCATCTCGCTGGGTATCAAGCAGCTCGATACGGATCCGTTCTCCAGGTTCCTGGCGGACTTCCCCAAGGGCACCATCATGAAGGGTGTCATCTCCGAGGTGGACGCCCGCGGTGCCGTGGTAGATCTCGAAGGCGGGATCAAGGGCCAGTTGCGTGCCAGCGAGCTGTCGCGGGATCGCGTCGAAGATGCGCGTACGGTTCTCAAGGTCGGCGATGAAGTCGAGGCCAAGTTCACTGGTCTGGACCGCAAGAATCGCATCGTGTCACTGTCCATCAAGGCCAAGGATGCTCACGAAGAGCAGCAGGCGATGGATAGCTACCGTTCCGAGGGCGGCGGCAGCACCGGGACTACGCTGGGCGAGTTGCTGAAAGAGCAGATTTCCAACTCTGGCGATTCCTGATCCGGTCGTGCTGGACGAGGGGCAAGCCGGTGATGCGTAAGGGGACGCAGAGATGACCAAGTCAGAGTTGATCGAAGTTCTGGCCAGAAAGCAGAAGCATCTGCCGGCAAAGGATGTTGAGTTGGCGGTCAAGCATCTGCTCGACCTGATGAGCGATTCGCTGGCCGGTGGCCAGCGAATCGAGATCAGGGGCTTCGGCAGCCTGTCGCTGCATTTCCGTCCGCCGCGCATGGGGCGCAACCCCAAGACGGGCGAAGCTGTTGCGCTGGCGGGCAAGCATGTGCCGCACTTCAAGCCAGGCAAGGATCTGCGCGACCGGGTCAATGAGAACCGGCACCTGCCCATCAAGGACTGATGCGGTTTGATCCGGGCCTGACGACCGCGATTTGCTGTCAGCATGGCCTGTGAGTGGTGACGGGCGGCTGTTTCGATTTGCTGGAGGCCGTCGATGCTCCGCAGTTTGATTTACTCGGGTCTGTTGCTCCTATTTGTCGGGCTGGCCGCCGTATTTGGCGCCCTGAATCCGGGACGCATCAGCCTGGATTTTGCCTTTCAGGCTATTGAAGTCGAAAAATCCGTTGCCCTGATGGCGACCCTCGCGGTCGGCTGGATCTTCGGCCTTTTCTGTGCGGGAGTTGGAGTCCTGCGTTTGCTGAGTCAGCGGCGCGCGCTGCAGCGATCGCTGCGCCTTGCCGAACAGGAAGTTCAGGCATTGCGCAGCCTGCCGGTCAAGGATGCCGACTGAATCCACATTCCTGTTTGCCGGGCTGTTGTTTCTGGCTGCGGCGCTCGGATACGTCTTTGCTCGCTACGGTGATTCTGACGACGAGGATGATCCGGGCGAGTCTGCCCGCGCCAACTTCGTCAGGGGTTTCCGGCATTTGCTGGATGAGGAACCCGACCAGGCGGTCGAGGTTTTTACAAACAGCGGGGATATCAACGAGGAAGGCCTGGATACCCAGATTGCCGTCGGTGGTCTGTTCCGTCGGCGTGGCGAAGTCGACCGTGCCATCCGCATGCACCAGAACCTGCTCGATCGTCCGGGAGTCAGTCGCTCACAGCGTGACAAGGCGCGTTTCGCACTGGCTGAAGACTACTTCAGTGCCGGCTTGTTCGATCGTGCTGAAGACCTGTACCTGCAGCTCCGGGAGGCAGGCGAGTATCGCGTTGCAGCCATCAGGCGCCTGTTGCGGATCTGTGAGGTTACTGCCGAGTGGGATCGAGCCGTCGATTTCTGTGGCGAGTTGTTGCGGATTGAGTCAGGCAGCGTGGTGCCGGCTCAGCTGGCCCATTACTACTGTGAACTGGCCGAACATGCCCGCGAAAAAGGTGAGTGGCACGAGGCCTACCGGCTGGTGGAACAAGCCGAGGTGGTTGAGCCTGGAAAATTGCGCTGCACGCTGATTCGCGGCGATCTGGCTGCGGACCAGGGACAGGCTGCTGCTGCGGCCGCAGCCTATGCGGAAATCGCCAGAGCTTTTCCGGCAATGCTTGGCGATGTGCTGCCGCGTCTTCTGCGCACCATACCGGAGTCTGGACTTGAGCCGCTCCTGAACGAGGTCACGGATACACCCGAGGGGTTGCGTGGTATCGCTCTAGCCGTCATTCGTGACCCCCGGATTGTTCATCCCGCGGCGATCGACTGCCTAGGCAGGTTCATCGAGCAGCAGCCGATACTGCGCGACCTGGCCGGTGCGGGCGTGCCTGTGTCGGCTTCACCGGACGCGCGACGGGAGGCGATCGGACGGGTGCGCAAGGCGCTGCATCAGCTGGCGCGGTCCGGTACGAGTTATCAGTGCGCTGACTGCGGGTACTACAGTTCATCCCTGCAGTGGCAGTGCCCCGGGTGCCGCGCGTGGGACACGGTCCGGGCTGCCGACCGGCTGTTATTCAAAGGTTCGCCGGTATAAGCCGTTTCTGGTGCATCCCGCCGGAAACTGCGCTGAGAAAGACACGATCGATTTCCTAGGATGTCGTTGCTGTCCGCTGTGGCAGCGGTTTATTCAGGCAACATCATTTCAGGAGTCTGTCATGCGCAAGTTCATCTGTCTGGGCCTTCTGGGGCTGCTCCCCGCGCTGGTTGGCGCAGGGCCGGTTGATATCAATACAGCTGATGCTGCAACCATCGCACGTGAGTTGAACGGTGTGGGCGAGAGTCGTGCGCGCGCCATCGTCGAGTATCGGGAGAAGAACGGGCGCTTTGCCTCGCCAGACGATGTGATGAAGGTCTCCGGCATCGGTCCGCAGGTACTTAAGTTGAATCGCGAGAATATCCGCACGGGTCAGGCCGCCAAGACCATCAATCAGCAATAGGCTGTCCCGCGGGCGGCACCAACCGATGGTGTCGCCCGCGCGGACCAGTTCCCGGACGCGGGCGGTGGTATTGGCTATGATGGCCGCCTGTTCGCAACAACAAAGAAGTCCGGGGTTCGACATGAAGGGACCAGTTCGCACAGCCGTTTTTCCGGTGGCCGGCCGGGGTACGCGCTTCTTGCCGGCGACCAAGGCCATGCCGAAGGAGATGATGCCTATCGTCGACAAACCGCTGGTCCAGTACGCGGTCGAGGAGGCACTGGAGGCGGGCGTAACCCGCCTGGTATTTGTCACCGGCAGCAGCAAGCGTGCGATCGAAGATCACTTTGACCGTGATCCGGAACTCGAACGCGCGCTGAGCGTGGCCGGAAAGCAGGATCTCCTCGATGTCGTCAGGGCGATCCTCCCGGCGGGCGTTTCCTGCGTCTACATACGGCAGGGTGAGCCGCTCGGTCTCGGACATGCAGTGCTCTGTGCCCGACCGGCGGTTGGCGATGAGCCCTTTTACGTACACCTGCCGGACGACCTCATCCGCGCCGAAACGGGCTGTCTGGCCCAGTTGCGTGCCCACTATGAGGTTCACGGCTCAAGCGTGATTGCGGTACAGGAAGTGCCGCCGAGTCGCACGCGCGACTACGGCATTGTCGCCGTCGATGGCAACAATCGTCTGCAGAAAATTGTCGAGAAGCCCGCACCGGAGGTCGCGCCGTCACGGCTGGCCGTGGTGGGCCGCTATCTGCTCGCGCCAAAGATCTTTGACATCCTGGAGTCAACCGGGCGAGGGGCTGGCGGAGAAATACAGCTGACCGACGGGATTGCAGGCCTGCTGAGCACTGAAGCGGTCTATGCCCTGCCATTTGCCGGTCAGCGCTACGATTGCGGCAGCAAGCTCGGCTATGTACAGGCAACTATCGATTACGCGCTGGCGGACCCGGCGCTGCAGGACCGGTTGCGGGCGCACCTGCAGACGTTGCGCTGAAGAGTTGGCTCCCCGGGCCGGATTCGAACCAGCGACCAACCGGTTAACAGCCGGTTGCTCTACCACTGAGCTACCGGGGAAGCGATAAAAGCCCTGAAGCGCGCGCGATTTTCCCGGAAGGCGCTGTAGCAAGTCAAGGATTCAGCTGCGGATCTGCCCGGTGATTCAGCCTATCACCGTTTTCAGCCGGCGGATGGTTTCCTTCAGCGTATCCAGGCTGCAGGCAAAAGAGAGCCGGATATAGCCGGGCGCGCCGAAGGCAGAACCCGGAACCACGGCGACCTCAGCCTTGCTCAGCAAGAGTTCGGCAAGTGCCAGGTCATCCTTCAGTCCCTTGGCCCGGATCGCCTCGCTGACGTTCGGGAAGGCATAGAAGGTGCCGGCCGAAGCCAGGCACTGGAATCCGGGAATCTCGTTGAGAGCCGCCACCAGATAATCATGCCGGGCACGAAAGGCCTTCGTCATCTCCCGTACGCACGACTGGTCGCCATTCAGTGCGGCGACGCTGGCCGCCTGGGAGATGCTGCAGGGGTTGGAAGTACTCTGGCTCTGGATCTTCTTCATCGCGGCAATGATGGTCTTCGGTCCGCCTGCATAACCGATGCGCCATCCGGTCATCGCATAGGCCTTGGACACACCGTTGATCGTCACCGTCCTGTCGTAGAGGTTCGGGCAGGCTTCCGCGAAGCTGACGAAGGGCTCATCTGCCCAGTAAATATGCTCATACATGTCGTCAGCCGCGATCACGATCGACGGATGCTTTTCCAGCACGGCGCCGAGTGCCTGCAGCTCTGCGCGGGTATAGGCGGCACCGGTCGGGTTGGAAGGGCTGTTGAGAAAGATCAGCCGGGTACGTGGCGTAATTGCCGCCTCCAGGGAGCGCGGGTTGATCTTGAAGCCGTCCTCCAGCATGGCGGCAACGATCACCGGCTCGGCGTCAGCCAGCTTGATCATGTCCGGGTAGGAGACCCAGTAGGGCGCCGGCACGATGGCTTCGTCACCGGGATTAAGTACCGCGCCGCAGACGTTATAACAGGTCTGCTTTGCACCGCTGGAAACGATGATCTGGTCCGGCGCATAGCTGAGATTATTCTCCCGCCGGAACTTGTCGATGATGGCGGTCTTCAGTGCGGGCGTGCCCTCAACCTGCGTGTAACGGGTCTGGCCATTCTGGATTGCGGCAATACCGGCCGCACGGATATGTTCCGGGGTATCGAAATCCGGCTCGCCGGCGCCGAGGTCGATGACGTCGTGGCCTTTGGCGCGCAGCTCGGCAGCGGCGGCTGCGACGGCCATGGTCGGCGACGGCTTGACGCGCTGGCAACGTTGGGAAACTGCTAGACTCACCGTGATTTCCTTGCTGTATTTGAGAAGCGGGAGGGCTGCAGATATTAAGGGATTCACGGGCCGCAACCAACAGGCAGCATGACACGATGGACCGCATGAGGCTGGTGGCTGACTATTCCGCGGCGGGTGACCAGCCAGCCGCAATCCGGGATCTGTGCGCCGGACTGCGCAACGGCCTGGCGCGCCAGACCCTGCTCGGGGTGACGGGCTCAGGCAAGACCTTCACGATGGCAAGCGTCATCGAGGACAGGCAGTGTCCCACGCTGATCCTCGCGCCGAACAAGACGCTGGCGGCACAACTCTATGGCGAGATGTGCGAATACTTCCCGGACAACCGCGTCGAGTATTTCGTTTCCTATTACGACTACTATCAGCCGGAGGCCTATGTGCCTTCGTCGGACACCTATATCGAGAAGGACGCAGCGATCAATGCGCATATCGAGCAGATGCGCCTGTCTGCCACCAAGACGCTGCTGGAGCGGTCAGACAGCATCATCGTCGCAACGGTGTCTTCGATTTACGGTCTCGGTGATCCAGAGGCCTACTTTGCAATGGTTCTGCACCTGTCCCGTGGCCATCGCATGTCTGACCGCGACCTGTTGCGGCGTCTGGCCGAGCTGCAGTACACGCGTAACGACATGCAGCTTGGCAACGGCACTTACCGGGCGCGCGGCGAAATCATCGATATCTTTCCGGCCGAGTCAGAGCGCGAGGCAGTCCGCGTCACTCTCTTTGATGAGCAGATCGAAAGCCTCGCATATTTCGATCCACTGACCGGCGAGATCCTGCGCAACGTGCCCCGTCTCACGATCTTTCCCAAGACCCACTATGCGACGCCACGCGAGGTAGTGCTGAAGGCTGTCGACTGCATCAAGCGCGACCTGGTGCTGCGTCTGGATGAGCTGAGACAGGCCAACAAGCTGGTGGAAGCCCAGCGGCTTGAACAGCGCACCATGTACGACGTGGAGATGATGGCCGAGCTCGGATTCTGCAGTGGTATCGAGAACTACAGCCGCTACCTGTCGGGCCGCCAGCCGGGGGAGCCCCCGCCTTGTCTGTTTGATTACCTGCCCGACGATGCGCTGCTGATCATCGACGAGAGCCACGTGACTGTTCCGCAGCTGGGCGGCATGTACAGGGGTGATCGTTCGCGCAAGGAAACGCTGGTCGAGTACGGCTTCCGCCTGCCGTCTGCACTCGACAACCGGCCGCTGCGCTTCGATGAGTTTGAAGCGCTCTCGCCGCAGACCATTTATGTATCGGCCACGCCGGGTCCCTATGAGCGCGAACGCTCTGATGCGATCGTCGAACAGGTTGTGCGGCCCACCGGACTTACTGATCCTCCGATCGAGGTGCGTCCGGTGGCCACACAGGTCGACGACGTGCTGTCTGAAATCCGGACCCGGGTTGAGCGGCAGGAGCGGGTACTCATTACGACGCTCACCAAACGCATGGCGGAGGATCTCACCGACTATCTTCAGGAGCACGGGGTGCGCGTGCGTTACCTGCACTCCGATGTGGAAACCGTCGAACGCAGCGAGATCATTCGCGACCTGCGGCTAGGCGCTTTCGATGTACTGGTTGGCATCAACCTGTTGCGCGAGGGGCTGGACCTGCCCGAGGTGTCGCTGGTGGCAATCCTCGATGCGGATCGCGAGGGCTTTCTGCGTTCCGAGGGTTCGCTGATCCAGACCGTGGGTCGCGCAGCCCGTAACCTCAATGGCATGGCGATCATGTATGCCGACAGGATTACCGGCTCCATGCAGCGGGCAATTGCGGAAACCGACCGGCGGCGGCAGAAGCAGCTCGAATTCAACCAGCTGCATGGCATCCAGCCGCGCAGCATCATCAAGCAGGTCCGGGACGTGATGGATGGGGCACGCAGCGAGGTCCCGCGCGGCAGCCGGCGCGCTGCCGAGCCTCGCAGCGAATACCGGAATCTCAGTCCAGAGCAGCTGATCAAGCAGATTGCCCGGCTGGAAAAGCAGATGTATACCCATGCCCGAAACCTCGAGTTTGAGGCGGCTGCCCGGCTGCGGGACCAGGTTCAGGAGCTGCGGAGGACCGGCTTCGGTTTGCCGGAACGCAAGACTGGCTAGTTCTGCCTTGCCTTCTGCGCGTGCCATTCGGTATCGTGGCGCCCGGTCGGGGTACGGCAGGGCCGTTTCCCGATAAATGCGACAGGCGCGTAGCTCAGTGGTTAGAGCACTTCCTTGACATGGAAGGGGTCGGAGGTTCAACTCCTCTCGCGCCTACCAACTTTCTGGACAAGTTCACCCATGCCCGTCATTACCCTGCCTGACGGCAGTCAGAAGGCGTTTGATCGCCCGGTTTCAGTTGCCGAGGTGGCGTCTTCCATTGGTGCGGGTCTGGCAAGGGCCGCGCTGGCCGGGCGGGTAGATGACCAGCTCGTCGATACCTCGTATGTGATCGAGGGCGATGCCCGCCTGTCCATCATCACTCCGAAGGATCCGGCTGGCCTGGAAATCATCCGGCACTCGACGGCCCATCTGCTGGCACAAGCCGTACAGTCGCTGTTTCCTGATGCACAGGTGACCATCGGTCCGGTCATCGAAGACGGCTTCTATTACGATTTCGCCTTCAAGCGACCCTTCACGCCCGAGGACATCGCGGCCATCGAAGCGCGCATGAAGGAACTCGCCAGCGCCGACCTGCCGGTTGAGCGCAGGCTGATGGGACGCGACGAGGCTGTCGCGTACTTCAAAGGCATCGGTGAGCACTACAAGGCAGAGATCATCGCCAGTATTCCGGTGGAACAGGAGATCAGCCTGTATGGTCAGGGCGACTGGGTCGACCTGTGCCGCGGTCCGCACGTGCCTTCGACAGGGCGTCTCAAGGCTTTCAAACTGACCAAGCTTGCCGGCGCCTACTGGCGCGGCGATTCGCGCAACGAAATGCTGCAGCGGATCTACGGCACAGCCTGGCAGGACGAAGCGGCGCTGAAGGCCTATCTGCTGCGGCTCGAAGAAGCCGAGAAGCGCGACCACCGCAAGCTGGGTCGTGAACTTGACCTGTTTCACTTCCAGGAAGAATCGCCGGGTGCCGTGTTCTGGCATCCCAAAGGCTGGACGCTGTTCCAGCAGCTGATCGGCTACATGCGCGACACGCAGCGCGCAGCCGGCTATCAGGAAGTCAACACGCCGGAGATTCTGGACCGTGAGCTCTGGGTGCAGTCCGGACACATGGAGAAGTTCGGCGAGAACATGTTCCTGACGCAGACGCCTGATGAGCGTGTCTATGCGATCAAGCCGATGAACTGCCCCGGTCACATCCAGGTGTTCAATCAGGGGCTGCGCAGCTATCGCGATCTGCCGCTGCGCTTATGCGAGTTCGGCAAGGTGCACCGCTATGAGCCCTCGGGTGCGCTGCACGGCCTGATGCGCGTGCGTGCCTTTACCCAGGACGATGCCCATGTGTTCTGTACCGAAGACCAGATCACCGCGGAGTCAGTGGCGATCACCAACCTGATCCTTGGTATCTACCGTGACTTCGGTTTTGACGACATACGCATCAAGTTCTCCGACCGTCCCGAAAAGCGTGTTGGCAGTGATGCGATCTGGGACCGGGCCGAGGCGGCGCTGCGCTCGGCGGCAGAGGCGGCCAACCTCGAACTCGAATACAACCCTGGCGAAGGGGCTTTCTATGGCCCGAAGCTTGAGTTTGTGTTGCGCGATGCGATCGGCCGTGACTGGCAGTGCGGCACCCTGCAGGTGGACTTCAACATGCCGGAGCGGCTCGGCGCCTCCTATGTGGGTGACGACAGCCAGCGCCGGATCCCGGTCATGCTGCACCGGGCCATGTTTGGCTCCCTGGAGCGTTTCTGCGGCATTCTGCTTGAGCACCATGCCGGCCGTCTGCCCACCTGGCTGGCGCCGGTGCAGGTTGCGATCCTGAATATCACTGACCGGCAGGCCGGGTATGCCGGGACCATTCAGGAAGTCCTGAAAAATCAGGGTGTTCGCGCCACGGTGGACTTGAGGAATGAGAAGATTGGCTTTAAGATTCGCGAGCATACCCTGCAGCGCGTTCCCTACCTGGTAGTGGTCGGGGACCGTGAAGCGCAAAACACTGAAGTGGCCGTGCGCACGCGAAGCGGCAAGGATCTGGGCAGCATGCCTTTGGAGCAGCTGATCCAGCGCCTTACAGCCGAGATCGCGAGCCGTGGCCGTAATTTAATGGAGGACTGACGTATCGCTGCGAATAAACGAGTGCGCCGAAACGACGAGATCGAGGCCAAAGAGATTCGCGTCATCGGAAGTGATGGCGAACAGGTTGGCGTGCTGTCCCGTGAGGCTGCTTTGCAGTTGGCATCTGAATCGGCAATGGATCTGGTCGAAATTTCACCGACCGCAGTGCCACCCGTTTGCCGCATCATGGATTTTGGCAAGTTCCTGTTCGAAACGAACAAGAAGGCGCACGCAGCGAAGCGCAAGCAGAAGCAGATCCAGGTAAAGGAAATAAAATTCCGTCCCGGAACCGACAAGGGTGATTACGAGATCAAGATGCGTAATCTCACCCGGTTTCTCGAGGCGGGAGACAAGGCCAAGGTAACCTTGCGGTTTCGTGGCCGGGAGATGGCTCATCAGGAGATCGGCGTGCAGCTCCTGCAGAAGGTCCGAGCGGACCTTGAGGCCATAGGGACCGTTGAACAGTTTCCCCGGATGGAAGGCCGGCAAATGGTCATGGTCATCGCACCCAAGAAGAAGTGAGTGACGGCAATTAGAAGAGAGTGACGGCAGTTGCCGCCAGCAATCGTGCTGTCGGTGATACCGGAACCCGCCTGCCCCGGCCAATCCCGGTTCGGTTCAGGCTACAGGAGACGACAATGCCTAAAATGAAGACCAACCGGGGCGCGGCCAAGCGCTTCAGGGCAACTGCGAACGGCTACAAGAGCGCGCAGTCCCATCTCAACCACATCCTGACGAAAAAGAGCTCGAAGCGTAAGCGCCAGCTGGGTTCGATGAACCAGATCGCTGAATGCGACGTTCCTGCCGTCCGGAAAATGTTGCCGTACACCTGAGGAGGACCGATTCATGGCACGAGTAAAACGTGGTGTGACGGTCAAGGCCCGTCACAAGAAGATGCTCAAGAAGGCCAAGGGCATGTCCCAGGCCCGGAGCAAGCTGTACAAGACAGCCAAGCAGGCCGTCATCAAGGCCGGCCAGTACGCGTTCCGCGACCGGCGCGTGCGCAAACGTGAGTTCCGTGCACTGTGGATCACGCGCATCAATGCCGCTGCCCGTCTGCATGGTCTTTCCTACAGCCGTTTCATGAATGGCTTGCTGAAAGCCGGCATCGAGGTGGATCGCAAGATGCTGGCTGACCTCGCTGTGCATGATGCCGCAGCCTTTGGTGCTCTGGCCGAGAAGGCCAAGGCCAGTCTCAGCGCTGCTGCCTGACCAGCAATGCCCAGGGGCCCGGAGCCGGTAAGTACCTGCCCGGGCCCGGCTCTTGCCGGGGGCTTTTCCCATGCATGACATCGAGTCGCTGTTGGCCCGTGCCAGAGCGGAACTTGCCGCTGCGGGTGATCTCGCGCTACTCGATGCCGTGCGTGTCCGCTATCTGGGCAAGAAGGGCGAGCTGACGGCGCTGCTGAAGCAGCTCGGCACCTTGCCGGATGCCGAGCGGCGTGCAGCAGGGCAGGTGATCAATACTGCCCGGGATGCCCTGGAAACCGGACTGAATGAGCGCCGTTCTGCGCTCGAGGCGGATGCCCTTCGCGATGCGCTGGCTGCCGATGCCGTCGATGTGAGTCTGCCGGGCCGCGGTCAGCAGGCCGGCGGCCTGCATCCGGTCACGCAGACCCGGCAGCGCATCGAGGCCATCTTCGGTGCCGCCGGTTTTACGGTCAGCGAAGGTCCCGAGGTCGAAGACGACTTCTACAACTTCACGGCGCTGAATATTCCGGAAGACCATCCGGCGCGTGCGATGCACGACACCTTTTATATGCCTTCGGGAAAACTGCTGCGCACGCATACCTCGCCGGTGCAGGTACGCGTGATGCTGGAGCAAGGCGCGCCACTGCGCCTTATCGCACCGGGCCGCGTCTATCGCTGCGATTCCGACATGACGCACACGCCGATGTTTCACCAGGTTGAAGGGCTCGTGATCGATACCGACGTGAGTTTTGCCAACCTCAAAGCGATCCTGCATGAGTTCATCGAGCGTTTTTTTGAACGTTCGGCAACACTGCGTTTCCGACCCTCGTACTTTCCGTTCACGGAGCCATCTGCGGAGGTGGACATACTCTCCGAGTCAGGGCGCTGGCTGGAAGTGCTCGGTTGCGGAATGGTGCATCCGAAGGTGCTCGGCAATGCGGGCATCGACGCGGAAAAATACACCGGCTATGCCTTCGGTATCGGCATCGAGCGTCTGGCGATGCTCAAGTACGGCATAGACGATATCCGCCTGCTGTTTGAAAACGACTTGCGCTTCCTGCGCCAGTTCAACTGATGGGCATGCCGTGAAGTTCAGTGAACACTGGTTGCGCGAGTATGCAAACCCTGCGGGAGATACCGCTGCCCTTGTGCATCAATTGACTATGCAGGGTCTGGAGGTCGAGAGCCTTGATCCGGCCGCACCGCCCTTGCCGGGCGTCGTCGTTGGCCGCGTGCTCGAAGTGACGCCACATCCTAATGCCGACCGTCTGCGCATCTGTCGTGTGGATGCAGGCGTTGCGCCATTGCAGATCGTCTGCGGCGCATCCAATGTGCAGGTCGGCGGCGTCTATCCCGTGGCGTGTATCGGCGCGAAGCTGCCTGACGGTACGCTGATCAAGCCGGCCAAACTGCGCGGCGAGGCCTCGGAGGGCATGCTGTGCTCTGCAACCGAGCTCGGCCTGGCCGAAAAGGCCGATGGATTGCTGGAGCTGGATGCCAGTCTCAAGCCCGGTGTGCCGGTAGCTGAAGCCCTGGGGCTTGACGACCAGATTATCGACCTGAAAATCACGCCCAACCGGGCTGACTGTTTCTGCGTGGCGGGTGTTGCGCGCGATCTGGCCGCAGCAACCGGTGTGCCGTTTCGCGCGCCGGCAACCGCGCCGGTCTCTGCCCTCATCGACGAAGTCTTTCCGGTGACGATCGGCAGTCCGGATGACTGTCCGGTCTTTGTCAGCCGCGTGATCCGCGGCGTGCGCAGCGATGTGCCGAGCCCGTTCTGGCTGCGCGAGCGCTTGCGCCGTAGCGGTATCCGCAGCATCAACCCGGTGGTCGACGTAACCAATCTCGTGATGATCGAGCTGGGCCAGCCGCTGCATGCCTATGACATGGATACCCTGTCCGGTGATCTGACAGTCCGGCGCGGCCAGCCAGCCGAGAAACTTCAGTTACTGACCGGTGACGAAGCGGAACTTGATGCCAATGTGCTCGTTATCGCTGATGCACGCGGCGCTGTCGGCATGGCCGGCATCATGGGTGGCGCAGGTACCGGAGTGACGGAGGGCACGCGCAACGTGGTGCTGGAGTCGGCATTCTTCCGACCGGCAGTTATCGCGGGGCGCGCGCGCCGCTTCGGTTTGCAGACGGATGCGGCAACGCGCTTTGAACGCGGTGTTGATCCGGCCGGCCAGCTTGCAGCTATCGAGCGGGCCACGGCGCTCTTGCTGGACATCACCGGTGGCAAGCCCGGACCAGCGAGCGTATCGGGTGCGCTGGCAGACAAGCGCATTCCGGCGGTGCTTTTGCGACGTGAGCGTCTGGCGCAGGTGCTGGGTCACCAAGTGCCGGATACAGAGGTGGTCGATATCCTGCAACGGCTCGATATGCTGGTCGAAGCACAGCACGGGGGCGATCAGGTGCCGGCACAGAGTCTTGAGGATCTCCAGCACCAGGAAAGCAATACCTGGGGCTGGCAGGTCCGGGCTGCATCCTTCCGTTTTGATATCGCGATTGAAGTCGACCTGATCGAAGAGATCGCACGGATACGTGGCTACGACCGCATCGGGGAACTTCCGGGTCAGCAGACCACCCGGCTTGGTACGGCGAGCGACAGCGTGGTCGGCCTCGACCGATTGAAAAACGTGCTGGTCGAGCGCGGCTACCAGGAAGCGATCACCTACAGTTTCATCGACGGTGATCTCGATTCGCAGTTTGCAGGCGGCACCCGGGGCGTTCCGCTGGTCAATCCGATTTCCGCTGAACTCGCAGTGATGCGGCAGACCCTGTGGCCTGGTCTGATCAATGCGGTTCGTCATAATCTGGCGCGTCAGCAGAACCGCGTTCGTCTCTTTGAGGCCGGCGTGCGCTTCACTCCTGCCGGTGCCGATGCGCTGTCGGAGCAGACCGTCGTCGCCGGTGTCGCTATCGGCAATGTCATTCCGGAACAATGGGATACAAAGCCTGCTTCGGCCGGATTCTTCGATGTGAAAGCCGACGTTGAGGCCTTGCTGCGGCTGTCTGGTGAGCAGTCCAGCCTGGATTTTGTGGCGGCAGAACATCCCGCGCTCCAGCCCGGGCAGACGGCACGGATCCTGCGCGATGGTGTGCCTGCCGGTTGGCTCGGTGTCTTGCACCCGGCATTGCGCGCAGCGCTTGAATTGCCTGCATCGCCCGTGCTTTTCGAGATGGATGCAGAAGCACTCAGTCGTGCCAGGCCGCGGCGTTATCAGGGCCTCTCACGTTTCCCGGCGGTGCGCCGTGATCTCGCCATCCTCGTGGCGAGCGAGATACCCGCTGGCAATTTGCTGGCGGCGGTTGCCGAGGCTGCCGGAACGGCGCTGAAAGATGTCGTGGTATTTGACATCTTCGCTGACAAACGCATCGGAAGTGGTCAAAAGAGTGTTGCTTTGGGCTTGATTTTGCAGGAAACATCCCGCACGCTTACCGACGCTGATATCGAGAAAATCATCAGCGGTGTCGTCACTCATCTGGCCATGAAATTCGACGCCCGGCTAAGAGAATAACGAGTAAAAAAATAATGAGCATGGCTCTCACCAAGGCAGATATGGCCGAGTCTCTGTTCAATGAACTGGGACTCAACAAACGCGAGGCCCGCGAGCTCGTCGAGTTGTTCTTTGAAGAATTGCGTGCCTCACTGGCCAGCGGCGAGCAGGTAAAGCTTTCCGGATTCGGCAACTTCGACCTGCGAGACAAAAATCAACGGCCAGGCCGTAATCCGAAAACGGGGAAAGAAATTCCCATCACGGCGCGACGTGTTGTCACGTTTCGTCCCGGACAAAAACTGAAGACCCGAGTAGAGGCCTATGCTGGAGCCGGGGAATAACGACGAACTGCCCCCGATTCCGGGCAAGCGCTACTTCACGATCGGTGAGGTCAGCGAGCTTTGTGCGGTCAAGCCGCACGTGCTGCGTTACTGGGAGCAGGAGTTCCCGCAGCTAAAGCCCGTCAAGCGCCGCGGAAATCGCCGCTACTACCAGCGCCAGGACGTGCTCGTTATCCGCCAGATCCGCGGTCTGCTCTATGACGAGGGTTTCACCATCGGTGGGGCCCGCCAGAAGCTCACCGGCGAAGAAGCCCGGGTCGATACGACCCAGAGCCAGCAGATCATCCGTCAGCTGCGCCTCGAACTCGAAGAAGTATTGCGCCTGCTGCGTCGCTGACTTGGCGTTCTGACCGTCTTTCCGCGTACAATTCACGCCCTGTTGAGGGGCATCAATGCCTGTTCAGCAGGTACCGGAATAAAGTCGGGGCGTGGCGCAGCCTGGTAGCGCACCTGCATGGGGTGCAGGGGGTCGCAGGTTCAAATCCTGTCGCCCCGACCAATAAAAACAAAGAGTTACGAGCAGGGCAGCAGGTCAGAAACTCGCGCTAGGCACACTTCTGGGCATACTTTCAGCAGCCTTTCGCGTACTCCTCGCCTGGGCGTTGCACGCCGGCCTGATACGCTCAGTGCCGACGCTTCTCGATTACCTTAATGATGTTCCTCCATCGCTACGAACCGGCGCACCAGGTCGCGCACGATCTCCCGTGTCTCAGGGTCGAGATAGCGGATCAACTCCTTAAACCGTTCCCTGACTGAATCATCCATGTCTCGATGATCGACTGCCGCCGGCATGGCGGCCAGCGGCGAATCCGGGGGATTGTGGGGGATTATGTCTCTCGCCTTCCCGGGTGATGCGGTAACCCCGTATAGTCAGCTTTGCTGAAGGAGGCGCAGCGTCAGAACTTACGAGAATGGGCGCCACATGAACAAGCGAAGAATCGCCGCAATGCTGCTTAGCCTCACGTTAGGCGGTATTCCGAGCTATGCCGCGACAGTGAATGTCGTGGCGATTGGCCAATTCCCGGTTGTTACCGATCCGTCAAATCTTCTGCCGTTCCCTCATCCGTCTAGTGACACCAAACTTGTTTTATCGTTTTCGTATGAGAGCGCAACGGCGGACTCTGATACAGACCCCAACGTCGGCCTATACGTCGGAGCCATTTCGAGCATCACGCTATCCATTGGAGAGACTACGCTTCCAGCGTACGCAAGTAACAAGATCGATGTCTACGATGATCGTACTCTCTGGGATGGTTCGTCCCTGGTTGATATGTGGGCAGCCGAAACATTCTTGCTCGATCCGACGTCAAACATTCGCATGAACTACGCGCTTGTTCTATTAGGACCCGGGAATAGCATAATCGACTCGGATGAGCTGACCTTGCCGGTGTATCCAGCGCAGTGGCCCGGGGGATATATCTGGGCTGGTGTTGATGATGCTTCAAACCCTGATAGCTCGCAGTGGGTTAGTTTGGCTGGACTCCAAGCGGGATTAGAAAGTATCCAAGTAACGGTTGTGCCGCTGCCTCCGACAGGTGCATTGCTCGCCACTGGTTTGCTGGCGATTGGGCGTAATCTCTGGAAACGCTCGCGGCAAAGGTCGCCGTAAAGAACAAGTCGAAGGCGGGACGCTCGCCCTGCTGGAAGTCGTAAAGCGACGTTGCGCTTGGCCTGAGCGCCAGTGGAGATGGGGGCAAGGCCACCTTGCGCTGTGCGCGATCAGAGCGCCTTTCGATCGGCAAACTCGGTCAGTCTGCGAATCTTTGGCCGCCGGTTCTTCTGCGCATGCCATAGGTCGTAGGCCACCTGCATCCGCAGCCAGGACTCGGCAGAGCCGCCGAGTGCAGCGGCCAGGCGGATCGCCAGTTCTGCGCTCACGGCGGCATGGCCGTTGACTACACGCGACAGGGCGACACGCGATACGCCCAAGCGTTCAGCAAAGGCTGTGAGTGTCAGGCCACTATCGGCGTGCAGCACCGTGTCGCGGAGTATCTCGCCGGGGTGCGGTGGGTTATGCATTCGCGTCATGCTTCGTGCCCTCAGTGATAGTCCTGATAGTCGAGGACTTCTGCGTCTGTACCAACAAATCGGAAGGTCAGCCGCCAATTCTCATCTACCCATACTGCCCAATGTCCGGCCGACTCACCCTTCAGCGGGTGCAGGCGCCAGCCCGGCAGCGCCATATCGTCGGAACCACTCGCAGTATCGAGCCGGGCTAGCTGCAGTCGTAACCGGTTGGCATGCTTGGGCTGGACACCAGCTTTCGAGCTGCTAAGAAAGAACTGCTCCAGTCCACGGTGTCGAAAACTGCGGATCATCTTGGAGTGTATCGCTATGCGATACAGCCTTGCAATATATTCTGTAGGGTTTTCACGCCAGGCATGGTGGGTTGTCGGCAGGCATCAGGCCAGCAGTGAATATGGTGGTATCAGCGAGATTATGTCTGCCACCTATTGGGGTCACCGTGCAAGCGCGCAGTTTCAGTCGTCGCCTTACGTCCCATCCCTCACCACATGCGCCCGCGTCACGGCGTACCGTTCGTCATCACATAGAAGTTTGTCTTCGATGCCGAGCAGGATCGGCGTGGCGCCGCGGCGGTGGATGTTGACCTTGGCGTTGAAGGCGTTGCGGGTGCGTCCGTGCTTGTCGTGGATGGCGAGCTTGCGGATGGTGAAGGTGCCGTCGGCACAGGCCTGTCCGGTGAGGTAGCACTTGATGGACTCGACGGCGTCGCCGGACAGTTCCAGTCCGTTGAGCTGTGACAGACTGTTCTGCGCCTGCTCGATGAAGCTGATGGCATCGAAGATGTCGCCCTCCACTGGTTGCTGACTGATGGTTTCCAGTGCGAAATCGCCGACCAGGATCTGACCGGGCATTGCATGCTCGACCATGCGCGCAAGTTCGATGGTAACGTCGCCGACGATGTCGCAGTACATGGTCGGGTTGAGACCTTCGGCGTGATGGAACTCGTAGCAGTTGCCGACATGAAAGCTGGTGAGCAACAGCGGCACGGTCCGACTCACGCCCTTCTGCCGTGCGATGGCATTGTCGGCCAGGACCAGATGCATGAAATGGTAGAGGTTGGTGTTGGCCTCGAGTCCAGCCCCGCGGTTCCAGATGTAGAACCCGTCGCCGGTGGTGGAACGCGCGAAGTCCACCATCATGCGCCGACCCATCAGGCGACTGTGTGCGGCATTGAGTGAACAGGACAGGCTGCTGAGCTGGGTCATCTGCTCGAAGGGGCTGAGCAGGCTGAAGCCGACGATA